>DAIDGU010000075.1 GCA_027459785.1 Ktedonobacteria bacterium | reverse complement strand
GATCTCCCCTCTCCATCCGCAGATGGGGAGGGGCCGGGGGTGGGGCCGTCTTGCGTTCGGCATAGGTCGCGTGGGCGGGGACGCTCACCAGTTCGCGCTCTGGCCAGCGCAAGGCCGTCAGCTTGCCGCCATAGACGCAGCCGGTGTCGATGTCGATGGTGTTATTCAGCCAGGCGACCTCATCCACCGCCGTGTGACCATAGACCACCGCCGCTGCTCCACGATAGTCGGCGGCCCAGTTGCCGCGCACCGGCAGCCCGAATTCGTCCGTCTCACCGGTCGTCTCGCCAAACAGTGCGAAGGCGCGCACCCGGCCCGACGCTCGCCCCTGATACTCCGCCTTCATGCCGGCGTGGGCGACCACCAGCGCGCCGTCATCCAGCACGTAATGCGAGGTCAGCCCTTCAAAAAACGCTTTGGTCGCCGCGATCCATTGGGCGCGCTCGTCCGGTGGCAGCGCGTCGATCTGCGCGATGCTGCTGTCCAGCCCATGCGTGATCTGCACCTGATTCCCGTTGAGGTAGCGCAGCAGCTTCATGTCGTGGTTGCCCGGCACACAGAGCGCTGCGCCCGCCCCCACCATGCGCCGCGCCAAATCCACCGCCGCGACGACCTGCGGCCCGCGATCCACCAGATCGCCCAGGAAGATCACGCGACGCCCGTCGGGATGGCGCCACACGCCCGCGTCGTCCGCCGCGTAGCCCAGCGCCGCCAGCAGATCCAGCGTCTCGGCGTAACAGCCGTGGATGTCGCCGATGATGTCATACGGCCCGTGGTCGCTGCGATGGTCGGCATACAGCGGCGTGCGCTCGATGCGCACCGCGTCGATGGCTGCGGGTGAATTCAGGATAGTGACGTAGCGGAAGCCCTCTTTTTCCAGGCCGCGCAGGTTGCGCCGCAACGCCTGCACGTGGTTGCGCACCACCTGCGGCCCGAAGGCGCGGTCCGCCCGCTCGGCGTTGCGTGCCTGGCAGAGGCGCTCGTCCACGTTCAGCACGATGGCGACGGCCAGCACGTCATGCGCGCGGGCCAGCGTGACATACTGCGCGCGATCCTGTGGCTTGACGTTAGTGGCGTCGATGACGACGAGTTTGCCGCGCCGCAAGCGCACGCCGGCGATTTGCTGCAACAGGGCGAAGGCGTCGTACGTGGCAGATTGATCATTCGGATCGTCGCTGACGACAGCGCGATAGTGGTCGGAACTCAGCACTTCCGTGGGCGCGAAATGGCGCGCGGCGAAGGTACTCTTGCCCGAACCCGATGCGCCGATCAATACCACCAGGCACAGGGCGGGGATGGCAATCGTCCGCGCCTCCGCTGCTGTCTCCGTCATCGTTTCCCGCCGCCTTCCGCGCACGTATGCTGCGCTGTTCTTGTCGATCAGTGTAGCACACAGCGCAGGGCGGTGCGGCATCTCAAATGGCGAGCGGCATGTTCCTCAGAGCCAGCCCTCCGCCAGCCCCGCGCGCTGCCAGGCGATCTGCGCTGCCAGGCCGGTGCGGTGGTCCACCTGCGGCGCGAAGCCCAGGTCGCGCTGCGCGGCGCTGAGGTCGGCGGCGGTATGCACGGCGTCGCCAGCTTGCTTCTCGATGAAGCGCACGGCGGTGTGCTGGCCGGCTAATTCCTGGATCAGCGCGACGAGCGCGTTGACGCTGATGCGCGAGCCGCCGCCGGTGTTATAAACGCTGCCGGGCGCGAGGGGGCGCGTCGCTGCCGCGAGATTCGCCGCCACGATGTCGCTGATATACGTGAAGTCGCGCGTCTGCGTGCCGTCGCCATAGATCGTGATCGGCTGGCCGGTGAGCGTGGCGCGAATGAACTTGTGGATGCCCATGTCGGGGCGCTGGCGCGGGCCGTACACGGTGAAATAGCGCAAGCTGACGGTGGGGACGCCGAAGTTCGCGGCATAGAGGTTACAGAGATGCTCGCCCGCCAGCTTAGTGACGCCATAGGGCGAGACCGGCGCGGGCAACCCCGTTTCGCGCGCGGGCAGGTCCGGCGTGTTGCCATAAACGCTGCTCGACGAGGCATAGACGAAGCGCCGCAAGCTGCCCAGGTCGCGTGCCGCCTCCAATAGTCGCTGCGTGGCGCGGATATTCGCATCCACATACGTCTGGAACGACGCGCCCCAGCTTGCCAGCACGCCCGCCTGCGCCGCCTGATGCACGATCACATCCGCGCCATCCAGCAGCGCCCGCAGATCCAGCTCGTTCAAGTCGCCTTCGAGAAATGTGAAATTGGGCTGGTCACGCAACCACGCCAGGTTGTGTTCTTTGATCGTACGCGCATAATATGGGGTGAAGCAATCGACGCCGACGACGGCATGCCCGTCGGCAATCAGCCGCTCCGCGAGCGATGAGCCGATGAAGCCGGCGACGCCGGTGACGATGGTGCGCATAGGTGAATGCCGCCCCTAGGTGTCATAGATCGCGCGGCCTTGCCAGCGCCCCCCTACGTTATGGCACAATCAGGCCGAGCGGTGCAAGTTCCGGCATCATCGCCCGGCGGGCATCAACGCAAGGGTGCGATCACGCGATTGATAGGAGCGATGCCCTCGCCCAAAAACTCCACCAGCAATGTCTCAATGGAGTCAAGGATCTCGTCTTCCCATGTATCCAGGTCGTCGAAGATCGTGCGCTCAGAGGTAGGGGCGACAGCCGCGCACCGGAACATGATTACGATGCGATAGGTATCCTGTCCGGGAGTCTGCTTCTGATGTGGTGGCTTGAGGGAACAATCTTGGGGTGTGATCCCTCGCCCGAAAAATGCCGTGAGGAGATCAAAGACCTCCGCCTCAATGGTGGCGACAATGCTGGCCGCGTTATCCTCTTGCAGTGCTGCCAGCAAGGTCTTTTCGGCGGCGCTCGCGGCGACGATGCTCGCATAGTAAGTGACCAAAGCACACCGTCCATCGGTTGCCGATGAGGATACTTCTCCCATCTCAGTTTCCCCTTGGTTTTGTTAGCACGGTCATCGCCGCACCTTTTGTTTTGTTTGCCTTGCTCATTGTACCATAAATACGTTTTGCAAAACAAGAAGAATGGGCTAAATGGGTTGGGTTTCCCTCTAAATTAGCGATGCAGCCTGCTACACTGCTCTCGATTGTCCTAAAAATAGACTGATAAGACAAAGTTATGCCAAAATTCGCGGGTTTTGGTGGGTATTTTAGTGGTTTTGCCTTGTATTATGCTATATACTATGCATAGCCACAGAACAGACCTGTTGTTCTGTGGATGTTTTGCAAAGCTCAGGATAGGGAGGAGCATATTTCATGCTGTCAGAACAAGAGTTCGGTCCTTTTCTGCGCGAGATCCGCGAGAAAAAGGGAGTTGGACTGAGCGAACTCGCCCGCAAGATCGGCTTCAGCAAAAGTCACCTATCCAACGTGGAGAAAGGCGTCGAGAATCCTTCACGTTCCCTGCTGCGTGCTTATGAATCGTACTTAGATCTCAAACCTGATGAGTTGATCGGACGCTGGCAAGAGCTTCATGGCTCCTTGCGGTTAGGCCGCAAGCGCACGGTGAGTGGTGTAGTCACGTTGCCGGTTCAAGGGAGAGAACACACTGTGTACCCAACTTATGCGCTGAAAAGTCCCAGCCGCGATCTCACCATCGCCAGGCTCGAAGAGATCGAGCGGGGGATCGAGCAGGGCCACATCCGGCATGCCATCAACCAGACCATCCAACTCGCCAGGCAATTCCCGTCGCCTTTGCCGCAACCTCCCCAGAGCGCGCCGCAAGCGTCGCGCCCATTCACGGCGCGCGGGTTCGCGCTCGGCAGCACCTCGCGGACCGCCCAATCCGAACAGTGGGCCAATGCCACCATCGATGAGATTCGCCGCTTCTTGAATGAAAGCAGTGAACGTGACATTCGCCGCTCCCTGCTCGAATCAACGGATTCCGTGTATTGGTGGCTGTGTTATGCCGTCATCGACTACGAGATTACGGAGGCGCTGCGTGAGAACCGATTGTTGGAAAACGAAATTGATATCGCGGTGCGCCAAATCACGAATGCGTTGGCAGATGAATTGCTAGACTATCGTGGCGAAATACGTTTTGCCACCTGGCTCCTTATTTTGATCCAACGTGAGATCATCAACATCCATCAGGAAACGTTGGTGGTTGATTCGACCCTCGCATCTGTCCAGCAGCTGGCACAGCAAGCGCAAGACCATCTTAGCCTACTGGTACAATCATTCTGTTTGAATCATTCTGAGCCGGTGTACACCGCGCTATTGCTCCAATTAGGATTCGGTGGCACCTTCGATCCGCCTCAGAAGTTGGTGGGATTACTGTCGTTGACGAAGGAGGCCATTCGCCAAACGGTCAAGGAGTTTAGTTTGTATCTCGCGTGTAGTTCCCCTGTGCCGTTGCAGCCCTCGTAATGGGGATGCAACATAGGAAGTTCGGCATGTGCAGCTCGCTGTGGGAGCAGGAAGTTGCACGGAGAGGATGGCCCTATGAGTGTATCGGTGAAGTGTGTTCCTTCTAGCCACAGCGATGCAGAAGTGTGGATCAGCGATGCTCTGCATAATCGGTTGCCCTGTGACCAGGAACCCAGCAAGATGACGCGACGCATTCAACGCTGCTTCCGCTGCCAGCAACAGATTCACGAACGCCTGCTCGTTTTAAAGAAACACGGTTTGCATCGTGAATATACGCGGCTGCATATGGCATTCCAACGGTGGATTCTCACGGATATCCTGGGTGAATACGTTGAAGAGACGGAGCAGCGCACCCAGAAGCTATCGCGCAACGATCGACATATCTTCAGGTTGCACCGTCGCCATTGCGCGGCTTGCCGGGAGTGGACGCGCAACTCCCTACGCCCGTTGCGCCAAACGAAGCGCCAAGAGGCGCGTGCGCGCCTCGCGTATTCCTTCGCCCAGGCGTGGTATCACCTCCAGCTCGGTTTTGGGCGCGTCACGGCGGCGGGCGCGGGCTGCGCTGGCCTGGGATTCATCGTGAGCGCCACCTATCTTTCAAGCGCAACCTTTGACCTGACGGCACCATCCACCGCAGTCGGCAAAGACATGACGATCCCTGCCCCCAATCCTCATTTTCACTACACCGCCCTCTACGCGGCCATGAATACCGTGCTGGAAGTCGCCCTGATCGCGCTGCCCGTGCTGCTGCTCTTCGCCGTCACGGCGCACATGACCGCGCATCCTCCGCCACCGATGCTGCGCACTCCCAGCCGGCGCACCACCACTGTGATGTGATGCCGCTGGCGGTGTCGTTAGCCTCATTTCTGGTAGGCGGCCTTATTGTGCCGCCAGCCATCCTCTCAGCCGCTCCGCGATGGCATCGCGCACCACGCGGAACGCCGCCAAGCGCACGTCGTTTGTCCCCGTCACAGCAGCCGGATCGGGGAAGCTCCAGTGGAGGCGCTGGGCCGGGCCGGGGAAGATTGGGCAAGCCTCTGCCGCCTGGTCGCAGACGGTGATCACATAATCGAAGGGCTGATCGAGATATACCGTCAGTGACTTCGAGCGCTGGCCGCTGATGTCGATGCCGACCTCCTGCATCGCGCGAATCGCCAGCGGATTGACGACGGAGGGGTGTGTGCCGGCGCTGAAAGCGGCATAGCGGTCGCCGGCCAAATGACGCAGCCAGCCCTCCGCCATCTGCGAGCGGGCGGAATTGCCGGTACACAGGATCAAAACACGTTGCGACATGGCAAGCTCCTTTGGCAGATCACACATTCCTGTTTGGCATACTCGCCTGGCGCAGCCAGCGATAGGTGAGCGCGGCCAGCGCCGCGCCCAGGAACGGCGCGGTGAGGTAGACCCACAGCGCCGGCCACGTCGCGCTCACCAGCGCGGGGGCCAGCGAGCGCGCGGGATTCATCGATGCGCCGGAGATCGGGCCGGCGAAGAGGGCTTCCAGGCCCACCGTGGCACCGATGGCGAGCGCCGCCGCCTGGCCCACCGCACGGCTATCCGTCGCCACCGCCATGATTACGAACATCAAAAAGAAGGTCAAGATCACTTCCAGGCCGAAGGCTTGCCAGGCATTGCCCGCCGGCTGCGTCGCGCCCAGGTGCGCCGCGTCGCCCAGCAGCACGCGCAGCGCCACTGCCGCCAGCAGCGCTCCCGCGAGTTGCGCCGCCCAATACGCCGGCACGCGGCGCAGGGGAAAGTGCCGCGCCAGCGCGAAACCCAGCGTCACCGCCGGATTCAGGTGCGCGCCGCTGATATGGCCGGTAGCATAGATCATCGCCGCCACCACCAGCCCGAAGACCAAACCCACGCCCACATGCGTGATCTGCCCGTGGGAGATCTGATCGATCATGATCGCCCCGCAGCCCGCGAAGACCAGCCCGCACGTGCCGATGCCTTCCGCCACCAGCGCGGGCATGTGCGCCAGTTGGGGGCTGGCGGGGGACGCAGGTGCAGACCGGTGCGCGTCCCCGTCAGGCTGAGCTACCCGCTCAGTGGGCGAGGCGGTGATCATGATCGTCTCCCTGGTTACGCCCTAGCAGGCGGCTGATGATGACGAGTACGAGCGTGAAGCCCACCCCCGTCAGAACGACAGCATTCATGCCGCTGGCAAACCACAGCACGACGGTGAGGGCCGCGACGAAGATCTGGGCGATGCCCAGGATCAGGCGCGTGATCGCACGGGCGCGGGCGCTTCCCATCAGCAGTTTCCCCCGCCGCAACACCCGCCTGCATCCGTCACGGCGAGCGGGATCGCCTTGCGCACGGGTTGCGCTGTGGTCGGCTTGGTTGCGCGCACAAAGGCGCTGGCCAGCTTGCCGTCGCCGTCCTCCCAGCCCGCTGGCAACGTCGCGGGATCAAGGCCCGCTTCCGCCACGGTGTACCGCCGCGTGATGGCGATCTCCACAGCGACAAAGCCGGCATCGTGCAATAACTGCGTGTATTCGGTGACGGGCAACGCGCCGGCCAGGCAACCGACCCACGCCTCCATATTGCGGCGCAGGTCGGGATGAATCGGCCCATCGGCGACGACATCCGCCACGGCGAAGCGCCCGCCGGGCGCGAGTACGCGGAACGCCTCGCGCAACACCTGGCCCTTATCCGCCGCCAGATTGATCACACAATTGCTGATGACGACATCAACCGCCGCTTCCGGCAGAGGAATGTCTTCGATGCGCCCGCGTACAAAGACGACGTTGCGCGCCCCCGCTTTGGCCTTGTTGGTCTGCGCTAACGCCAGCATCTCGTCCGTCATGTCCAACCCAATCGCCAGGCCCGTTGGTCCTACACGCCGCGCGCTCAGCAGCACGTCGATGCCGCCGCCGGAGCCGAGGTCCAGCACCGTTTCGCCCGCGCGTAGCTCGATAAGCGCCGTGGGATTGCCGCAGCCCAGTGAGGCCAGCACGGCGGTTTCGGGCAACGCCGCGATCTCATCGGTGGCATACAGGTTGCCGGTAACGATATCTTCGTTCGTTCCGCAGCATGCGCCGTCGCCACACATCGCGCCGTTTTGGGCGCGCACCGCCGCCGCGCCATAGCGCATGCGCACCTGCGCCGTGATCTCCTCCGCCGTTGACTCGCTCATGTGCTTGGTCCTTTCTCTGTTCATCGACAAGCGTCAATGCATGATCGCAAAAAAAACTATGCCAGCGTCTCGACAACGGAGAGCTGCTGTTTGCCCTGCGGCGTCGCCCAGTAATACGCCCACACGCCGCGCTTCGCGCAGTCCACCAGGCCGGCTGCGCGCAGGATGCGCAGGTGATGGCTGATGGTCGGCTGCTGCTGGTCGAACCGCGCGGTAATATCGCAGACACACACCGGCACGGTTTGCTGCGCCAGCAGATCCAGCATGCGCAGGCGCGTGGGATCGGCCAGCGCCTTCAACTGCTCGGCCAGCCGCGCGGCGCGGGCGGGTGCCAGGCGCGGCGGTGCGGGGACGGGCGCGGCGGGATCGCATGCGGCAGCCGCCGCGATGACCGGCAGGTTTTTCGTGCGATGTGTTTTCTCCATGCTCCTATTCTACCTGAAGACATTGATGCTTGTCAATGCCTACGCTGCGCTTTTTCCATCGGGCATGAAATCTGCTGCCATGCGGGGAAACAATCACCAGGCAGAATGGGTGGTCGCCATGCATACCGTCGTCGCCGATCTGGGCTTTCCCTTGTGGCTGCGCGTGCAGCACCTCATCAACCTGATCTTTATGGGGCTGCTGATCCGTAGCGGCATTCAGATCGTGGGGTCATACCCGCGCCTTTATTGGAACCGGCATTCCGAGCCAGGGACGGAATGGCTGAAGTTCACGCGCAAGCCGATCCCCAAGGGCCGGACGTGGATCACCCTGGAACAGGAAGAGCCGGTGTCGCCGTGGTTGGCGCAGCCGGGCGGCAATAACCTGGGGCTGGGCCGCCACTGGCACTTCTTCTCGATTATGTTCTGGGTGCTGAACGGCGTGATCTATGTCATCTTGCTCTTCGCCACCGGCGAGTGGGTGCGGCTGATCCCGACCTCGTGGAGCATCTTTCCGGCGGCGCTCCACACCTTCGTGACCTACATTACGTTGCACATACCACCCGCCAGCGCGTTTCACCCGTATGACCCGTTACAGCAACTGGCCTATGCCTCGGTCGTCTTTCTGCTAGGGCCGTTCCTGATCATAACCGGCGCGGGGCAGTCGCCCGCCATCGAGGCGCAGTTCCCGCGCTTCTCGCGGCTACTGGGCGGCCGCCAGAGCGCGCGGAGTCTGCACTTCCTGGGCCTGTTGGCCTTCATCGCCTTCATCATCGTTCACGTGGCGTTGGTTGTCATCACCGGCTTCGGTCCGAACATGGATAAGATCGTGCTGGGGCAGGACCACGGCAGTGAGGGGCTGGCGGTGGGCATCGGCCTGGGCGTGCTGGCCCTGGTCTTCATCTTTTACGGCCTCTCGTCGTGGTGGTCGCGCCGGAATCCCCGCAAAGCGCAGCTTGCGCTGGGCGGCGTCGATCACCTGCTCGTCGCCCCGCTATCCAACGTGACCAAGTCGCACCAGGACTACGCTCCCAAGGACATCTCACCCTTCTTCCTGGTCAACGGCTGGCCGCCGCAAGATGCGGAGTTCGCCACCCTGCGCGCTAATGATTACGTGGACTATCACCTGACCATCGAAGGCTTGGTGGAACACCCCATGCAACTGTCGTTGGCGCAACTCTACGCGATGGAGCCGCAAGAGCAGATCACGCAGCACAATTGCATCCAGGGGTGGAGCGGCATCGCCAAATGGAAGGGCATCCCCATGACCTATATCCTGAATCGCTGCGAGCCACTGCCCAACGCGAAGTATGTCGTCTTCCACTCGTATTCCAAAGACACGCAGGGCCACGAATACTATGAGGTGCTGGACCTCGCCTTGATGCAGCACCCGCAGACGATCCTGGCCTATGAGATGAACGACCAGCCGCTGCCCTATGAGCATGGTGCGCCGGTGCGCTTGCGCGTGGAAACGCAACTCGGCTTCAAGATGGTCAAATGGCTGCGCGCCATCGAGTTCACCGACGATTATCGCCGCATCCGCGAGGGCCAGGGCGGCTCGCGCGAGGACGAGAAATATTACGAGCGCGACGCCGGGATTTAGGATGGCTCCATGTCCTCCAGCACGGTGATCGTGTCGCTCTTTTTGCGCGCCTGGCTGCGGATCACCTCCCAGCACGAGCGGGTGTCTTCGCGCCAGAAGCGTAGGTGCAGCGCGCAGTTCCCCACGCGCAGGTGTTCCAGCGTGATGGACGGCAGCCATTCGGGCAGCGAGGGGCGCACGTAGAGGCGCTTATTGGGCGCATCCGCCCGCAGGCCCAGAATCGCTTGCAGCATCTGGAAGATCGCGCCGGAAGCCCACGCCTGGGGAATGTTCGCACCACCCGGATAGAGCGCGGGGAAGTCGGACTTCAAACCCACGCGCGGCAAGCCGGCGAAGATTTCCGGCAGGCGATATGCCTCGAAGCGGCGTGCGGCATCGAAGATGCCACGAATCACCTGATTGGCGTGGCGTGTCATGCCATAACGTTTGAAGCCGGCGGCGATGATGCCGTTGTCATGCGGCCACACCGATCCCAGGTGGTACGAGAAAGGGTTATACGCGGGGTTCTTACTGGAGATCGTGCGGATGCCCCAGCCACTCCACATGTCGGGTTGCAACAGGCGATGCGCGGTGTGGGTGGCTTTGTCGTGGTCGGCGATGCCGCTCCACAGGCAATGGCCGGCATTGGAAGCCACGGAGGTGATCTGCCGCTTCTGCGGGTCCAGCCCGAACGCGAAACAGCCCTCTTCCGGCATCCAAAACGCTTCATTGAAGTGCAGCTTGAGTGCCGTCGCCTGGTCGCGTAGCAGGGCCGCGCGGTCCGGCTTGCCCAGCGCATCATAGATCTCGGCCATCCGTGTCTTGGCATCGTAGACGTAGCCTTGCAATTCGCACAGCGCCTTGGGTTGCGGCACCTGCGTGCCGTCGGCATAGACCACCGCGTCGCCGGCATCCTTCCAGCCGACATTCTCATAGCCCAGCGACGAGAAGGTACGATATTCCTGGAAGCCGTCGCCATCCAGATCGCCATAGGTGTCGATCCAGGCCAGGCATTGTTCGGCGACGCCGCGATATTCCGTCAGCAGCGTGCGGTCGCCGGTCCAGCGGTACGCCTCGGAAAGGACGATCAGGTAGAGGATCGTGGCGTCAGCGGTGCCGTAATAGGGCGTGAAGGGGATCTTTTGGAAGTGGGCCAGTTCGCCGAACCGGATCTCGTGGAGGATCTTGCCGGGCTGGGCGTCGCGGTAATCGTCGCGTGCCTGCGCCTGATATTCCGCCAGCCGTTTGAGCGCGCCACGCGCGAAGGCCGGGGCGACGGGCATGTTTTGTAGCGCGACGATCAAGCTGTCGCGCCCGAAGAGCGTGACGAACCACGGCACGCCGGCGGCTGGCACCCAGGCCTCATCCGACACGTCCAGGTCGTAGATGCGCAGCGCGCCCATGTCTTCCACCGCCTGGCGATACATGCGATAGACATGCTCGTTGGGGGTCTCGACGGCGGTGCAGGATGCCTGCCAGCGCGCCTGGCGCGCGTCGAAATCGCTGAGCGGCTCGGCCCGTGGGCCGGGGGTCGCGCCGGCCTCCGCCGTCGGCGCGTTGCCATCTCGGCTATGCGCGAAAAGCGGACGCTTTGTGTCTTGCCCATGCTCCAGGGTGATCTCGCCGCACGTTCCCCATTCTTGCAGCGGAGCCAGGTGCAGTTCGATGGAAAGCCTGCCATTGGCATAGCTGACGGGGGCGGTGGAATTGCAGACACAATAACTGACCGCGCGATGAAAATCTTCGTGGGTATAGGTCGTCCGTAGGGTGCGCGTGTGTTCATCCCAATGCGTATTCAGGCGACCCCGTTGGGCGAACTTTTGCGCTTTGACCTCGAAGATATCGGCGAAATCTGCGATAAGGTCCAGTTCCAGCATGAAGCTGATGTGCTTGCCGGTGTAATTGGTGATGCAAAAATCCTCGTGGATGCCCTCGCCGATCTGCCGTTCCACTTCCAAACTGATCGTATTTGCCGGAATGGGGCCGGTGTCTAGCTCCAGCGCGGGATTCGTCAGGTAGATGCGGGCGGCGTAAAAGCTCAGCGGACTGGACGTGACCAGCGTCCACGGCTGCCCATCGATGAAAAGCTGGTAGCCGCTGATGAAGCGCGTGTCAATGGCAAAGACGCCCTCCTCCGTCTGCGGATGAATCTCGCCACGCGGGTCGGTCATCATGAAGGTGCGCCCCTGGCTGATGGTGATCCCTGGCGGCGCGACCTTGAGTTCAATAGGCATGCCTGTACTACGCTCCCTTTCAGCGTGAGGCTCGATCACTGCAATATACCACGCAACTCCCTGCTGCCATCGTAGCACAGGCAAGCGCGTCAGTGCATGCCGCGCCTAGGCGGCATGGTTTTGTAGGTGAAACGACCAGCGTCCTGGCGCTACGCTACCGAACAGATTACACCCTCCATACATATATTGTTGAAAGCATGATCGAAATATCAGAATGTATGGTACATCTGCATCAAAATTATTACCAACACATAAAGACTTGACAATAGATACTATTGTGATATACAATAGTCACATGGTACCATAAAAAACAAACCGTGAGCAAGTCTTTTGCTCACATTTATTTCCCATTCCGTGAAAGGGAGAGGATCTCGCGCATGGCCAAGATCGCTAAACGTGGCATGTTCATCGTCAGCATCGCCTGGACCCTGCTGTTCAGCATCGCCGGCGGTCACAGTTTTGCCCAGCATACGGCAGTTGCCACCGGCATCTATCGCCCCTTCTGCCAGGGCGAAGCCGCACCTCCATGCCTGTAAGTACCGTCAGCGCCTCATGTTGGTCAGCATCTGTACGCGCAGGCACCAGTGCTGACCAACAGTTCAATACATTTCATAATAAGATTGATTATCTGTGCGCTGCCGTCGAAACAATGGAGGATTTTGAAATCGGCAAAACATCTTCCATTTTGGCGCATTTCATAGTATAATTGTGATAAGCAGTGTATCACGCTAGTTCAAACCTAGGAGGATCACATGTCGCAAAACCAAGAGCCAGATGTAGAATGCTGGCTTACTGCGCCCCCCACCCACGCAGCTACCGCCGAATTCACAGAGGTATCAACCATCATCGCTCGTATCCGAAAGACCATCCCGGAGGATCACCGTAGCGCACTCCATAAGTTACGCCATGCTGAACATAAGCTGCTCCTGTACAACGCCGCCCTAACATCACGGCAGCGCAGCTATGCCTGGTATTGGCTAGGGCGGTACGCCGCACGCCTCACCCAATGGCGAAGCGCTTATCAAGCGTTGTTGCGAAGCTCACACGCTATCTGTACTTCGGATCAAATCCCTTGGCTCCTTATCCAGGCTCATTTAGGTGCTGCCGCTTTACAAGGTGGTCATTTCTTTCAGGCTCTAAGCAGCTTCACCAGCGTTATCGAGTGCCTTGATCAGCTCTTTGTCCCCGACACCGGGTTCTCCTATCAGCAGCGTGCTGCAATGCGGCATGAAGCCCTGCAAGGCATTGCTTGTGCGTCAAGCCGTCTAGGTATCACTGAACCTTTTACGTGTGCAAATAACATGCTCCCAATCGCTGCTACCTTCACAGTCACGTGGTTGGCTGATCCAACGGCTGTCATTTCTGAGAGTTAAGTCGCCAGCCTGAACACGTGAGCAACATCAGGCGTTCAGGCGACAGAATACTTGCCCCCCACATAGCCTTAGTCATCAATAGTGACGTTATCTATTAACGCGTTCCTTTATCCATTTAAAATATCAAGTTACGCGACGAGAACACATGCTATCTGCACAGGTAGCGCAGTTACGGTTGAAAAATGGCCCCCTGCGAACACCCTGGACCTACCCAGCCCAGCCATTGACACATGCCCTCTGCCGGTCGTATAAAAAAGCATTGCAATTTTATGAGGAGGCAGCGGGTAATGGGAAAACTGGATGGGCGCGTCGCCCTGGTGACGGGCGCGGCATCGGGCCTGGGGCGCGCGAGCGCCGATCTCTTCGTGCAGGAGGGGGCAAGCGTCGTCTATGCTGACCGCGACCAGTCGGGCGCGCAAGCTGCCGCTGCGGCTGCCGGTGAACGCGCCCACGCCGTTCCCGTGGACGTGACCGTCGCGGCGGAATGCACGCGCGCCGTGCAGGCGACGGTGCAACGCTTCGGGCGACTCGACATCCTGCTGACCTGCGCGGGCATCGGCGACAGCGCGCGTATCCCCGAACTCGATGAAGAGACCTTCGACCGCACCATCGCCGTCAACCTGAAAGGCACGTTCCTCAGCGCCAAAGCCGCCTTCGCCGTGATGCAGGCGCAGGGGAGCGGTAACATCATCACCGTCGGTTCCATCGCCGGCATCCTCGCCGCGCCGGGCTTCGCCGCCTATGGTGCTTCCAAGGCAGCCGTGATTCACCTGACACGCATCTTCGCCGTGGAAGGTGCCGCGCATCACATCCGCGCGAACACGATCTGCCCCTCGTGGATCTGGACGCCGATGGTCGAGAAAGCCGCGCAGCAGTTGATGCCGGGCATCTCCGCCGAGGCCGCACAAGCCTACTTCACCCGCCAGGCACCGCTGGGCCGCATGGGGCTACCCCAGGATGTTGCCAACGCCGCCCTCTTCCTGGCCACCGATGACAGCGCCTATATGACCGGGCAAGAGGTCGTGCTGGATGGCGGCATCACGCTGGGGACGCGCGGGCGGTGACGCATGGTGACCAGCCCTAAACTTTACCATTCTTCCAAAGTTATGAAGGGGTGGCACGTTTTCTGCTGAACGAACGCCCAAACCACGAAGGGAGTTTCGTCATGAGTGACGCGAACATGGATCCGTCGTTTTACAAACCCATCCTGAGCATCTCGATCCCCCCCGCTCAACGCGATGCGTTTTATAACGCGCTGATGACGCTGCGCCAGCGCGACGGGCGTCCGTTCGTCTCGTTGAGCGCGCTGGTAGTCAAGGCCGTCATCACCGCCGCCACTGTCGAGGAAAAAGCACCCGACAAACCGCGTGGCCGGCGCAAAGCGGAAACCGTGCCGGAAGAGAACGGCAACGCGACCCACGAGGGGTAGGGCGCGCATCCATGCGCCGAGAGACGGCGGGCGGTTGCCGGCGGTTACATCCCCACGACCACGCGCCCCTTCGCCTCTGCCTCGCCGGGCTTGGGCTGCCAGAGGAAGAGCGCGGGGATGACGGCGACGAGCGCGATCACCGCGCCCGCCGTGAAAAAGTCGCGCGTGATGGCGACGGGGATCGCAGCTAGCTTTTGCGCCAGGATCGCGGCTTGCTGGCTGATGGTCAGGCCAGGGGGCAGGCTGTTTTGCGCCTGGACGATGAGGGCGAGATAGCGGCTGACGCCCCAGGATGAAAGCGCCGCCAGGCCCAGAATCATGCCGATCATGCGCAGTGCCGTCACGATGGCCGCCGCCATGCCGAACCGCGCGTTGCTGGCGGTGTTCAGCGCGGTCGTGCTGATCGGCGCGACGATCAGGCCGAAACCCGCGCCGGCGATGACCGTGCTGATGGTGATCAGCGTCCAGTTGGGATGAACGTCCCAGAAGCGCATGAGGAAGAAGCCGGCTGCGGTGCAGAGCGCCCCCGCGATGCCCACCACGCGCGTGCCATAGCGCGCCACCAACCAGCCGCCGCTGAAAGCACCGATGGGGATCATGATCGTCATGCGCAAGAGTGCCAGGCCGGCATCCAGATAGGTCGTGCCGCTGAGCGCGAGGACGTAGATCGGAATATCGACCAGGGCGATGATCAGGCTCATGCCCAGCAGCAGGTTGAAGAGCGCGCCCGCCGTGAACGCGCCAGAACGGAACAGGCGCAGATCGATCACCGGCTCGCGCCCGCGCGCCTCCACCAGCACGAAGCCCGCCAGCAGCACCAGCGCCGCCAGCAGCAGGTATGGATTATTCTGCGCGACCTGCGCCTGGCTCAGATGCGTGATGGCGCCGGCGGACTGGCCCAGCCCCAGGCTGGTGCAGAGCAGCGCGCCGCCCAGCAGCGCCGCGCCCAGCCAGTCGATGCGCCCGCCCGCCGGGGCCGTTCTGCCGCGCAACGCGCGCGGCCAGGCGATCAGCAGCGCGCCGACCAGCAGCAACACGATCGGCAGGTTCAGCAGGAAGATCCATTGCCAGGGATTGTCATAGCCGGGCGGCAAGAGCGCCCAGTGCTGGAGGATCAGCGCACCATATAAGGGGCCGAGCGCGCCGCCGGCCTCCGTCACGCCGCCGATGATGCCCAGCGCCAGGATGCGCCGCCCCGCGCCGAAAAGATCGCCGATGGCGGCGATGGCTACTGGCACGACGGCCCCGCCACCCACCGCTTGCAGGAAGCGCGCGATCACCAGCCAGGTGAGGGCCGGGCTGGGGCTGTTCACGCCGATGTTGCTCAGGAAGGTCAGCGGCAGTGCGTTGCCCAGCGTGATGGCTTCGGCGCAAAGGAACGAGCCAAACGCGAAGAGCGCCAGGCAGCCGATCAGCACGCGCTGGCGACCAAGCAGATCCGAGACACGCCCCATCAGCGGCATGACGATGACATAGCCCAGCAGATACCCGCTGACGACCCACGCCAGCGACGACAAATCCTTGCCCACGTCGATGTTGCCGAAGCTGACCGCGATGGGATCGAGCGCCGTCACCACCACCGTCTGGTCCAGCGCCGTCAGGAAGACTGCCGCGCAGATGAGCACCATCGGCACGAGGGCCGCGCGCTGGCGCACGTCCGGCACGGCAGCCGCGTCGTCAGGGGCGGCTGGCAGCGTCGTCGCATCGGTGGTATCGCTCTGGGTTGTCATCGTCGTTCCTCCGGCGGATGCTAGTTGGTGCTGAACTGAGCGCGTAGATTGGGTGCGGGGCCGAGCGGGCGGGCCGAGCGGGCGGTATCGCCGTAGCAGGCATGGCGGGCGAAAAGGACGGCGGGCGGTTGAAACATAGCGGGGGACGAGCGGGCGGTTGAAACATAGCGAGGGACGAGCGGGAGGTTGAAACATAGCGAGGGACGAGCGGGCGGTTGAAACCGCGCCTAAGAGCCTTCGGCTACGAAGTCCACCTGCGTGGACTGGGATCTCAACCCGCGTCGGCGGGTTTCGTGGCGGCACGCCCTTAGGCGCGGTTTCAACCGCCCGCCGTCCCCGCCGCATCATCAACCGCCCGCCGTCCCCGCCGCATCATCAACCGCCCGCCG
>DAIDGU010000074.1 GCA_027459785.1 Ktedonobacteria bacterium | reverse complement strand
CCCATCGTCTCTCACGCTCGTTGACACCCGCCCGCCGTTCCACACCCGCTGGTTCCCACCCCAATTTCCTGATGATTTCATCAAGCGGGAGCAACGTCGTTGTCGCACGCTGGACAACGCCCACAGGGGCTAGCTCGCCTGGCGCGCTTCGCTATAAGCTTGGCTGAGCTGCGTCAGCAGGTCGCGGGCTGCCGCGAAGGTGAGCGTGGCGAGGTCCGGCTCCGGGCGGCCCAGGGCGGCGCAGAGTTTGCGGATGCTGGTGATCTGGCGGTCGGTGGCCAGGGCTTCAGCGGCGCTGGCTGGCGCGGGACGCGCGACGGGCGCGGGAGCCGGACGCGGCGGAGCAGCCGGCACGGGGCGCGGCGCGCTCACCGGGGCTGACGCCGGGCGCGGCGGCACGGGGGCATCGACCACGCGCTCGCCTTCGTCGATCTCAGCGGTGAAGGCGGTGCCATAGCCCAAGAGCAGCAAGGCGCGGCCCAGCGACTTGGTGCTGGCTTTTTCGATATAGTCGGGAAAGTCGCGCACCGACTCGGACCCGTACATCGTCGCCTCGTTGCCCAGCACGTCGCGCACATAGGTCTTGAAATGCGCCCACCCCTGGTCGCGGTCGTGTTCCACCAGTTCCGTCTGGATGGTGTACGCGGTCTGGGCCAGGCCGGCGGCGATGAGCGCCCGCTGATCGCGGATGAACCAGATCAGCCGGTTCTGCACGTTCAGATAATCTTTCCCCTTGATCTGCATGATATGCGCCTGGGGATTAAAATCTTGGGCGATGCGCCAACCTTGCGGAAAGGGCGCTTGCTGTTGAACTTCTGCCATGATTTCCCCTTTCTTATGGAAAATCTGTTCTATACTACGTTGTACCATGAACCACGCGGGCTGTCAATGCCCTGGTGTGTTTGGTGGTCGCACATGCTAGAACATTCTTTCCCCGCGTGCGCGAAACGGCAGTGGGTTCAGCGGTGATTGCCACGATCCTCTTCCCTCAGCCGTGCGTCGCCGTGCTATGATCGAAGGTGGACCATGCAGCGACCCAACAGGCATGGTCGATTAGAGGATCTTCACCGATGCAACGGTTGCACAGATACTGCATTGCCAAATATCGGCTTCCCTGGCTTATTCTCGCGCTGGCGCTGCTGGCCGGCTGTGGTGTGCCGGGCGTGGTGCCACGTGGGCATGCGCTGCCCGCCGCCCCACCCACCCCGACGGCGGCCCCCCTGCCGCCGCTACGGCTGCCCCAGGACGAAGCGCCGCATACCGACATGACCGAATGGTGGTATTACACCGGCCACTTCAACGGGACGGACGCGACGGGCGCGGCACATCAATACGGTTTCGAGTTGACCTTCTTCCAGGTTTTGCGCGGCGGGCTGCCGCCGATCTACATCGGCCATTACGCCGTGACGGACATCACGCGCGACCAGTTCCACTATGATCAGCGCGAACTGAGCGAGCCGAATGCACCGCTACCGAACGGCACAACAACGACGGGCTTCAATCTGGCGATCAACGGGTGGACGATGCGCGGCGTCAACGGCCAGGATCATTTGGCTGCCGCCCTGCCGGATTACGCGATCAGCCTCGATCTCAGCAGCCAGAAACCGCCCGCGCTGCACAACGGCAACGGCCTGATCACCTATGGCATCGGCGGCTTTTCGTACTACTATTCGCGCACGCACATGGCCGTCAGCGGCACGATCACCGACCACGGCGCGACGATCCCCGTCACCGGCCTGGCATGGATGGACCATCAATGGGGCAACTTCATCCCGACGGCGGGCATCGGCTGGGACTGGTTCAGCATCCAACTCAGCAATGATGTGGAGTACATGATCTATCGCATCCGCGACGCGCATGGTAACATCATCTCGGTCGTTGGCTCGCGGGTGGATGCCCAGGGCGTCACCACGGCGGTCGATCCCAGCCAGATCAGCGAGCAGGCCACCGGCACGTGGACCAGCCCCGTCACGCACGTGACTTATCCTTCCGGCTGGCGGCTGACGCTGCCGGGTGGCGCACTGACCATCACGCCGGCGGTGCTGGATCAAGAACTGGTGACGACAGCTTCGACCGGCAACACGTACTGGGAGGGCGCGTGCGGCATCACTGGCACCCTCGACGGGCAAGCCGTCACCGGCCAGGGGTATACTGAACTGACGGGGTACTAGGGTGGCCCCACCCCCGGCCCCTCCCCATCTGCGGATGGCGAGGGGAGCGCATGCGGGCAGCCATCGCGTGGTTGGTGTGATTTCGCGGCAAAGGAGGTTCGTTGCATGCAGGAAGCGCAGCAGCAGGAGACCAGTGCATATCCTGATCTGAGCGGGCGAGCGGTCGCGGTCTTTTGCGCGTCGCGGCCCGGCGTGGCGGATTATCGTGAGCTGGCGCGCGACCTGGGGACGGCACTGGCGGCAAGCCATGCCGCGCTGATCTATGGCGCGGGCAGCCGGGGGCTGATGGGCGCGGTGTGTGACGGCGTGATCGCGGGCGGTGGCGAGGCCATCGGCGTTTTGCCGGCCTTCATGGATGCCAACGGCTGGACCAGCCAGCATTCCACCCGTACGGTCATCACCAATAGCATGCACGACCGCAAGGAATGGATGGAGGCGCATGCCGACGCTTTCATCATCCTGCCCGGCGGGCTGGGGACGCTGGATGAACTGATTACGGTCATGACGACGCGCCAGCTTGGCCAGCATACCAAACCGATTATCCTGCTCGATCCGGCGGATTATTACGCGCCGCTGCTGCATCTGTTTCAGCATATGATCGACCACGGCTTCATCCATGCCGAGGCGACGCCGCTGCCCCTGCGCGCCCCCACGCCCACCGCCGCGCTGCATGCCATCGCCGCCGCGCTGGCGGGTGGGGAGGCGTGAGGCGGGCTACCAATCGCCGCGCAACTCGACTTCCAGTTCCAGGTCGATGCCGTAGCGGTCCAGCACAGTCGTGTGGGCCAGCGCGATCAGGTCGATGATATCGTCCGCCGTCGCGCCGCCCAGGTTCACGATGAAGTTGGCGTGCTTTTCGGAGATCGCGGCGTTACCGCTGCGATGGCCTTTCAGGCCGGCGGCTTCCACCAGGCGGCCCGCATGGTCGCCGGGGGGATTCTTGAAGACCGAGCCGGCGCTGGGCTGGGGCGGCTGGGTATCCTTGCGGTGTTGCTTGAACTGGGCCACGCGCGCCTTGATCGCCTCCGGCTCGTCGAGCTTCAGCAAAAAGTTCGCGCCGGTCACGATCTCGATGGGATCGAAGAGCGCGCGGGGCGGCGGGATCGGGCGACCGTCGGGGCCGAAAGCGATCTCGCGGTGCGCGCGGAAGCGGCTGCGGCGATAGCCCAACCCTAGTTCGCTCGCTGGCAGATCGAAGAACTCCGGGTGGGCCACGTCGCGCAGCGACAAAACGCGCGCCACCAGCAGATTATCGCCGATGCACATGCCGTGGCAGCCGGCATTGCTCACCACACCGCCGCCGATGGTGCCGGGGACGCCCGCGCCCCATTCCATGCCGGCCCAGCCCAGGTTCGCCAGGTCGTTCACCAGCTTGGGCAGGCTCACGCCCGCGCCGGCCACCAGCGTCGCCACGCCCACGTCGCGGTCCACATCCGTCAGGTACCACTGCTCCATCCCCGCGCGCACCACCGCGCCGCGCGCCCCCGCGTCGGCATACAGCACGTTCGTGCCGTTGCCGGTAAAGAGGATCGGCTGCGCGTATTCCTGCGCCACGCGGATGATGTGGAGCAATTCCGGCTCCAGCACCGGCGAAAACCACACGTCCGTCTTGCCGCCGACGGCGAATGTGCTGTGTTTCGCCAGCGGCTCTTCCAGCCGCAGCCGGTTGGTCAGCCCCCACTCGTGGAGGCATACTTCTTCAAAAGTCCACATCATCTTCTCGCTTCCATAACAAGGACGGGAACACGGAGGACACGAAAGGTTGCACGGCAGACACGGAAGGGAGGACGGAACGCGAAATGACACGACATAACCGCGAGCAGACACGAAATACTGCTTAAATCTATCGCCTTATTTCGCGTTTGATCGCGGATATTCCGCGTTATTTCGCTTTCCGTCCCTATCTTTCCGTGGCTCTCCGTGATCATTTCTGTGGCCTCCGTGTTCCCGTCCCCTATCCCTAGTGGTTGATCTGCGTGTCGGGGTCGAAGCCGGCGAAATCGGGCGAGCGCAGCAGCGCGCCGGAGATCTGGTAGACGCTGCCGGAGCCGAGCATCGCCAGCACATCGCCGGGCTGCACCAGGCGGGCCAGCAGATCGCGCGTCTGGTCCAGGGAGCCGCCGTAATGCACGCGCTCCGGCTGGTCGGCGAAGGCGGGGTCGCGCTGGAGCGCCGCCACCAGCGCGTGGGAGGTGATCAGGCCGGTGTCGCGCTCACGGGCGGGGAAGACATCCACGATCACCACCTCGTCGGCCTGGCCGAACGAGTGCGAAAAATCTTCCAGGAAAGTCTTCAGGCGCGTGAACATGTGGGGCTGGAAGGTGGCGATGAGGCGGCGATTGGGGAAACGCTGGCGGATCGCGCCCAACGTGACCTCGATGGCGGTGGGATGGTGGGCGTAGTCGTCGATGACCGTGACGCCATTGGCCGCTTGTGTCACCTGGAAGCGCCGGTAGACGCCGCCATAGCGCGCCAGCGTGGCGCGGATCACCTCGACATCGACGCCCAGTTCGCGGGTGGCGGCGATGGCGCCCAGCGCGTTTTCCACGTTGAAGCGCCCCGGCAGGGGCAGGGTGAAGCGGCCCAGGTCGTGGCCCTGAGCATCGCGCGCGTGGAACGAGGTTTCGCCCGCCAGCCGCACGTCGTCGCCCATGTAATCGGCGGGGCCGTCCAGCGCGTAGGTGACGACATGACCGGCCCAATCGCCCATGCGCTCGCGCAGTTCATGGCAGCCGGGGCTGTCCCAGTTCAACACCAGCGTCGGCGGCAGATCCCACTGGCCCGCGAAGTCCATGCCGGCGACGAAGCGGTCGAAGCCCTCTTTTAGTTCGGCATAATTGTTGAAGAACTCCGGATGCTCGAATTCGATGCTGGTGATGACGGCCAGGCGTGGATGGTAGTGCAGGAAGTTGAGGTTGAATTCATCCGCCTCGTTGACGAAATAATCGCTCGCGCCCATGCGGACGTTGCCCTGCCAGCGCGGCACGGTTGCGCCGACCTCGCAGGTGGGGTCCATGCCGGCGTCGATGAGGATCTGCGAGATCATCGCCGTCACGGTGCCTTTGGCATGCACGCCGGCCACCGATATGCCGAACTTGCCGGCCATGAATGCGCCCAGCACCGCCTGCCAGTCAATGACGGGAATGCCGCGCCGCCGCGCCTCAGCCACTTCGGGATTATTCTTGTCCAGCTTCATCACGGCGGGGACGATGATCAGGTAGTCAGGGTTGTCATCCAGGTGCGCGGGACTGTGGCCTTCGACGATGGGAACGCCCTTGGCGGCGATCCATTCCGTCGCGCCGGAAAGCGTCTGCTCGCAGCCGGTGCAGTGCGCGCCTTCCAGCAGCGCCATCTGCACCACGGAGGTGATGCCGGACCCGCCGATGCCCATGAAGTGTAGCCGCTTGCCACGCAGATCGGCGGGGGTGATCTGCGGCGCGGGGGGAGATTGTGTCATGCGCGGAAAGGCTCCTTATATCATGTGCCGGCCTGCACCGGCATTCGGTGCGCGATTCGCCTCCATTGTACACTGTTTTCGCCGATTTGGCACATCCACTTTCTGGCGCACAGGTGGTATGTGGCGATTGCCTGCCCCCTGGCGGTGTCAAACGTATGTGATTCACATCACTTTCGATCTTTTTAGCATTATGCTATACTCACTTCTATCTACAAGTGTGACGTGCAGCGATTCGGAAAGAGGCGGCTTGCTGAATGGAGGAACAGGCACAAGCGGCGGCAGGGGGCGCATGGCGGGTCGGTCTCGTCGGCCATCGGGATGCTTTCGATGCCGCCACGGCGGCACGGATTCGCGCGCAGGCACGAGCATATTTCAGGCGCTGGGCCACCGAGCATGCCGGCGTTACGGTGTATACTATGCTGGCGACCGGAGCGGATACGCTCCTCACGGAAGTGGCGCTGGAATGTGCCGCGCGCCTCATCACCGTCGTCCCTTTCCCCGACTATGCCCAGGATTTCGCTGCCGAGGAACGCACCAGGTATCATGCGTTCGTGCGCCAGGCAGCAATGGTCAAGCAGATGACCGCCAGCAAGCGCAGCGCACGCGCCTATTTCACCGCCGGCAAGTGGCTCATCCGCCAGGTGGATTGCGTGCTGGCGGTGTGGGACGGCCAGCCGGCGCGCGGCGTCGGGGGGACGGGAGATGTCGTCGCTTATGCCCGCGAGCGCGGCGTCCCCTTCTTCGTGATCGACCATATTCGCGCAACGGAGGCTAAGGAGTAAAGGAGCAGCGAACCATGAGTACAGCTACCGAACCTACCAATGATCTGTTCAGCAGCTACAAACTGGTGGTGGGCGATGCCCAGGAATTGCGCAGGCAGCGCGATAATCTCACGCTCTTATTCGTCAACATCCTGACCTTGCTGCTCGGCGCACAGGGCTATCTTTTCGTCTTCACGCCAGCCACGAATCTGATTGCAACGCTGGTGCTGATGCTGGGCAGCCTATTCGGTCTATCGTTTTGCTGGAACTGGCGCAAGACGAATGCAGGCTATAAGCGCCTGCTGAACATTCGCTATTTTGTGCTGGAACAGTGGGAAAACCACCTACCAGAGATGCAGCGGTACTATACGACCGAGAGCGTTTTCTATTCACCGAACGATCCGCATACCGTTCTGGCGAAGGAGTACCTCAAGGCGAATTTCCTCAAGCAGCAAGTTGCCGCTATCCAAGCTGATGTGCGCCTATCAGATCAGGATAAAACAGCGGCGATTGAGAAAGCCATCAAAGATCTGAAGGTGAACATCCGTCCTTTCAGCGACATCTATGGCGTCCTCGTGCGCATCGGTTTCATCGCGTTCTTTGTGACACTGGCTTTTGGGGTGTTCCGTGTCAGCCAATACGTCGCGCTGACGTTTTTCCAGTTTCACCTGCTAGCGAGGCATCTATGATGAACTTTGCGCACACCGGCGATGTGGCGGCAAGGATTTTGCCCGCTGCCGCACCGCCCGTCATCTTCATCAGCGTTGGCCACAATTTGGAGCCGGCACAGGAACGCTTCGTGCAATTCGTGGAACAAAGCGTGCTGGCAACAGGCTTTCAAGTTGTTACCATAGGGCGTACCACCCAGGTTGAACTGGCCGATCCGTTGGGAGCGATTCGCACCGTTATCGCCGCCGCACGTGGCACCATCGTCATCGCGTTCGCG
Organism: Ktedonobacteria bacterium; assembly: GCA_027459785.1. Taxonomy (GTDB): domain Bacteria; phylum Chloroflexota; class Ktedonobacteria; order Ktedonobacterales; family JACDGC01; genus JAJPKG01. Next base: position 24,969 of record DAIDGU010000074.1, on the reverse strand, counting down.
CGGCTGGCGGTGCAGCGTGCCATCGAATATCCGTCAGTGAAGCAGCCGCAACCGGTCACAGGGCGCGTATTGCCAACAGTATGGAACCAGATCGAGGCAGCGATGACCATCCAAGCCGGCCATCCCTTGCTGATTCTCAGCCAGGATGGGTTGTATTTTGAAGGGATCATCGATCCTGTTTTGTCCTCTGTGACGCCCTTCGTGTTGGAGCAGGAAGCGCAGAGCTTGCCAGCGGCGGTGCAGCATGCTATGCTGACGTGGATGCAAGCGCTCCGCTGAGCGGGAGCCGGCATGCTTATTAGTGGATGTATGCAGACAAAAGGAGGCAGCGCGTGAACCCTGAACCCCTGGCTGTGACCGCCGTGGCGAAGCGCAACGAGAACCATTCGTTGCTGGACGAATATCAGTGCGTGGCGCAGCAAACCGGCAGCATCAGCGACCGCCGGCAGACCACCAACGACATCTATGTCGGCATCAACGTTGTCTTTCTGACCGGGCTGGCGCTCTTTTTGCCCTCGATCCATTTCACCTCCTGGTGGGGGACGGCGGCCAGCGCCCTCATCGCGCTGGTGGCTGTTTTCGTCAACGGCACCTGGATTCGTCTCTTGCAGAATTATCGTGAACTCATCGGCGTGCGCATCAACTACCTGATGGAAATGGAAAAGCAATTTCCACCGAAGGGCGCGGATCAGGTGCGCGGCGTCTATCTGGCGGAACAAGCCTTGTATCAGAAAAAGGGCGCGTTCGGCTTTTCCATGCAGGAACTCCGCCTGGCACGTTTCTTCCAGGTGATCTATCCCGCGCTCGCGGTCGTTATCGGCGTGCTGACGTATCTCGTCGCGCAAAAATACATCACGCCACCCACGTTCTAACGCTGCGCGCCGGCACGGTGCGCCCCTGAACTGAGGAATCATTGTTATGGCAACCACGTCATCCGCTGCGGCCAATGAACAAAAGCGGCAGCCGTCGGTCTGGCCGGCGCGCATCTGGCTGGCGAGCGTCACGGGCGGCATTGCCGCCAGCAGCGTTGCCCTGCTGATGCCAGGCGTGAACATGCTGGTCGGGCCGCTGCTGGGCAGCGCCGCGAATGCGCAACCGCTGGCTGAGAGCGGCCTCTTCCTGACGGTGGCCTTGTGCATTGCCCTGGTGCTGGGCTGGCGCGATCCGTATAAGCCGGAAGATTTACCCAGCGCAGTGCGGGTGATCATCGCTGGCCCACGGCGCGAGGGACTGGCGGCGGAAAAAATCCTCGAAGAGGAGTTCGAGTACGCCGGCAAGACGGCGGAACAGGCGATGGAACACCGCATGACCATCGTCAACTTTTATCTGCTGATCGCCGGTGGCGCGGGTTCGGGGGTGGTCGCGCTCATCTCGTCGCGCCCGACCGTCGCTGTCGCCGCCGTGCCGCTGCTGTGGATCGTCGCGCTGGTGGGCGGGCTGAACCTGCTGCAACTCATCGCGCTACGCCGCGCCTGGGCCGGCAGCGCGATGGAGATGAACTACATCAAGGAATTCTTCGTCGCCAACTCAGACCTTTTCGAGAAAGATGCTCTTTCGGGAGCGTTCCTGTGGAAGCCGCGCGGCATACCGCAGACCCACCGGCGCGGCAATGTCTTCTATTATTCCGCGATCTTGCTCGCGCTGCTGAATACGGCGGCGTTCGTGGGGGGCATCTTCATCCTGGGGCTGAACGCGAACGTGAATCTGACGTTGCCTGGCAGCGCGGTCTATGCCGTGTTGTTGGCCGTAGCCTTCTTCCAAGCGCATATGTGGCTCTATGATATGCTGCTCATTCCAGTGCCGAATAAGCAGCAGCCGGCGCAAGTGGTGGCACAAGCGCCGCAAGAGTTGGTGCCGCAAGCCATGGAGGCGCATGCGCTGCCGACGGTGCGCCGGACCAGCTACACGCCGCCCACCGCGCCGCCAAACACCGTCCTCGCCTCGCGTGAGGTGTTTCATGGCAAGCTGCTGACGGTGCGGGTAGACGACATCCGCCAGCCCGACGGCCACGAGAGCGTGCGCGAGATCGTGCAGCATGGCCCGGCGGTGGTCATCGCCGCCTATCTGGAAGACAGCGACGAGTTCCTGTGCATCGAACAGTACCGTGACGCGGTAGGGCGGGCGTTGCTGGAGTTGCCGGCGGGCATGGTGGACCAGGGCGAGGAGCCGGCGGCGGCGGCGCACCGTGAGTTGCGCGAAGAGACGGGCTACGAGGCAGGATCGCTGCGCTTTCTGGGCAGCTTCTATACCTCGCCGGGCTTCACCGATGAGCAATTGCACCTGTTCCTGGCGACCCAACTGCGCCAGATCTCCGGCATCCAGGATACGCACGAGGTCGCGGCGCTGCACCGCATCGGGCGCGCCGACGCGCTCCAGCAGATCAAGCAGCGCCAGATCACCGACGGCAAATCAATCATCGGCCTCCTCTGGGCGGACCGCGAACTGCCGACACGGGTGTAACGGCCCCACCCCCCGGTCCCCTCCCCATCGCTGATGGAGAGGGGGTGATCAGTCATGCCGGCTGATCGGCATGATCGACGCGCTCACGCTATACTGTCTGATCTCCCCTCTCCATCCGCAGATGGGGAGGGGCCGGGGGTGGGGCCATCGTGTAACATAATGGTACACTGGCAAGACGATCTTGCGTGGCTATTCATTACGCACTTATTAAAGGAGCGGTGGCGATGAGCGAGACGAACCTGACGGTGTATGGCGCGAGTTGGTGTACGGATTGCCGGCGCGCGAAGAAGTTTCTGGGCGAGCAGCGTGTGCATTATCATTGGGTGGATATCGAGCAGGATGCCGAGGGCCAGGCGCTGGTGGAGCGGCTGAACGACGGCAAACGCATCATCCCCACAATCGTTTTTGACGACGGTAGCACGCTGGTCGAGCCGAGCAATGCCGAACTGGCGGAGAAGCTGCACCTGCAAACCCAGGCGCGCATGCGCTACTATGATCTGATCGTGGTGGGCAGCGGGCCGACAGGGCTGACGGCGGCGCTGTATGCGGCGCGCGAGGGGCTGGACGTGCTGGTGATCGAGCGCAGCGGTGTGGGCGGCCAGGCAGGCGTGACGGAACGGTTGGATAACTTCCCTGGCTTCCCAGAGGGCATAGGCGGCGGCGAATTCGCGGATCGGCTGGCACAGCAGGCGCGGCGCTTCGGCGTGGAGATCTTGCAGGCACAGGAGGTGACGGGGCTGCGGGCCGACGAGGAGACGCGCTATGTCACCACGGCGGACGGCGCGGAGTATGGCGCGCGGGCGGTGTTGCTGGCGACCGGCTCAACGTATCGCCGGCTGGGTGCGCCGGGCGAGGACGACTTCATCGGCGCGGGCATCCACTTCTGTGCCACCTGCGACGGGCCGTTCTATAAGGGGCAGGAGGTCGCGGTGATCGGCGGCGGCAACAGCGCCGGCGAGGAGAGCATTTTCCTGACGCGCTTCGCCAGCCACGTGACGATCCTGATGCGCGGGCCGGCGATGACGGCCAGCAAGCTCGTCATCGACAAAGTCAACGAGAATAAACAGATCACCGTGCGCCCGAATGTGGAAGTCGTGCGCTTCGAGGGCGCGGGCAAGCTCAGCGGCGTCGTCATCCGCGACCGGGCAACCGGCAAGGAGGAGACGCTCCATCCCAAAGGCGTCTTCGTCTTCATCGGCCTGCTACCGAATACGCAATGGCTACCAGCGGAGATCAAGCGCGATGACCTGCAATTCATTGCGACAAATACAACGCTGGAAACGCGCATGCCGGGCGTCTTCGCCGCCGGTGATGTGCGTGCTGGCAGCACGAAACAGGCCGCCAGCGCCGCTGGCGAGGGCGCGACCGCCGCGCTGATGATCCGCGAATACCTCAAGACGGTGTAGCAAAGACGGGATCAGGAAGGCCACGCCGGGAACACGAGCGGCCACCCTCACCGCTTCATCACACATTGCGGCACGGATACCCCTGGCTAGCCGGCCTTCTGCCCATAGGCGACGTAATAGGGGAAGGTGCAGCGGCGCGCGGCGATCTCGCCCTTGGCGGCGGCGACGGCGGCATCATAGGCTTCCGGCGAGGTCACTTGCATCGCCAGCACCAGGTTGCGCAGGCCACCCAGCGCGGCGAAATAGTTCGCCTCCATCATCGTCCCCACGCGGTCGCCATAGGCACCCAGGGGGATCGGGATCTCGCGCTGGACCACCTGCACCAGGCCGGCTTGCTGCATCAGCGCGCCGATGCGTTGGCTCAGGCCCAGGTCGATGCCGCGCTTGCTGCACGCGGTGGCACTCCACTCGTTCAGGCGCAGCAGATTCGGACTCATCTCCGGCGGTTGATCATCCACGAAATGCACCAGGCCAATCGACTCCACCGATTCCACCCAGCCGCCGGGGCGCGTCACACGCACCAGTTCGGCCATGTCGCGCGGCCACGCCTCCGCTGGCAGCGCCAGGATCAGCAGCCGCTGATGCACGAAGTCGAAGTTGTTGGCGGCGAAAGGCAGGCCATCCATGACGTTGCCCTGCACGAAGACGAAATTATCCGGCAGATCGGTGGCCTGGTTGGGGGCGGCGACGAGATCGACGCCGACGACATTGGCGTGGGTGAACTGATGCGCCATCTCGCCGGCCCAGCGATTCGTGCCGCTGCCGATATCCAGGATGCTCGCGGGGGCGCGCAGGGGCGCGGCGAAGTTGCCGCGCAGCAAATAGCGCAGCATGAAATGCTGGAAGTCCAGCCGATCCGTTTCCTTGAGGTCTTTCGGCAGCAGATAAGGCGCGTCGGAGACATAGCGGCGGCCACCAAGCTGCAAGAAGCGGCGACGCGGCTCAGCATTTGCCGGCTGATCCTGCCGCTGGCGACGGAAACGACGCAAGAAAAACATAAGGACGGCTCCTTCAAGGGATTGCAGTTGCTGCCCCTTGTTGTAACTGGTTTGCGTCCGCCTGTCAAGAGCGAGCATTGATCTGGTGGGTGTGCTATAACGTCTATTGCTACCTAATGAAACGGCAATGGGGATAGATTCAAAAGAGGAATAGCGATGACCAAGCACGAAAGTACAAAAAGCGTTTTCCCGCGTGGCCGCAGGCAACGGCTGACGCTGATGGTCGCGGCGTTCCTGCTGGCAGCCTCCCTCATCGTTGGCTGTAGCTCCTCGCGCACTACCCTCGCTTATCCGCCCACCGGCACGCCTACCCCCCGCCCCGATGCCCTCTATCTGCTCAATTATCGATACGTTCCGGGGCAGCCTCCTGATGCTGGCTCACGTTCCAGTGCAAGGCGCATCCTTGATCCCGCCCAAATCCAGCATTTCTATAACATAGTGAACGACCTATCTCCATTCCCTTATCAAACGACGACAACTGCCACTTGCTACGAGTCGAATTTGAACACGTATATGCTTTTTATTCGCCAAGGTCATCCCACGCTTGAAGTTAACCTCTGGGATGAATGCCAATATCTATATGCTACTCTTATTGGATTCAACAGTGGGAATCCTCCCACATTAGCTGTTAACGGTGCAATAACTTCGGATCAGCGTATGGCAACAACTGGACTTGTCCAAGAGGTGCAGCAAGCGTTCCAATCGGGTGTATCGACGCCTGTGCAGGATCTGCCGTATCAGCCGCCGCCACGAAAGTAGCACAAGTCCTCAGCGCGCGGCATCTTGATTCTATACCTGACCAGGTGCTACGATAGGGGCAATCTGAACGTCATTCCAGTTATTCACAGAGGAGCGGACCACCGATGACGATGACGGCCCCGCGCGCTAATCCCCTCGTTTCCACGGCGGAACAAGACCACGCGACGATGGACCGCGCCATCGCGCGGCTGAACGAGCGCAAAGATGCCTGGGCGACGCTGCCCATCGGCCAGAAGATCGCGTATCTGCGGCGGATGCAGACCAACACGGTGCATGTGGCGGATCGCTGGGTGGCGGCGGCGATCCAGGCGAAGGGCATTCCAGCGGACTCGCCGCTCACCGGCGAGGAGTGGATCTCCGGCCCGTGGGCGCTGCTTTTCGCGCTGAATAGCTACATCGACACGCTGGAATCGATCCAGAAGACGGGCAAGCCGCACCTGTTGCCCGGCGCGGTGCGCACGCGCGCCGACGGCCAGGTGGTGGTCAAAGTCTTCCCCGAAACCATCTACCATCGCCTGCTGCTGAGCGGTGTCACCGGCGAGGTGTGGATGCAGCCGGGTGTGACCAAAGCGAACCTGCCGGAGACGATGGCGGTGTGGTACAGCCAGCCGCATGCCACCGGCACCGTCGCCCTGGTGCTGGGCGCGGGCAACATCGCCAGCATCGCCCCGCTGGACGTGCTGTATAAGCTGCTGGCTGAGGGCCAGGTGTGTTTGCTCAAGATGAATCCCGTCAACGACTACCTGGGACCGTTCCTCGAAGCGGCGTTCGGTGATCTGGTGAAGGATGGCTATGTGCAACTCGCCTACGGTGGGGTGGCGGCGGGCGAATATCTCTGCAACCACCCCGACATCCAGGAGATACATATCACCGGCAGCGCCCGCACGCACGACGCCATCGTCTGGGGCAACGGCCCGGCGGTGGCGGAACGCAAAGCGCAGCATGCGCCGCTGAACCCGCGCCGTGTGACGAGCGAGCTGGGCAACGTCAGCCCCACTATCGTCGTCCCCGGCCCCTGGACCAAGGCCGATCTGCGCTTCCAGGCGGAACACATCCTGTCGCAGAAGATGCACAACGGCGGCTTCAACTGCATCGCCTCGCAGGTGCTCGTGTTGCCGGCGGGGTGGGACAAGACCGATGCGCTGCTGGCGCAACTGCGCGAGGTCATCCGCACGACGCCGCCGCGCGTGGCGTACTATCCCGGCGCGGACAAGCGCCAGGCCGACGCGCTGGCCGTCCACCCCGACGCCGAGGTGCTGGATCAAGCGACCGAGAGCGTCGTCCCACGCACGCTCGTCCCCAACATCCCGGCGGATAGCGCCGATTTCTGCTTCACCGTCGAAGCCTTCAACAGCGTGCTGAGTGAAACGCGTCTGCCCGGCGCTGATCCCGCCACCTTCCTGCGCAACGCCGTGGCCTTCTGCAACGACACGCTGTGGGGGACGCTGGGCGCGAACATCCTCATCCATCCCAAGACGATGCGCCAGCTTGGCCCGGCCTTCGATCAAGCGCTGGCCGACCTCAAATACGGCAGCATCGCCGTCAATGCCTGGACGGGCGTAGGTTTCTTGCTGACGCAGACAACCTGGGGCGCATACCCCGGCCATACGCCGGAAGACATCCGCAGTGGCATGGGCGTCGTGCATAACAGCAAGCTTTTCGACCGCGCGCAGAAAAGCGTCGTTTACGCGCCGTTCTATCCCTATCCGCGCAGCTACTTGAACGGTATGTTCACCCTGCTGCCCAAGCCGCCGTGGTTCGTGACGCACCGCACGGCGGACGTGATGGGCCGCAAGCTGGTGCGCTTCGAGGCCCACCCGAACCCGCTGCGGCTGCCTGGCATCTTCATCGCCGCGCTACGGGGCTAGTCGCGGAGGGGGGCCGGGCAGACATTCCTGTCTGTCACTACGCCCCCCGGAGGACAGACATTCCTGTCTGTCACCCTTCCCCGGAGGACAGACATTCCTGTCTGTCCGTCACTACACTCCCCCGGAGGACAGACATTCTTGTCTGTCCGTATCCGGTGAATGACAAACTTTTAATCCTGTTCGGATTTATAATACCAGCCAATATAGGCCCATCCATCTTCAATAATCCCTGCTTTTACTGGATTATGCAACATATACGCTAAGGTGTTCGCAAGCTGTTTATCGCTGCGAATCAGCCGATCGAATGACTCATTTTGCCAGATCGAGCCGGAAGTGCCACGTAATTGATTAAGACGACGTGCTGCTACACCTTTTATACCTTTCATGATGTGGGATAATGCTATCCCTTCATTTGGTTGTAAAAGCAGGTGTACATGATCTGGCATGAGCGTGGCAGCATAAAGAGTATAAAATTGCGGATCTCCCTGCTTGATGTGCTCCAAAAGCCAAACGATTTCTCGTTCGGCTAATACTATTTCTGACACGTACGAAATGAAATAAAATAAATTCCTTGCTGAATATCCCAATGCGGTTAGTGGCGTTGAGTCACATGTGACACAATAGATAGATCCGGGTTTATGTCATATGAAGTAATCGGCTCGGACGACATGTGTGGCCTCCAGTAAGGGGGGACGGACAGACAGGAATGTCTGTCCTCCGAGTGGGGGGAGACAGACAGGAATGTCTGTCCTCCAGGGGGAAAGATACTGGCACAACAAAGTATAAGACCATTCCTCTAGCCATTTCGTTAGCAGGAAGAATGACCATTGCCTGGCCGTCGTACATCAGTCGGCGGCGTAGCCGCCGTGGGGATTGTTACTAAAAAGGCTGAGGAAGTCGCCGTCGAACTGGTCGAGGAAGCTGCGCATTTCGGTGACTTCGCGCTGCGAGATGGGGGCATCAGTGGCTGGGGCTGGTTTGGTGGCAGGGAATGAGATGAGGAACACACCACGGTGGTGACAGTGGCCACAGGCGGCCATCACCACCCATGCGCGGGGCCGGCGCACGAGCACGAGCATGGCCTCCGGACTTTGGCGATGGTGACAAACCTTACATGGGCGCTGCGCGAAATGGCGTCGGAGCGAATCTTCACGAGCCTGCATAGCTGCATCCCTCACAACAGTTGGCGGCCAGGGCTGGGTGGGCCGGCTGCGCCAACTGAAATCAACTGGTGAGGCAGGCGTCAAAGGCTGCCTCAGCAAACACAACACGCCGCAGCGGGTGGCTGCGGCGTGTCTCGTTGGTCAATCTTTGCCGAATTCGTCGAGGATATCGAGATTGTTGATGAAATCACGATAGACGGCTAGGTCATCGGCGCTGGGCGCGGAAGATCCGCTCTTGCGCGGGCTGCCCTCAACCTCTTCCGGCACCACGGCGGCGGCGTCAAGCACCGCTTCGGCGACGTAGATCGGGCATTTCACCCGCACGGCCAGGGCGATGGCATCGCTGGGGCGGGCATCCACCTGAACGGTGCGTCCATTCACCTCGATAGTAATATACGCATGGAAGGTCGTTTGGCGTAATTCACTGATGGTCACGTTCGTGACCCGGCCTCCCATCTGGGTGATGACCGATTTCAGCAAGTCGTGCGTCAGCGGGCGGGGATATGAGGTGCCTTGCAACTGATGCGCGATGGCTGTAGATTCAGCTTGGCCGATCCAGATGAGCAGATAGCGTTCGTCGCGTTGATCCTTAAGGATGACCACGCGCTGCTGATTCCTGCTGAAGCGCACACTATCGACCGTCATTTCCACCATGCTTCAGCCTCCTTTACAGGTCGCGCCAAGGGCGACTTATACGCCCTCATTGTATCAGATTCCAATGGATTGCGCAACTCTCAGGATATTCGCGGACTTCTTGATAAGATATTTCAGGAATATGTTCTAAAAAGGCTTGACAAACGCCGGGCGCTCTGGTACACTATGATTGAACGAAGATTCTACTCTTTGCAAGGAGCACTAAATGTCATGGCCGCTAATGACGATTTGAGCGAACGCCAGCGCACACTGATGGTATTCATTGAAGAATATCATGCGACGTATGGCCGCCCCCCGACCAACCGCGAGATCGGCAACGGGTTGGGCATCCCTTCCACCGGCCATGTCGATTATCATCTGAAGGCGCTGGAAAGAAAGGGCTTTATTCAGCGTGAATCCCGCACCAGTCGGGGCATCCGCATACTCACATCGGTGCGCGAACCCCTCGCCGAACAGCCGCCCCTGCCGCCCGGCATTCCTATTTATGGCACCATCGCCGCCGGCGAACCACTAGATATCGCCCAAACTCCCCAAGACGTGTTGGATAGCATCAACATCCAATCCTTCAGCCCCAGAGCCTTCGCGTTGCGCGTGAAAGGCGAATCGATGATCGAAGACGGTATCTTTGATGGTGATTACGTCGTCATCGAACCGATCGCCAAGCCGCATGTGCGCGATATCATCGTCGCCACCAATAACGCTGCCGGTGAAACGGGTGCCGCGACCCTCAAGCGCTTTTTCATGGAGGGGAAGCGCATTCGCCTGCAACCCGCCAATAAAGAAATGGACCCCATCTTCGTCAGCGCCAAGGATTGGGATCGCAACTGGCTGGTGCAAGGTCGCCTCGCCGCTGTGCTGCGCACCTACACCAATTGACCCTGGCAACCACCGCAACCGGTGGGGAACAGGGGCGGACCAGAAGGGTAGACCGCATGGCAAGGTAGTCGCGGGGGACCAGGGCGACCACATATAGGGGCAATGCCTTGTGCTTGCCCTGCTCCGACAGACATAATGGCAAAATGATCCCGTGGTGAAACGTGCCTGGCCCCGCGCCCATTATGATATAACAGAGCTAGTTCCCGCTTGATGAACGGAGTAGCTCTGTGGACCCCTTGATCACGCTGTTCGACGATAATCCGCCGCTCGCCACGCCTATCCTGGTGCCGGACCTCCTGGCGCTCTATGGGGGCGACCTCGTCATGCCGCTCGATCTGCCTGTCACTGACAGCACAGTGGAAGGGGATCGCGCGTATTGCTACGCTAATTTTGTCGCTACTATCGACGGCATCACCTCTTTCAATCTACCGAAGCAAGACACGGGCGGCGAGATCAGTGGCGGCAGTGCCATCGACCATGCTGTGATGGGCATCTTGCGGGCGCGGGCGGACGCCGTCATCTGGGGCAGCAAGACGTATCATGCGGCGCGGCGCTTTTTGCCGACGCCAGCAGCGATCTGGCCCGCCGGCGCGGCAGTGCTGGCCGCGCAGCGCACGCGCTTGGGCAAGGGCAGCGCGCCACCGCTGGCTATCGTCGTCACCGCCAGCGGACAAATCGATCTCACCGGCGCGCTCGTCCAGCGCCCAGAGCAGCCGGCGATCATTGCTACCACAGATGCCGGCGCGGCCAGGCTGGGCGATATCACTGGTGCCGCGCCGAATACCACCGTCTGGTCCTTCGGTGCCAGCGTGCCACCGGCGGCGCTGCTGCGCCGGCTGCGGGCGGAACGCGGCGTGCGCCTGGCGTTGTGCGAGGGCGGCGCGGCCCTGCTGGGCGCGTTCCTGGCGACGGGCGCGCTCGACGAACTGTTCCTCACTCGCGCACCTCAGTTTGCCGGCAGATCCCTGGCCATGCCACGCCCCGGCCTGGTGGAAGGCGTCGCCTTCGCGCCCGCCAGCGCCCCCTGGGCCATCTTGCGCAGCCTCAAACATAGCGGCAGCTATCTCTTTGAACGCTACAGCCTCGCACCGCACACCGCGCGCACCTGATCGCGTGGCATAAAGGCAGGTTGCACCGGACGCCATCCATGCGCTACCATGATGATACGAACTGAAACACATAGTCGAATGCGACACACGGTAGCGCAGAGGTGCGCGAGAGGAGCAACGTAGCGATGACCACGCCGACAACCGGTTATAATGTTCAGGTGGAGTTCAACGTCCCCGCGACGATGCGCGACGGCACGGTGTTGAATGCCAATGTTTTTCGCCCCAGCGGGGACGGTCCCTTCCCGGTATTGCTGACGCGCCTGCCGTATGGCAAGGACTTCCCGCTGGGCAACGCTGTGCTGAATGCGTATCAGGCGGCGCGGCTGGGGTACATCGTCATCGTGCAGGATACACGCGGGCGCTTCACCTCGGCGGGCGAGTGGCACCCCTTCATCAACGAACGCGCCGACGGGTATGACGCTGTGGAGTGGGCGGCGCAGGTGCCGGGCAGCAACGGCCATGTCGGTATGTATGGCGCATCCTACTTCGGCTTCACCCAGTGGGCGGCAGCACGCGAGCAGCCGCCGCATCTGAAGACGCTCATTCCCTTCGTCACCTGGGCCGACGCGCAAGACGGCATGTATATGCGCGGCGGGGCCGTCGAACTGGGCCTGACGCGCCACTGGTCGCTGCTCAATTCCATGGATACCGCCTTGCGCCGCGCCCGTGGCACCGGCGATCCCCGCCAGATCGGCGGCGCGCTCATGCGCATCGCGGGCGATCTGGATGCGATGCCGGCACACGGTTATGCCGAACTGCCGGTGAAGGGTTATAGCATGCGGCGCGGCGACGACGCGCTGAACGACTTCGACATGGGCCTGGATCGGCGCAACGACGCTGAATATCTGGATCTTGCCAGCGTCGCTCCCGGCTACGACGCGCTGGCCAACACCCCCGCCTTCCACGCCGGCGGCTGGTATGACATCTTCCTCGCCGGCACGCTGCGCAACTATATGGAACTGCAACGCCGCCAGCGTGCGCCGCAAAAGCTGCTCATCGGCCCCTGGACGCACGGCAGCCAGGACGAGCGCATCGGCGCGGTCGATTTCGGCTTCGCGTCCACCGCCGCCTTCATCAATTTGCAGATCGACTTCCAGAGCCTGCAACTGCGCTGGTTCGACCATTTCCTCAAGGGCGTCCCCAACGGTATCGAGCAAGAGCCGCCGGTGCAGATCTTCGTGATGGGCATCAACCAGTGGCGCATGGAAAACGAGTGGCCGCTGGCCCGCGCCGTCCCCACGCCGTGGTACCTGCACAGCGACGGCCAGGCGAACTCCAGCAGCGGCGATGGCACGCTCAGCCCCACCATGCCCGCCGGCGAGACCAGCGATCAGTATACCTATGATCCGGCCCATCCCGTGCCGACGCTGGGCGGCGCGCTGCTGGTTCACCCGCGCTTCCCCGCCGGGCCGCAGGATCAGCGCACCATCGAGGCGCGCACGGATATGCTGGTCTATACCTCGGAGCCGCTCGCCGCGCCGGTGGAAGTGACTGGCCCCATCACCGTCACGCTCTTTGCCGCCAGCGACGCGCCCGATACCGATTTCGTCGCGCGCCTGGTGGATGTCTACCCCGACGGCTTCGCGCAGAACCTGACGGACGGCATCATCCGCGCCCGTATGCGCGACGGCGTGGCCAACGAATCCTTGATCACACCCGGCCAGGTTTACGAATACACCATCGATCTCTGGGCGACGAGCAACGTCTTCCTGCCCGGCCACCGCATCCGCCTGGATGTCACCAGCAGCAACTTCCCGCGCTGGGACCGCAACCTGAACACCGACGCACCCTATGCCGAGGGCGCAGAGGGCGTGGCCGCGCGCCAGACTATCTTGCACGACGCCGCCCACCCGTCGCATGTCGTGTTGCCCATCGTGCCGGCGTAAATGGCCGGGAGGACGGGAACACGAAGGCCACTAATACCCTTTGCGGGTGAATAGTATGGATAACGGAGGACCGCCATTCCTGTCGGTCACTACGCTCCCCTGGAGGACCACCATTCTCCATAACCCCGGAGGACAGACATTCCTGTCTGTCCGGTCCCAATGACCACCGTCTTTACCCGCAAGGGGTATAAATTCCACGAAAAGCACGAAAGGGCTGAAACATAGTTTCGTGACTTTCGTGCTGTTGCGTGGCTTGTGTGTTCGCGTTCGTCCGCACCGTCTCGTCAGTTGTTATAGACCAGGTTCAACACATCCAGCACATAAACGGTGTTGCGGCCTTGTGCTTGCACAGCCAGCAGGCCGACGTAGCGCGCGGTCTTCGCGCCGGTGCTGCGCGTCCAGCAATACTGATCGGCGCATTTGCCAGCGGTGCCGTCGGGAAAGGTGCTGGTCTGCGTCCAGCCGTTGGCGGGCATCTGGGTGGCGAAAAAGCCGCGCACGCTGGCGGGTGTGCTGCTGGGCGTGCAGGTGCTGATGCGGTCGAATGAGTAGGAATATTGGACGCCGTCCGCTGCACCTAGCGACCCGCCACCTAAAAGCGTTCCCGGCGGCAAGGGGACGTTGGCGAGCGTGTTGCCACCGGAATTCGCGGTACCAGAGCAGGCGGGAGCCGGCGTTGGGCTGGGTGTCGCGGTGGCGGCTGGCGTCGCCACGGGTGACGTAGCTGCCCCAGGCGTGGCCGTCGGCTGGATGAAGGCGATTGCCGTCGCCGTGGCCGGGACGGTGGTCGTGTGCGATCCCGGCGTTGATGGGCCGGTGCTGGCAAAGACCTTAGCGAACAAGACGGCTAGCAGGATGATAATGGCCACGGCGGAAACGCCGCCCCAGAGTGCGTGTGTACGCATGATCGGTCGCTCTTTCTGCATTAAGCGGGCGCGCACGCCGCGCCAAACACGGTCGCCCGGTGCCAATTCCCGTGCTCCCACGAGGCTGCGCGTCAGTGCTTCGCTGGCCACCAGCCATTGGCAGCAAGTGGCGCAGCTCGCCAGGTGCGAGCTGAAGCGTTGGGCCTCATCTGCTGGCAACAGGTGGTCGCGCCAGGCGGAAAACGTGGTGAAGGCATAGCCGGATGAGCAATCCGACGGCAAAGCGGCATCATTCATGGCTGGCCCTCCGCACGCAGATAGAGCGCGCGGAATTGCGCCCGCGCCCGGCTCAGCGCCATCTTCACGGCGTCCAGCGTCATCCCTAGCAGCACAGCGACCTCCGCGCAGGGTAAGCCATAGACCTCGTGCAAGATCAAGGCGGCCCGGCGTTTCGGCGGCAACTGCGCCAGCAGCCCGCGCACCAACTCGTGTTCCACCACTTGCGTGGCGGGGTCGCTCCGGCCCGGATCGTTCATCTCGTCCAGCGGGATGGCTGCGCCGACGGGAGCCGCGCGGCGCTGGCGATAGTTCAGCGCCAGATTCGTTCCCACGCGCAACAGCCAACTCAACGGCTGCTCATACGTCTGGATGGTGGCATAGTGTTGCCAGGCGCGCACGAAGACTTCCTGGCACAGGTCATAGGCCGCCGCCTCGTCGGCCAGCATGCGCCAAAGGTAATTCAGCACGGCGCGTTCATAGCGGCGCACGAACGGCTCGAAGTCATCCACGACCACCATTGGCCCCGCGCGCGGTTCGTCGTGTGCGCCCACCGGCTCCGCGCGGCGGTCCAGCCGCGCCATCCACCAGCCGCGCCACGCGCACCACCCCGCTCCCGCGCCGTGTGCCTGTGCCATCGCCATCGTTGCGCCGCCCTCCCGTGTGCTGTCGTCGTTTGCCGTCACTCATGACACCGACGAACCCCGCCACAGGTAACACCCTCATCAAGTAATCGGTTGCCCCTGTATGCTGTCTCTGCAAACCATCGTCCGCTATCGTACAATAACGAATAAGCTGGGCCAACGGGTGTAAGCAAGCGAAGTGGCAAGGGATACATGACGAAGATAGACACGATGGCGGAGAAACCGCGCTCAAAGGCCGTAACTAGCGTGGCGAATGTGGCGCGCGGACGGCAAGCGTGGCGGCGGGCCAGCACGGTGGTGCTGTTGGCGGCGGCGGTGCCGCTCTCGCTGGTGCTGGCGACCGATTTCGGGCCGGTGGCGATTCCAGCGGGGACGATCGCGGCGATCCTGGTGCACCACCTGCTGCCATTCCTGCACCTACGCCAGACGTGGAGTGCGGGCGACGATAATATCATCTGGATCGTGCGCTTCCCGCGCGTGGCGGCGGGCGCGTTGGTGGGTGCCTCGCTGGCGCTGGCCGGCGCGCTCTTTCAGGGCTTGCTGCGTAATCCCCTGGCCGATCCCTTCCTGCTGGGCATCTCATCCGGCGCGGCACTGGGGGCGACGCTGGCCTTCGCGCTGTTGGGGCCGGTGACGCTCGCGCTGGGGCTGGACCCCAACCTGATCGCGCGATATGGGCTGCCGGCGCTGAGCTTTGCCGGTGCATTGGCGGCTGTCGCGTGCGTCTATGGGCTGGCGCGCGTGGGGCAACGCACGCCCGTCGTCACGCTCATCCTGGCCGGCGTCGCGGTGAGCGCGCTGCTGGGTGCGGCCCAAACGCTCATCATCATGCAAGATCCCATTGTCGGGCGGCAGCTCGGCTCGATCTTCGCCTGGCTTGCCGGCGGCATCAACGCGCCGACGTGGCCACAGATCGGCGTCGTCGCGCTGCTCTGCGCACTCGGCCTGGGGGCCGCGCTGCTGCTCGCGCCGGTGCTCGACACCTTCGCGCTGGGCGAGGAGGGCGCGCTGCACCTGGGCGTGCGTGTGGAGCAGATGAAGCTGGTTATCGTCGCCGTGGCCGCGCTGCTGGTGGCCGCCGCCGTCTCGCTCAGCGGCCTGGTCGGCTTCGTCGGCCTCTTCGTGCCACATGTCTGCCGGATGGTGCTGGGGCCACGCCATCGCGTCTTGTTGCCCACCGTCGCGCTGGCCGGCAGCATCTTCATCGTGTGGGCCGACGTGCTGGCGCGCACGCTCATCACGAATGCGGAGATACCGCTCGGCGTCATTTCGGCGCTGGTCGGGGGACCGTTCTTTTTGTGGCTCTTGCGCCGTAGCGGACGTGACTATCAGGGCGCGCCCTGAACCGGAATGGCTGGTGTACAGGGGTTCAGGGTTGGGAGCCATTGCGCGAGGCATCGTAGCTGTCGAGGAAACGGTGCAACAAGGCGGAGAGATCGTCGATATTGAAAGGCTTCGCCAGAAACGCATCGGCATTGATTTTGCGAACACGCTGGGATACGACAGCGGTGATCAAGATGATCGGCGGTGGCGTGCCTCCATCCGCCGCAGCTTCTCGATGGACCGTGTCGATGAACTCGTCGCCGTTCATATTAGGCATCATATAGTCCGTTGTGATCAACGCCGGGTGACGCGAACGCACCAACTCCAGCCCTTGCAAGCCGTGCGCCGCGATCAAAGGTTCATAGCCCTCGTCGGCGACGATCAGCGCGATGGCCTCAGCGATGGGCGCTTCATCTTCGACGATAAGCACAAGGGGTGGCAGCGCCGCCGAAGCCGGATGCAGTGCGGCGGCTGTTGCCTGTTGGGTCGGCTGGTCGCGTGCGCCAGTCTTGGGATCTCCGCCATTCACGGGGCATCCTCCGCAGTCGTCTCGTCAGCATCGCCCGTATCGCCCGCATTCTTCATGCCACGCTGACGTGGCCGCGTGTTGCGGCGCGGCAGATTCAGCCCCGTCCCCAGTTCACTTTGGGCCAGCGCGGTCATCAGCCCCGTCTCGCTTTCCAGCAACGACATGACATGGATGCCCTGGGGAGGGATGATGGTGAATTCGCGCAGGGTGGACGAGTCGTGCGCGGAAAAGCGCGTCTTGAGGACGGAGATCAGCCGATGCAGATGGCCCCGATAATCGACCTGGCGCAGATAGATGACGTTTTCCGCCAGCACCGAGATCGGCGCATCGGAAAAGTCGATCTCCAGCGTCGCCTGTTGCCGTACCTCCTTGATGAAAAGCGCCGTCACGTTGCGCTGGCGCAGGGCTTCCAGCAGCGCCGCCATGTAGTTATGGACACGATTGGGCGAATAGTCATAGACGCCGCGCTCCATCTCGGCGATGCTATCCACCACCAGGCGGCGCGCTTTGGTCGCGTCTAAGGTTGCCAGGATGCGATCGGCGACGATGTTCGGATCGAGTTCCACCGGCGCCCAGCGCAAGAGCGTCAGATTGCCTGCCGGCCCCAGCGCGGTACGCAACTCGGCTCCCAGTGCGAAAGGAGCGGTTTTCTCCAGTAATTGCCCCACGCTCTCGCGGAAACCAACATAGACGGTGGGTTCGCCGGCTCTAGCTCCCGTCAGGGCGAAATGCAGCGCCAGAAAGGTCTTGCCGCTACCCAGGCTGCCGGCGAGGAGCGTGCTGGTGCCGCGTGTCAGGCCGCCGTCGAGCGCGGCGTCGAATTCTGGCAGCCCGAAGGGCGCACGTGGCACTGGCATGGCGGGTGTCTGAGGGAACTGCGCGATCTGCGTCGCCGTGTTGCTCACATCCTGAGCGATGCGCGCTTCCAGGCGCGGGAAGACGACGACCCCATTATGATCCAGCCCGAAGCCGTGTAACCCCTGCAAGGGCGCGGCCCCGCGCATCTTGATGATCTCGACATTGCGCCATTGCCGCACGCCGCGCAGATCATAATGTAAACCGATGATGACATCCGCCGTTGTCGCTTCGGGGAAAAACGAGGGGTCGCGGGCGTCGGCTTCGCTGGTGATGATGGTGGTGGTCCCCAGCGTGCTGAGGGTGGTGCCGACATCGAATAAAAAGCGTCGTGCCGCTTGCTGGTCAACATCCACGCCCCGGATGCCGCGAAAGCCGTCAAGCACCACCAGGCCCGCGCCGGCCTTGTGGGCGGTGTTGATCATCTCCTCGCCCGTCGCCTCCAACCCTTCGGTGAGGAATTGTTGCAGGCTCAGAAATTGGACGTACTCGCCGATCACTTCCGCATCGTAAAAGCTGAAGGTACGCAGGTGGGCGATAAGCTTGCTCGTTGGCTCGGACAGCGCGGTGAATACCATCGCCTTGCGCCCGGTGCGCGCCGCCGCGAAGGCCATCTGGTTCGCCAGCGTCGTTTTGCCGCTGCCCGGCGGGCCGACGATGATCGTCAGTGAGCCGCGCGGTAGGCCGCCGCCCAAGACCTCATCCAGGTTTGGCACGCCGGTGGGGTCCAGCGGTAATCCCAGCAGCGAGGCCGGTGTGGCCTGCTTGTCACCTGGGCGCTGCTCCTTACTGCCAGCCATTGTTAGCCTCACATCCCCGCACGGCTCTGCCGGCATGCGCGCTCCGTGTCGTCTGCCACTCCATTGCTTCCCCTCCAACGTGCCACCTGGCGGACGGTGCGCGTTAAACTGCGCGCATCCCTTTGGCTGGCACCCGTTATTTAACGCTGTGCCTTTTGGCAAGCGTGCGCCCCTGTTGCGTCAATACTTCCGATGTTTACGGCATTCTAACACAGTATATCCTTGAATTGGGCATCCTGGTGAACGATTGCGTAAGAGAGTGAAACATTTCGCTGATCCACCTCGCTCTAAGACAAGGAATGGCGCAAACACACACTCGCGCCAACTTTGGCGCATGACTATAGATTCGAGGAGATCGACCATGAGTGGGTATCGAGATAGCAAGATCATCGAGGATACCATTTACCAGACGTACATCCGGTTTTTTGAGATCGCGGAGGGCCGGCGACGCTGGAACCTCTTCAAAGACATTCCGTGGGAACAGTCGAACCCCGAAGCGACCGAGTTGCTGGGCGACTTTGTCGAACAGTTTTGCGGCGTGGAACTGTATCTGCCGGACTACACGGCCAAGCTGATGCATACCCTGCGTCGCAGTCGTGGGCGCGGCTGGTTCCTGGCGAACTGGGGCTATGAGGAGAGCAAGCACTCCTTGACCCTGGAAAAATGGCTGATCGTCTCTGGCAAGCGCACCGAAGAGAGCGTGCAAGATTTTTCGGATGTGGTGCTGGAAGGCGAGTGGGATCCCCCCTTCAGCGAGCCGCGTCAGATGATGATCTATGGCATGATCCAGGAATTGGCGACGCACGTCAACTATAAGCGGCTGCGCCAGATGGCGCTGAGCGAGGGCGACCGGGCGCTGGGGACGGCGCTGCGCTTCATCGCTATCGACGAGATGGCGCACTTCGGCTTTTACCGCGACGTGGTGAAGACCTACCTGGCACTGGATGAGGACAACACCCGCGCCGATCTCGCCTTCGTTTTCAAGAACTTTGCGATGCCAGCACAGCGCATCGTGCCGGGTGCAGAAGAGCGCGCCCGCCGCATGGCCGAGGTCGGCCTCTATGGGCCGCGCGAATATATCAAGCTGGTCAAAGAGCCGATTGAGACGGCGCTGGGCCTGGGCAGCATCAAACAGTTGCAGCGCCAATATCTGGACGTGGAAGGCCGCCCCCGTCGCTTCATCGTCCCCGACGCGCCAGGGTTGGCGACAGGGGCCGGCACGCTGGTCAGCGCCGAAGAGTAAACTTGCACCATTGAGAGTGAACTTGCACCATTGGTAGCATTTTTGCGTCAAATATGCTACGCTAAGAGGAAAGGACTACGAAGCGAGGCAACGCCCTGTGGTGGAAGACCCCCTGATCAGCGATCACCTGGATCGCGCATTTGTGTATGACGACGCACCGGAGCCAGATGACGAAGAGGTTCCGGTGCGCAGCATGGTCACGTGCGATGAGATGGGGGAAACGGCGGCACGCGAGGCGCTCTATCGTGAAATCGCCCTCATCGCGGCGGCGCGCTCCGGCGACCAGACGGCTTTCACCGCGCTGGTCGATGCCCACTACGCGCTGGTCTACGGCCTGGCGTGCCGCACGGTGCGCGATCCCGATGAAGCGGCGGAGATTGCACAGGATGTCTTCCTGGCGGCGTGGCGCAATCTGGGATCGTTCCGGGGCGAGGCGCGTTTCAGCACCTGGCTCTATCGCATCACCTATCGCCGCTGCCTGCAATCCATCGAAGTGCAACAGAATCGGCTGGCGGCCTTCCGCCAGTTCGCCTCGCTCCATTTTGAGCGCATCGCCAACGAGTGGGGCGAGATGCAGGCGAACATCGCTGAACAAGAGTGGTGCCAGGCGATCCGCGAGCAGATCGACACGCTGCCGGTGAAATATCAGGCGGTGATTCTGTTGCGCCACTTCCAGGATCTTTCCTATGAAGAGATCGCCCAACAATTGACGCTGCCCATCAGCACGGTGAAAACGCATCTGCATCGCGCCCGTGCGTTGCTGCGCGACCGCCTGCAAAACGCGACGCTGCCGGATGTGGGAGCTTCCCTGCGGGAGCGGCTACCGCATGTCGAATTGCCGGATGTCGGTGGTGCCATCCGCGACCGCATGCCCCATGTGGAGATGCCCGATGTTGGTTCGGCGCTGCGCGATCGCTGGGATACACTGGCCGGCGCTGCTGGCGAGCTGTTGCGCGGCCATGTGACCCCGCCCGCCCTGGGCGCGGAAAATTAGCAGGATCAATCGCTGTCGCCGGTTTTCTGTTTCTGGCGTTCGTTTTTGGTCATATCGCGGTTCATATAAAAAGCGAGCGCGAGAAATCCCATCGAGAAAAACACGACGGAACACAACAAGAACGCTTCTATGACACTGCGCATGCCCACACCCTATGGTTTCACAAAGAATTCGCTAGTGTAGGCGATGGCATCATTCCAACGCACCACCAGCACGCCGGTGCCAACCGCCGCTTTATCAAGATTGCGCAGGTTGAAGTAGCCCTGCGAACCAAGGTTGTGGCTCACGCTGAGCGGGTAGTCTGACGTGTTGCCGGCTTGGCCCCAGCACCATTCGGCGGTCAGGGTGGCGCTGACGTTGGTGGCGATGGTGAAGGTGAAATAGACTGTCTGGCCCACGTGGAAGGTGTTGGCCGTATCGATGGGCGCGAAGTCTTTGTGCGCGGGATCGCGCAGCCCACTGGTCAATTGGGGATGCATCAGATTGCGCGCCGCATTCTGATCGATGCTGGGAACGGTGCAGAGCGCGCTGCCGCCGCCCGGCTGGTTGTTCAGATCGCCGCCGGTGGTCGAACCATTACGCCCCATCGCGTGGACATACGCGAAGACGCCCAGCGACAGCAGCGCGACGGCGCAGACAACCACGATGGTGATGAGCCGGCGCAGATGCGTGATGGTGCGCGGCATGGGCGAGGTGTGCTGGTAGGGCAAATTATCGGTCATACCCGCAGCGTAATTCGTCGCGCCGGGGCCGGGAGCATAGATCGGCGGCGGCGGTGGGGCCGACGGCACCATGTATTCATCCGATTTTTGGTAGGGGCTGGTCGGCGGTGCGCTGAACGAGGTCCAATTATCGCCCGATGGCGGCACAGGTTCTGGCAGCAACGCGACCTCCGCCCGTTTCGCCGGATAGCCCGGCGGCACAGGCGTGCCACAGTGCAAGCAGACCGATACACCTTCGGTCAATGATTGTCCGCATCCGTTACAACGCATGCTATTCATCACCTCTCGATTGCCAGGCATGCAGTTCCACTGCACTTACAGTATACCGCATGCCGCGCCGATTGCCAAGGGCGAATTTTGCACTGATAACCTGTTGGCATAAAGCGTGCCAGCGAGCGCACCTGCACCTAACCGCTGGGCCGTTTTTGTGTCTCGTCCCTTCCCCCCGTCTATTCCTCGCGTGCCAGCAGCTTCTTGGCGAGGGGTAGGGCACGCGTCCAGCCCTGGTGCAGCAGCGGCTTGTAGACGAGATCGTAGGGGCCGATCCAGGTGGTATGATCGGGACCGAAGCCCTCTTTGAACTGGCTGATGCCTTCGTTGACGCGCCCGTTGAGGTCATACAGCGCGTAGCCCGCGGTCTGCATCTCCTGAATGGCATGCCACTTGAGCAAGAAATTCGACTTCCACTCCTGGCCGGCATCGCTCACGCCGCCATACAGTTCCACGGCATGCTGGCCGAAGCACGCCAGCCATAGGAATGAGAGCGGCACGTTTTCGCGCAGGGCAACATACAGGTATTGCTTCTGCGGATCGTAAAGCTTGAAGATTGCGTCGTAATAGCTGCGGGGATGCAGGCCGAAATGCGCCCGCCGCGCCGTCTCCATGTAGATCTGATAGCAGGCATCCAACCATTCGCCGCTGGTGTCGCGCAGGATCTTGGTCTCCTCGCGCTCGGCCTTACGGATATATTGGCGCGTCTTGGAGCGCATCGCGGCCATGATGGCGTCGGCACTCTTGGTGAGGTCGATGGTATAGGTTTCCGTCACCTGCACCGTCTCGTCGCTGGGGGCGAAGCCGGCGTGGGTCAGCGCGTCAGTCGGCGTGCCGACAGGCCAGGCAGGATCGACCTTGAGGAAGATCGCGCCGACCGACTTACCATAGTCATTGACGGCGGCCAGCAGGGCGGCCAGCGCCTCGGCGTCATCCGGCGCGACGATGGGGCCACGGGGGGCGTAGATCATGGCGAAGGGCAGGCGCGGCACGCGCCGTGTGAGGATTTGCGCCGCCGCGCGCACCTCGGTGCCGTCTTGCACGGCCACGCGCCACGCGCCCCAGCCCGTCGCCCGTTTCACCTCGCCCCAGCCCCACGTCTGCAACGGGTGTGCGGCAGGATGGCCCGCGATCAGCGCATCCCACTCCGCCCCGTTTGTGATCTCTTTCGCCTGCATGCTCCCGCCTCGCTCCGCTATCGTGATATCTTTATTGTACGACGACGCGGCGTGAGGGATGTAACCCGGATGGGACCATGCCTATCTGTTGGTATTGGTGCGATTCATCGCGCCCTCGGCGCTCCTTGCGCCCCCTGGCTCTTTCCCGTTTGCATCCTTGTGAAACAGCGCGGTACAATGGGCGTAGCAACGGAAATGGCCTTGCCCTTGCGTGGCGACCACCACGCGAGTCACACATCTAGTGGAGGTGCCTCTCTTACGGCTCAACTCATTGATCAGCGCCCCGCGCCAGAGCGCGCTTATCTCATCGCCGTTGATGACGACGATCCCACCACATCCTGGGACGCCGCGGATTCCCTCGCGGAACTCGCCGCGCTGGCCCAGACAGCCGGTGCCACGGTGGTCGGCACCGCGATCCAGCATCTACCCCACCCCGATCACATGACTTATCTGGGCAAAGGCCGTGCCGGCCAGGTGGCCGACGATTGTGCCAAACGTGGCGCGACACTGGTCATCGCCGACGACGAACTCACGCCTGCCCAGCAGCGCAACCTGGAAGAGGTGCTGCAATGCGCCGTGCTGGACCGCACGGCCCTGATCCTCGACATTTTCGCGCAGCACGCGCGCACGCGCGAGGGTCAGTTGCAGGTGGAACTGGCGCAGAATGAATATCGCCTGCCGCGCCTGGTGGGCGCGCGGGGCAACCTCTCGCGCCTGGGCGGCGGCTCGCGCGGGGCCAGCGGCGGCGTGGGCGGTGCCATCGGCGCACGCGGTCCTGGTGAAACCAAGCTGGAAATCGACCGCCGGCGCGTGCGAGCGCGCATCAGCGAACTCAAACACGCCATCGAAGAGGTACGCGAGCAGCGCACCCGCCAGCGTAGCATGCGCACGGCGCAATCCCTGCCGGTGGTGGCCGTCGTCGGCTATACCAATGCCGGCAAATCAACGCTGTTCAACGCGCTGACGGCCTCGAACGTCCTCGTCGAAAACAAACTTTTCGCCACGCTGGACCCCACCACGCGCCACCTGATCTTACCCAGTCACCAAGAGATCTTGCTGACCGACACCGTCGGCTTCATTCAAAATCTGCCCACGCAGCTCGTCGCTGCGTTCCGCGCCACGCTGGAAGAGGTGCGCGAGGCCGACGTATTGCTGGAAGTGGTCGATATCACGCACGAAAATGCCGTGGAACAGAGCGAGACGGTGCAAGAGGTGCTGCGCGAGCTGGGCGCGGCGGATAAGCCCCGCGTGACCGCGCTCAACAAGATCGACAAGCTGGACGATCCCGCCGCTGTCGATCGGTCGCTGTTCCCAAACGCCGTCCTCATCTCGGCGCTCAACCACACGGGCTTCCCCGACCTGCTGGACACCATCGGGCGCGTCGTGGCGGCGACGATGGACTACGTGACGGTGATCCTCCCCTTCACACGGGGCGATCTGGTGGAGCTTTTCCACCGGCGCGGGCGCGTGCGCGAGGAAACGCACACCGCCGATGGCACTACCCTCACCGGCTACCTGCCCCGCGCTCTGGCCGGCACCTTCCGCGCATTCGCCGTGCGCCCGGCTGGGCGGCATTAGCGGCCCCACCCCCGTCCCCCTCCCCATCTGCGGATGGAGAGGGGGAGTCTAGACACGAAGAACCTGCACAGTGCTTCAAGCACAGCGGCTCCAAATCGCATCATTTGCGAGGTAGGTAACAAACCGCCTATCTTTTCCATTGTTTACCCAATTCGCTGATATCATCGATCAGTTTCTTGATATGTGATTGCCCTGCATTATGCACTTGTAGCCAAGACATTGAATAAGGAGTGTGATATAGTGTCCCTAACCGAATTTCGTAGCGCATTCGTGTGCGATATACTCCCCACATGTGGGAGAAGGAGATATACCATGTCAGAGGAAGTTCAGGACGAAGGGATTGCGGCCTTAGACGCCTTTTTTATCAATCGTGAGGGCGTTTCATAACCCATCGCCCTCCCAATAATGGGCAAGAACCCGGCGAGGCGAACGCAAGAGATCCGGGCGACCGGCGTCAGTGGCCGCGAGGGCAATGATCCAGGTGGCCGCATAGGTCAAGGCCACGCGGCACG
>DAIDGU010000073.1 GCA_027459785.1 Ktedonobacteria bacterium | reverse complement strand
CGTGCCGCGTGGCCTTGACCTATGCGGCCACCTGGATCATTGCCCTCGCGGCCACTGACGCCGGTCGCCCGGATCTCTTGCGTTCGCCTCGCCGGGTTCTTGCCCATTATTGGGAGGGCGATGGGTTATGAAACGCCCTCTGAGTTGATTGATCAGATCGAGCGGGCTACGACGGATGCTGATCGGGCGCGGCTCAGCCAGGAATTGATGCATCTGTTGGAAACATATGTTCCGGGTGTAGGCGGGGTAACTCCGCCACCACTGGCATTACTCGTTCCTGCGGATGAGGATGATTCCGGTTTGCCGATAGATGACGAACCTCCGAGCGGGCGATTCCGCCCCAAAGCGGTGAGTGCGCGGCTGGGGAGTGCGGCCAATGGGAGCCACTAAGACAACCAGAAAGCCGCCGGAGTGGCTGCTGGGCTGGGAGCGGTTGCTGGTCAATCGCGCTCAGCCCTATGCCGTCCAACAAGAGGATGGCTCCTATCGCTGGGTGAAAGAATCTTGCACGCTGGATCTGCTGCGGGAGCATCTGGCGGGGCGCGTCACCTTGGCTTTGTCTTCGTTGGATGAGGCTGGTGGTGCGCACTGGGCCTGTCTGGATGCGGATGCTCCTGAAAGCCTGGGTGCGCTCGTTCATCTGCACGCGGCGCTCGCTGCGATGGGCTGGCCGGGGATCGTGGAGGCGAGTCGTCGCGGTGGGCATCTCTGGCTCTTCTGTGCTGATGTCGTTCCGGCTGCGCTGCTGAGTCGTGCATTGCGCGGTGTGCTGGGGCGTCTGGAGCATCAGGGCTTGCGTCTGCCCAAACTGGAAGTCTATCCCGACAAAGAGAACAGGCTTGGGCATGCGGTGCGGCTACCGCTGGGCGTGCATCGCAAAACGGGGCGGCGCTACCCACTCTTGGATGCTGATGGGCTGCCGTTGCGGTTTGCCTCGCGGCCTGCTGCGGTGCGCTATGTGTTGGCCTTGCCGCGCATCCCATTGCATTTTCTGCGTGCCTCCTGGGAGATGCCGGTTGTATCTCTCCCGGCGCCAAGTCCTCGGCCTGGTGCGACACGCTCGCCGATCATTCGCTGGGTAGATGCGGAAATCTCGCCGCTGGATCTGCTCGCCGAAATGGCGCCAGATTCGGCTATGCAGCGCGTGGGACAGGGGTATCTTGGCTTCTGTCCACTCCATGATGACGCTGCGCCACAAAACGATGGTTCTCCTGGTCGGCCATCGTTCTATGCTGTTCAGCATCGGACGTATGGCTGGTCTTGGCGCTGCCTGTCTACAAATTGCCATTTCAATGATGGTCCGATGAAACACAGCTTCCGCTTGTTCTGCGAATTGCATCACTGTTCAGCACGTGAAGGCATTCAATTAGCGCGGCGTCGTTGGCCGCAACTTGGGGAGGAATAATCATGGCACTGCCAATACCACCGCTGGATCCTCAGCGGGGAATTATTGATGACTTGCAAGCCTGGTATCTGGTGCGAGCTGAGTCGGAAGGAATGACCTTCGGCCTGGCAGTGCGGCTGTTGCTGCATCGCATGTATCGAGATCGGGACTATCTGGCAAAGCGTAAGAAACAGGGCCATACAACGGCGTATGACTATCTCACCGAGCGCCATTTGAAAGCATTAGCCTGGCTCATTCAAGTGGCCGTGCGCTATGTCCCGAAAGACGTGCAAGCACAACCCGATCCGCCACCGTTGCCACATCCACCACGGCAACGGCTACCAAAAGGCGCACCCAAGCCGAAAGGACCAAGTTGGAATGGACGTAACCGCCCAGGCTGGGCAGGTCCAGATCTGCCATCAGCAGAGCAAATACCGAATCTCTATTCAGATGAAAAGGAGGCACACTAGCCGCGCGCCCGCGCCGGGGGGATCGGGGGGCGACAGCCCCCCGCCCCCCGGCGCTCCCGAACGCGCGGGCGCGCAAGAGAACATGACGGCGATCTTGACGGGTCGCCGTGGGCGCAACAGCAGTATCACGCGCTATCAGATCTACAGGCTTTTTAAAGCCTAATTCTCAGGAAATGAGGCAGTTACAGGACTCATGGCATTACCTCAAAAAGAAAATTTGATGCCGTCGGCGCATAACCCATTCGTGCAAGATCTCAATCCACCCACGATTGCCCAAACCTTGTATTGGAAAGAACTGTGTCAAGCGGTAGCGGCTAAGAAGGGAGCAGGGATGGCAGATGATCAGTGGCCCGCTGATATTGCGCCATCTTCGCTCACGCTGGCTGCTATGGTCGAACGGCAGCTATTAGTGCGACGTTCCGGCGTCTGGCATGTGCGGCGCAATTGGTCAAGTCGCCTGGTACATCAACGCGCTATCGCCGTGCCGACGCCGCTACTTCAAACACTCGACCGGCCAGCACAAAACCTGCCGACCTATGCGGAAATGGAAGCCTGGGAACCGGTGTTGCTCTGGCTTGATGCTCAACCTGGTCGCCGCGCTCGGCTCCCATTCGAGGGATTCAATGAAACCATCTGCCCGATGCTCTCGGCCATGCGGCGCTTTCGCCTGGTGCGCCTCGCCCAGCCATCGTGCTATTGGGTGCTATCGCCGCATTGGAAAGAGCGATTTTTGGCGCTCTGGCATGCCACGGTGAAAGCCGAGGGGGATGCTCCGCCGCGCGCACCTCAGCCCGCCGATCCTGTCTCACTGGTGGCTGGGATCGATACCTGGTATTTGAATCGGATTGACGCCGATGGGCTGCCGGTGCATCTGCGCCAAGCATTAGACGAATATCAGCAAGAAGCGAAAGCAAGTGATGCTGAAATTGATACACCGTGGATCTACGATGGTGTGCCATTGAAAATGTATCGGGCGGGCGTCAGCGCGGCACAAGGCGGGGGCGCCTCTTGGGCGTATCTGCTGCGCAATGGCTCCTTGACGCTCCGCATCCGCCGCAAGCCGCTGGGGGGCATCATCGCCCAAGTGCAGTTCTCCTCCGAGTGCCTGTGGCGTCTGACACCGTTAGAAGCACTCAATCAAGTGGATGCCTTCATCAAAGGGATGTGGGGGCAAACTCATGGGGAATGGCAAAATAGCCAGGTGCATCTGTGCCATGATGTCATGCACGCCACTATCGAATTGGAACACTTGGATCGCTATGTTTCCCGCTCGCGCACGCAAGCCATTTTCGATGCCGCTCAGGCTGAAATCGAGCAACGCCTGGGGCAGTATGTAGAAACGCAACCAGGGCTGGATTGGAATGAAGTCTATGGCGGGGATGAGGGCTTCTTTGTTGATCCACTGTTCGCGCTGGGGAATGCGCTGGATCTGGTGCAAGAGCCTGTCGAAGAGCGTCAAGTCAGTGTCTATCGCTGGGGACGGCGTATTTCTGGTATCGCCTGGTCCCAGGGGGCGAATGTCAGTCTGGTGCAATATCTGAAAACGCTGGAGATTCAGCGCACGGGTAAGCAGCATATAGTGCCGCTCTGGCAAGAGAAAGGCTACACCGGCTCTGAGCAAGTCGTCCGCAACGAGGCGCGGCTGCGGCGTGGAGCTATCCGCTCGTTGCGCGTGCCAGGATGTCCGCGTGATGCTCTGGATAATCCCTGGACCTTTCTTGAGCATCTCCAAGAGGTCTGGGCGCTGGTGGTGGGCGAACCATATCCTGATCCCACTGCTCCTGCCTCTGCCTGGATTCGGCGTGTCATTCCCACGGAAGATACCAATCGGTCGCGTTGGCCTACTGATCCTACATGGCAAGTGATTCAAGCCGCAAACTTCACACCTGCATCACAGGGAGCGCGGCGCTTGGTCAGAGAAACACAGATGACCAAGGACGTAGATCGGCGCGTGCAAGCGATGTATGGGGCGTTGGTGAGTGCGGTGGCGCTGACCGTGCCAGATGGGGAACGCTGGGATGTCTCGATGGCGGTGGGGCAAGTCGTGCCCTGGCTGGTAGCAGAGGCGGAGATTCCAGGCAAGGACTTCGGCGAATTAGTCCGTGAACGGCGGCGCAAGTTCAATTTGCCGGTGCGCCAATATGAGAAGATTCTCCCCTTCCGCCCTGCTTCAGTGGAGGCCGATCAACCCGTGCCAGAAGAACTCGACCAGGAACCAGAAGGCCACTACGAGCGGGCGTGGTGGCATATGGAGATGGCCGAACGACGCATGCGCGACACGCTGGATCTGCTCGACCAGGCCAAACAGCAGAAAGCATCACCGCAACGCCTGGCCGATCTGGAAGCTGCATACCAGCATGAGGCCGATGTCTACGCGGCTTCATTAAACGAACTATCTCAGGATTTCCAGTAATGAGGGAAAAGGAGGAAACAACCGCATGGATAAAGATAGCTTTTCTATTTCGGTTTCGACATTGTGCGGAACAGAGCAACGTTCTTACCAACGATTCTATGAATTGCTTGCTGACGTGTTGCAGAGCATCACCGCATCAGAACAGCTAGAACAAGCTGCTTAGGTATAAGGAGAGATACAACCATGCCGCGTTATCGTCCACCCATTGATATAGCTTCATCGGGTAATGAAAGCTTGCCATTAGATACGATTGCAACGATCATTCCGCGCCAATCGAAGAAAGCAGGGGCAAAGAATAACGTTCACTCAAAAGAACTGGCCGATCATGAATTGCTAGAACTGGCGACTTCGCACGGGTTTCAGCCGCACCACGTCAAGATTGATAAGCGAGATATGGGCATCTCGGCGAACACGACGACTATCAATGATCGTCCGGCGCTTCGTGAATGGCTGTATGATGCATTGCCATCAGGCATAAGCAAAGTTGTTATCTTCTCACAAGAGGATCGTGCCTTCCGTGATGAAGAAGAAGTCGAACTGAATACCTTTATTCGCCAGGTGAAGAAGTTTCGCGGGTGGGTTATCTGCGGGCATAAAGTCTATCGAATGTGGGAAGAATACGACGCCGACATGTTCCGCATGATGTGCAAGTATGCGGCAAAGTATATCTCTCATCATATCCGTGGCCGTCTTCTTCCTGCGGTCAGTCGTGCTGCCCAGCGTGGCTATTATGATGGGCGTGGTATCAATATCGGCTATCTGATTGATTATGATACCAAGAGTCCAACATACAAGCGATATATGCTCTATCCTCCGCATGCAGATCTGGTGCTGCATGAGATTTTCGAGCGATTCGCCAAAATGCCCTATCCAAGCGTTCCGGCACTGGTGCGTGCCTGGAATGCATCAAACGGAATGGAACCAGTGGCCGATCCTCTTACTGGTGAACTGCGCGATATCCCTTCTCTGTATTTTCCTGCGCTCCCTCCCGAAATGGACGTGCGCAATTTTAATAGGCTAAGCCTTGGTCGGCGCAAGAAATTTCCTCCGTATGGCATAGATGATCCTTTGCGGCGCGGTTGGCTTCTACATGTGCAAGCTGCAAGGCGCATTCTCTCGAATATCTTTTATCTTGGTTGGATCATGCGTGACGGCCAGATTGTTCGGGGTGAGGTTTTGGATAATGGGCAAGTGCGACTTGATCCCAAATATCCGCCGCTGGTGTTGCATGAGCCACTTGTCAAGGATACCGATCTCTTCTGGTATTGTTTTGAGCGCGTTTCTGCTTACACTATCGAAGGAGTACGCAACCCCAAGCGCAAGATCTATAGCCAGGGAGAGCGGCAGAAATATAATGATGAAGCAGAGCCGTTTGTGCATGATCCCTGGCCGACAACTATTCGCAATGCAGAGTCGAGTACACTTCTATTGCTTGGCAAGCTGCATTGTGGACTCCATCAACATGCATTCATTCGCTTTCGGCGCTATCCACATGAGAAAGATCGATATGTCTGCAAGTACTACGATGCCGGAACCGGTCACAGGGATAACTACTGTACGAATATCGCAGGGGAAGAAATTGATCGGGTGATCGTTCAGGAGTTTTTGAATCGCCTTCAACTGACAGATGAGGATATCAAGGGGATCGCGCGGGCATGGCAGAATCAGCATCGCAAGGCGCAAGAAGGAACGGCGCTACCTCGCATGCTCCAGCGCGCTCAGGAAATCGAGCATGAAATAGAAAACTTGGTAGCATCTCTCGCCCTCGCTACATCTGAAACTGTGCGCCAGCGGCTCGTTGGTGAAATGGAAAAACTACAAGTTGAACTTGAGCATATCCAACGACAAGAACAGGAATTTCAGATGCGAGAGACTGATGCACTTGCTCAGCCGCTTTCTTCTTTGGCGTTGCAAGCGGCAAAAAAGAGCGCGCGTTTGATTGAAACGCTCCGAACGAAGTGGGATAAAGCGTCGCTGGCATCCCGCCAAGCGCTCATGCAATGGGTCATAGAAACCGTTATCATTGCGCCTGATTCTACTGATCGAAAAGTGCTACGTGGTTCGATTACCTGGCGTGGTGGGTTGCAATCACCTATTGAGATCGTTCGCGCCTTTGATCGTCGTCAAGAATGGGATGACAGGGAACGGGAAGTACTCCGCCTCTGGTATAAGACGGCGCGATGGGAAGATCTACAAAGGCTCTTGCCTGGACGAAAACGGTATGCCATCCAAATGGCAGCTTGTCGAATGGGACTTGGTGGGCGTCCTTTAAGTTCTATGTACTTGCAAGCTATTCCTGATGAAGAGATGACGCGCCTTGCTCCAAGTGAAATGGTATCAGTGGTTGCTGATATGAATTACTGCCCCGTGTCGTCATCAACTTTGGGTGAAAACACGCTATTGGACATTGCTACACGATTTTTGCCTCCGATGTGAGAAAGTCTTGACATAGCAATGCTGCTCGTCTAAACTGTCTCAAAAAGTAGTGAGGTGAGTAGCATGGCACAGCCGAGTGTGTTCATCAGCCATGCATCGCCTGATACAATATTTGCCAATCGCCTTGCAGACGACCTGCGCAATCTGGGGGCGGATGTGTGGCTGGATGCGACGCATATGGGGCCAGGCAACTTTGTCACACGCATCAATCAAGCGCTTCAACGCGATGCGTTAATCCTGGTTCTCTCACCCGATGCCATTGCATCGCAGTGGGTGCAACAAGAGATGAGTGCAGCGATCACGCGCACTAACCAGGGATTGATGCGGCCGCCGATAGTGGTGATGGCGCGACCTGTGGCAGTGCAAAGTATACCTCCCTTATGGACAGTCTATCATCGCTATGATGCTGTGCAGAACTACGCACTTATGTTAGGGAAAATCTATCAGGAAATAAAAATAGCATATTCTTCTATAAATGTGATACCTCCATCTGGTGCACAAATCCTCATTCCCCATTCGGCTCAGCAATTAACAAAAGTACAAGCGAGTGGTGCGATCAATTTCTCACGGGTAAAGCTAAGTTATCCCTGGATGGTTTGGAGTCTCATACTTGTCACGGTGTTAGAAATTATCGGTATTGCATGGCTTTTCTATACGTCTGATACTGGAATGATTGATTGGCAGCATAATATGATTGCTATTATTGCTTTATCACTCGGATCATGTATATTTCTGCTTAGTTTGATTCAAGGGCTTATCATCTGCGCTAGATTGAAACGCTGGGGATGGTTTGTATCCATTCTCATTTTGTTGATAGTCTCTGGTTTTGCAGCTTATCCCCCCATGTGTTTGTGGCCATTTGCTCTTTGGGGGCCTAAAGAGAAGCGGATATAATCAGGGTGGGCTTTAACAGAGAAGCTTAGAATACCCTGGCGCTGGCGCGCGAGGGCTTTTACAACGGGACGACGTTTCATCGCGTCATCGGCGGCTTCATGGCGCAGGGGGGTGATCCCACCGGCACGGGGACCGGCGGGCCGGGCTATCGCTTCAACGACGAAGCGGGGGCGCTGGCACTCAAGCACAGCGGGCCGGGAACGTTGTCGATGGCGAACGCTGGACCCAACACCAACGGCTCGCAGTTCTTCATCACCTTCGGCCCCACGCCGCACCTGAACGGCAAGCATGGCGTCTTCGGCAAGGTCGTCGCCGGCATGGACGTGGTCAACTCCCTGCGCGAGCGCGACCCGCAACGCGACCGCCAGCCGGGCGACGCCATCACCAGCATCGACATCACCGAAAGCTAGCACAAAATAGGGAGCAGAACCTTTTCTGCCCCCTATCAGGTCGTATTCTTTCCGAGGTAGCCAGGTACTGACTACTGCCCCCACCACGAAATGAACGGTTGATACTCCCTCACCATCTCGGTTTGGCGAGTGTCAATAGCTGATGGCGATGGCCGCTACGGTCGTCTGATGCACACCGGAGGCTGTGCCACCCGCCAAACCAGGGTTGGTGTCGCTGAAACGGTAGGGCGCGAAGTAGAGCGTCAGGGGCGTACTCTGCAACGGCACCAGGAAGGCGAGTTGCTCGGTGGCGCTCGCGCCCGGCGCGATGCCGTTCATGGCGAGGTCGATCCACGTGCGCGAGGCGCACAGCGTATGCGGATCGTTGGAGCAGGCTTCCATCGCGCCGGTGGTGGTGGACCAGTCCCGGCCCTGGTTGTCGCGCAAGCGGAAGTTTTGCAGCGGGCTGAAATATTCGACGCACTTGGTGGCGTTCGGGTTGGCACAGGAAGTCGGCGAGGCGCTGTTGTTCTTCATCGTGACCGACATCACCAGAAATTGTTCATCGCTGGGCAGGTGGATGTCGGGGTTCAAGTTGGCGGAGTCCGTCGTCGCTTTTACAGAGTTGACGGTGAAGGCCGTCACCACCGACGAGAACGTGTCATAGATGTTCATCGTCTGGCCGACGGAACCGGTGGCGACATCGGCGGCATTCGTATTGAAATTGAACGCCCCCTGCGCGTTTTCGGGTGAACCGGAGTTTTGGCCGGAGGGATCGTACTGAACCATACCGCACCCGCTGAGCAGCAATCCCAACAGCCCCAGCGCGGCGATCAGCACCGCCGGGCGCGGCAAGCGCAAACGTGGCAACGTCATCGTGAACCCTTCCCCTGCTGAATGATAGCACGCCAGGCACGCAATGTGCGCGCCGCAAAAAGCCGGACGAGATAACAAAACGCCGCTTATGGTTAAGCGGCGTGATCCCCATACAGAGGCATGGTGTGCTCGAGAGGATTCGAACCTCCGACCTTTGGCTCCGCAGGCCAACGCTCTAATCCACTGAGCTACGAGCACGGGCATAGGAGGAATGGTAGTTGCCTACCTGCAACACAACCTTCCAAGTGGAAGGATACCGCATTTTGGCGCGTATGTCAAGTCAATCGGGTTAAGATATTTTCACCAGCCGCCACTATGCTGAATACCACTGGTGACGCCGCCCGCACCAGCGGCCAACCCAGGATGACCTGATCTGGCTCTTTGCAGACAGCGGCGCATCTGCTACAATAGCTGCATTCCGCGAAAGGCCCGTCAACGCTGTCGCCGCGCCGCCCCCAGGCGGCGCGTGGCATGTGTGAGCCATCTTCGCCATCTTGTTCATGAAACCGAGGAACCATCTCATGTCGAACCTGATCGCAACCGAACTGCTTATCGTGGGCGCGGATCTGTATCAAGATCCAAACGTCATCGTGGGTTATAAAACCGGGCGGCGTATCGAGGACCATACCCTGCGCATCGGGCCGAATGCATACCTGCGCACCGGTACGATCCTCTACGGCGGCAGCAGCATCGGCGCGCGCTTCCAGACGGGCCATAACGTGGTGGTGCGCGAACAAAATCACCTGGGCGACGACGTGCAGATCTGGAACAACACGACCATCGATTATGGCTGCACCATCGGCAACCATGTCAAAATCCACACCAACTGCTACATCGCCCAATACACGGTCATGGAAGATGATGTGTTTCTGGCACCGGGCGTGACCATCGCCAACGACTACCATCCGAACTGCTTCTATTCCGCCGAGTGCATGCGCGGGCCGACGCTCAAGCGCGGCGTGCAGATCGGCGTGAACGTAACCATCACCCCCGGCGTGACCATCGGCGAATACTCCGTCATCGGTTCCGGTACCGTCGTCACCAAAGATATCCCTCCCTACTCGCTGGTCGTTGGCAATCCCAGCCGTGTCATCAAGCGCGTGACGGAAGTGACCTGCAAAACTGGCGTCGCCAAAGAGGGCTTCGGCTACCACCCCTACAGCGAGCAAGAGTAGGTTGGTACGCTCACATCGAGGACGCGGGCGGTTGATGATGGGCAGGGGGGATGAGCGGGCGGTTGAAACCGCACCTAAGGGCTACGCCACGAAGTCCACCGGCGTGGACTGGTGGACGGATGAGATGGCTTTGTTGTCAAGCCAATTTGTGGGCTAGGATATAGGCGCGCTCAGTCGGCGTTTCAATGTCTGGGTAGGGTGCGCGCTCGATGATGTCGTCGATGGCGAAGTCCGCCTGGGTGAGATAGGCGGCCATCTCTGGTGTAGTGAAAAAGTGGAAATCGAGATCGACGGCTGATCCCCACCACTCATCCATGTGCAGGGTCGTTGCGCCACGATGGAAGCTGATCAGCAGGCGTCCGCCGGGCCGGAGGACGCGCCGCAGTTCGCGCAATACTGCCGGTATCTCCGCGTGGGGGATGTGGATCAAACTATAGAGCGCGACAATGCCGGCCAGCGATGCATCAGCCAGCGGTAGCGCCCGCATATCCGCCTGAATAAACGGGATAACTGGCGCGAGCAAGCGCGCCTGGGCGAGCATGCCCACCGAGAGATCGATGCCGACGACATCCGCGCCGTGGGCGTGCAGATAGTGCGCCACGTGGCCGGGGCCGCAGCCCAGATCGGCGATGCGCCCGACGGTTCCAGCGGCGAAGTCCGCGAGGATCTGTCGTTCGAGTGGTTTATGGTCAAGTTCGTCGGCGAGGCGGCGCGCATATTCCGGTGCGACGCGATCATAGCTAAGTCCAGTGTGGTCGTCGGCAGGCGGTGGATCTTGATCAGCGTGCATAATCGCCTCCCGCAAGCAGATTTTGCTGGCCCCAGGGACACATGTCCAGCAGGGGACATTGTGGGCAGCGGGGATGCTGCGCACGGCAGAGCGTGCGCCCGTGGCGGATGAAGAGGATGTGCAGCGGATAGACCAGCGCTTCGGGCAATATGGCGTCGTACAGTTCGTGCGCGCGATTCACGCTTGTTTTCGCGTCGATCAGCCCCAGGCGCTGGCTGACGCGATAGACGTGGGTATCGACGGGCATGGAGGGCAGCCCCAGCGAGAACAGCAACACACAGGCGGCGGTTTTGGGGCCGACGCCGGGCAGCGCCTTGAGCGCGGCGCGTGCCTCTGCCACCGGCATGCCGGCGAGCCACGCCGCGAAGCGCGCGTCTAGCGTCTGGGTGGGATCGACGGGCGTGGGCAGCGTGGCCGTGAGCGCCCGCAACACCGCCTGGATGCGGTCGGCCTTAATGTTCGCCAGCCCACCGCGCCGGATGGCTTCAGCCACAACAGCGGTAGCCGCGTCGCGCACCGCCTCCCACGACGGGAACGCCGCGCGCAAGTCGGCGTAAGCGCGATGCGAGTTCACATCCGACGTGCTTTGCGACAAGACCGTCTCGATCAACCCGCCCAGCGGATCGCCATCTGGCTCCAACACCGGCGTGCCATAGCGTGCCGCCAGGCGTGCAAAGATGACACGGATCGTCGCAAGCTGCATCGGTATCAATAAACTCCAGTCCACGTAGGTGGACTTCGTGGCGGCACGCCCCTAGGCGCGGTTTCAACCGCCCGCACGTCCCCGCTGTGTTTCAACCGCCCGCTCGTCCCCGTTGCATCGGCAACCGCTCGCCCGCCGTGCGGCGCTGTATCCGACTATTTCGCCAACGTATGCCAACCGTCCAGCTTCCTACCTATACGCTGTAGCGTTGGGCCAGCACGAGCAGCAGCAGACTGATGATTGCGAGGAAGGTGGGTGTGCCGAACCAGACCGAAAGCGGCGCATCCAGTTCGTCGCGGGCGGCGCGCAGATAGGTGCCGGCACCTTCCCAGACGCCAAGCAATATGGCGGCGACCACGGCGCTGACGAGGGCGGCGATGGCGCGCGCGCCATCGGTGGTGAAGAATGGCAGCACGAAAAGCACGATGCCCAGGCCCAGCGCCGCCACCAACTGCACCCATTCGCCGATGCGCATCACCAATAGCTCGCGTCCGCTGATCTCCGTCAGTTCACTGCCGACGAGATCCAGGCCACCCTGGCCCTCGCGGATCGGTGTGAGCTTCGCCAAAGCGGGCAGGCAAGACAGGTAGGCGAGGCCGGCGACGATGCGCGTCAGACCAAAGAGGCGAATGGCATTGAGGCCAAAGAGCGATTGCGTCGTCACCGCGACGGGCTGGTGCGTGGCGATGGCGAAGATGTGCAGCGATGCGCCGACCGCCGCCGCGACAGCGACTGCCAGCGCGAACGGCACCAGATAGCCCATCAACTGGCGCGCGGAGCGCGTCGCTGCCATGCGTGTATAGGGCGAGGGCGTCGCCCAGCCCAGCACGATGCGCACCAGCGGCACGCCCAGCAGCAGCGCCGCCAGCGCCGCCACGTCCGCCGTGTAGGCACCGTTGTCCGCACCACGATTGGCCGGCAGCGGCAGGAACACCAGCACCAACAAGGGACAGACGACCGCCAGCACGGGCAGGGCTTGCAGCAACGGCGCGAAGACCCCTTCGGAGACGGTGCTGCCCTGGCGCAAGCGTCGCAATAGTTCGCGGGGGGCCAACTGCGGCATCCCCAGCGACCAGCCCTGGGCCGTGGCCCGTGCCACGCCGCGCAGCCAGCCGAAGACCAGCGCCGCCACCAGCGCGAAGATCAAACCGGGATAGACCAGCAACGAGATGATCATCGCCAATAGTTCATTCATGATTTTGTCTTCCCCACATCCTCAACAGCATCCGCTTCCGTATCATCTTCTTCCAGATCGTCCGCGTCGGTATACGTTACTTCTTGACCAGCATACGCCTCGTCGGTCTCATCCTCCGCCGTATTGTCGTCCGTCGCGGCGTCATCCTCGTCGTCCGCCCCTCTGGCGTCCACGGCATCCAGCAGGCGCGCGGCGGCTTCGATGGCGCGCACGATCTGCGCTGGCGTCGGCGGGTTGCCCGCGATCTCGACGTTCACGCCCAGCAGATCCGCTGCGTCGGGGAGGATATCCGGGCTGCCCGCGAAAACGCTGCCATTGATGACGCAATCACCGACAGCGACGATGGCATGCGGATCGGGAATCTGCGCCAGCACCCGGCGCACCGGCTCAAGCGTGCGGCGCGTGAGCACGCCGGTCAGCAGCACGATATCCGCATGGCGTGGGCTGCTGGCGAAGGTGATGCCGCGTTTGGCAAGCTGGTAGCGTGGGGCCAGCATGGCTTGAACCTGTTGGTCGCAGCCATTGCACGATCCCATATTGAGGGTGATGCACCAGACGGCATGGGCGCGCGTCGGGGCCGGCAGTTCATTCGCCTCCGGCTCCGGCTCTTCTTCCACCAGATCGTCGTCCTGCTCGTCATCTACATTCGTCATATCCGCTGGCTCAGCGGCGTTCGATGTTCTAGCGTTTGCCACGTTTCTTACCTCCTTTACTCTTGCTGGTTGGGTACGGGCGCGCGGTCTGGGTTGACGGACGCGGGCGCGGAGTGGGTGGCGGTGCTGGCCTTGTCGGCCCTGCCGCCGCTGTGCCTGCATCTGTGCCGGAATCCTCGTCAGCGTCGTCGGTGTCGTCGCTCACCATATCTGTAGGTGCCAGGTTGGCGGTGTCTGCCTCGTCCGGCGCGGTGGTCGTGTTCGCGGTCGTCGCCGCCGTCATCTCTGGTGCCTCCGCCGGCATTACGGCCTCATCCGGGTTAGCATCATCACCCGCGACCACCACGTACTCTGCGTTCACCGTTTCGCTGTCGCTCGCTTCTTCAGCGAAGGGGGCGGCGTCCTCATCTGCGAAGTCTTCATCTGCGAAGTCTTCTTCGTCCGCCGTGCCGGTGTCAGCCAGATCTCCGTCGTCCAACTCTGCCTGAGTATCGTCCATCTCGTCGTAGTACTCGCCATCCAGCTCGGCGTCTGCTGCCACTGCCGTGCCGACGGGGAGCATCTCGTCCGTCACGTCGTAGCGCCAGGAGCGCGGGCCGGGCAGCAGCCAGGGCGAACGCGCGACCGGCAGGAGGTCCGTGAACCACTGATTGCCGCCTTCGAGGGCGGCGGCGGGTAACGGTTCGCCCCCCGCGAAAACGGGGCTGGGCGTCGCTTCAGCGTTGATCAGGCCCGCGCTCAGCGCCACGACCGCTGCCGCGACAATCGCCAGCGCCCAAAAGACGCCGGGAATCCACAGCAGATTGCCGATGCTGAAGCCAAGCGGCGTGAGCGCCACATCACTGAACTGATTCGTCGCGGGCAACAAAGCCGCCGCCGCGCTCACCACCGGCCCCAACGTCGGCGCGGTGCCAATGAACAGCAGTTCCGGCGCGATGCCGATGATCAGCAACAGCGCGGCGGGGAGAAAGAGCGCCGTCGTCTCCCAGCGTGCCGGTTTGGCGGGGAAGACCTCTTCGTCGGAGCGGATGCGGTTGAGCGCCCGGCTCAGCACACGCACCACCGCGATCAGCGCCAGCGCATTGCCGATCCAGACCAGCGCGCCCCCCAACGCCGCCGTGCCGCCTTCGCTGAGGATGCCCTGATCGATGGTCGCCATCCCCGCGAAACCACCCAGTAGCGGCACGCCCACCAGGGCGAGCAGC
This sequence comes from Ktedonobacteria bacterium, assembly GCA_027459785.1. Classification (GTDB taxonomy): domain Bacteria; phylum Chloroflexota; class Ktedonobacteria; order Ktedonobacterales; family JACDGC01; genus JAJPKG01. The sequence continues at coordinate 79,656 of DAIDGU010000073.1, read as the reverse complement.
GCCAGGCTCAACGCAATGAAATGGCCGGGCAGATCTTGCGCCAGGCCGGCGAGATCACGCACTTGCAGATTCCGGCCCGACCATTCGAGCGACGATATCACCGCCATCAAGGTACCAACCGCCAGGGTTTGTACCAGCAGCAACAGCGTCACACCGATCAACGTGTGGCTGTCGCCGGTGCCATAGGCGGCGAAACACCAGCCGAACACCAGGATATTCAGCAAGGCGGCGATGACGAGCAACTCATGCTCGAACAACAGCACGATGCCAGTGACAATGACCGTGACGATGCCGATGATCAGGCTCACCGCATTGAGGGAGAAATTGGCCGGCCCGATGTGGCCCGGCGGCCAGGTGCCGGCTGGGGCCAGCACGACCAGCATGCGGCCCAGCAGGGCCACCGCCAGCGGCGTCAGCAGCAACAGCAGCACGCCGACGGCTTCGGGCAGCACGCCCTGGGCCACGCGCCGCACCCAGATCATGAAAGGATAGACGCCGGCAGCCAGGGCCAGCACGAGCAGCAACAACAGGCCGGTCCCGAAGGAAAAGAGGCTACGCCCCGCCATATCGAAGAGGCTCAGCGTCTTGCCCGTCACCATCGGGAAGATCATCGCCAGCACGAAAAGCAGCGGTCCCACCGTCAACAGCGGCAGATCCCACCATTCTTCGGAACTGGATGGTCGCAGCATGCCTTCAGGCCGCGCCATCAGCCAGGCCACGAAACCGACGCCGGCCCAGCACAGCGTGATAAGCAGCACGTTATCCAGCAGCACTGCGCCCAACGCCAGGCTGGCCGCGATTAACGCGAAGCCGGTCGGGCGGAACGACGCCGGCTGTTCGGCGGCCACCTGGCCGCGCGGCGCGGTCATCCAGATCAGCACCGGCACGACCCACGCCGTGATGCCGATGATCAGATACGCGGCAAAGCTGTCGAGCCGTTCGACGATGCCGACTGAGCCGAAGGTTACGAGGTTCGTGAGTTGCGGGGCGATGCCGAGGGTGGCGAGCGCCACGAAGAGCGCCGCCACGAAATCGATGATCGCCGCGCCAATGGCGATGCCCAGTGCCGCGCGCCGGCTGAGGCGCTTATCCAGCGCGACCAGGGCCAAGCCCGCCACCAGCGGCACCAACAGCAGCAGCCAGGAATACTGTGCTACGGAGAACATGCGCGTGCCGTCCCTTCTATCGCCGCCACTATGCAGCAGCGGACAGGAATATCCGCTCTATACTAAAAACTACGTTACGAGAACAGCGTATCATACTGACGCTTGATATGCTCTAACGGTCGATGTCGGCGACACATAGATCCAGGCTGGCGAGAATCAGTGGCACGTCACTCAGGCGCTGGTTCGTGAGCGCGATGGGGATCAGGCCGCTATTCGCCGCGCTGGGCGTGCGCAGGCGCAGTTCCGTCAGCCAGCCCGGTTGATCGGTAGGGACGGGCTTGCCGCCTGTGATGCCCACCTGAGCTAGCACGACTTCGCGCCCGTGTGGTCCTTCGACCCGTGCCGTCGCCAGGCCCGGCCCCACCAGCGTCGGAAACGTCGCACGCTCCTGCCCCTCCGGCAGTTCGTCCAGGAGCGCGGTGATCGCATGGCTGCTCTGATGCAACTCGCTGGCGGCCTCGCGCAAACGATTGGCAACATCGCCGACGATCTGCTTCGTCGCATCCTGCGCCAAGGTTTCTTCAATAGCAGGATAAGCATCATAGGGCGTGGCCAGGCGCACGTCTTCATCGTGGCCGGCGGCGCGGGCGACGAGGCCGGTGACATCCAAATCGTTCACGGCGGTCAGCGAGATCTTGCCCAGATTGGTCATGCGGCGCACGATGGGGCCTTGGGGTGCCAACAGGCGATCAATGGTCGTCATGGCACTGGCGCAATCGGCCAGGCCGTTCGCAATCGCCTGGGGATCAGCCACACCTTGCGCGCCACCCGGCACGGGAATCCCCCAAAACAGGCGTGTGCCAGTTGCGGCGACGCATGCCTCGAAAAGGATCTCGCGCGCCTCGACGGCGGCGGTGAAAAGCGCGCCCATCTCGCCCACGCGCCCGACCTGCATCAGCAACCACAGCCGCGCCAACATGCGCTCGACTTCCGCGAAGACGCTGCGCAGGGCGGCGGCACGCGGCGGCACGGCGACACGCGCCAGTTGCTCTAAGGCCAGGGAAAGCGCCAGCCGATGGCTGTGGCCACACGTGCCACAGGTGCGTTCCACGAGATCCAGCACCGCCGGCAGATCGCGCGTGGTTGCGAGTTCTTCGATGCCCCGATGCAGATAACCGAGTTGTGTTTCAACCGTGGTGACGGTCTCACCCCGCAGCGCCAGGCGTAAGCCTATCGGCTCCGTCAGCGCCGGATGATAGGGTCCGAGTGGAAAGATCATAGTGAACCTCGCGCTGCTCTGGGACGCTTAAAATTGGTGCGTCCGCTGACTCGCACCGCCCCATTCCTCGTACACAACCACCTCAGCGGACACCTACTCTGGCGAGTATATCACATTCGCCGTACATATGCCCATTTTCTAGCCGATTTGGGCGCACTCTTGCCATACATTGCTACATTCTGAATGAAAAGATCAGGCTGATCGCGGCAAGATAGCGCGGGGCGAATGGGGATGCGGCGGGCGGGGGGCGGGGGATGGGCGGGCGACGGGGGATGGCGGGCGACGGGGGTCGGCGGGCGGTTGAAACCGCGCCTAAGGGCGTGCCGCCACGAAGTCCACCTGCGTGGACTGGAGATGAGTTTGTGATGAGGATCAGTATGTGGGGACGCTGGCAGGTGGTTGGGCCGTTTTTGAATGCCGCTGTCGGGCTGGTGGCGACCGGTTATGCCTGGCATAGCATCAGCCGCACGTCCCGCGCTCTGCCTTGCCTGGAACGGCGGCCAGCGCCCCTGCCTGCCGCGTGTCCGCCGCGCATCGCCGTGGTGCTGGCGGCACGGGATGAGGCCGAGGGGATCGCGCGGTGCGTGTGGTCGCTGGCGATGCAGTCTCTCGCGCCGGTGGCCATGTGGGTCGTCGATGACCATTCGACGGATGCCACAGCGCAGATCGTCATGGACCTGGCGCACGACCTACCGGCGCTCGCCCTGCTGCCCGCTCCGGCACGCCCGGCGGGCTGGGCCGGCAAGAATTGGGCGCTGCATTGTGGCATGCGTGCCGCGCTGGCCGAAGACAGCATCGACTGGTTCCTGCTGACGGATGCCGACACCTGGCACGCGCCCGCGCTCCTGGCCCGCGCCTGGGATCTGCTGGCAGAGACAGGAACCGATGTGCTGAGCGTCTTCCCCGGCGTGGTGGAAAGCGACGTGGGGGCGCAACTTTTGCGCGCGGGCATCGGCGAACTGTACAGCTACCTCTATGGCGCGGATTATCCACTGCGCACGGCTGATCCGCGCGATCCGGCGGCGCTGGCAGCGGGACAATTCATCCTGGCGCGCACGAGCGTCGTGCGGGCGCTGGGCGGTTTCGACCAACCAGGGTTGCGCGGCGCGCTGGATGACGACCATGCCTGGGTGCTGGCGGCGAAGGCCGCTGGTTTCCGCGTGGCCGTGGCCCGCTCCCCGCGCCTGCTCGTCACACGTGGCTATCCCACGTTCCGCGCGGCCTGGCAGGGCCACGCGCACCACCTGGCGGCGTCGCTGCGCGGGCCGGGGCGCAGGGCGCGGGCGCTGGTGGCGCTGGTGGCATTGCCCGCCGTGGCACTGGCCCCTTTCGTCGCGCTGGCACGTCTCATCCGCCGCTGGCGGCGGCGTGGCATGCGCGCGGTGGCGCTGCCGCTGGCGACCTGGGGTGTGCAACAGGCGGCGACGAGCGCCGTTCGCTGGCGGGCGGCACAGTTGGCCGACCTGCCGTGGTGGTACGTGCTGGCTGCGCCGCTGGGCGCGCTCCTCGCGCCAGCCCTGGCGCTCAGCCTGCTCTGGCGGCGCGGGCGCGGCCACGCTGCCGTCACGTGGAAGGGGCGGCGCTACGCGGGTTAGCTCGTTCGGTCCGCGTGAAAGACCTTGCGCAAGACCGACCGCGCGGCGTGGTAGCCGCACATGCCGTGAACGCCGCCGCCCGGCGGCGTGGATGACGAGCAGAGGAAGAGGTTGTGCAGCGGAGTGGCATAGGGATCGAGCTGCGCGGTGGGCCGCGTGAAAAGTTGCGTCACATCCTGCGCGCCGCCGTTGATGTCGCCGCCAATATAGTTCGGGTTGTATGCCTGCATGTCCAGGGCGGTCATGGTGTGCCGCGCGAGGATGCGCGCCCCGAAGCCCGGCGCGAAGCGTTCGATCTGCGCTTCGATGCGCCCGGTCATGTCTACAGTCGAGCCGTTCGGCACGTGGCAATAGGCCCACGCGGTCTGGCGCCCTGCCGGCGCGCGGGTTGGATCGAAGAGGCTCTGTTGCGCCAGCAACACGAAGGGACGCGCGGCGTGTTCTCCCTGCCAGGCGGCGCGCTCGCTCGTGGCGATCTCGTCCAGCGACCAACCCAGGTGTACCGTGCCGGCGCGGGCGCAGGCGGCGGCATGCCAGGGGATGGGGCCATCCAGCGCGAAATCGACCTTGCAGACACCGGGACCGTAGTGAAAATGGGCGAGCCGCTGCTGATAGCCCTGGGGCAAATGGCGCGCGGCGATGGCGATCAACTGGCGCGGCGTCACATCGCAGAGGATCGCGCGGGCGGGCGGCAGATCGTCCAGCGCCGTGATCGGCGCGTCTGTGACCACCGTGCCACCTAGTTCGCGCAGATACGCGACCAGTGCATCGGCCAGGCGTTGCGAGCCACCGCGCGGCAAGGGCCAGCCGAGCGCGTGGCCGAACAGCCCCAGCACCAGGCCGAAGGCGGCAGAGGCCGGCTGGCTGAGGGGCAACATCGAGTGCGCCGCCATGCCAGCGAAGAAGCCGCGCGTGCGTTCCTCACGAAAAAGGGTGCGCGCCAGCAAATCCGCCGGCGCGAGCGCGGGGAGGCCGAAGCGCGCCAGCGCCAGGGGCCGGCGCGGCAACCCCAACGGGCCAAGGGTGAATTGCGCGATGGGCTGCCACTGGCGGGCCAGCGGGCCGAAGAGCCGGCGATACCTGCCAGCGTCGCGCCCCAGTTGCGCGGCGGTCGCGGCGACGGAACGTTCCAGCGTGACCGCGGTGGCATCATCCAACGGATGCGCCAGTGCTGCCGGCGGGAAGATCCACTCCACACCGAAGCGTTCCAGGGGCAGGCTGCGCATGAAGGGCGAGCCAATGCCCAGCGGGTGAATGGCCGAGCAGATGTCGTGCTGAAACCCCGGCAAGGTCAGTTCCGCCGTGCGCATGCCGCCGCCCGGCGTCGCCCGTGCCTCGAAAACGGCGACCGTTTTGCCCGCCCGCGCCAGTGTGATCGCCGCCGCCAGGCCGTTCGGCCCGGATCCCACCACCACCGCGTCATAGCTCTGACGCGCCATCAGCACCCCAGCCCTTTCTGCACGTTGCCGCCCGGTTTCATAAGCGCGATCTGCCGAAAATGTTGACGATTGTGTTCACGCTTTGCCCGCGATCTCCCCTTCGCTATCTTTGATGGTGAGCGGGGTGGTCGCGTCAGGCAACTCCTCGCCCAGCGCGGTCGCGCGGCGCGTGAGCAGGACGCCGGTGAGGATGAGCCACAGGCCGAGGAACGCCAGCGCGGAGCCAGCGATCGCGCCCGGTGGCTGCTGTGGATTGAAGGCGAGCAGCCCCGCCGTCGCGGCGAAAAGGGCCGCGTTCAGCACGCCGGCGATGCCGACCACACGCTCGAAGCCCCCGATGCGCACCAACGGCACATTGATGGAGACCAGCCAGATCACCAACAAAATGCTCCCCAAAATGTCCGCGACGAGGCTTTCAAGGATGGCAAAGTACCGGAAGTTCGCGCCGATGGCGCTTTGATCACCGTGGGCGAATTGATGCGCCGCGCCGATCAGTTGCAGCATGTTGACGATAGTGACGGCGGCGATCAGGCCCAGGCCGGCCATGCCGCACCACTGCCCCACGCGCCCGCGCTCCGCGCCATAAACGACGTTGCGCAGCAATTCCGGCAGCCGCACCACCAGGACCAGCGGCACGATCTCGATGATGGGAAACGCGATGGCCAGGCCCAGGTGCTGTGCCGCCCAGGCCACCAGCGGTGCGTAATTATTGGCATGTGCCGCTTGCTGGATCGCGGTGGCATAGCCCTGCGGCAACAGCGCGCCCACCTGAAAGAACGGCACGAAGGCTAACAACCAGGCACCCGCGAAAATAGCGAGTTGCCCGCGCGAACGTATCTGAAAAGTCCGCATCAACGGCTCCCCATCGATTTTCCTGCTTTAAAGTATGTATATGCCGCCTGAAATTGTAGCACATCTTTGCCATCACCTGCGCTGCCTTATACCACGCCAGCGGGTGAATCCGGAGCAGGTGTTTGTAGAGGCACCGTAAACCAAAACTCCGATCCGCGCCCGGTGCGGCCCTTCACGCCCACCTGGCCGCCATGCTGCGCGATGATGGTGTGGCAAATATACAATCCCAGCCCCAGACCAACATAGGAGCCGCTTTGGTGTGGGATCGTATCGATGCGATGGAAGCGATCCCAGATGCGTTCGCGGTCGGCAGGCGCAATGCCCGGTCCGGCATCCCGGACGCCGAGATACACCGCGCCTCCCTGGCGCTTCACGAAGACGGTGATCGGCTGATCCGGCGGCGAGAACTTCAGCGCATTCGTGAGGTAGTTCGTGATGACCTGGCTGATGCGGTCGGCATCCAAGTCCGCGAACAGCGGCGTATCCGGCAGATGCAAGGCGATAGTGCGTTGCGGCGCTAGCTGGCGCTGTTCCTCTACCGAGGCGGTGGCGATGGCGCGCAGATCCTGGCGGGTGAAGTGAATCTCCAAGCGATCGGCCTGGATGCGCCCGACATCCAGCAGATCGCTCACCAAGCTGTTGAGCCGGTTGGCTTGGCGCTGGGCGCGCTGCAAGAACGGTACCATACTGGCGACCTGCGCTGCGGTCAGCGTGCTATCCGCGCGCGGCCCCACCAGGCGGCGCAGCAATAAGTCGATGTTGGCAAGAACGGATGTCAGGGGTGTACGCATCTCATGGCTGGCGATGCTGAGAAAGCTATCCATGCGCTGGTTCACTTCGGCCAATTGCCCGGCGCGCTCTTCCGCCTCCCGGCGCGCCTGCTGGGCCTCGGCAAACGCACGCGCGTGATCGATGGCCAGCGCCACGCGGTCGGCCACGACGCGCAGCAGATCCAGGTCGTCTTCGGTAAACTGATGAGCATAGATCGTACTGACATGGATGACGCCGATAACGCGATCTTCCACTTGCAGCGGCACGCCCAACAAGGAGTGGAGGCGCTGCCGCAAGAAGGGGTTCGCCGCATCGGAGGTGGCGAGGTCGTCGATGATCAACGGTTTGCCTGTCGCCATGATGCGCCCGGCCACACCCTGGCCGATAGGGACATGCACTTGCGCCGCCACTTCCTGCTCCGGGCCAAAGACCGAATGGAGGATCAGGGTTTGCTGGTCAGGCATGGGCAGCAGGATGGCGACGTTATCGACACCCAACACCACGCTCACCCGCGCCAGCATCTCGCGCACAAGATCGTCAACATTCAAATGTTGCAGGACGACATCATTGATAGCTTCTAGGGCGTGCAATCGCTGTGTCAGGCGTTCAGTTTCCTGCCGGGCGCGCCTTTCGCCGGCCAGCAATTGCACGTGATCGATGGCCAGCGCGATGCGGTCGGCCACGATCTGCAACACCTGCACGTCTACTGTGGTGAACTGGCGGGGCTGCACCGTGCTGACATGGATGACACCAATCGCGCGCTCTTCCACCAGCAACGGCACGCCCAGCAATGAATGAAGGTGTTCGTGCAGGAAGGAATTGACGACCTCGACGCGGGCGAGATCGTCGATCACCAATGGTTGGCGCTCAGCGAAGATGCGCCCGGCCACGCCCTGGCCGATGGGGACATGCACGCGCGCCGCCACCGCCTCTTCGGGACCGCGCACCGTATCCATGATCAACTCCTGGCGCTGCTCATCCAGGCGCAAAATCGCCACGTTATCCACGTGCATGATCGTTTGCACCCGTTCAAGCAATTCACCCAGGAGGGCATCCAGGCTGGGATGGCGGAGGATGCTTTGCGTCAGCGTGTCTACGCATTGCAGATGCCGCGCACTCGCTTCAGCCGATTCATCAGCGGGCTGCGCCGTGGGCAATTGCTCAGATGGGATGCTGACGGAGGAAGGGCGCTCATCGATCGGCTCCATCGGGGTCATCCTTGGTCAATGGTGTGGGGTAGCACGGGGAAATTATCACCCTCGCTCAGTTTATTGCAACGTATGACACGCAGACAAAGATTGCAACCTCAACGATTGCCGCGCCACGATCGATGGCCTATGCCCGTTGAAGCAATCCACCTCTTGGATAGCACCCGTATGATCAAAGCAGCGGGGTAAACCAGAATGGTTTCACCGCGACAGGCCATCCCTGCTGCATCAACCAAAACGCCGGCGAGCCAGGGCCAGAAGTCACCTCTTGGACAACGCGCTCACCTGAAATACTGCTAGATTTCGGGGCTGAGGAGAAGGTGCCGGGTGCGCGATATAAACTAATAGTACTACCACCGCCAAGATTTGGGGGGCGCACGTCACAAGTCGGCACGGAATACGCTGGTGGCTCACGGTAATTGTGCTCATCCCCCATTGGTACCAGCCATATCCAACCCAGCTTTCATTACGATGCCGTAAGGAGCAGACCAGCATGGCTACGATCCTTATGCCCCCTGCCATCCGCGATCGCGTCTCGCCCAATGACGCCCCCGCCGCAATGCCGGCTGATGCGGCGCGCCGCCAGTTACGTTCGTTGCTCACCATCGAGCCGGCGGTTTTTATGACGCGCGAGAACGCGCGTGTCTTCCGCGCCGCGAATTATAGCCTGCGCGCCGTGCGCCTGTGGTACCAGGCGATTGAATGGGTGGAGCAGGGCGATCCGGATGGCGTGCTGCTCGACATCGACGCGCTTGATGCGCGCGTCTCCTCCGTCAACGTATCGGCGCGGCGGGTGGTTGAACTGCTGCACCGCGCCGCCGGCCTCCGGCCCGTGATCATCGCCGCCGTCTCGCGGCGCGACTCCAGCGAGATTGAAGACGTGCTGCGCGCCGGCGTCCATGCCTTCGTGCCGGCCAGCGCCACGCCGGTATGCCTGATCCAGCGCGTCGAGGCCGCGCGGGCGCGGCTGGCCCGCCCCGTCCCCGCCCTGGCGCTGACGGCATAATGCCGTCACCGTCGCGCATGATTGATCGCAATAGAGGATGATGAGTATCATCCGAGCAAGCCTGAATGGGCTAGCGGGACGTGTGACGATTTTCTCAGCAAAGTGACTGAAAACGGCGTGACGGAAGCCAACCGTCGCGCGTCCTAGCATATATCAACGACACTGCGCCGCACCAATGGAGGGAGCACGCTCCCTCCTTTCGTTATTCGCGTGGTGTGATGGGTATCATACGATGAAAGCTATCATACGCACCAGCCCTGCCCGGCAAGCGGCACAAGGACAACGGGTGTTGCTCGCCAATTCCGTCCTGATGGTGTTCGGTTGGTATACCGTCATCGCTGTCTTCGCCCTCCACTTCACCAACGATCTGCGCTTCACCGTCGCGGCGGTGGGGCTGGCGCTCGCCATCCGCCAATTCGCCCAGCAGGGTTTAGACATCTTCGGCGGCTTTTTCGGTGATCGCTTCGGCTATCGCACTGCCATCGCACTCGGCTGCTGGGTGCGCGTGGTAGGCTTCCTGGGCATGGGCTTCGCCCGCACGACGCCGCAGCTATTCTGCGCCACCTTCATCGCCGGCTTCGGTGGCATGTTCTTCGACGCCACCGGCTCCGCTGCGCTGGCCGTCTGCACCGCCCCGGAGCAACGGTCGCGCATCTTCTCGCTGCAAGCGACACTGGGCAATGTCGCCGCCGCGCTCGGTCCCCTTGTTGGTGTCGCCATCTATAAATCTTACGGCTTTCAACCGGTCACCTTCCTCGCCGCCGCCATCTTCATCTGGATCGGCACCGAAACGGTGCTGTGGTTGCCGGCGGGGATCGAGCGCGCCAACGCGGCTGCGCAGTCCCGCCCGCTCTCGTTCGGCCAAGTCATGCATGCGATCCGGGTGCGCCCCGCATATGTGCGGCTGATCTTGCTGCTGATCGGCTTCTGGGCGCTCAACGGGCAGATCACGCTGACGGTGCCGCTGGTGGCCGAACGATTGGGTGGCAAGAACGGCGTTGCCATGCTCCTGGGCCTGAACGCCTTCCTGGCGATTCCGCTGCAATATCCGCTGGTACGCTGGCTGGATCGCCACATGGCGCGCATGCGCGTGCTGGCGCTGAGCATGCTGCTGAGCGGCATGGGCTTGGTGCTGATCTTCCTGGCCTCGACCTTCGCCTGGCAATTGGTCGGCATCAGCATCACCACCATCGGCAGCCTGGCGATCAGCCCGCTGACGAGTGCGATCACGGCGCAGGTGGCCCCGCCGCGCGCTGCTGGCGCGTTCTACGGCTTCTCGGCGCTGGCGATTGGCCTGGGCGGGCTGGGCCAGATCGTGGGCGGCAGCGTCTTCGATGCGCAGCGCGTCCACCACCTGCCCTGGCTGATGGCGGCGTGCATAGCCGTGGTGACGCTCGGCGTGACATACGCGCTGGCCAAGGCACCCGCGCCCACCGCGACGCCGGTCTATACGCCCGCGCCGGAAAACGACATCGCCGCGCAATCGGGCATCGTGCCTGCCCCCGCACGCTGATGCGATAATGGGGGCATGACATCTTTACAGGCGGATCGCGTGTGGCGCGTGCCAGGCTTCGCGGCGCTTTGGACGGGGCAGACGGTTTCGGCCTTCGGCTCGTATCTCACCAGCACGGCGATCCCGCTGGCGGCACTGTTGGTGCTGGGGGCGACGCCGGCGCAGATGGGCGTGCTGACGGCGCTGGGCGCGGCTCCGGTGCTGCTGGTCGCGCCGCTGGCGGGCGTGTGGGTGGATCGCCTGCCGCGCCGCCCGCTCCTCATCGCGGCGGATCTGTTGCGGGCCGTGCTGCTGCTGAGCCTGCCACTGGCCGCTGCGCTGCACCGGCTGAGCCTGGCCCAGCTCGCGCTGGTCATCTTCCTCGCTGGCCTGCTCACCGTCGTCGCCGAGATCGCTGGCCAGGCATTCCTGCCGCAGGTCATCCCGCCGGAACGGCTGGTCGCTGGCAATAGCGCGCTCAGCGCCAGCGCCGCCGTCGCCGAGATCGGCGGTCCATCCATCGCGGGCGTGCTGGTACAAGCGATCTCCGCGCCCTTCGCCATCAGTTGTGATGCGGTCTCGTTCGTCATCTCCGCGCTGTGCCTGGCACGGGTTCCTCCGCCGTCTGTCGTCGCACCAGCCTGGGATGAGCGCCGGCACATGCTGCGCGAGATGGCCGATGGGCTGCGCTTCATTCGCCGCCACGTCATCCTGCGGCCCCTCGCCGCGAGTCTGGCGACCTTTACCTTCTTCGGCTATTTCATCGGCACGTTGTATGTGCTATTCGCCATCCGCACGCTGCACTTGCCCGCTGCTGCTGTCGGCACGCTCGTCGGCCTGGGCGGTGTGAGCGCGCTGGTGGGATCGCTGGTGGCGGAGCGGGTGGTGCGCCGCTACGGCCTGGGCCGCAGCCTGATCATCACGCTCTGGATCTATGGCGCGCTGAACGCGCTGATCCCGCTGGCCGGTGGGCCGCCACTGGTGGCCTATCTTTGCATGGCCGCGCCGCAGATCCTGGGCGACGCCTTCATCGCCACGCACTTCATCGCCCAGGCCAGCATCCGCCAGGCCAGCATCCCAGATGCTCTGCGGGGGCGCGCGACAGCGACCCTGCACCTGATCGAGCGCGGCAGCGGTCCCATCGGCGCGCTGGCCGCCGGCTGGCTGGACTCCATCACCGCGCCGCGCCTGGCGCTGGCCGTCGGCGTCGCGGGCGGGCTCTGCGCGCCACTCTGGCTGCTGGTCGCGCCGGCAGTACGCCGCCTCCGGTCGGCAGTGACAAGCTGATAGGGGAAGCCGGCAATTTTTCCCGTTTTTTCCTGTAGGACTACCTGGCCCCACCCTCGACAGAATGAATGGAACGTGCTATTCTAGGGCGCATAGAGGATGATGCCGAAAGGGCCAGCCGCGTTACGTCCGTTCACACAAAGCGTATGATCAGACGTATAGGCGGGGATGTCGATCGCCAGTCCGCGTCGGCGGACTTCGTGGCGTAGCCCTTAGGCGCGGTTTCAACCGCCCGCGCCCGCCAACGCACGTTGCTGCCCCCGCACGCGCATCCTGATCTCACGAAGGGCTGACATTTTTGGTGAAAACGCGAAACGCATCTGGTCTGCGCGTCTGCATGTTCGCGTATACCGAATATATGACCGACCCGCGCGTGCGGCGCGAGGCCCAGGCGCTGACAGCGCGCGGCGATCAGGTCGATTTTCTCTGCCTGCGCCAGCCACCGCTCAACGATCAGACCTACCCCAAGGGCTGGTTCACCGTGGATGGCGTCAACGTCTGTCAGTTGCCCTTCAAGAAGTACCAGGGGACGAACCAGATCGCCTATCTGCTGAGCTATGTCATCTTCACCCTTCTGGGCTTCTGGTGGATCACCGGCCTGTGGCTGCGCAAGCACTACCAGTTGATCCAGGTCCATACCATGCCGGACTTCCTGGTCTTCGCGGCGATCATCCCGCGCATCTTCGGCTGCAAAGTCATCCTGGATATGCACGACCTGACCTCCGACCTGTATAGCGTGAAGTTCCGCTCGAAGTGGATGAAGCCGCTGATCGGTGGCTTGCGCCTGCAAGAGCGCCTGAGCGCGGGCCTGGCGAACCATGTGCTGACGGTGCATGAGCCGTACCGGCAGATCTTGATCGAGCGCGGCATCAAACCCAAGAAGGTCAGCGTCCTGATGAACGCGCCGGACGACCGCATTTTCTCGATGGAGACGCGCCCCACCGGCAAGCTGCCCACGCTGGCTCCCGGCACCACGCCGCCTTTCGTGCTGGTCTATCACGGCACCATCGCCGCGCGCTATGGGCTGGACGTGATGCTGCGCGCCGTCGCCATCCTGCGCGACCGCAAGCTGGTGGACCCCGTGCGGCTGGTGATCTATGGCAAGGGCGACGACCTGCCCCGGCTACGCGCCATCAGTTCGGAACTGGGGCTGGACGACATCGTCTATTTCCACGGCAAACACGTGCCGACGGAGCAGTTGCCGGAACTGCTGACGCAGGCAGACCTGGCGGTGGTGCCGAACCTCAAGAATCCCTTCACGGACTACGTGCTGCCGACGAAACTAATGGAATACGCCGCGATTGACGTGCCGGCGGTGATGGCGCGCACGCTGGTCGTCAGCCAATATTTCGATGACGAGATGGTCGCGTACTTCGAGCCGGGCGACGCCGAAGAACTGGCGCGGCAGATCACCGCTCTGGCGCGCGATCCGGCGCGGCGACGCTTGATGGCGCGCGTCGCGCACCAGCGCTTCACGGGCCGATATGGCTGGCCGGCGATGAAGCGCGCGTACTATGATCTGGTGGACGGCCTGTGCCGCCGCCAACCTGCTGCCCGCCAGCAAACATCGCTGGCGGCGACCGAATCCACCCCCACGACCAACACGTATTAAGGAGCGTTTTTTCTCATGACGAATATCTGTGTCATCGGCCTCGGCAAGATGGGGCTACCCGTGGCGGCGCTGTTCGCTTCACGCGGCAACCGTGTCGTGGGCGCGGATATCAGCCAGAAGGTAGTGGATGCGGTCAACGCCGGCCAGTGTCCCATCGACAACGAGCCGAGCCTGCCGGAGATGATCAGCGCCGCCGTCGCCAAGGGTGATCTGCGCGCCACCACCAGCACGGCGGAAGCCGTGCAAGCGTCAGACGTGGTGATCGTCCTCGTGCCGCTGCTGGTCGATCCTAAGAACGGTTATGAGCCAACGTATAGCGCGCTGGAAAGCGCGATGCTGGGTATCGGCCAGGGCATCCACTCCGGCACGCTGGTGATTCTGGAAACGACACTGCCCGTCGGCGACACGCGCAACCGCCTGGGGCCGATCATCGAGCATCAGTCCGGCTTGCGCGCCGGCGACGACTTCTTGCTGGTCTTCAGCCCGGAGCGTGTGCAGTCGAATCAGGTGATCAAGAACCTGCTGGAATACCCCAAGGTGGTCGGTGGCGTCAACCAGCGCAGCACCGACGCGGCGGTCAAGTTCTATAAAGAGAGCCTGACGGAGAACGTCATCGCCGTCAGCACCAGCGAAGCGGCGGAGTTCGCCAAGATCGCCGAGTGCGTCTACCGGGACGTGAATATCGCGCTGGCGAACGAGATGGCATTGACGGCAATGGCATCCGGCGTAGATATCAACGAGGTGATCATGGCGGCCAACAGCGAGCCGCTCTCGAACATCCACAAGCCCGGCCTGGGCGTCGGCGGCCACTGCATCCCCGTCTATCCATACTTCATGATCAACCGTCCCGGCCAGAACGACCTGGCACGCAAGGCGCGGCAGATCAATGACCAGATGGCGACGGTGGCCGCGCGCCTGCTGCGCCGCGAGATCGGCGCGCTGGATGGCAAGAACGTGCTGGTGCTGGGCCTGGCGTATCGCGCTAATGTGAAAGAGGCGACCTTCTCGTCGGCGATCCTGCTGATCGAGGCGCTGCAAAAGGCCGGCGCGACGGTGCTGGTGCATGACCCCCTCTTCACCGCCGAGGAGATCGCTCGTTTCGGCGCGGAGCCAGCGCAGGATCTGGCCGCATTGCCGCCCCTGGCGGCGGTGGTGGTGCAAGCCTGGCACACCGATTTCGGCGACCTCGCCTGGCAAGACCTGCCCGGCACGCCCGTCGTGCTGGATGGCCGCAACGCCGTCAAGCGCGCCGCTATCGAGGCGGCGGGGCTGCGCTATCTGGCCGTCGGCGTCGGCGAGCGCACTGTGCCAGCCTCGGTCTAGCCCTCAACGGCGGACAGGAATGTCCGCCCCACGATCATCCGGAGGACAGCCATTCTTGTCTGTCACAACTCGGAGGACAGCCATTCTTGTCTGTCACAACTCGGAGGACAGACATTCCTGTCTGTCAGGGTCAGGAGGACAGACATTCCTGTCTGTCACAACTCGGAGGACAGACATTCCTGTCTGTCAGGGTCAGGAGGACAGACATTCCTGTCTGTCAGGGTCAGGAGGACAGACATTCCTGTCTGTCACAACTCGGAGGACAGACATTCCTGTCTGTCACATAGCGGGCAGGTATGTCCGCCCCACGAAAATGTTTATTGGCAAGCAGAGAGAAAGAGTTGGGTATGGCATCTGGTTCGGGGGCGGCGGGGCGTAGGCTGCGCGTGCTGGCGATCACCGCCGCCTATCCTGCGCCTGGCAGCCACAAGGGCGCATTCCTGAAAAGTGAAGTGGAAGGCTTACAGGAGCAGGGCATCGACGTGACGGTGCTGCACCTGAAGGGCAAAGCGAAGTATATCACCGGCGCGCTGCAAACCTGCACCACCGCCGGCAAATATGATGTCATCCACGGCCACTATAGCTTCTGTGGCGCGGTGGCGCTGGCGCACCTTGGCCCGCAGCCGACCGTCATCACGTTTTGGGGATCGGATGTCTTGCGCAACCCCGTCCTGCCAGATACACGCCAGGGCAAGTTCAGTCGGCGCATCTCGCCCTCGCTCGCCCGCCATGCCGATGCCTGCATCGTACCGTCGCAGGAGATGGCGAACGTGCTGACGGGCGCGCGGGTTACGGTGGTGGAGCAGGGCGTCAATTTCAATGCCTTCCGCCCCATTCCCCAAAGCGAGGCGCGGCGGGCGCTGGGGCTGAATCCCGATCTGAACTATCGCTACTTGCTGTTCGCCAACAGCAAAGCCATTCCCGTCAAGGGCTGGTCCATCGCAGAGGCCGCGACTGAGTTGATGCGTGCCAAGGGCGCGCCAGTGGAATTGGTTGAGGTGTCGGGGAAGCCTCACGATATGGTCATTCAATATATGAACGCTTGTGATGTGCTGGTGTTGCCCTCCTTCTGGGAAGGCGGGCCGTATGTGGTGAAAGAGGCGATGGCCTGCAACCTACCCATCGTGGCGACGGACGTGGGGGATGTGCGCCGCGTCACCAGCCAGACCGAAGGCTGTTTTATCGCCGCGCGCACGCCGGAGGATTTCGCTGATAAGATCTGGCGGGCGCTGCATGGGCCGCGCCGCACGACGGGGCGGCAAGATATCGCGCATCTCTCGCGCGAGAACGCGACCGCGCAGGTTATCGCGGTCTATCATGAGGTGTTGCGGCGACGGAGGAGGTAAAGGCGGTGAGGGGGGCATGGGGTGATGGTGAAGGGACAAACAACCACGTCAAAGACATTCACCAACGTGGTATGGGGGATCGGCCTCCTGGGCGTGCTGGCGGTGGGCGTGCTGGTTATAGCGCGTCGGCGACATAGGAAAAGCGGTGTAGATCATGATCATATGGCGGCACAGCGGGTTATACTGGAAGCGCCGGATATCAAGCGAAAGAGGCAACGTATGACTGCCACAGGGCAACGGATCGCAGCAAATACCACCGACACTTCCTGGTGGCAAGCCCTCAACCAACGCTTGGGCCAGGGCCGCTGGATGACCTATGGAACATACATTTTGTTTTCTGTTGCGGTACTGACCGCAGCAGTTTCGCGCGCGATCGGTGGTCTGAAGCCCGGCGATCTGTTGCTCATGCTCTTCGCTCTGCTGCTGATTGGTCGCCGCGTGCTGCGCCGCGATTTCTCGTTCCAGGTGACGGCCATCGACACGGCGTTTCTCCTGATCATTGGCACCGGCACGTTCATTCCTCTGGCGATGGTCGTGTTGCGCCATATCTATATCGCAAAGGAGACGATCAACGCTCTGGCCGGTCCCATCGAATATTACCTATGGTATCGGGTGATCCTCGAAGCCTTGCCGCTACCATTGCGCCTGACGACGATGGTGAAAGTGATCATCGGCGTCTGTTCCGCGATCAGCATCATCGGCGTGTTGCAGATCTTCCATTTCCCCGGCGTCGAAAATTTCTTGCTCGCGCTCTATCCAACCTATGAGACGGCGGAAAGCCCGCGCATTCACCGCGCCACCTCGCTCGTGGGCGGGTGGGAGATCTTAGCCGCGATCTCGGCGTATACGATCCTGCTGATCAATCAAATTCAGACCAAAGACAGCAATGCGCAGAAATTGGGGCGGCGCTACAATATGTGGCTGATCGTGCTGCTGCTTTTCAATGTGGTGGCGCTGCTATCCACGCTGAGTACTGCTGGCATCATCGCCATCGTCATCGGCTATGCGCTGGCGTGGCGCTTGAACGGCGGGCTGGCGCGCACGACGCGCCTGGCGCTCATCGCGGCAGTGATCGGCGGCCTGGCACTGACGCCCTATATCATCCAGCGGTTCGCCTTCCAGTTCAATAATCCCGCGAGCGCCGGCCACCACACGGCGGTCCCCAACACCTGGGCCACACGCGGGCTGCACTGGAGCATCGTCATGGCGACGGTGCTGGGCAGCCTGGGTACGCTCGTTTTCGGCGTGCAACCAAACTTCAACTATCCTGTCTTGACATTTGGCAGTACCGAGAGCTTTTACTTGCTGTTGCTCTATCGTGGCGGCTTGGTCTATCTCCTCGCGTTCGCCGCCTTCATCTTCATCGTCTGCCGGTATGTGTGGCAGGTGCGTCAGCGCACTCACGGCTTCAATCAGCAGGTGTTGACGGGCATCTTTACCGTGCTGGTGGTCAACTTCAGTATCGATGTGCTGGATGCGCACTTTTTCAGCGCTGGCGAGTGGCAGATCCTGGTCACGCTGATCGCGCTGGCGGTGGGCGTGGGCCTGCAAACCGATCAGGCTATGCCGGTGGCTATCGCCGCTGATGCTGATGAGCAAGGCACCGTTATGCGCGCACCGGTGGTGCGCCTGCCGGATCGGGGCGCGCAGATGACGCGCTGGGGCATGGCGGGCCTGCTGGCCTGTGTCGTGCTGACCTCCGGGGCCGGTTTCTATCGCGATCGCCACCTCGTCGCGCCCGCCGCGCCGCTGACCTCATCGTTTTATGATCCGACGGTGCCGGTCTCCGTCGAAAACCAAATCTTGGGGACAAGCGCCTGGCAGCTCGCCCCTGGCACGAACACGACCTTTATTCAGGGCTACGCGGATACGCCGTCGGCGCTGCCCGGCGCGACGGTACATCTTTTCATCAGCACCAAGCAGACTACCAGTTATGATATCGACGTGTATCGCCTGGGGTGGTACTACGGCCTGGGCGGTCGCCTCTATCTGCATCAGCATATCAAGCAAAGCCAGGTGCAGGGCTATTGGGCCAACGGCCAATTACACGGCTGTGCCTGCCAGCCGGACCCGACCACGCATGCCCTGGACGCCCATTGGCAGGTATCTGCTACCCTGACCATTCCGAACAATTGGCTGACCGGCGTCTACTTGATCAAGCTGACGGCACCGCAGGGCGCGTCGTATATCCCGCTGGTGGTGCGCCAGCCGGCGACCGACGCCTCGCCCTCGGAGATCCTGGTGAGCTTGCCAGTCAACACCTATCAGGCGTTCAACACCTGGGGTGGTTACAGCATGTATGGGCAAGATACCGGCAGCGGCATCAATCCCTATGACGAGTTCGCCCCCAACCGGGCGACCGCCGTTTCGTTCAATCGCCCCTACGCGGGAGATGCCGGCGCTGGCCAGTTGCTCAGCTATGACATTCACAGCATTCGCTGGCTGGAACGGTCCGGCTTTGATGTGAGCTATACGACGGATGTCGATGTCAATGCCAACCCGCAGACGCTCACCCAGCATAGCGTATTTCTCATGCTTGGCCACGACGAGTATTGGACGAAGGCGATGTATGACGGGCTGGACCACGCACGGGATGCCGGCGTCAGCCTAGGCTTTTTGGGCGGCGGCGACGGCTATTGGCAGGCGCGGCTCAGCAGTGACGGACGCACGCTGGTATGCTATAAAGTCACTTCCGGCCCAGTGCCGGAGATCGCGCCGCCCTATGACCAAACCGCGCCGAATCTCGATCCCATGTATCGCCATGCCGCCACGCGCGATCTGACGACCGCCCGCTGGCGCGATCCGATTCTGAACCGGCCCGAAAACCAACTTTTGGGCATTCAGTTTGGTGGCTTCATCCTAGACTCAACAACATCGACGACGAAGAATGCCTACCTGCCAGATTGGCATGTGCGCGGTGGCGACCTGGAATACTTGGAAAGTAGTGTAGGCTTTCTCCCCTCCTCGATCATCTCCGGTGGCCTGCTCGGTTATACCTACGATGCGCCCGCCAGCAACGGCATGGCACCAACGAATGTTTCGATCTTGGGCCAGTCCACCTTGGTTTCGAGCCGGGGGCGGGAGCGTATCGCCGATACGGTGTATTACCGCACGATCTCCAGCGCGGTGGTCTTCGATGCCGGCTCGATCTGGTGGTGCTGGGCATTGGATGAGTTCACCTTTGTCGGTGCCGATCAGCCGAATCTGCTCATGGGCAACCAATTGACCATGAATTTAACGACGCTCATGGTGCGGACGATGTTGGGAGCCGCGCACGTGCCGACGCCCGCCGCACAGGCAACACAATAGTAGGTCGGGTGCTGACGCACGCCATCACGAAGGAAACCTATGCGACAACGAATATTCGCACTCACCGGCATGTTGTTGGCGCTGCTACTGGCGGCGTGCGGCACGCCCACGGGGTCTAGCGGCACGACGGGGACCACTGGCACCTCGACCACCGGACTGACCGCCGTGGATAAACCGGGCGAGTATGCGCCGGTGGATCTGCAACGCGCCTATCACGTCGCCAGCCTGATCCAGAAAGGCGACACGGGCAAAGGGCAGACGATCATCGACATGGTCTGCTATGGCAATCCCCAGGTGCAGAGCGACCTGGACGCCTATAGCAAGGCGTATGGTTTGCCGCCGACGACGGTGCAGGTGGTCGCGCCGCTGGGGCCGAACCAGCCGCCGCAAAACACCGCCGATCAGCAATTCCAGGCGGGTTGGGCGGGTGAAACCTCGCTGGATGTCGAGATGTACCATGCCCTCGCGCCGGGGGCAAGCATCGTGGTGTTGGTCGCACCGGTCTGCGCGCCCGAAGGCATCGTCGGCTTGCCGCAATCACGCCAGGAGTTACAGTACGCGCTGGACCACCACCTGGGCGACATCATCTGCATCAGCGGCGGCACCTCGGAAGCGACCCTCACAGACGCCGCCTCCCGCGCCGAACTGAAGCTGTGGGATCCCATCTTGCAGCAAGCCACCACACAAGACGGCGTGACGATCTTCGTCTCATCCGGCGACAACGGCGCGACGGATTATACCGACCTCAACGCGACCCAGTTGGATACTACGCCGACGACGAGCTTCCCCACCGACAGCCCGTGGGTGACGGCGGTGGGCGGCACCACCCTTGATCCCGCCACGAACGGTTTCAGCCAGGTGGCCTGGGACAACAGTGGCGGCGGCTTCAGCGGCTTTTATAGCGAGCCGTCGTACCAGCAGACGCTGCCCAGCGCGTTGCAAGCGCAATTCCAGGGCCGGCGCGGCGTGCCGGATGTCGCGGCGGATGCGAACCCCAACACGGGCGTGCGCGTCTATCTCTCCGGTCAGTGGAGTCCCGGCTTCGGCGGCACCAGCATCAGCGCGCCGATCTGGGCCGGCATTATGGCCATCGCCGATCAGGTCGCCGGCCATCCCCTCGGGTTCATCAATCCCGCGCTCTACCACGTCGGCACGTCGTCGCGCGCCGCCACCGACTTCGTGGACATCACCAGTGGCAACAACACGCAGGTGGTGAATGGCACGACCGTTCCCGGCTACGCCGCCGTCCCCGGCTGGGACGCGATCACCGGCCTGGGCGCGCCCGTCGCCGACGCGCTGATCCCCGACCTCATCGCCGCGCAGAAAGCCGGTAGCTAACGGCACAATCTCGCCTTCCCCTCACGATTGCCGATGGTGAGGGGGAGACGTAGGCTCCAAAAGGTACGTCTCTATTCCTGATGGGCAATCTCTGATAGCAAAGGAGTGTTATCCAGATCTTTTTGGGTTGACCAATCTGGCAGCGCATACCAGTAGGAATGCCCTAATGCATTGGTTCCTTGATGGACAACCCACGCACGTGCCTTTTTGCGGTATACTAACATAGCTCAAAGATAACCACAAACTAAAGCGAGACAGCATGCCAAAAATGTATGGTTGGGTACGCGAAGTCGTTCCCGATAGCCCTGCCGACCGCGCCGGCATCCAGACGGGCGATCTGATTCAGTTGATCAACGGGCAACCCGTGCGGGATATGATCGATTATCGCTTCCTGGCCACCGATGACGCGCTGCATATCGACCTCACCCGCCAGGAACAGGCGGTCGCGCTGGATCTGCGTAAAGAGCCGGATGAAGACCTGGGCGTGTTATTCGGTGAGGAGCCAGCGCCTTTCATTCGCATCTGCGCGAATAAGTGCGTCTTCTGCTTCATCAAGGGCTTGCCGGAACGCCACACGGCTCAGCGTGGGCTACCCCTGGGCATGCGCGCCTCGCTGTATGTCAAAGACGACGATTATCGTTACTCCTTTATGTTCGGCAACTTCATCACCCTGACGAACCTGAAGGAGCATGATTGGCAGCGGTTGGCAGAGCAGCGCCTCAGCCCCCTTTACGTTTCTGTGCATGTAACGGACCCCGCCCTGCGCCGCACGATGGTGGATGGCCCACGCGCCGGCGAGATCATGGAACACCTTCAGCGGCTGGGCGACCTGAACATCCGCGCGCACACACAGCTGGTGCTTTGCCCCGGCATCAACGACGGCGCGTACCTGGATCGCTCCATCGCTGAACTGCTGGCGCTGCGCCCGACCGTCGCGTCGATCTCCGCCGTACCCGTGGGGCTGACGAAATTCAATAACATGCTCAAGGTCGGCGATCTGCCGGCGCTGCGACCTTATCGCCGCGACGAAGCGGAGGCCGTCGTCAGCCAGGTGACAGCCTGGCAGAAGCGGATCGAGGCGGAGATCGGCGAGCCGTTCGTGTATCTTTCCGACGAGTGGTACTACCTGACGGAACGGCCCTTCCCGCGCGCCGCGCATTATCGCGGCTATGCGCAGATCGAGAACGGCGTGGGTATGACGCGCAAGCTGCTGGATGACTGGGCGCGGCTGCGGAGGAAGCTGCCGGTCAGCGTGCCGACGGCGACGCACCTCACGCTGGTGACGGCGACGATGGCGCAGGGTGTGATGGCGCGTATCGCCGCCGACCTCAACGCCATCACCAACCTGCACGTCGATCTGCTGCCGGTAACGAACGGCTTCTTCGGCCCGCTCGTCACCGTCGCCGGGCTGCTCTGCGGCCAAGATATCTTGGATGCCCTCGCCACGTTCCATGCCGCGCACCCCGTCGCGGGCCAGCGCCTGGTGGTGTTGCCGCGCATCGTGCTGGATAACAGCGGCCAGCAGTTCCTGGATGACCTTTCGGTGACGGACTTCCAGCAGCAGGCCGATCAGCCGGTCATCTTCGCGCAGGACGTGAGCGAGATCGTGGAGCTGGCGCACGCGCTGGCCGCCGACGCCCTGCCCAACGTGCCGGTGCTGGTCGGCGGCAACTGAATCACTCCCGCGTGTCCAGCCCCACCAGTTCGTTGTTTTCCTGGGCGGCGTGCTGGCTGAGGGCCGTCAGGAAGGAGCGCGTCAGGGGCGTCTCGCAGTCCGCGCCGCGCCAGATCTCGTCGCCGCCGGGGACGTTGCGCGGCAACACGGAATTGACGGCGGTCAGCAGCCAGGTCGTGATATTGGGGAAGAGGCCCATGAAGCGCGCCGCCACTTTGGTCTGCATGGAAAGCAATAATTCGGTGCGACCCAGGCGCAGCGCCTCCACGATCTGCCAGGCAGCCTCGCGTGCGTTCATCGACATGCCGGGCAGGCTGTCGAGCAGCGTGAAAAGCGTATATTCGGCGCGGTGTTGCCCCTTGATCTGCGTATTCACCTGGGAGCCGGTGCGCATCAGCCCCGGCGCGACGGTCAAGACCTGAATGCCCTCGCGTGCCAGTTCCGCGTGCAAGCCTTCCGAGTAACCAGTCAGCGCGAATTTCGCCGCCGTATAGGGTAACAGATGCGGCACACTCACCTTGCCCCCGATGGACGTGATATTCACGATGGTCCCTTGGTGGCGGGCGAGCATCTGCGGCAGCACGGCGTCGATCAGGTACAGCGCGCCCCAGAAGTTGGTCGCCAGCACGCGCTCGAAGTCCGCAATGCTCTGCGCCAACACCGGCCCGACGGTGATGACACCCGCGTTATTGATGAGGATGTCGATGCGGCCATAGACATCGGTGACGCGCCGCACCACTTCGGCGGCCTGGGCGCGGTCGGTGATGTCGCACGGGATCACCAGCACCTCTTTTTCCAGGGCAGCCAGGCGCTCCTGCGCGGCGGCGAGTTCCGCCGCGTCGCGGGCGCAGATGGCCACGCGCGCGCCCTGGCGCGCACATTCCTGCGCCAGCACGAAGCCCAGCCCACGCGAACCGCCCGTAATCAATACCACTTGCCCGGCGATATCGCGCAGGGTCCGGTACCGATGGCGCAGCGCCCAGGCTCCCACCGCCGCCCCCGCGACAAACGCTTCCAGCGACCACCCGCGCAGCCATTGTTGGCCACGCGCCAGCGTTCGGTTCATCGTCGCCCTTCCTTCTCGATCATGCGGCCCTGTTTTTTAGCTGGAACCGCCGTCCCGTTAATGTGCGTAGGAGCGTGGCGGATCAGATGACGACCGCACGAGGTAGCGATGCAAGAGGGCTTCGATGTCGTCCACGTTGAACGGTTTCGGCAGCACTTCATCGGCTCCTGCGGTGGCGCTGTAACGCGGCCCCGCCGCCGTCATCAGCACGATAGGCAAATCACGGTGTTGCGCCCGCACCGCCTGAATCAACTGCGCCCCATTCATGTAGGGCATCATCAGATCGGTGATGATCAAAGCCGGATAACGGTCGCGTAGCACGTCCAACGCCTGTCGTCCATGCATGGCAATCAGTGGTACATAGCCGGCATCTTCGATGATGAACGACAACGCTGTGGCGATAGGTTCTTCATCTTCGACGATCAGCACCAGGAACGGTTCTCTGGTTTCCATCGGGCGCTCCTGGGTGACAGTTTGTAGCATTTCTTGTTCCTCGCGCTGGATCTCATTCATGCTCTCGCTTCATTCTACGAAAAGCATCCCGCATGCCAGGTTCAGTCTCAAGCTGATTGCACCGCATGCCAGGAATGCTCCGTGGGAATTTCCGCTCCGCCGGCAAACGGCGCGAGCACCTGGAGCCCAGTTGGCGCGACAATATCGAAAGCCCGTAACGTGTCGTCATGGCGCGAATAGCGCATTTTCGCAACCGAAACCACCCGCTGCAAGCGTGCGTGTAACGGGATCTGTTGCAAAATGAGCATGTTTTCGGCCAGCATCGCCAGGGGTTCATTGAAAACATCCAGCGACAGCGCGATCACTTTCGTGGTGGCGTGGGTCATCACTGTCGTCAGGCGGCGGATCTCGGTCGCTTGTAACAGGGCCGTTAGGTAGTCGTCCAGGCGGGCGGCGCTGCTCGTGCGCGTGACCGCTGCGGCCCACTCCGCGATGCTATCGATCACCAGGCGCTGGGGTTGCACACGGTCGAGCGTGGTGAGTAACATATCAGCTATCGCGTCGGGATGTATTTCGATGGTGGGTTGGTATAAGAAGGTCATGCTGCCGTCGGCGCAGGCAGTGGCCAACTGGTCGCCGATGGTGAACGGTGCGGCCAGGCGCTGCAATTGCGGCTGATCTTCGCGGAACGACAGATATACCGTGCGCTCGCCGGCGGCGCTACCAGCCAGGGCGAAGTACAGCGCCAAGAGCGACTTGCCCACACCGGGGCTGCCGGCGATGAGCGTGCTGGTGCCGCGCGGGATGCCGCCATCGAGCAGCGCATCAAGGTCGGGCAACCCGAACGACTGGCGCGCTCTCGCGTCAGCGACGGTGTGTGTTTCCGCCACGCATGCCTGTCGGAGCGCCCGCGCCACGCGCCCTTCTAGTTGTGGATAAACTTTGACGCCTTCCACCGTCAGGTCGATGCCGTGGAGACCCGCCAGGGGCGAGGTGCCACGCGCTTTGACCACTTCGATGCCCCGGCGTTGCCGCACCCCGCTGAGGGCATAATGCATGCCCAGGATAACATCTGCCGCCGTCGTTTCCGGGAAAAACGTGGGATCGCGTGGGTCGGCCTCGCTGGTGATGAGCGTGGTCACGCCCAGCGTCCCCAGCGTCGCGCCGACATCATATAAGAATTGACGCGCTTCCTGGGGCGAACCGTCCGTGCCGCGCATGCCACGAAAGCCGTCCAGCACGATCATGCCAGCCCCGATCGACCGCGCCATTGCGACCACCTCGTCACTGGTCACTTTCAGGCCGTGGGGCAGCATATTTTGCAGGCTCATGAACTGCACATTGCCGCCCACCAGCGCCTGATCGAAAAACGTGAAGGTACTCAGGTGGGCGATAATTTTACTGGTTGGCTCCGATAGCGCCGTCAGGATCAAGACCGTCTGCCCGCGTCGTGCGGCGGCGAAAGCGATCTGATTGGCGAGCGTGGTTTTGCCGCTCCCTGGCAGCCCCATAATCAGTACCAAGGCACCCGGCGACAAGCCGCCGCCCAACACTTCATCGAGATTGGCTACGCCGGTGGGCAGATAGGTCTGCGTGGCATTTTTGGCTGGCTGGGCGTCGGTTGTGAGGGTATTTTTGGCTTTCATGCTGCCTCTTTTTTCGGGGTATGCGTCACGCTGGGTGCCAGGCTGCCAGCGAGCGCGTCAGGGCATGCTGGGGTGCTACTGGCGGTGAGCAAGAAAATCTCAGCAGACAGCATGCCAACCTTGCAGGCGCGCACTCATGGCATCTTTTTTTCAGGGGTCGAGGCGTTGCCCAGCCCGCCCGCGTGGTGTTGTCGTTGGGGTGAAGATCATATTTTGCTCGGTTTTGATGGCGAGCGCGTGGGCATATGAAATCCATTCCTGCGCGCCCTGGTCGTCGTGTGTGGTGTGTATGTCGAGCCAGCCCCTGCCCATCCATGTGTGTATCGTTGCGCTTGGCAGGTGCAGCATCTGCGCTGCCTGGTAGGGCGTCACCCAGCCGTCTTGCATCTCATCCGCTCCGATGAAAAGAAAATGACCTCTCGCAGGAGAGGTGCTTAACACATGGAACGGATCAACATCCTATCCTTCACAGGGACGGCAAGATGGCTAGCCGGATCGGGCGGCGCAGATCCCTACCCAGATGCAAGATCGGCCTTTTACCCGACATGGTTATGAGCGATAATGATGGTGGGAACGAGTTGTTTCCCCCGAAGCGAAGGAGCTAGACGTGGATATCGGCATCGGTTTACCCGCGACGATCCCCGGTACGCTGGCGGGGTTGACACTGGGCTTGGGCGTCGGCGGGCGCGCGGATGACTTCCTGGCCGCGCCGGCAGGCTTTCAGGATCGCGGCAAGCGCTTCGATGCACAACTGGCGCTCATGCAGCGCGTGTGGGCCGGGCAGCCGCTGAGCGACGCCGTGGGGCCGGTTGGTCCACCGCCCGCGCGCCCCACTGGGCCAGAGATCTTGATCGGCGGCAGCTCGACCGCCGCGCTCAGTCGGCTAGGCCGCTATGGCAATGGCTTCATCGCTGGCAGCGCCGATCCGCCGTCAGCCCAACGGCTGTTCACCGCCGCCCAGGAAGTCTGGCAGGCAGCGGGGCGCGCAGGCAAACCGCGCTTCGTCGGCGGTCTATACTATGCGCTGGGGCCGGATGCCGCCACACGCGGCGGCGATTATCTCCGCCACTATTACCGCTTCCTTGGGCCAATCGCTGACCGCATCGCCGCCAATATGCTCACATCGCCTGCCGCGCTGCAAACGCAGATCCAGGCATTTCAGGCAATCGGCATGGATGAACTGATCGCATGGCCCTGCATCGCCGAACTCAATCAGGTAGATCGCCTGGCGGAGATCGTGGGGTAACTGAGGGGCGCAATAATGCACGTTGCTGAACTGATCGAGGATGCCGCGTCCTAGGCTGTAGGGGGGCCTTCTGATCAGGCCCGTTCAATGTGGTTGATAGCACAAAACTGGGGGAGGTGTGGGGATGCCACTGGCAGCGTTAGGGATGTTGCTGGGGGCAGCGACGATGCACGCCGGCTGGAATCTGCTGGTGAAGCGCGCGGAGCAGCGGCTGATCTTCCTGTGGTGGGCGATGTTGGTTGCGCCCGCTGCGTGCCTGCCGGTGGTCGCTTTCCTGGGACCACTGCCGGCGCGCGTGTGGCCATATGTCGCGGGCAGCGCCGTGGCGGAGGCGCTGTATTTCTTCGCGCTGACCCAGGCGTATCGCATCGGCGATTTCACGGTCGTGTATCCCATCGCGCGCGGCACGGCACCGGCACTGCTGGCGCTGTGGGCGCTGCTGTTTTTGGGTGAACGGCCCTCGTGGGGTGGGGGCGCGGGACTGCTGTTGATCCTCCTGGGCCTGGTGCTGGTGGGCAGCCGTGCCTGGTGGGGCGAACGCACACAACTTTTGCGCCATCGGCGGGCGATCCTCGCCGCGCTGGGGGTGGCGCTGTGCATCTCGCTCTATTCGGTCATCGACGGGGCGGCTGTGCGCTTCGCGCCGGTGCTGCCCTATACCGTCGTGTTACTGAACGGCGCGGCGCTCCTGGCCGCGCCCGCCGTCTTCTTGCGCTATGGCCGCCGGCGGGTGGTGCAGGAGTGGCGCGTCAACTGGCGCACCATCTGCCTCGTCGGCGGCCTCTCACTCTGCACCTATCTGTTGGTGCTTACGGCATATGCCATCGCGCCTGTCGGCTATGCCGGCGCGATCCGCGAGACGAGCATCGCCGTCGCGGCGCTCCTCGGCTGGCGCTGGCTCGGCGAACCCTTCGGCGCGGGCCAGGCCGTCGGCATCGCTGCCATCCTCGCCGGCATCGCCGTCATCACGCTGCTTGGCTGAGTGGCAGGCTGAACTGGCGCACCAGATCCAGCACGGCGTCCACGCCGAAGGGCTTGCTCAACTGCGCGTCGGCCAGGGGCAGCGCCACGCCAGGGGTGAGGCTGGCCGAAAGGATCACGATGCGGGGCCGCGCGTGCGCCGCCAGGTGCGTCGCCACCCACTCGCAGACCGCGTACCCATCCATCACCGGCATCAGCACGTCCAGCAACATCACCGCCGGTTGCCAGCCGCTCACCAGGCAGGCCACCGCCTCCGCGCCGTCGCGCGCCCGCGCGACCTCATAGCCCTCGCTTTCCAGGATGAACGCCAGCATCTCGCGCAACGAGGGATCATCGTCTACAACCAGTACGCGCGTCATCGCCTACGCCCCTTTCTGTCTTTGCACTCCCGAACTCAAACGAACTCGCCCGCGTGTTTTAGAAACTATGTTCTAAGTTTAGCACGAGGATCGCGTAAAAACAAGGCTGATAGGAGACATGGGGTGTGCAGTATAATTTTGGGCAAGGAAGAGGAGAAGGAAGGGTTGCCCAGCGGCGTTAGTGCAGAGCCTTCTGACCCAGTAGATAACCCCAGCTTGCCAGCAGTGCAGCCGGCCAATGGGAACCGCAGCGCAGCATATCCATTAGATACACTGCTTACCTGGGCGCTCGTCCAACTTATCCCCCCTATGCTTTCCGTCCCACTCGCGTGCGGTGGATTTTGTGCAGATCCGCTTGGTGGTGGCGCAGGCGTTGCTCGCTGCCGCTGATCACCTGGCGGGCATGAGGGCTGGCGACGTGCATAAAATAATGAAATAATTGCAGCCATTGGGGAAAGGAGATGGCGGACGGTGTGGCGGCGAGATCAATGGCGCAGAGCTTGCTGGCCTGTTGGCGCTGGCGGTGAGTGAGGATGCCGCGCAGGATATGAGTGATGGTCGGTTGGCGCGTGACGAAGCCATAGGCGGCGAAATCGCGGAACAATTGGCGCTCGTGCGCTGCTATCAGGGGCGGCCCGCGCTTGCGCAGGCGCAGCATCACTACGTCCACGCGCGGAACCGGATGAAAATCATTGCGGCGGAAATGATAGAGGATGTCGAGATCGAACCACGGTTTCAGCAACACAGCATACAGCGATTCGCGGGGGATGCCGCAAAACTTCTCGGCGGCTTCACGCTGCATGATCAAATAAGCATCGTCTGGCGGGTAGGCGGCGCTGGTAAGCCGGGTAACGATGTCGTGGGTGATGCTGAAGGGAATATTGGCGAAGACTTTGTAGGGCGTTTCGGGTAAGGGAAACGTCAGAAAATCGGCGACATGTATGGCAATATGCGGCAGCGCAACGTAGCGGCAACGCAAGCGTTCGGCAAGCGCGCGATCTTTTTCGACGGCAATGATGTTGCGGCAATGGTGCGCCAGTTCATCAGTAATGATGCCTTTGCCTGGACCGATCTCAACCACGGTAGCGTCCGGCTCGATGTTGGCTAAGGCGAGCAAGTGTTGAACCAAGCGGGGATCACACAGAAAATTCTGCGAGTAACGTAGCGGCGTGGCCGACATAGAAAACATCCTTTCAAGGTGAACGGCAGACACAAAAACGCCGTATCGTCCGACGACGAATACGACGTGTTGCGGAGCCGATGCTTGAAGGATGTGTGCTGAACACACCATAGCAGCCATAGGGTTATGCTGTGGTGAACATGTAAGCCTATTGTTTTACGCGGCCCCGCCTAGCGGTGGCGCATACGAATGCACATGGGTTGCAACCTCAGTATCCTATGAGATGTCTCCATTATACCGCCGCTTTTCGCTCGTGTCCAGGGGACGCGCTGCACTGCCGCTTGATATGCTATACTTCAATTGACCATGCGATTATGCTGATAGCGAAGAGGAGGCAGGCATGTTCCATTTACCAGCGGCATATTTTGAAGTCGGTTCTGCCGAAGAAGAGCCACAGCCGATCTATTTCAAAGGGCATCGAATCGAACTGCTCCATGTCATCGAACTCTATCAGCGCGGCATGAGCGAAGCGCAAATTGCCCAGTATTTCGGTGGATTAGACCAAGATGCCATTCATACCGCCGTTGAGTATTACATTGCTCATCCGGCAGAAGTCGAGCAGTATATGGCTGAGGTGAATGCGACTGCCGAAAAACGGCGGCTATCTGCACCGGTTCATCCTGCACAAGCCCGTCTGGAGCAGTTGTTGCGGCGGAAACGCTCAGCATGAAAATTCGCTTTCTCCTCGATGAAAATCTGGGAACCGATATCGTTCATGCCGTGCATCGTTGGGATGTCAGCGTCGATATCATCCGCGTGGGTAGCCCTGGCGCCCCTGCCAATGGAACGCTCGATCCTGATATTTTGCTCTATTGTGAGCGTGAAAATCGCGCTCGTTACCTATAATCGTCGTTCGATGGGAAAACACATCGCCGATCACTTTCTGGCAGGACACCAACATTGGGGCATTTTCGAGGTACCAAACTATCTCCTCTCCATCGGCGAAATCGCCGAGATGCTCTATCTCTATTGGGCGACGACCGAAGCCGGTGCTGTGAAAAACGGCATCATCTACATCTCCTGACAACTTCATTCATTACGATCAAAACTGCGTGGTTCATACCATACGTCTCAGGGGCGGGAATCCGACTGCAACACGGATTTTTGCCGCGCGTCGCCGCCATATCCCAGCAGCCATATGATAGAATGTCAGGGAACCATCGGTGGGGGGAACGGCGTGACCTGGAAGATCGTCATCGCGGGCGGCAACCTCAGTTTCAGCGCAGCGCATTTCATCACGCTCAACGGCACGTATGAGCCGCTACACGGCCACAACTACGACCTTAGCGCGGAACTCGTCGGCGACGACCTGACGGTTGATAGCTATGTGCTAGATTTCGGCGTGGTCAAAGGGCTGTTGCGCGGGTACATCGCCGAAGTCAATCACCGCTTCCTGCTGCCGCTGCATAACTCGTTTTTGCGGGTCGCGCAGCAAGGTGACGAGTGGGAGATTCGCTTGCCAGATGGGGCGCGCTTCGTCTTGCCCACCGCCAGCGTCGTGCCGCTGACCATCGATAACGCCACGGCGGAGCGGCTGGCGGAATATTTCGCCGGCAAGCTGCGCGATGACCTGCGGGCGCACGGCGTAACCAACGTGCGGGCCATCACCGTCGGTGTCGCGGAAACGGCGATGCAGACGGCTTTGCACACGCTCCAACTACCAGCAGCGACATAACCAAACGATTGTTCCTGTGTGCGACGTGGCCCACAGGTGTGAATTGAGGAGGAACTCAGGCAATGGCGATCAGTGATCCGGTGACGACATCATTCTATCAAGACGTGCTGCGCCAGTTCGACACGGCGGCGGAACTGCTGGGGTTGGACCAGGAGTTGCGCGCGATTCTGCGCACGCCCAAACGCGAGTTGACGGTCCATTTCCCCGTGCGGATGGATGACGGCAGCGTGCGCATGTTCGAGGGCTATCGCGTGCAGCACAACGTCAACTGCGGCCCCGCCAAGGGCGGCATCCGTTATTCGCCGGAAGCCTCGCTGGACGAGGTGCGCGCCCTGGCGATGCTGATGACGTGGAAGTGCGCGGTGCTGGGCATCCCCTACGGCGGCGCGAAGGGCGGCGTGACGGTAGATCGCCGTGAGCTTTCCAAGGCGGAACTGGAGCGCATGACGCGCCGCTACGCGACCGAGATCTCCGTGGTCATCGGCCCCGACCTCGACATCCCTGCGCCGGATGTCAACACCGACGGGCAGATCATGGCCTGGATCATGGACACGCTTTCGATGCACAGCGGGCGCAACACCCCCGCCGTCGTCACTGGCAAGCCGGTGGTCATCGGCGGCAGCGAGGGGCGCATCGAAGCGACGGGGCGCGGCGTCTTCATCGTGGCGCGCGAGGTCGCGCAACACCTGGGCATCCCCTTCGTCGGCGCGACAGTCGTCATCCAAGGCTTCGGCAACGTCGGCTCCGTCACCGCACACCTGATGCACGACGCCGGCTGTAAGGTTATCGCGCTGAGCGACATCTATGGCGCGATCCATAACCCCAATGGCATCGACGTGAACCTGGCGCTGCAATACGTCAAAGAACATGGCAAACTGCAAGGGCTGCCCGGTTCGCAGGAGATCTCCAACGCGCAACTGCTGGAGATGCCGTGCGACATCCTCATCCCCGCCGCCACGGAGGGCCAGATCACGCGCGCCAACGCGGAGCGCATTCAGACGCGGCTGGTGGTTGAGGCAGCCAACGGCCCCACCACGCCCGAAGCGGATATCATCCTCCAAAAGCGCGGCATCGCGGTCGTACCAGACATCCTGGCGAATGCGGGCGGCGTGACGGTGAGTTACTTCGAGTGGGTGCAGGGGCGCGAGAATTTTTTCTGGACGGAGCGGCGCGTCAATGAGCAACTGGAAGAGATGATGCAGACGAGCATTGGCCATGTGCTGCACGAAGCCGACACCCGCCAGATCCCCCTGCGCATGGCGGCCTACGCTGTCGCCATCGCGCGCGTAGCCCTTGCCACAGAGATGCGCGGCATCTATCCGTAGGCGAATAAACCTGCCGACCTTTTTCTGACCTCGGCACAAGAAGGTTCACATCGGTGGCCTGCGTGGGTGCTGTCGCCTTGCGGCGTAGTTGCACCCGCCCGCATGATGCGTGTGCCACGGCCAGCAAAGGTACTCAACAGTTGAAAACATGAAGTGGGGCGGGCAGCAATGCCTGCCTTAATTGCATACAAGGTACGGCGAACAGATCTGGGTTGTCTAGCGGTCGCCACCTGGCGGAGCAGGAGCGGCGGGGGTGAGGCTACCACCCTGGATGCGCAGCAGATGCAGTGTGGTGGTGAGGTCGCCGACTGTGCCGAATTGCGCGCTCGCCTGGGCAGCGTCGTAGGTGCCGGTGACGCCGGCGAAGCCGTGGAGTCCCGCCAAATAGCGCGCCAAAGCGAGATGATCCGGTCCCATGGCGGCCAGCGCGGTGGCGAGGATCTGCACAGCGTCATACATCGCGGCGGCATGTTCATCCGGCAGCATGCCGAAGCGTCGGGTATAGGCGGCGACGAAGGTTTGGCTGGCCGGCGTCGCCAGGGCGGGATACCAGACCAACGGGCCGACCGTGCCGTCCCCCGCCGTGCCGGCCAGTGCGGTGTAGTCAGCGTCGAGCTGGCCCAGGATGAACTGTCCCTGCCAGCCCGCCGCCCGCAGCCCGCGCACGAAGGTAGCCGCCTCCGCTTCCGTAGACCAGCAGATGATGGTGGCGGGGTGCGCGGCCAGGGCTTGCGCGACGGGTTGCGTGGCATCCACCAGGCCAGGGGCCAGCGCGACCTGCGCGGCGGGGGTGATATGCGCGGCGGCGAGGGCGCTGCTGAGCGCGGCAGTGCCGCTTTGCCCATACGTATCCGTGATGGTCGCCAGCACGAGGGGGCCGCTCGCGGGCGTGACGGCGTCAACAGCGGCTTGCGCCCAGGCGATCAAGGGCGGACGCACGCGAAAGATCATCGGCGGCGCGGCATTTGGCTCGCCAGTGGGCGCGGTGAGGGCGGGCGCGATGGCGAGCGTCAGCAGGGGAACGTGCGCGGTGGTGACGAGCGGCAGCACGGCCAGGGCGGCATCGCTGTCATCCGGCCCAAGCAGCGCCACCACGGGGGGCGCGCGGAAGACGAGGTCGCGCACGCGGTCGGCTGGGGCTGCCGCGCCGCTGAAGGCCGGCGCGAGGCGGTAGTGCTGGCCCTGCCAGGCGATGCCGCCAGCAGCGTTGATCCCGTCGATGGCAAGTTGTGCGCCATTGCCACTGTAGCTGCCTTCCAGGCCGCCTGGCCCATAAGCCGCGCCGATGATGCCGATCTGCCAGGTCGGCGGCGTAGCGGTGGGAGCCGCGCCAGCCAAGGCGCGTAACCGCGCGCATCCCGTCATCCCCAAGAGGCTAACGGCAATTACACCCAAAGTCACCCCATATCTGCAACGCATCGTCCACATCCCTGCGCAATGATTTCCGTCGGTGCAAGCTCAAGCGCAAGGACCGCGCCAAACTGCTCTAGTGGATGATACCCGTTGCAGATGGTCAGCGGGGCCGGACAAACAGGAATGTCTGTCTTGCAGGGATAGTGTGTTTACCCACCGTCGCGCGCAATGCGAAGATCTGCGTGCCACCTACGCCGATCACCATCCCGTCCGTGGCGAACAACGGCGTGATCGCATGATTGAAGTACGCGCAGGACCAGATCAGCGCACCGTCGCTGGCGTCGATTGCCTTCAGGTGCAGTGATAGGAACCTGCACCGGCGTCAGCTTCGTCGATTCCACACCTGTGGTAGTCTGCAAAAATCCCCGCATTCCCCGGCACAAGGTGTTTGCCGGCTACGCGGCACGTGGCAAAACATCGGTAGGCTGGTTCTACGGCTGCAAGCTGCATCTGGTCGTCAATGACCAAGGGGAAGTGCTGGCCTACACCCTCACCCCCGGCAATGGTGATGATCGCACGCCTGTTCCTTCCTTAGCTCGTCGTCTCCTTGGCAAGCTGTTCGGCGATAAAGGGTATCTGTCGCACCCCCTGTTTGTGCAACTTTGGGAACAGCAGGGCATCCACCTGATCACCAAGGTGCGCAAAAACATGGCGAATGCCTTGATGGACTGGACCGATACGCTCCTCTTGCGTAAGCGCGCGTTAATTGAGTCGATCAACGATCAACTCAAAAACATCAGCCAGATTGAGCATTCCCGCCATCGCAGTCCTACTAACTTTGTGGTCAACGTCCTCTGTGCCTTGATCGCCTACTGCCTCAAACCTGACAAACCCGCGCTTCCGATTGACCACAACACCTCCTGGTCGCTTTGACCCTATCCCGAACTCACGTTATGTAGTATATTCTCATTTCGCCGCGCCCTGTTGGCCGATGTCGCCCAGCACATTATCCCCTTGATTCCCCCCTCTCCATCCGCAGATGGGGAGGAGGTTAGGGGATGGGGTCGCCGTGCAGCGAGGGGGTGGGGCCGTCTACTCCCCCTCCGGCACGTCTGGCCCGCCGTAGACGATGGCGCGCTTGACCTCCTCGATCAGCTCCGTCACGGGGATGCCGCGCGGGCAGACCTCGGCACAGTTAAAGATCGTGCGGCAGCGCCACACGCCGTTGCGGTCGCTGAGAATCTGCAAGCGTTCGCCCGCGCCGGTGTCGCGGCTGTCGAAGATGAAGCGGTGGGCGTTGACGATGCTGGCCGGCCCGACCCACTCGCGGTTCGCCCAGACGGACGGACACGATCCCGTGCAGGCACCGCAAAGGATGCACTTCGTCCCCTGGTCATAACGTTCGCGCTGGGCCGCCGATTGCAGCCGTTCCGTCGCCGGCGGCGGCTGGTCATTGATCAGGTAGGGCTTGATCTTCTCATACTTCGAGAAGAACGGATCCATATCCACCACCAGATCGCGGATGACGGGAAAGCCCAACATCGGCTCGGCGCTGATCTTCGTCCCCAAATCCGCCACCAGGATCTTGCAGGCCAGACGGTTGTGGCCGTTGATGCGCATCGCATCCGATCCGCAGACGCCGTGCGCGCAGGAGCGGCGGAAGGTCAGCGTGCCATCCTGCTCCCACTTGATGCGGTTCAGCACATCCAGGAAGCGATCCAGCGGATGCGCTTCCACGGTATATTCCTGCCACTTGCCGCTGATGCCCTGGTCGGGCTGGGTGCGCTTGACGCGCACGGTGAGCGTCACGGTCTGCGTGGCGCGGTCGGCCCCGGTGGCGCGTGTTGCCGTCGCCATAATCGATCACTCCTTCAAACTCAGACGAGATCGAACACGAAGATCACGAAAGATCCACGAAGGACACGAAAAAATTTGAAAGGAAGCTATCGCCCGGCGTGGTACTTATCCAACGCTGATAGCACATATCTTTACCCTTTTCGTGTATTTTCGTGGCGATTTCGTGGCTTTCGTGTTCGATCCCCCCATTTAGTATTTGCGCTCTTTGGGCTGGAACTCGGTGATGACCACCGGCTTGTAGCGCAGTTCCTGCACGCCGCCCTCCGCGCCGCGATAAGCCAGCGTGTGGGTGAGGAAATGCACATCGTCGCGGTCGGGGAAGTCCTCGCGGAAGTGGCCGCCCCGGCTCTCTTCGCGCGCAAGCGCGCCGGCCACCGTCGTCTCCGCGCAGTCCAGCAGGTTGCCCAGTTCCAGCACCTCCATCAGTTCTGTGTTGAAGGTCTCCGATGGGTCGGTCACGCGGACGTTCTGATAACGGTCCTGCAACTCGGCGATCTTCGCCGCGCAGTCTTTCAGGCCGGCGGCGGTGCGCATCACGCCGCAGAGGTCCATCATCACCACGCGCATCTCCTCGCGGATCGGCCCTTCGGTCTCGCCGGTGTTGCTGCGTAGCCGCGCGATCAGTTCGCGCGTGGGCGCTTCGGCGTCCGCCGGCAGGGGCGCGTGGTCCAGCTCGCCGGCGGCGAGTTGTTTGGCGATGTGTTTGCCGGCGCGGCGACCAAAGACGATCAGGTCCACCAGCGAATTCGTTCCCAGGCGGTTCGCGCCGTGGACCGAGACACACGCGACCTCGCCAGCGGCGTAAAAGCCCACCAGCGGCGTCCGATTCTCATCGATGATCACCTGGCCTTCCAGATCGGTCGGGATGCCGCCCATCGCGTAGTGCGCTGTCGGCTGAATCGGCACCGGCTCGGTGATCGGCTCGATGCGCAGATATGTGCGCGCGAAATCGGTGATATCCGGCAGCTTCTCGCGGATCTTCGCCTCGCCCAGATGGCGCACGTCCAGATAGACATAATCCGACCCGTCGATGCCGCGCCCTTCGCGGATTTCCGTGACGATGCAGCGCGAGACGATGTCGCGCGGGGCCAGTTCCGCCAGCGTAGGGGTGTAACGCTGCATGAAGCGTTCGCCCTCGCTGTTCAGCAGGTACGCGCCCTCGCCGCGCGCCGCCTCGGAAAGCAGCACGCCCACGCGATAGATGCCCGTTGGGTGGAACTGGTAAAACTCCATGTCTTCCAACGGCACGCCGCGCCGATAGGCCACCGCCATGCCGTCGCCGGTGCAGGCCAGCGCGTTGCTGGTGATGCTCCACGCGCGCCCATAGCCGCCGGTGGCGAAGATGACGGCCTTCGCCTGGAAAGTATGCACCTCGCCGTCGCGGATCGAATAGGCCACGACGCCGTTGCAGCGCCCCTCGCTGATCAACAGATCGGTGAGGAAGAACTCGTTGTAAAACCGCACCTGATTCTTGATCGCCGTCTGATACATCGTCTGCAAGATCATGTGGCCGGTGCGGTCCGCCGCGTAGCACGAACGGCGCACGGGACCCTCGCCGAAGTTGCGCGTGTGGCCGCCGAAACGGCGCTGGTCGATCTTGCCGTCAGCCGTGCGGTTGAAGGGCAGCCCCCAGTGTTCCAGGTCATACACCGCGTCGATGGCCTCTTGCGCCAGCACCTCGGCGGCATCTTGGTCCACCAGATAGTCGCCGCCCTTGACGGTGTCATACATGTGCCACTGCCAGTGGTCTTCTTCCTGGTTGCCCAGCGCGGCGGCCACGCCGCCCTGCGCCGCGCCGGTGTGCGAGCGCGTGGGGTAGACCTTCGAGATGACGGCGATGCTGGCGTTGGGCAACTGCATCGCGGCCATCAGCCCCGCGCCACCCGCCCCAACGATCACCACGTCAAACTTGTGGTACGCCATTGTGTAGTCAACCTCCTACGAAGAACACGAAAACCACGAAAGCTACGCGAAAGGCACGAAAAGGACGAAAAATGTTCTCACTGTATCACCCTGTGAATCAAACATCAGCCTTTTTCTTCATTTTTCGTGTCCTTCGTGGTAATTTCGTGGCCTTCGTGTTCGAACCTCGTCAGCTTTATTTGAGATGGAAGAGCGTGTGGAAGAAGGCTCCCAGCGGCGCGGTGCCAGGATGGAACGCGACGATGGTCAGCGTCCCCATCAACCAGAAGGTGACGGTGACGAGGCCCAGGAACGACTGCCAGGCCAACCGCCAGCCGCGCCCGCGCACGTAATCATCCACCATCACGCGCAGGCCGTTCATGCCGTGCAACAGCGCCAACGTCAGCAGCAACAGGTCGTAGACGCGCCAGAATGGGTTAGCATAGCGCGCCGCCACGAAATCATAGCTCGTCTGGCTCACATCGTTGCTGACGTGCATGACCAACAGGTGGATGATCGCCAGGAAGACCAGCACCAGGCCGGAGATGCGAAAGAAATACCACGAGAAGACCTCGAAGCCGCTGCTAGTAGCGGCATTGGGCTTCGCGTAAACGGAAGTGCGTGTCGCCATGATCAACTCCTCCAATATGGGGGGGATAGACATTCCTGTCTGTCACACTGGGGGACAAGCATGTCCACCCTCCGGTAGTGCTACCCGCACTGGTGCGCCGGACAGCCGTGGAAGACCGGCAGCATGACATAATAGCCCATGCCCAGGAAGCCGCCGATGGTCAGCACCAATACCGCCGCCCACATGATCTGCTGGTATTTCGTCCCTTGCGGCCAGAAGTCGATCAGCGTGATGCGCACGCCATTGAAGGAGTGATACAGCACAGCGGCGATTAGCCCCAACGAGACCACGCGCACGAAGGGCAGCGCGAACACGCTGAGGGCATTGTTATACACCGTCGGCCCGAAGCCCAGGATGGTGATATCGACGATATGCACGAGCAGGAACAGCAGGATCGCTACGCCGGTGACGCGGTGTAGCAACCAGGCCCACATGCCGGATTGACCACGATACATGCTTGGGTGTCTCCTCGTCGTTTGAGATGAATGGGTGCGGGGAAATGGGTGCGGGGAAAGGCTGGACAGCCCGAAGGCCATCTATACATCCCAGCGTACCATGCCTGGCGCGCGGCGTCCAATAGGTGATAAGATACGTTATGATAAGCAATGCTTATGGATAGTCTGAGTCGCTAGGGCTAGTAGATAGGGAATTTTCACCAGTATTTAGGTTCTACTTGTGTAGACATGTTACTGTGTATGGGGGGATCATATTGGCTCCCTCCTTGTCAGGACTACAGGAAAAGGGGGCCGTATCATACGGACCCCTTTGGAGAAACAGCGATGAGTGAACCACCATTTGCAGAGCCTGTACCTATTCCTGAAGAGGACGCTGTTGATCTTTACGCCGCGCTCTATCGCCGATTTGGCGTAAGCACCTATGCGGAGATTCCGGCGACGCAGTATGAAGCAGTCATGAACTACCTGCGCGATCTGTGGAAGCGTGCCACCACCGGCATCACCCCTGAGCAAAAAAGCCTTTTTTGAATGTAAGATAGATGTATGGATCTGCGGCATCTGGAAATCTTTCTGGAAGTGGCGCGGCGGCTGAACTTCACGCGGGCGGCGAAGGCGCTACACATCGCCCAGCCCGCCGTCAGCCAGGCCATTGCCCGCCTGGAAGGCGAACTGGGCGTGACGCTCTTTGACCGCAGCGGGCGCGAGGTGCGCCTGACGGAAGCGGGGCTGCGCCTGTTGCCTCACGCGGAGCGCGTCTTGGCCGACGTGGAGGCTGCCCAGCGCGAGATCGCCCGGCTGCGCGGGCGGGCGCTGGGGCGCATCAGCGTGGGCGTGACGCCGACCGTCGCCACGCATCTGTTGCCGCGCGCCCTGGCGCGCTATCGCGCCGCACAGCCAGCGGTCGAGGTGGTCTTGCGCGAGGGTGGCACCGGCGCGCTGGTGACGATGATCGAGCGCGGCGCGGTCGATCTCGCCATCGTCGTCCTGCCGACCGACCGGCCCACCATCGACGCCGTGCCACTTTTCACCGAACCGCTGTTGTTGGCCGTCGCGGCGGATTCGCCCATCGCACGCGCGACGCCGCCAGTCCCTTTGCGCCTGGCCGCCGACGAGCCGTTCATCCTCTATCGCGTCAGCTACCACCTGCGCTCGGCCACCATCGCGGGCTGCCGCGCCGCCGGTTTCGAGCCGCGCGTGGCACTGGAAGGCGGCGAGATGGAAACGGTGCTGCGCATGGTGGCGGCGGGCCTGGGCGTGAGCCTGGTGCCACAGCTCGCCTTCGAGGGATCGCCGCGCCCCGGCGTGGTGGCGCTGCCGGTGAGCGATCCGCCGCTAGCGCGCACGATTGGCGTGGCCCACCGCCATGACCGCCCGCTCTCGCCCGCCGCTGAAGCCTTCGTCGCCACGTTGCATCAGGCTATCGAAGATTGATGGCGACCAATCGCCATCGGCCTCCCCACAGGAACACCGCCCGCGCATACCTGCTGGCTAGCCAAGATGGGGGGTTGGCTGGCGGTAGCGGGTTGGTGGTGGTGTTATAGTGAAATAAAGAGGGCCGTTCGTCCCCTGTTAAGGAGGTCATAGGATGCTACAACCCACGTTGCCCACCGTGCGCAAACATACGCTGCTTGGTTTGTTGGCGCTGGCGCTGTGCCTGACGCTGTTCGCCACGGGGCCGGCACTGTTCGCCGCGCATGTGCAGGCGGGCGGGGCCGCGCCGGTGGTGCCGGCACGCGCCCAACCAGCTCCGCTGCCCCACGCCTGCTCGCTGATACACGCCACCCCGCATCCGAGTTGCACGCCGCGCTAGATCACTAGCTGACAGGCATCTCCGCAAAGTTCGCGTCCTGGGGAACGTCTGTGGTTGTCGTCTCGATGACGGTGGCGACGACGGTTTCATCCTGCTGGCGGTGCGAGATGAGCTTGCGCACCTCGCGCAGCAGCAGCAGCGCCAGCACGCCGCCGCCCAGGCTCAGCGCCAGGATGGTGCGCGCATCGTAGATGTGACGGAAGCGCGCCCCGTCGCT
This sequence comes from Ktedonobacteria bacterium, assembly GCA_027459785.1. Classification (GTDB taxonomy): domain Bacteria; phylum Chloroflexota; class Ktedonobacteria; order Ktedonobacterales; family JACDGC01; genus JAJPKG01. Next base: position 38,862 of record DAIDGU010000073.1, on the reverse strand, counting down.
GCTGATCTCGATATAGCCGATGGGGCTGACCTGCGCACCCCCGCCGCCACCGGACCCCTGCCCCTGGCGCAGCGAATGGCTGCCGCCCGCGCCGAAGCCCCACGCCGCCCGCGCCACGGGAATGACTGTGCGCCCATCGCGTTCCACTGGCGGCGCGAACACCGTCGTCGCCTGAATGATCGCCCCCATTTTCTCCGCCAGGCGCTCCGTCAGGGTCAAATTAGTCGCCCGTGTGATCGTCTCTGCCATTGCATCCCTCCGCTATTCTCAATACCGCTTTCGCGTCGCGCAGCAAGATGCTGCCTCGCCTGCCACCAGCCTATCCCGCCAGGATGATGCCAATCTGCGGGATAATCATCTGCACCTGCTGGCCAACGGAGCTCAGGAGATCTCCACATACCTCCCACGTATGACACCACTCATGATGCCCCCGTACGACCAGGCCGCGCCCAGCCCTTCGGACGCGCCCGCGACGATGGCCCACGGCCCATATCTCTCCTTAAAGCGTGTCGCCTGCCGGCTCATCGCATCGCTCTTTCTCATGACTGATGTGGCGGCGGCTGTGTTTCCCGCAGGCGCTTGATGATATAGTCTACCGCGCTACGAAACGCGAAGACACAGCCGAAGATGAAAGCGACGAACAACGCCAACGTGTAGAGCAAGGACGGCAAGTGACCGAGCATAAGCATAGATTGACGCTCCTTTCCATGGCCGAACGCAAAAGTCTGCCTGTATTCTACAACGTGCAAAAATAACGAGGCAAAAAGTTGTTAGCCAGGTATTGACAAACATCCAGGCCATCAGTATACTAATCTTTATCCAAGCGACGCTACAAAAACCCAACACTGGAGCATGCGACCACCAGATGAGGAATATGGTTGTAGTGCTGTGATGCAAGGCGGCGCGGAAATGGAGGGAATGTCAGCCACAGCTCTAGGGAAATCATAAGCGGATACGTGCTGTTGACGAGTCCGCTCGCATTCATCTTCATTAAGAGGTGCGTTGTCAGCGTTCCTGAGGCGCTGCTTGCGTCGGTTGTAAGCACGACCGTGATGCCTGGGTGGCATGCGGTGGCGCGCTTTGGCGAACTACAGCACAGATGACTCAAGCAGTCATCTTAAGGGGTTAGCAAAGAGTGAAGCGTTCTCGTTCGTTCATCATCGCTTCCGTCGTCACAACGGCGGTCATCCTCGCTGCTGTTGCTTTTACGGTATCCGCGCGACAGGCCAGTGCCGCTCCCCCCACCGTGAAGCAAGTCCTTGGCCCGATTCACTCCATGCGGGTCAAAGGCACCTGCCATCATAACTGCGGCGGTGGCAGCAGTAATCTTTATTATCATGGTGGGACCGGTGGCGTGGGTGTCGAGACCGGCGCAGACCGTGTCTACCTCGTCTATTGGGGTTCCCAGTGGACCAACAACGACCCGTCGGGTGAAGCCAGCATTCAGCAGAGCTTCTTCAATGGCGTCGGCGGCAGTTCCTGGAACAATTCGGTGACGCAGTACTGCGAAGGCGTGAGCAGCGGCACCATTTTCTGCAACGGCGCTGGTACCGCGGCCACCAACCCGAAAGGCGTTTTGGCGGGCGTTTGGTACGACAATGGCAGTGCAGCTCCTTCCAAACCCTCGCAGTCGCAACTCGCCAGTGAGGCCGTCAATGCCGCCGGGCATTTCGGCAACACCAGCGCCAGCGCGAACACGACGGCGCAGTATGTGATCAACACGGCGACAGGCAACAACGCCAGTGGATTCGGCACGCAGTACTGTGCCTGGCACAGTTCCACGAGTTCGACCTACGGCAATGTCGCATATACCAACATGCCCTATATCACTGATGCAGGGTCAAGTTGTGGTGCCAACTTCAACAACCTTGGCCCTGACGCAGGTATCACCATCGTTGGTGGTCACGAGTTTGCGGAAACCGAGAGCGACATCTTCCCCAGCACCGGCTGGCTTGATGGCAGCGGCAGCGAGAATGGCGACAAGTGCGCCTGGATCAGCTCCGGGCAAGGCGCTTCGGCGGACATCACGTTGAGCACTGGCACGTTCCCCGTCCAGTCGCTCTGGAGCAATGCGTTCAACAGCGGCGCAGGCGGCTGCGTCCTTTCCTACTAACCCTATCTGGTATAAAAAGCGGGGGGCCGTCCGTCAAGACGGTCCCCTGTTCATGGCCTACGTTGCTTACATCCCGCTATATAGTTCTGATCTGTCTTCTGCTCCGTCACATGCCCCCCGTCATCGGGCAACTTTGCCCATGTACCAGCGGTGGCGCAGCATCACGTTGCTCATGGTGTTGGGATAGTAACATCCCCTTGTGTACCACAGCCGGTGATGACGATAGCATTGTTGCCTTGCTGGACACTGCGACATGTATAAGTGCTAAAGGGGCCGTTGTCTGGATTGCCGGGAATAATCGCAAAACTGCGCACATCCGTCACCGAACAATCGGCATGGATGGTGAACACCTGCTTCTCGCTGGTATCCAGGGGCGTGTAGCGATACACAAGCGTCGCGGTTTGGCAACGCAGATACGCCTGATAAAAACAGCTTGTAGCACCAACCGATCCGCCGAGATGGATACCATTATCGACTTCACCACAGGCCAGCGGTTGGGGGGCTGGTGGATACGAACCTGCCGCCGAGACCGAGGTACATGCGGCGAAGCCCCAGACGAGCAGACCACTGCAAAGGACAGCCAAACAAGGACGCTTCATGGTAACTTGCTCCTGTGATCGCATGAACAACGCAGCATCGAGCTAGTGGCCTAGAAAAAGGGTGGGGCTGACAGGACTCGAACCTGCGGCCTACGATTTAGGAGATCGACGCTCTATCCCCTGAGCTACAGCCCCACGCGAACCGGCAGATGCGCCTGGCCCGTGGGCAGCATAGCACATCACACGGGCGGCATGCAAATCGGTCTGTGGTCGAAGCTGAGGCGGTTGCACGTGCGGCCCCGGTCGCTAGCGCCGGCTACCCGCGCTGGCTGGGCGTGGCCCCCGCGCGCGTGGCGGCGCGGCTGGCGGCGGTGCGCGCTTTCGGAACGTTGGCATTCGCCAGCTTCTTGGCGCTGACACTGCTATTCGTCGTGCTGGCGGCATTCTTGGCCGACGTGGCGACCGCGTTCTTCGGCAAAGCAACGACGTTATTTTTCAGCGCGCCCGTGTTGGCATTCCGCGCGCCCGTGCTGCCACCGATTTTGGGGGATAGTGAGGCAGTCGCCGGCTGTGCCACCCGCGCGGGGACGGCCAGCGGCACCCCCAGCACGAAAGCCAGGCCGCGCGCCGTCTGCGCCTGGCGCTGCCGTGGCAGACGCGCCAGCAAACCCTGCGCTAACCAGGGATCGAGCGTGAACGCAACGCCGCCTGCGCCGACCAACAGCAGCGTCACCCAGCCGAAAACGAAGACGAGATCCGGGCTGAGGTAGAACGGGTGGGCGTGCCAACTGGCCGACAGATAGTAGGTCAAGTTGAGTAGCGCCCCGAAAAAGGCCGCCGGGCGAAACAAGATGCCCAGCAGCGTCCCCAGGCCGACCGCGAATTCGCCATAGGCCACCAAGCCGCCGAAAAGCTGGGCGTGCGGCGCGACCGTATGCAGCAGAAAGCCACTGATCGGCGATCCCTTGGCCAGAAACGGTACGAAATGCCCAAAGTAGCCGCGCGCGTGCGGATTCAAGAATTGCGGATTACTGATCTTCTCGTAGCCGGCATACAAGAAGGCGCTGGCGGCGAAAAGGCGCAGCGGCAGGAGCGCCCAGCCCTGCACGCGGCTGGCGTGCCAGGAGGAGCGTAGCGCGGCGGCGAAGCTGCCATCGGCGGTGGTGGCGGTTGACATGCGAGTTACCTACTTCCGTATGGATATGCTGCAACAACATCGATGTTCAAGACTATACCATGCTTTGCTGGCAAATCCTACGCTTTTTTTGCAACAGGTGAGCTACAATGCATAAAAACTTTACACGCTCGACAAGCCATTATTGGCGCAATGGCACGGAAGCGTGCCAGGTTTTCGCCCAGCACGCTTCATAAAAATTGCTATCTTTATGGCACGCGGCTAGGCGGCAGCCCACCAGTCGGCGATGTTCCAGTCCCAGGCATCCAGTGGCGGTCCGGGGATGTACCCGTGTAGCGCGCTGGTGGTGAGGGTCAGCAGGGGCCAAACGTAGAGCGGCGTCACGTCGAATTGCTGGGCCACCACCCGTTGCTGCACCTGCTTGAGCGCCGCCACGCGCGCCGTGAAGTCCACCGTGCCACGCTCCGTCTGCAAGGCGGCGTCGAGCGTGGGATCGCTGATGTGGCCGTAGTTCGTGCCGCCGGGGTTCGTCTGCGACGGGATGGCGCTGGTATGGTAGATGTCGAAGGTGAAGTCGGGATCGGCGCTGCCCACGAAGGCCAGCAGCGCGATGTCGAATTGCCCCGTCGCCAGCAGCCCTTGATTGGTGAAGTCGGCGAACACCTTGGTGCCGGGATACGTTTTCACCGTCACAGCCACGCCCAGTGCTTGCCACTGCGCCGCCAACAGGTTCGCCGCGGTCACGCGCGCGGTGGCCGTGTCCGTCACCAGCGTGAAGTGCAACGGCTGGCCGTTCGCCCCCACGCGCATGCCGTTGCTGCCCTTGCGATAGCCCGCGCTATCCAGGAGGCTGCCGGCTTTGGTCAGATCCGGCGTGGTCATCGCCGGCAGGGCGCTATCGAAGTCGAGCGCCTGGGGCGCGGTGATCGACGTGGCGACCGACGATGCACAGGGCGTCCCCAACACCTGCTGGATGATGGCACATTTATTCACCGCCAATGAGAGCGCCTCGCGCACGGCCACCTTGGCCAGCGCCGGATTCGCCTGGTTATACAGCACATGCTCGTAGCCGATGGCCGGCGTCGTGGCCAGTTTGCCGCCCGTCGCCGTGCGCAGCGCCGCCAGGTCACTGGGACCGAAGTCCTGGGCCAGTGTCAGGCTGCCGCCGCTGAAGGCGTCGATCTCATCCTGGCGTCCGTGGAAGATTTGAAATGTAAGGGTTTTCAAAAAAGGGCCGTAGAAGCTGGCGGAGGTATAGTTCGGGTTCGGGGCCAGCGTGAAATGGTCATCTAGCATGTAGTCTGTGATCATGTAGGGGCCGCTGGTCGCTTGGGGCTGGAAGTTCACTTCGGCGCTGGCGGTGAACTGGTCGGGCGTGAGCGATTTGAATTCGTGCTGGGGCAGGGCGAAGGGCAGGTAGGTCAGGTACGGCCCGAAGGGCGCGCGGAACTGCACGCGCACCGTCTGCGCATCCACCGCCGTGACGCTAGTGATGACGCTGTAGCCGCCGACATTCACCGCTTGCGTCTTGGGATTCGTGAGCGTCTGCCAGCCGAAGACGAAATCCGCCGCCGTGAGGGGTTGGCCGTCGGACCATTTGAGATTCGGCAGCAGCTTCATCAGCACGGTCGTACCATCGGCGCTGACATCACCATTAGCTTGCGTCGGCACCGCGCTGCACTCGTCAGGCAGCCATTTCAGGTCGGCCCCCGCCACGACACAGTTGCCCATGATCGCGTGCAAGATGGTGAAATCGACCTGTTGATCGGCGAAAAGCGGACTGACCGAATCCGGCGACTCCCAATCGCCGATAGTCACGCTGCCCGTAGGCGCGGGATGGCTCGTGCCGCTGTGATACGCCGCCGCGCTGCCCAGGCTGGCGCAGGGCGTGGTGCCGGGGCAGATCGGCGCGTAGGCGCTCCCGACGTTCGCCGGCGGGGTATGGGAGATCGGGGGCGAATTGCTCGCGCTCCCGCCGTTGCACGTCACCAAAAAACAAGCCGCCAGTGCCAGCGGAATGATCGCGTGCCAGGGGTGGCCTGCCCGCGTTGCGAAAATGCCCACGTTGCCTCCACGCATATACGGCGCATGTGATAGTGCTTGATGATGTACGTCCTTTATAGCAGATCGCGCCGGCCCTGCCCAGGTCGGTAGGACCATCGGGCGGTGTGGCCGTCTGCAGCGACCATAATGGCACCCAAGTTGCTGCCAACCGCTTAGGGATGGTACAGTATCAAGAGTGGATTAGAAAAGAAGTTCCACAAGATAGTGAAGGGCCGGTGTGCGAACGGCTGACCTATTTCGTTCTCGTTCGTTGTAGGTATAGTGTGGTAAGCGAAAACGTGGTTTCCGCTGCTACGGGGAGGTTGATGCTGAGTGGGGACGTTCATCACGGAACACATGGCGCTGCCGCTGGGCGGCACCATGCCAAAGGAGCAACCCATGCCCATGCGTGGACCCTCGATCCAACGCTACGAAGCGATGGTCGCCGTCCGGCATAACACATATTTACCCACGGCTCCGCGCCAGGCAGGGCAGGTGCTGGATGGCGGTGCCTTCGCCCTGCCACCCGTCGCCCGTGCCGTCGCCGCGCCATACTCGCGTCCGCTGGTTGGCATAGCGGCGCAAGCCTCGTGGCGGGCCGGCTTGTTACGCGGCTGGGTGCTGGCGCACCTGGCGCTGGCGTTGCTGCTGACGGTCGCCGCCGCGCCCCTGCTGATCACGCCCGCGCTCCACGTCCTGGGTCTCGGCACCGCCGGCGTCGCCGTGGTCACGCTGCTGCTGGCGGCACTGGCGCAGGGCCAGGCGCAAGCCGGGCAGATCACGCGCGCGGCGCTGCTGCTGTTGCTGGTGGATCTCATCCTCGCCGGCCTGGGCCTGGCGATCCTGGGGCCGCACCTGACGGCCTTCGCGCTCTTGCCGGGCGCGCTGCTCGTCGCGGCGCTGCTGGCGGATGCTTTCACCGCCGTCGCCGGCGCGTTGCTGGCCTTCGCGCTCTATGCCGGTGCGCTGCTCATCGCGCGACCGCCGCTTGCCACGCCCACGGGAGCCGCGCTGCTGTGGCTGAATCTGGCGCTGGCCTTCGTCGGGCTGAGCCTGCTGTGCGGCGCGCTGGTACTCACCTCGCGTTACTTGCGCGCGGCGGTGCTGGAAGCTGCCGCCGCCACGCAGCGCGTGGCCGCATTGGAACGCCGCGCCCAGACCAAGCGCATCGCCATCGACGCGGACGCCATCGTCCTGCAAGAACAACTTGCCCGCGCGTTGCGCGGCCAAACCGCCCAACCCGTCACCACCTGTGCAGATCTCGCACCCCTCGCCAACATGATCAATGCCGCCACCAAGCGGCTACCGGGCTTGCAGCGCGACCGCGAGGAGCGCATCCGCCTGGAAACCGCCGTGCGCGACCTCAGCGCGGCGCTTGAAACCGCCTGGGCCGGCTTCACCATCACCTGGCCCGCGCCTTCCGGCACGTCGGTGGATCGCCTCATCACCATGCTGCGCCCGCGCGCCGCGCACCAGGCGTCGGATGTTGCGCCGTGATCGATGTGGCGCGCTAGCCCTGGATGTCGTGGATCGGTCCCGCGCCGCCGCGCAGCGCGCCGCCCGTGCGACCATTGCGCGCCGCCACGATCTCCGCCACGATGCTCAGCGCCATCTCCTCCGGGCTGTGGCCGCCGAGGTCCAACCCCACGGGGGCGTGCAGCCGTGCCAGGTCAGCGGGGGTGAAGCCCAGCGCCAGCAGCCGTTCGCGGCGCGCGACCTGCGCCGTGCGCGAACCCAGTGCGCCGATGTAGCCGGCGGGGGACCGCAGCGCCACCGCCAGCGCCGGCTCGTCGATCTTCGGATCGTGCGAGAGGACCACCAGCGCCGTCTCGTCGTTTAATCCCACCTGGGGTAGCGCCGCATCGGGGAAGGCGACCACCCGTTGGGCCTGGGGGAAGCGCGCCGGCGTCAACCAGCCACCACGCGGATCGATCACCGTCACGCGCCAGCCCAGCTGCGCCGCGAGGGCGGCCACCGCCTGGCCTACGGCATCCGCGCCAACGACGACCAACGGCGGGCGCGGCGCGAAAGCCTGGGCGAAGACGGCCCCCGCCATCGCCGTTGCCGGCGTACCCTCCCCCACCAGCATGCTTCCATCGCCATCCAACAACCAGTGAGCGGGCTGCGGTCCTAGTGCCGTGACGAGCGTCGCGGGGGCATCATTGGCCAGCAGATCGAGCAGCCGCGCGAAGGGCGGGAGGAGTGTGCCTTCGCGCGCGATGCGTTCGATGAAGATCGTCGCCGTGCCGCCGCAGCCCAGCGCGATCTCGGTCAGCGGGTCGGCGTCGCCGCGAAAGTGCAGCGTCTGCGCGGGACCACCGGCCAGCACGTCCTGCGCCGTCATGATCACGTCGCCTTCCACACAGCCGCCGCTGACCGAACCGGTGAAGCGCCCGTCACCGGCCACGGCGAGCGCCGATCCCACCGGGCGCGGGGCGGAGCCTTCCGCCGCGATCACCCGCGCCAGCGCCACCGGTTGCCCCGCCAAGCACCACTCCTGCGCCTGGCGCAAAACCTCACGCATCACACCCTCCCTTAGAAAAAGACAAGAACACGAAGGCCACAAAAAAAAGAAGGACACGAAGGGGATTGGGATATGTTTCCGCCTGCCTGGCGTCCGATTGGTGCAACGCTGCACGTCTTGCTATCTCTTTTTTCGTGATCTTCGAAACTTTCGTGGCCTTCGTGTTCCCATCCACCGCCGTCACAACTCCGCGAAGATGTCGTTTTCCGGCGCGGGATAGGCACGGTCGGAGACAGGGGGCGGCACGAGTTGCAGCGTCTCGGTTCCCATGAATTGGCGCAGTTGGTCGGGCGGCGCGCTGGTGAAGGGGCTATCCGCCGGCATCTGCGTGGCGTGGGCGCGCATGGCGCGCTGCTTGGCAGCGAACTCGTCGTCGTTCAGGCGCATGATCGTGGTGATGTCAGCCAGCGGCGTCCCCATCTCTTCCACGGGAATCGTCGCCTCGTCGCCGCCGGGGATGAAATCTGCGCCCTTCGCCCGCGCTTCGGCCACCATCTGCATCAGCCGTTCGCGGGGGATGGCGGTGTAATAGACCTTGCGGACGCGATGGGGTGCGCCCAACTCCGGCGCGTAGGCCGGGTCCGCCGCCGCCGCGATGGCCGCCAGCGTCAGCCGATGGATCGCCATGTGATCGACATGCCCATAGCCGCCCTTGGGATCGAAGGTCGCCACGACCGCCGGGCGAAACCGGCGCAGATGGCCGACGATCTTGCGCGTGACCTCCGCTGGCGGGGCTTCGGCCAGGTGGCCGTCAATGTAGTCGAGGAAGGCGACATCCGTCACGCCCACGGCGGCGCAGGCGTTGCGCAATTCTTGCTCGCGTACCTGGCCCAGATTCTCCGGCGTCGCCAGCGCGGGATCGGCGATCTGCCCCTCCTCGCCGCGCGTGGCGCAGACGATCGCCACGGGATGCCCCGCGTGCGTCGCCCGCGCCATCGTCCCCGCCATGCCGAATGCCTCATCGTCCGGGTGCGCAAAAATGCCCATTAACCCTGGTTTGGCTGGTGCTGTCATCGCCGGCTGTTCCCTTTCGTCGCGTACAAAAGTGCTGCTTCACTCCTATACTGTACGCGCTGGAACATCGGTTGTGCCAGTTGCCCTCAATCAATAAAGTAATCAGCATAGTTGACATTGCGCGAACTTTGGCGGCCTGCCCCATCCTGCCGGGCATCCGGCGCGGTCCCCTGGCGCGCGTAGGCGTGCGGCGGCGCGACGGGCAGCGGCGCGACGGGCAGCGGCGCGACATCGGGCGGCGGTGGTTCGTGCAACATGGCTGGCGTCGCCAGCGGGCGGGCGCCAGGGGGCGGTGTGCCACTCGTCGGCAACACATCTGGCATGCCGGGGCCGGTCCCCGTCGCCACCGGCTTACCGCCGATATAGACGGCGATGCCGACGCCGCGTTTCAGTTCGGCCAGTTCTTGGCGTGCCTGAGCGAGATGCGTTTTGAGGGCGCGGTTCTCCTCTTCCAGCATCTCCATCCGCTGCTTGAGGGGGGCGATCAGATCTTCGATGCCCGCCACGTGCATGTTGTGCATAGTTGATGAGTCCTTTCTTTGGTGCCGCTACTCCGCATCCCTGCGGATCATGGATGTTTTGCGCTATCTTTGTGCCAGCAACTTTTCCCCGGAGGACAGACATTCCTGTCTGTCACCACGCTTCTCCGGAGGACAGACATTCCTGTCTGTCACCACGCTTCCCCGGAGGACAGACATTCCTGTCTGTCACCACGCTTCCCCGGAGGACAGACATTCCTGTCTGTCACCACGCTTCCCCGGAGGACAGACATTCTTGTCTGTCACCACGCTTCCCCGGAGGACAGACATTCTTGTCTGTCACCACGCTTCTCCGGAGGACAGACATTCTTGTCTGTCACCCAGGCCGCTGTGCCTTGGCGCTATCTTTGTGCCAGCAACGCGACCACCGCGTCCCAGATATGCGCCGCGACCGCCGTTTTGGGCAGGGAGGGCAACGCCTCGGTGCGCCCGTCTTTGTGGAAGAGCGTTACCGTGTTGGTCGCGCTGCCGAAGCCGCTGTCGGGCTGGCTGACATCGTTGGCTACGACGAGATCCAGACCCTTGCGCGCCAGTTTGTCGCGGCCCGCCGCCGCCACCTCGCGCGTTTCCGCCGCAAACCCCACGCGGATCAGGCCGGGATACTGCGCCCGCACCGCGTCGAGGTCCGCCAGGATGTCCGGCGTGCGCTGCAAGCGCAGCACCAGATCCGCGCCATCGCTGCTCGCCACCTCCCGCTTCTTGATCTTATGTTCCGCGACGGCTATCGGCGTGAAGTCGGCCACCGCCGCGCTCATCACCAGCGCATCGGCCTCCACACACGCCGCCAGCACAGCAGCGCGCATCGCCGCCGCCGTCAGCGCATCGATGCGTGTGACGCCGTAGGGCGTGGGCAGCGCCGTCGCGCCGGCGATCAGCGTCACCTGCGCGCCCCGGTCGCGGGCCGCCTCGGCCAGGGCGAAGCCCTGCCGCCCCGACGAGCGGTTGCCGATGTAGCGCACTGGATCGAGCGCTTCCTGCGTGCCGCCCGCCGTCACCACGACGCGCCGGCCCGCCAGATCGCCCCCGCGCCCCACCACCTGGCGCAACGCGCCCAGCAACGTCGCCGTTTCCGGCAACCGCCCGGTGCCGATCTCGCCCGACGCCAACCGCCCCGTTTCCGGCGGGATGATGTGCGCGCCGCGCGCCGCCAGCAGCGCCAGGTTCGCCTGTGTCGCGGGATGTTGGAGCATGTGGTGTTCCATCGCCGGAGCGATGAGCAGCGGCGCGGTGGTCGCCAGGGCGACCGCGGCCAGCATGTCGTCCGCCAGCCCGTGCGCCAGGCGCGCGATGGTGTTGGCCGTCGCCGGGGCCACCAGCAACGCCTGCGCCGCCGCTGCCAGCTCGATGTGCCGCGCCGCCGCCATCCCCGTCGGCTCCCAAAGGTCCGCCCACACAGGCCGCTGGCTGAGCGCGCCGAAGGTGAGGGGCGTCACGAACTCGCGCGCATGCGCCGTCAGGATAACATCCACCAGCGCGCCGGCTTGCACCAGCTTGCTCACGAGGTCGGCTGCCTTATAGGCGGCGATGCCGCCGGCTACACCGACGACGATCCGCGCCCCCTGCAAAACGCTCATCCCACTCGCTCCAAGATCTCTGCTTTCACTGTATCCAAAATGGCAAGAACCGGGCGGAGATAGCCTTACTGTTCGGTGCTGTCCATCGGGCGCGTGGCCTGTTTCAGCTTGTCATCCACCGTCTTGCGGCTGCGCCCCTTCTGCTTGATCCACTGCTGGGTCTGCGTTTCAACGCCCGTTTCGACGATCCGCACGGCCTCGTCGATGTCATCGGTCAACGTCCAGATCTTGAGATCATCCGCGCTGATCGTTTGGAGCTTGTCCAACAATTCGCTTTCCAGCCAGCGCGTGAGCGGTTCCCAGTAAGCGACGCCGACCATGACGATGGGGACGGTGCGCTCGTGCTTGCCCGTCTGCACCAGCGTCAGCAGCTCGAAAAGTTCATCCAGCGTGCCATAGCCGCCGGGGAAAAAGATGAACGCCTCCGCCGAGAAGTTGAGCATCACCTTGCGGCTGAAGAAGAAGGAGAAGCTCATCCCCTCTTTCACATAGCGGTTGATGCGCTGTTCCATCGGCAATTGGATATTCAGACCGATGGACTCGCCGCCGGCCTCGGTCGCGCCCTGGTTGGCAGCCTGCATGATGCCCGGCCCGCCCCCGGTGACGACAGTATAGCCGCGCTGCGCCAGCCGTTCGGCCAGCGCCCGCGCTTGCTGATAGTAGGGGTGATCTTCCTTGAGGCGGGCCGACCCGAAGAACGTCACGCTGCGTTGGATGCGTGCCAGAAAACTGAAGCCATCCACGAATTCGCTCATGATGCGAAAGATGCGCCAGGTGGGGTTGTGTTCGTAATCGAAATCCTGACTGTGGGTAAACGAGAGGTCGGCCATATGGCAACTCCTTGGGTGATGATAGCGCCCTGCTGCTTCATTCGACGCAAGGAGCGCACCAGAATGGGAGTCTTTTGATCGTAGCAAAGATCGATGCAGCCTGTAAAGGTGCTTACGACCTTGATCTGAGTGAGATCAGTGACAGATCACTCGACAGCGAACGTCTCCTGGTGGGCGTCCAACACCTCTAGATCTGGCCGGGTGTCTTCGATATAGCGGACAACTTTGTCCAGCACCTCAGCTACGACGGCCCCGCTCTCATTGACGCAGGCGAAGCCCAGTTCAGCGATCTGCCAGCGCTCGGTATCACCCACTTCGGCGCTGCTGACCGGAAATTCATTGCGCGTGCGCGCCAGCAAGGAGCGCACGACCTGGCGCTTATCTTTCAGGGAATGGCTGTCGGGCAGCCGCAAAACCACGCGCAATCCACCGACAATCATATGAATATGTCACGCCGCTCAGGGGGGCGCAGGCCCACTTTGCCGGATAACGAACGACGGACAAACATGCCTGCCGTATGACACCCTTTGCGGGTGATCAGAATGGATAACGGAGGACAGACATTCCTGTCTGTCACGTTCCCCCGGAGGACAGACATTCCTGTCTGTCACGTTCCCCCGGAGGACAGACATTCCTGTCTGTCCGGTCCCAACCTGCCCCAATGACCACCGTCTTGACCCTCAAGGGGTATGACAGACAAGAATGTCTGTCCTCCAGGTGGTTGTGAGGCGAACAGGCATGGCCGCAGAGTGACAGACAAGAATGTCTGTCCTCCAGGTGGTTGTGAGGCGGACAAACATGCCTGCCGTATGACAGACAAGAATGTCTGTCCTCCAGGTGGTTGTGAGGCGAACAGGCTTGGCCGCAGAGTGACAGACAAGAATGTCTGTCCTCCAGGTGGTTGTGAGGCGAACAGGCATGGCCGCCCCACGAGGAAGACGACAAAAGGCGGATCCGTGGTGGACCCGCCCTTAGTATGTCACATGCGACGCTTACTCGTCGGTATCGTCGATCTCCTCGTCGATGTCGTCTTCCTCGATATCCTCATCGATGCCTTGCTGCGATCCCTCGATCAGATTGCTCATAATGGAGGTGGTGCGGCGCTGGTAGGACGAGTTGCCGGGATACGACGCCGCCGGCGTCTGGTTCCACGGCCCATAGCCGGGCATGGAGGCGCTCATCGGATTTTGCTGCTGTTGCAGCGAATTCGCCAGCGCCGATTCCACGATTGGATTCGCCCGATTCAGGCGCAGATCTTCGTTGCCCTCGGTGTCGGTAGACAGGATCAGGATGCCCTGCTGCACACACGTCTGGAGCAATTCGCGGGCGGAGTCGCGTGTCAGGCGGCCACGGAAGCGATTCTTGTGATTATAGGGGTCGCCGATGAAATTGGAGACACCAATGATCGTGCGCCAGGCCCAATGGCGGTCGATATAATCCAGGAATTGCAGGAATTGGGGATCGCTCGGTTCCATGCCGGCCTGGGGCATCTGCATCTGGCCGGGGATGGTCGCTGCGGGATGCGAAGGGAAGCTGGCATGGTTGCCCAGCAGCACGAACTGGTTCGCCGCCGCCGTCAGGTCGCGGCTCACCGTGCCAGGCACGCCGGCCACCACCACGAACTTGTTCAGCCGCAGCTTCAGCCGCGCACAGATGCGCGTGAAGTCACGGTCGCCCGTCATCAAGACGAAGGTCGAGATGGAGGGACGGTCGAACACGGTTTCGATGATGTCCATGAGCATGTTGAGGTCAACGGTACTCTGGGAGGCATATTGGTTGGCGGGGGTGTAGCTGCCGGCGGGGGGGGTGAGGGGAACGGGATCGGGCGTGGGTTCAGGCGTGGCCAGGCGTACCTGGCTGATCTCGCGGGTGGCTTCGCTATCCGACTCGCCCTCATCGCCACCGATGGACCCCAGCGTGTTGGCACTGCCAAAGGTCGTCCCCGTGGTACTCTCGCCAGGCGCATTCCAAGTGCCATTGCCGTTGCCGTGACCATTGAAGTTCGGCTGCCAGGTGTTCGAGCGATACCGGTCGCGCTGCTTCGCCGGACAATCGACACGGTCGATCATCGCCGCGGTCAAACTCCCTTTGAACATTTCCGGCTGGCGGCTCCAATCGGCATACGCCTTCGCCACCATCACGGTGCCATACCGGCGGGCGGTGTTGATCAACTCTTGTGGGTCCGGTTCGCGGTGCTGGGTGTTCAGCAAGCTATAGCGAATGTTTTCGAAGTCAATGAAGAGGGCAATCTCTTCGGCCATTGGGTGTCTCCTTCGATACGACAAAGAATAGGGATAATTGGTCATCTTGCTCTGGCGCGTTGCCCTGGTGGGTATGCGTTTTGAACAGGTGCAGAGCCGGGCGACGATGTAGCAGGTGATGTGAGATACAGTCTGCAAAGCGTCTTATTGCGCTGGCTCTATAACGTAGGTGTACCATATCCACTGAACCAGGGTCAAGTAAACATGGATACCCTGGGCAACAGCGCACGTAGTCTCATCCTTTCAGGAGGAGTAGAGCAATACTAGACTAAGTATAGCATATCCATCGGAGAAAGTCTATATGTTGGGCAGCGGGTTCACCACCCATTCGGGTAAAAGTTGCCGAATATACAATCACACCACTTCATAAACATTCATACCTCTGCTCGCTCCTCTGCCCATCTCAACCTGGGGCAAACATTTTTGTCCGTTGCATCAACCAGTTGGCACAAGCTAAGCTCAAAAAGCTAGTGGTAGTGCAGCGTGCAGACACTACAAACATGCTTACAAAAACGATATCAAACACAAACGCCTCAGCTAGCGGCATGAACACCAGCGGTGCATGCAACGGCTGAGGTAGCGGTGGAGTATGGCGATACGCTGCTTGTTAAGACACCGCGTATCCTCGTATAATCAGTGATAGTTGCTCATGTCTGAGGGTTCCTTGTTGCGAAGCCAGCCTCGCGGCATTGAGCAACTTTTTGCTGAGAAGACGCCTGAGCAGTATAGGCACTCATTTGCCACGGATGACGGCTCAGTTTGTTGCCCTCTATAATGATAGTGTTCGATTGGGCGCGAATGTTATGCAGCACCATTATCCGGGGCGTATATTGGTCCAAAACGACCACTATCACCGTATACCAGCCTCCCACAATAGCCCTTTTAACCTATTGACAGCTTGCCCCTGGCAGTTTGCCCCCTGCTGATCCTATACTGTGATACACAAACTGGTGATACACAAACCGTGAGACACAACCTGGCTAGGAAGCGCACGTTGCAGCGTGGGAGGTTGATGAGCACCATCGCAGATCTCGGCGAGTTCGGCCTGATCGCCCGGCTGACGCACGACCTCGCCCCCCGCCCGGATGTCATCCTGGGCGTCGGCGACGATGCCGCCGTTCTGGATGTCGGCAGCGCGGCGGATGTGCTGGTGGCGACCTGTGACGCACAGGTGGCCGACACGCACTTTCGCCTGGACCGCGCCACGCCGGAGGAGATCGGTCGCCGCGCGCTGGCGGTGAATGCCAGCGATTGCGCCGCGATGGGGGCCGCGCCGCGCTTCGCGCTGCTCTCGCTGCTGGTGCCGCCCACGTTGGAGGTCGCGGTACTTGACGGCATCTATGCCGGTCTGCGCGCCGAGGCCGCGCGCTATGGCTGCGCCATCGTCGGCGGCAACATCGCGCGCCATCCTGAACGCTTGATTTTGGATATCACGCTGCTGGGCCTGGCCCCGCGCGGCCACGTGCTGCGCCGCCATGGCGCGCGCCCCGGCGACGCGCTGCTGGTGACGGGGACCGTAGGGGCCGCTGCCGCCGGCCTGGCGCTGCTGGACGACCCCGCGCTGGTCGCGCGCCTCGCGCCGGAAGTCTGCGCGCCGCTGCTAGCCGCGCAGCGCACGCCTGTGGCGCGCGTCGCCGCAGGCCAATGGCTGGCGCGCAATGGCGCGACGGCGGCGTTGGATGTCAGCGACGGCCTTGCGGCGGACCTGGCCCATCTCTGCGCCGCCAGTGGCGTCGGTGCAACCGTCGAGGTCGCCGCGCTACCCATTTTGCCAGCGACGCGCGCGGTCGCATCAGCGATTGCTCGCGCGGCCAGCGACCTTGCTTTGTTCGGCGGGGAGGATTACGAACTGCTTTTCACCGCGCCGGCAGCGCACGCCGCCGCGCTCTGCGCCGGTTTGTTGACCACGACCGGCACGCCCGCTACCATCATCGGCACGATCACGGCTGAACCAGCCCTCGTGCGCGTGGATGACGGGCAGCGCACCACCCTGGTGGGGCGTGGGTGGGACCACCTGCGCGCCCCTAATTTCTAGGTTTTGGAGTTTTCATCATGTTGCTCGATCCTGAACTCGAACAGATGGACAGCGCGATCCGACAATTGACCAGCCGTGTCATTGATCTGGGCGTTTATGTCGAAGAGATGTTCAAAAATGCCGTTTCGTTGTTGTTCGCCCGCGATTGGAGCAGCGTCTTCACGATGTTCAGTTCCTCGCCGGACGTGTTGCCCGTCACCCTCGTAGGCGAGGCGATTCAGGTGATGGCGCGCTGGTCGCCCACGAGTGAGCGCTTGCGCATGGTCGTAGCGCTGCAACAGGCGGCGGATGAGTTTGGCACGATGTTGAGCATCACCGGGCGCATCGCCGAAAAGGCACATTCATTTGAAAACACCGTCGAAGACTATTTCGCCCAGGTCGGCCCCGCCGGTCAGGAAGCCTTCTATAAGCTGCTGCAATCAGCTCACATTCAGTTGCGCGGCTGCATCGTGGCGCTCAGCATGCGCCAGGCCACGATGGCGACCAAAGTTATCATCCAAGACGGCATCCTGGATCAAGCCTACCTCCAATTGCGTAGCGCCCTGCGCGACGCCATCATGGCCGACCCCACCCTGACCATTCCCCTGGGAACGCTCTCGGTCATCATCGCCGACATCGAGACGGTGGGCAACCATGTCACGCGCATCTGCCAGCGCATCGAAGCGATCTCCCAAGGTGCGCCGCCGGCCCCCGGCATGGACACCTCAACCATGCTCCTCACCATCGCTGGCTAGCTCAGCGAAGGGGCCGAGGCGCGCGGCCACCCAGCGCCGCACCTCGGCCAATCCCGCGGCGGCCCCCGCTTGCGTCGCCGCCGCCAACGCCGCCGCCGCGAACTCATCTTCGTCCAGCACCAGGCATGCGCCGTCCGGCCCCACCCACACGTCCAGCAACAGATCGTCGTAGCTGATCGCATCGGGCATGATGAGGGCGGGGCGCGTCACATTGCAGTACCACCCTTTCAGCCGATCATCCGCCGCCGTGCCGACGCGCATAACATTGAACCACTGGTCACTATAGAAATATTCGGTGAAACGGTCGTCCGGCGCGAAAACGACATAGCCCAGGTCGCGCCAGCCAAAGGTCCACCGCGCACGGATGACCACGCACGTCCCCACCCGCGCGGCCACTTCCCCCGCGTAACTGATTTGCGCCACGCCTGTTGCGTCGCATTTGGTGATCTGCATGGCCTGGTTGCTCCATTACTTCTGCATAAGGATGATTGTCATGCCCCTTTCGGGTAAAGACGGTGGTCATTGGGGACCGGTTGGGACCGGACAGACAGGAATGTCTGTCCTCCGGGGGAGCGTACTATTCACCCGAAAAGGTATCATG
The DNA here is from genome assembly GCA_027459785.1 of Ktedonobacteria bacterium. Taxonomy (GTDB): domain Bacteria; phylum Chloroflexota; class Ktedonobacteria; order Ktedonobacterales; family JACDGC01; genus JAJPKG01. The sequence goes on along the minus strand of DAIDGU010000073.1, from coordinate 20,920 downwards.
CCCATTTTTTTAAACATCAGGTACCGCCGCTCCTCGTCCTGGATATGCCAACACGGTAGTTATGGTGTAGCACGTTTGGCCCGCGAATGCAAGCTTGATCGCCCGCGCCCTTCATCCAAGTCCCACATCTGCCGATAACGCTAGAAAAGGATGAATTCGTCGGCATTTCGCCTGTGAGGGATCAGCGCCATGCGTGAAGCTAACGTCCAGGCTCCTGTTGGTGTCGCCGCCGTTACCAGCGTCGCGCCCATCCGCTCCGCAGCAGGGCGGATCGTGCTGCTGTGCTGGTTGCTAATGTTGGGCGTCATCTTCCTCGCGTTGGTCGCGCAGTTATGGCAAACCAACCGCTGGGATCTGGTCGTCGCATTGGTGTTATGCCTGGCGGTGGCAGGTGTGGGCCTCATCGGCTTCAATCTGATTCGCCACCGCTCGCCGGCTGCCGCCCCCTGGCAACTAATCGTCCTCACCGGCGCGCTCGCCGCCCTCATGTGGTGGGCGCCAGATGCCAGCGCCACCTGGCTGCTCTTTCCGCTAACCGCTGTCACTTCGATCATTTTCTTGCAATCGTCCGCCGCGCGCCTGCACAGTTTCATCCTGACCGCGGCCCTGCTGCTGAGTCACCTCGTCGCCAACGGCTGGGGCGACATGCCGGACGAACTTGTGCGCGCCGCCTTCATCCCGATGCTCGCCTATCTCATCGAGCGGGCGCGCCAGCGCGAGAGCCAATTGATGGACGAGATCGCCGCTTGGTCTGCTGAAGCGGATGCCTTCACGATCATCAGTTGGTCGCTGACCACCCTCACACCCTCCGCCACTGATATCGCCGCCGTGTTGGCCCGCGCATGTCCGCCGGAGGTCTCGCTGGGCTGGCTGCGGCTCGACACCACGACGGGCCGGCTGGTGGCGGAAGCCGCGGTCGGGCCAGATGCGGCGGCGATCCTGCGCTGGCACTATACCCTGCGGCCCGAAAGCACCAGCATGGTCGCACTGGCGCTGAGTGAGCGCCGTTCTCTCGCCGCTTCCATCGCCGCCGGCAATGCCGACCTGCTCCTGGCCGGCGCGCTGCCGGCGACCGCCCTGCCGCTGCGGTCGGCGACGGTGCTGCCCGTCATGCGCCAGGGGGCCGCGCCTTTCGGCGTGTTGCTGGCGCTCTCGTCCCAGGCCGATGCGGTCGGCCACGCGCACCACCTGGGCATCCTGCCTGCCGTCGCCAACCAGTTCGCCGTCGCGCTGGATAACGCCCGCCTGTACGCTGAGGCGCAGGAGCGCGCCGACCATGATGCCATGACCGGCCTTTACCATCACCGCGCCATTCACACCCGGCTGAACGAGGAGGTCGTGCGCGCCAATCGCAGCGCCGCGCCCTTCGCCATTTTGCTGATCGACCTCGACCGTTTCCGGCTCTATAACGAAACCTATGGCCATCAGGTCGGCGACCGCATCATCATCCAGGCCGCAAACGCGATCCGGCGCAGCCTGCGTTCATCCGACATCCTCAGTCGCTACGGCGGCGACGAGTTCCTGGCGATCTTGCCGGATACTGACCCCGCCGAGGCCCGCCATATGGCGCAAACCCTGGTGGCCAACATCGCTGACGAGGAGTTCCGCCCCCAACCAACCGCCGAGCGCATGCCGCTGACCCTTTCCGTCGGTGTCGCGCTTTATCCTAATGATGGTAGCACGGCGCTGGACCTGGTGGCCCGTGCCGAGGCGGCGATGAACGAGGCCCGCCACAGCGGCGGCAATCGCTGCGAACTGGCCCAGCGCCCTGAAGCGGAAGCGGCCAACGGACGGGCCATCGATCTGCGCGGCTTCGGCATCCTCGAATCCCTGGTGACCGCCGTCGATCACAAAGATCGCTATACCAAGGAACACTCCGAGGAAGTGGCGACCTACGCCCAGTTGCTCGCCGAAGAGTTAGGCTTCACGCCGCCGCGCTGCGCGCTGCTTTTCGACGCTGGCCTGCTGCACGATGTCGGCAAGGTCGGCGTGCCGGATGCCGTCCTACGCAAGCCGGGCCGCCTCACCGACGAGGAGTTCGCGGCGATGAAGCAACACGTCGTCCTTTCCGAGGCGCTGTTACGCTGCCTGCTGCCCGCCGATACCGACCCCGACGTACTCGACGCCGTGCGCTACCACCACGAGCGGTGGGATGGGCGCGGCTATCCCTACGGCCTGGCCGGCGAGACTGTGCCGCTCATCGGGCGCATCATGATCGTCGCCGACGCCACTTCCGCAATGCACATGGACCGCCCCTACCGCCGTGGCCTCACCCCCGCGCAGATCGTCAGCGAACTGCGGCGCGGCGCGGGCAGCCAGTTCGATCCCGCCCTGGTGGAACCCTTCATCAAGGTCTTCATGGGCTTCCACAACCTTACCGAGGCCGACCTCACCCTCCCGCCCCCCTCACAATCCTCAGCGGCATAAAGGCGGAGCGACACGAAGGCCACGAACGGGCCACGAACATCTTGGTTGACATCCACCGCCTGGCGTGTTATGCTGAGTGTAGAAATCGTCTGCGAAACATAGCGCCTCTCGCTTGATCCTCCCAGAGAGCCGTGACCTTGGTGCGACACGGCGGATCATCTGCGGCGCTTCCCTTCGCAGTCCCCTCCGCGATCCCGACCGGGCGAAACGGAGCGGCAGCCCGCCGTTACCGGGCGCATGAGATGCCGCGCGGCCCCGCTTCTAGTCCGCGTCGGCGGACTTCGTGGCGTAGCCCTTAGGCGCGAATTTATTCGCCCGCTGGCGCGGTTTTAACCGCCGGCCTCCCTCGCCGTGCTGCTAACCGCCCACCGAAGCCCCGCGCGGCAAGCCAGGTGGCACCACGACAGCATGCGCTGTTCGTCCTGTGGAAGGACGGACGGCGTTTTTTGTTGGCCGGCACATCATCGTCACACCGCAAAAGGAGCGTACTCATCATGCTGGACCTCGCATTTATTCGCGCGAATCCGGAGATCGTCAAAGACGCCGCCGTGCGCAAGCGCGTGACCATCGACATCGATCACCTGCTGGACCTCGACGCGCGCACCCAAGAGATCCGCCGCCAGGTGGAAGCCGACCGCGCCCGCCAGAACCAGCTCTCGAAGGAGATCCAGGCGGCGGGCCGCGACCAGGAGGCGCGCAATGCCGCCATCGAAGCGGGCCGCACCGTCGCCGCTGAACTGAAAACCCTGGAGCCGCAACTGCGCGACCTGGAAGCCGAACTGCGCGACCTGTTGCTGCGCGTCCCCAATATCCCCGACGCCACCGTCCCCACCGGGCGCGACGAGAGCGAGAACGTCGAGATCAAGCGCGTCGGCACGATCCCCCAGTTCGCCTTCCCCGTGCAGGACCACACCGCCCTGATGCAGCGCCTGGGCATGCTGGATGTCGAGCGCGGCGTGCGCGTGGCCGGCTCGCGCAGCTACATCTTGAAAGGCGACGGCGTGCGGTTGGAAATGGCCCTGATCCAGTTCGCCATCGACACCATCGCGCGCAAGGGCTTCACACCGCTCAGCGTCCCCGCGCTGGCCCGCGAATTCTGCTTCATCGGCAACTCGCAGTTCCCCCGTGGCCGCGAGCAGGTCTACGCGCTGGAACAAGACGCCGAGGCTGACGAGCCGCAGTTGTTCCTGGTCGGCACGGCGGAAGTGGCCATCACCGGCATGCACAGCGGCGAGATCCTGGATTACGCCGACCTGCCGATCAAATATGTCGGCGTCTCACCCTGCTTCCGCAAAGAGGCCGGCACGTATGGCAAGGACACGAAGGGCGTGATGCGCGTCCACCAATTCACCAAGGTGGAGCAATACGTTATCTGCGAAAATTCGCACGAGGAGTCGGTGCGCTGGCACGAGGCGCTGCTGGCGAACGCCGAAGACATCGTGCAGGCGCTGGGGTTGCCCTATCGCGTCGTCGTCGTCTGCACCGGCGACCTGGGCGATGGCCAGGTGAAAAAGTATGATATCGAAGCCTGGGTGCCGAGCGAGCAGACCTACCGCGAAACCCACTCGGACTCGTACTTCCACGATTACCAGGCGCGGCGGGCCAATCTGCGTTACCGCGACGCCGAGGGTAAGGTGCGCTATGTGCATACCCTCAACAACACCGCGCTCGCCAGCCCGCGCATTATGATCCCGCTGCTCGAAAACCACCAGCAGCCCGACGGCTCGGTCTCGATCCCGCCCGCCCTGCGCCCCTACCTTGGCGGCCAAACGGAGTTGCGGCCCAAGGCATAGGACGCTGGCGGTTGAGGTGAGTGTAACCAATAGCGCAGCCAGTGCCGGCAGGGCTGCCGGGGGCAGCATCCCCGTTGCCGTGCGGTCGCCGAGGGCGGCATCCCAACGATTGCACGGTCGCCAGGGGCGCAGGTGAGCGACCGCGCGGCGGACATCTGGCCCCTGTTTCAGCCGTGTTTGGCCGCAAGCTGCGCCTTCGTCTTCCGTGTCCAGCAGCAGCAACGCCAGGGGAGGCTCCTGGACGAAGACCGCCTCCCCGTGGAGGAATGGGGCGCGGGCGGCGTTAGATGCCCGCCTGGGGCGTGGCCATGCTTTCAGTGCAGAAGGCGTAGGACATGGCAGCGGTGTTGCGGGCGAAGCCGATGTGGCCGGCGGCGTCGATGACGATGAGGCCGCCTTCCATCTGGGTGCGTGCGCCCAGTTGCGCGATGACAGCGTCCGCCGCCGCCTGCGCGTCGGCCCCGCGCTCGATTGCCTCGCAGACCCGGCGGGCCACCACCAGGCGGATGAAGGCTTCGCCCTGACCGGTGCAGGAGACGCCGCCCACGCCGTCCTCGGCGTAGTAGCCCGCGCCGGCGATGGGCGTGTCGCCCACGCGCCCCGGCGGCTTGTTGGCCATGCCACCCGTGGAGGCCGCGGCCACGATGTGGCCCGCGCCATCCAGCGCCACCGCGCCAACGGTGCCGTGCTTGCCCTCGACGCGCAGCGACGGTTCCGCGTCGTCCGGTTGTGGCTCTGACGGCGCGCGGCGATACGCCTCGATGAAGTGCTGCGGATCGACCAATGGGATGCTGTGCTGTTCAGCGACCGCCTCCGCGCCGGAGCCGAGCAGTAGCACCTGGGGCAACGGCAAGATCTGCCGCGCCAGCAAGATCGGATTCTTGACGCGGCGCACGCCCGCGACCGCGCCGACATCCAGCGTCGCGCCGTCCATGATGCCGGCGTCCAGCTCGGCATGGCCTTCGCGGGTGAGTACCGCGCCCGTCCCGGCGTTGAAGGTCGGATTATCTTCTAGGGCGACGACCGCAGCGGTGACGGCTTCCAGCGCGGACCCGCCCGCGCACAAGACATCCCAGCCGGCCTGGGCGGCGGCGGCGCAGCCCGCCTGAGCAGCGGTGAAGCGCGCGGGCGCGATGGCCCCCGCGCCGCCATGTACGATGAGTGCCAGCGGCATTGCAAGCTCCTCGGTGTAAAAAAATAGGGTAAACGTATTGTAACACGTCGCGCACGTCCGGCATTCACCGCTATCACGGCAACATGATGATCTCCGCCTGGGGCTGGCCGTCGGTGATCGTGAGCAGGGCGATGGAGCAGTGCGGTTGCCAGCGGCGATCGGTGGCGCTGCCAGGATTGAGCAGCAGCAGCCCATCGTGATCTTCCAGGTAAGGGATATGGCTGTGGCCAAAGATGACCACCCGCGCGGTAGGGAATTCGCGGCGAGCATTGCGGGCGTAGTGGGTGCGTTCGCCCAAGATGTGAACGATGCCGATGCGGCAGCCCCCGACCACGATCTCGCGCTTGATCGGCAACGTCGCGCGGATGCACTCGTCTTCGATGTTGCCCTGCACTGCCTCGACCGGTGCATAGGCGGCAAGCTGGTCGAGCGCATCCCGCGTGGAATGATCCCCCGCATGGATGATCAACTCCACTCCCGCGAAATGGTGCAGCGCGGCATCGGGGATGCGCGGCCCGCGTTGTGGCAAATGGGTATCGGAGATGACGCCGATGCGGTGCAAGGTCGGTGGCTCAGGCATAGCGCTCCTTCCTGGTTAAAAAGTGCCGTTCAACGCATTTCACTTTATCATACCCTTTGCCGATGATTAGGATGGGTATCGGAGGACAGACCGAGGATACCGGAGGACAGACATTCCTGTCTGTCCGGCCCCGCTGACCACCGACTTTCCCCGCAACGGGTCTTATGCGGTGCCAGCATATGGCCATGCTGAAACGCGCCGTACCAGCCCTACGTTGTACTAACATCAGCATTGTAGAAGTGTAACGGTAGGGCTAGCGGTAGAGGCTGGCATGGAGGGCAACAATGGCGAGCAGGCGGCGACAAGGATGGCTGATCGCACTGGTGGTCGGCGTGGCACTGGCAATGGTAGCATGCGGGGGCAGCTCATCCACCAGTACGCCGACCGGCAGCGTCAACCCGACAGGGACGCCGAGCAGCAGCGTGCCGCCCGCACGTTTTCACCCCGTCGTGCAGCCCAATGTGGCGTATGGCCCTCTGCCGGCGGAAACGCTGGGACTCTGCACGCCCCAGGGCGCGACTGGCGCGTTGCCTGGTGTCATCTTGATCCACGGCGGCGCTTGGATGGTCGGTGATAAGAAACAATATGCTCAGCTATGCACTTTTTTTGCGGCGCATGGCTTCGTCGCTGCCAGCATCGACTATCGTCTCGCCCCGGCCAACATCTGGCCCGCGCAACTTGTGGATGCGCAGCTTGCCGTGCGCTGGCTGCGCGCCCACGCCGCGCAGATTCACCTCGATCCGCAGCGGCTCTGCGGCTGGGGTGATTCCGCTGGCGGCCATCTCGCCGTCTTCCTGGGCGTCCTCAAAACCATTCATGCCGGTGACGAAGCGGGTCTCTACGCCGATCAGTCACCGCATACCACCTGTGTTGTCGATGAATACGGCCCTACCGATCTGACCATCACGACACCGACGCCGGGGATGATCCAAGCTTTCAACGCGCTTTTCGGTGGTGCGACCCTGACCGGCGATCCCGCGATCTATCACGACGCCTCGCCGCTCTTCGCCGTCTCGTCCCAGAGCGCGCCGACGCTCATCATCCACGGCACCAATGATATGACGGTGCCGTTCGCCCAATCCCAAGCCTTGCAAAGCGCGCTGCAAAATGTTCATGTCTCCGTCCAACTGATCCCCTACACGGGTGGCCACGGCCTCTCAGGCATCACCGCCAGCCAGCGCACCGCACTCCGGGTAGACGCCTTCCTCTACGTCAGCCAGCAAGAGCATGCCGGCGGGTAATTTTGCTCCGGCACGGGGGCGCCAGGAGCTCCTGGCTCGGAACAGCAACCCCTAACGGGCTAGGATCAGCCATCGCCGACGGCTAGGCATCTTCTTCCGCCTGCATCGTAGCCCGAAGAGCGGCAAAAGGCAAGGAAATTCGGGGGAATTTTATTGCTTTGCACCGATGTGCTACAATACGTCTGATGAGTCCTTTAATCCTCGTCCTGAGAGGCGAGAAAGGAGCGGCAGATGGTCATGCCACGTGCGCCGCGCGCCAATGGCGCGGCAAAACACTCCCCTCCCACCCCCCCACCCCGTTTCCTTGAGGTGCGCGACAAGCAGGGCAACCTGCGGCGGGCGCGTGTCATCCTCAATCCCGATGAGATGCGCCGTGCCATCGCGCGTATCGCGCACGAGATCCTGGAGCGCACCGATGGCGCGCGTGATGTCGTCCTCGTCGGCCTGTATGCCGAAGGCATCCCCATCGCCGCGCGGCTGGCCGCGCATATGCGCGCCTTCGAGGGGCGCGACGTGCCGGTCGGGCGACTGGACTTCAGCGCCTTCCGCGACGATGTGCGCGACAAGGGGCCGTTTCCCACGTTAGGACCGACGGAGTTGCCCGAATCGCTCGCCGGCATGACGGTGATCCTGGTGGACGATGTGCTGTATACCGGCAGATCGCTGCGGGCCGCGCTGGACGCGCTGTTCGCGCAGGGACGCCCGGCGCGCGTGCAAGCCGCCGTGCTGGTAGATCGCGGCCACCGTGAGCTGCCGCTCCGCGCCGATTACGTCGGCAAAAACCTGCCCACCAGCTCGGATGAATGGGTGCAGGTGCAGGTGCAGGAATTGCACGGCCAAGACGCCGTGGTGCTGGTGCGCGAAGGCGGTGAGGCATGAGCGACCGCCGCAACCTGCTGGACCTGGAAGACTGGTCCGGCGACGCCATCACCGGCATGCTGGATCTCGCTGAGCAACTGCGCGATCAGCAGCAAGGCCACATGTCTCGCCAGGCGGATACACACCACCAGGCAGACACGCCGGGGGTTGAACTGGAAACACATTGCCCCGGCTCGGAAGAGGAACCCCACCAGGCTGGATCAGCAGCGGGGGCTGAATTCGCTGGTCCGCAAAAGTTGGATGTGTTGCGTGGCCAAGCGGTCATCACGCTTTTTTACGAGAACAGCACGCGCACGCGCATCTCGTTCGAGTTGGCGGCGAAGGCGCTGGGGGCGGATGTGGCGAACATGACCGCGACCGGCAGCAGCGTGGAAAAAGGCGAATCGTTGCTCGATACGATCAAGACGCTGGACGCGATGGGGCCGGCGATCATCGTGCTGCGCCATCCGGCCTCCGGTGCGGCGGAAACGGCGGCGCGCTGGTGCCGCGCGGCAATGGTCAACGCTGGCGACGGCTGGCATGCGCACCCCACGCAAGCCCTGCTGGATGCCCTGACACTGCGCGAGACGCTGGGCGACCTCGCCGGCAAGCGCATCGTCATCCTGGGCGACATCCAGCACAGCCGCGTGGCGCGCTCGAATTGCTGGGCGCTGACGGCGCTGGGCGCGTCTGTCGTCCTCTGCGGCCCAACCACCCTGCTGCCCCAGAGCTTCGCGGCGGCATATCCCGACCGCGCCGTCAGCCTCACCTACGACCTGGATCACGCCCTGGAAGGTGCGGATGCGGTGATGGCGTTGCGGCTGCAAAAAGAGCGCATGGCCGGCGGCTTTCTGCCCTCCCTGCGCGAATATCGCCGCCACTATGGCCTGACGCCAGAGAGATTGGCAGCGTATCCCTCTCTGCCCATCCTGCACCCCGGCCCGATGAACGAGGGCATCGAGATTGATCCCGCCGTCGCCCACGGCCCGCGTTCCGTCATCGAGCGCCAGGTGGCAAATGGCGTCGCCGTGCGCATGGCCGTCCTCGCCTGGGCCGCCGGTGTGCTCGACATCCCTGAAAAGATGAAGGACGGGACACGGAAGGCACGGAAAGCCTCGGAGGGCCACGGAAGATGATGAACAACATGCATAAAGTTACGAAGCCTGCTCTTATCTTTTCCGTTAACTCCGTGAAAGATTCCGTGTGCTCCGTGTTCCCGTCCCTTTCAAATGGAGGTGTGCCATGCCGGGTGATGTGACGCTGCCGATCTGGCTGCGCGGCGGGCGCATCGTCGATCCCGCCAATGATGTCGATCTGATCGGCGACCTGATCGTCGTCGATGGCACGATCCGCGCCGTCGGCAAAGCCGCCGAGGTGGCGGCGCACGCGCGGGCGCTGGAAGCGAGCGGGCAAACGGTGCGTGCTGTGGATTTGACGGAAGAGCAGATCGTCGCGCCGGGCTTCGTGGACCTGCACGCGCACCTGCGCGAGCCGGGGCTGGAACTGCGCGAGACCGTGCAGAGTGGCGCGCGGGCGGCAGCGCGCGGCGGCTTCACTACGATCTGCTGCATGCCCAATACGCAGCCGGTGATCGATGATCGCGGGGTGGTCGAATGGGTGAAGGCGCTGGCGGCGGAGGCCGCCATCCGCGTGCTGCCCATCGCGGCGATCACGCGCGACCAGGCGGGCGCGGCGCTGACGGAGATGGCGGAACTGGCCGAGGCCGGCGCGGTGGCCTTTTCAGACGACGGCAAGCCGGTCAAAAACGCTGGCATGCTGCGCCTGGCACTGACCTATGCCCTGCCGACCGGCAAGCCCGTCATCAACCACTGCGAAGATCCCGATCTGGTGGGCCAGGGCGTGATGCACGCGGGCGCGCTGGCGACGCGCCTGGGCCTGCGCGGCTGGCCCGCCGCCGGCGAAACAGTGATGCTGGCGCGCGACCTGGAACTGGCGCGCATGACGGGCGGGCGCTACCACGCCGCGCACCTGAGCGTGGCTGGCAGCGTAGATCTGGTGCGCCGCGCCAAAGAGCAGGGATTGCGCGTCACCGCCGAGGTCACACCGCACCACCTGCTGCTTTCCCACGCCTGGGTCGCTGGCGACCGCGAAGGGCTGCTGGCTGCGCCCCACCCCCCGTCTTCGACAGAGAGGGGGAGATCAACCTTTAAGGCTGATCGTGTCGATCTTGGCCGATCGCTCTCCGATGGATCTCCCCCTCTCCATCCGCAGATGGGGAGGGGGTCGGGGGGTGGGGCCACCTCGCGTTATAACACCGCCACCAAGGTCAATCCGCCGCTACGCACGCTGGCGGATGCGGAGGCGCTCATCGGCGGGCTGTTGGACGGCACCATCGATTGCATCGCCACAGACCACGCGCCGCATTCTGCGGTGGAAAAAGCGTGCTGCTTTGACGAAGCAGCGTTCGGCATCAGCGGATTGGAGACGGCATTGGGCGCGCTCATGGCACTGGTCCACGCCGAGCGGCTGCCGCTGAAGCGACTGATCGCCGCGCTCACCAGTGCGCCCGCCCGCGCCTTCGCGCTGGATGCCGGCACGCTGGGCGAGGGCCGCCGCGCCGATGTCGTCGTCATCGATCCCCACGCCCGCTGGGTGGTCGATCCGGCAACATTCGCCTCGCAGGGGCGCAACACGCCGCTGGCCGGCGTCGAGTTACAAGGGCGTGTAACCATGACCATCTGCGGCGGCAAGATTGTATTCGAGGGATGAGATGAGCGAAGATTACGAGATCGAACACGCAAGCCATGAAAATCCACGAAGGACACGAAATATCTTAAAACTTTTTCGTGTATTTCTGCCTTTTCTGATCTTCGTGTTCGCTTTCGTGGCTTTCGTGTTCGCCAAACTTTTCATATAGGATAAAGCAATGGAACAGGAATATTCACGGGTGGTGCTGGCGCTGGAGGATGGCGCGCTCTTCGAGGGGCGCGCGTTCGGCGCGGTGGCGGCGCTGGCTGGCGCGGGACGACGCGGCGAGGTTGTCTTCACCACGGCGATGACCGGCTATCAGGAAGTCTGCACCGATCCCTCGTATCGCGGGCAGATGGTCGTGATGACGTATCCGCTGATCGGCAATTACGGCGTGGCGCGCGCGGCGGAAGAATCGCGCCGCCCGTGGCTCTCCGTGCTGCTAGTGCGCGACTATTGCGACGAGTTCTCGAACTGGCGTGCGACGGACTCGCTGGACCACTTCCTGAAGGCGAACGGCATTCCGGGCATCGCGGAGATCGATACCCGCGCGCTCACGCGCCACCTGCGCGACCACGGCACCCAACGCGCCGTCGCGCGCCTCGTCCCGCCGGACGCCAGCATCGATGTGGACGCCCTGGTCGCCGCCGCCCGCGCCGTCCGCACGGTAACGGAACTGGATGTGGTGGATGAAGTCTCCGTCTCGGCGATTACCGACCTCACTGCTCATACCGTCGCTGCCGGCACCAAGCGCGTCGTACTGATCGACACCGGCTACAAGCAGAATATCGCGGCGTGCCTGGCGGATCGCGGGCTGGGCGTGACACTGGTCCCGCACGACATCGCGCTGGACGGGCTGCTGGCACTGCAACCCGACGGCGTGCTGCTTTCCAACGGCCCCGGCGACCCGGAAACGGTGACGCACCTGATCGCGCTGACGCGCGAGATCATCGCTCGGCGCATCCCGCTGATGGGCATCTGCCTGGGCCACCAGATCGTCGGGCTGGCGGCAGGAGCGAAGACGAGCCGGCTGCTCTTCGGCCATCACGGCTGCAACCACCCCGTCATCGATCTGGCAACGGGCGAGGTGACGATCACGACGCAGAACCACAACTTCCAGGTGGATGCCGATTCGCTGCCACCGGAAAGCGGCTTCCGCGTCAGCCATTACAATATTTCCGATGGCTCAGTGGAAGGGCTGGCACACGAGAGCCTGCCCGTCTTCTCGGTGCAATACCACCCCGAAGCCGCCCCCGGCCCGCGCGACAACCGCCAACTCTTCGACCGCTTCGCCAAGATGGTGCAAGGCGAGGAGTGAAGGACAATCGAACACGAAAGCCACGAAAGATCCACGAAAAACACGAAAGGAATAGCGACCATGCTTCCATGCAACGCAGATGATCCTATTCTTCTAAGCTTACATATATTTCCGTGTCCTTCGCGGAATTTCGTGGCTTTCGTGTTCGAAAAATTTCCAAGACGAGGAGCGTGATTATGCCACGCAATTACGATATCAAAAAAGTCTTGTTGATCGGCTCCGGGCCGATTGTCATCGGGCAGGCTGCCGAGTTCGATTACGCCGGCACCCAGGCGTGCAAGGCGCTGCGCGAAGAAGGCGTCACCTCCATCCTCGTCAACTCGAATCCTGCGACGATCATGACCGACGAGGGCATGGCCGACGTGACGTATATCGAGCCGCTGACGGTGGACGTGATCGCGCGCATCATCGACCGCGAGCGGCCCGACGGTGTGCTGGGGACGCTGGGTGGGCAGACGGGGCTGAACCTTTCGGTGAAGCTCAGCGAGGCCGGCGTGCTGGAACGCTTTGGCACGCGACTGCTGGGGACGCCTGTCGACGCGATTCAGACGGCGGAGGACCGCGAAGCGTTCAAGCAACTGCTGATCCAGATCGGCGAGCCGGTGCCGCCCAGCCGCACAGTGAACGCGCTGGACGATGCGCTGGCCTTCGCGGCTGAAATCGGCTTGCCGCTGGTGATTCGCCCGGCCTTCACGCTCGGAGGCACGGGCGGCGGCGTCGCCTGGACCCATGAGGAACTGGTCGAGATCACGGAGCGCGGCCTCGCCGCCAGCCCAATCCATCAGGTGTTGGTCGAACAATATCTGCGCGGCTGGAAGGAACTGGAATACGAGGTCATCCGCGACGCTGGTGACACCTGCATCACCGTCTGCAACATGGAGAATCTGGACCCGCTGGGCATCCATACCGGCGACAGCATCGTCGTCGCGCCCAGCCAGACGCTGACGGACCGTGAGTACCAGATGTTGCGCGGCGCGGCCATCCACATCATCCGCGCGCTGGGCGTGGAGGGTGGCTGCAATGTGCAATTCGCGCTCGATCCTAAGTCGGAGCAATATTACGTCATCGAGGTGAACCCGCGCGTCAGTCGGTCGTCGGCGCTTGCCAGCAAGGCGACGGGCTACCCCATCGCGCGCGTCGCCACCAAGGTCGCGCTGGGCTACCGGCTGCACGAGATCACCAACGCCGTCACGGGTCGCACCAGCGCCGCCTTCGAGCCGGCCTTGGATTACGTCGTCGTCAAGATCCCGCGCTGGCCGTTCGACAAATTTCCCGGCGCGGACCGTACCCTGGGGACGCAGATGAAGGCGACCGGCGAGGTGATGGCCATCGACCGCACCTTCGAGGCCGCGATCCAAAAGGCCATGCGCTCCTTGGAGATGAAGCCGGAGGCCAGCCCTAACGGCTTGCCGCTGAACCTGACGCCGGGGCAACTGGCCGATCCCTTCGCCGCGTCCGGCATCCGCCGCGCCGTGGCTGTGGCCGAAGGCCAGCCCGCGCTGGCGCACGACCCGCGCATCATCGAGCCGACGGATGCGCGCCTGTGGCGCTTGTTCGGCACCCTGCGCGAAGATAGCTCCGACGAGGCGGTGGAGGCGTTGTATGCCGAGACGGGTATCGACCGCTGGTTCCTCAAAAAGATTCGCCGCATTATCCAGATGGAAAACCAACTCGCCGCCGCGCCAGACGCCCTCACGCCGGACCTGCTGCGCCGCGCGAAGCGCCTGGGCTGCGCCGACGCGCAGATCGCGCACCTGACGGGCCGCGACGAAGCGGCGATCCGCGCCTTGCGCCAGGAGTGGGGTATCCGCCCAGTCTACAAGATGGTGGACACCTGCGCGGGCGAGTTCGCCGCCCAGACGCCCTATTATTACAGCACCTATGAGCAAGAGAACGAAGCGCCGTCGCTCGCACCGCCCAAGGCTGTCGTCATCGGCTCCGGCCCGATCCGCATCGGCCAGGGCATCGAATTCGATTATTGCAGCGTGCGCTCCGCGACCGCCCTGCGCGAGGCCGGCGTCGCCAGCATCATGATCAACTCGAATCCCGAAACCGTCAGCACCGACTTCGACATGTCCGACCGCCTCTACTTCGAGCCGCTGGACACCGAAAGCGTCATGGCCGTGCTGGAAAACGAGGGGGTTGGTGATGATGGGGACAAGGACGGGAACACGAAGGCCACGAAATCCCACGAAGGCCACGAAAATGATTTGCCCCCCGTGGTGGTGCAGTTCGGTGGGCAAACGGCGATCAATCTGGCGGGGAAGCTGGCGGCGCGGGGCGTGCCGGTACTGGGGACATCGGCGGACATGATCGATCTGGCGGAAGACCGCGAACGCTTCGACGCGCTGATGGAGGAATTGGCCATCCCGCGCCCCAAGGGGGCGGCGGTGCGCACGGTGGCGCAGGCGTTGCGCGCCGCGCACGATATCGGCTTTCCGGTGATGGTGCGGCCATCGTTCGTGCTGGGCGGGCGGGCGATGGAGATCGTGCGGTCGCCGGAATCGCTGCGCCGCTACGCCCAGCGGGCGCTGAGCGACTATGGCGAGCATCCGCTGCTCATCGACCGTTACCTGACGGGGCGCGAGGTCGAGGTGGACGCGATCTGCGACGGCGAACAAGTGTTGATCCCTGGCATCATGCGCCATATCGAGCGGGCGGGCGTCCATTCGGGCGATAGTTTCGCCGTCTATCCCGCGCTGAGCCTGACCCCGGACGAGGTGCATACCATCGTGGCCTACACCACCCGTATGGCGCTGGCGATGGGCGTGCGCGGCCTGATGAACATCCAATTCGTGGTGACGGATACCGGGCGGGCGGTTGAAACCGCGCCTAGGGGCGTGCCGCCACAAAGTCCACCTGCGGGGACTGGAATGGAGCCAGCGCACGTCTTCGTGCTGGAAGCGAACCCGCGCGCCTCGCGCACCGTGCCGTTTCTGAGCAAGGTGACGGGCGTGCCGATGGTGACGCTGGCGACGCGCATCATGCTGGGCGAATCGTTGGCCCAGCAGGGGTATCATGGTGGCCTGTGGCCGCGCCAGCCGCTCGTCGCCGTCAAAGCGCCGGTCTTTTCGATGGCCAAGATCATCGGCGCGGAGGCCGCCTTGGGGCCGGAGATGAAGTCCACCGGCGAGGTGATGGGCATCGACCACGAATATATGCCGGCGCTGATGAAAGCATTCCTGGCCGCCGGCATTCAATTGCCCAAAGAGGGGGGCGCGGTTTTCGTCAGCATCGCGGACCGCGACAAAGCCGAGGCGCTGCCGATCTTGCGTCGCCTGGCGGCGCACGGCTACACGTTCTATGCCACGCCCGGCACAGCGCATATGCTGCATGAACATGGCATGGTCGCGGAGACGGTTACTCGCATCGGCACCGGCACATCGCGCATCCCCGAACTCATTCGCTCGCGGGCAGTCGTCGCGGTGATCAACACGATCACCGGCGGCAGCAACCGCATCCGTGAGGGGGTGGAGATCCAGGATGGCTTCTTGATCCGCCGCAACGCGGTGGAAGCGGGCATCCCCTGTTTCACCTCGCTCGACACCGCCGCCGCCGCCATCGATCTGTTGGACGCCGCCACGGACTACGATGTGCTGCCGGTGGGTGCCTATCGCCAGGGCGTGAAAGCGGAGCAGCCGGTGTAGGGGCGGACCCTTGTGGTCACCCTAGTCCTAGCGTGTAGGGGCGGACCCTTGTGGTCGCCCTAGCCCTAGAAAAAGGGTATCAGTCGTCCATCTCGAAGATCGGCTGCACGGGACATGCAAAGCAATGTAACAATTCGTTGATAGGAGTCGGCCAAGTTTGTGTTCCTTTAGGTAAACATGCACCGTATCGTAAAAGTTTGCTGCAATGGCCACATGGATCTTGCCTGGTCCTGGCATCCGAATCAAATCTCCCTTCCAAAGTTCGAACTTCCAGCCATCTTCGAGTGGCAATTGATCGAATGCCTCAACGGTCAAAGGACCGATGCCCACATATTCGCCCCACGGCGCCCGCTTTGTAGATTTGGGAATGAGCAGTGCCATCGCCTCCACCTCCTGTTTCAATATACTATAGCAGATGCGTGACGACCCCTCACCATCTTTTGCGGTGGAGGGGTCGTCGTGTGTAGGGATGTTGGTCGTTACCCACATGTCGCGTGGCCGTCGCGGTGCTCACTACGAGTACCAGCGGGCCTCTAAGCGCGTTCCAGCAACGTCATGAACTCTCGATTGAAAGCCGGGATGTCCGAGGGTTTGCGGCTCGTCACCAGATTGCCATCTACCACGACTTCCTGGTCCACCCACTTGCCGCCGGCGTTGCGGATGTCGTCTTGCAGCGATGGCCAACTGGTCAGCGTGCGCCCGTTGATCAGGCCCGCCGACACCAGTTCCCATGGCGCATGGCAGATCACCGCCATCGGCTTATGGTTCGCGTCGATGGCTTTGATGAAGGCTTGCACCTGCGGCTGCATGCGCATCGCATCGGCGTTGATCGCGCCGCCCGGCAACACGACGGCATCGAATTCATCGGGATTGGCCTGGTCGATGGTGCGATTGACCGGCACGCTGTTCGCCTTGTCGGTATGTTTGAAGCCCTGGATCGTCCCCGTGTGCGGTGCCAACACTTCCACATTCACGCCGGCATCGCGCAGGGCTTTCATGGGTTCGGTCAGTTCGGCTTCCTCGAAGCCGTCGGTCGCTAAAATCGCCACGTGTTTGTTCATTTTCTGGGCCATCTCGTGTGTCTCCTGCTTGTTTGATTCCGCAACTTTGCTGGCACAAAGGTATCACTGCCTCACGACGCCAGCTATACCGCCTGATCCTACATGGGCATCGGGCTGGGCAGCGGTCCCGGCTGCGGCACGGGTGCCGGCCCTGGTCCGGGCAGCGGATTCGGCTCCGGCTCCCCTGGCATGGGAATCGGATCAGGTTCCGGCAAGGGATTTGGGATCGGCGTCGGACTCGGATCAGGATTGATGCGCATCGGCATACCTGCCTTCCTGTGGTCTTGTCAAACCATCCAGGAGGGGTGTCGCATATTCCGCGCCAGGGGATACGGGGGCTTGTAGAACGTAGAAGGACGAGATGCGAAGGAAATGAAGCACACGATGCTGTCATCAGAGGCGAAGTAGGAGTCCACAAAGCGTGCAAACGATCTTAAAACGCCAGCGTTTCGCTCTCTGAGATGGCAACGCCGATGTATGAATCTGCCATCCCATAATAGAGAAACCAGCGGTCGTTGAAAAAAACCAATCCCTCGGCGAAGACGACATTGGGTACTCGCCCCTGAATCTCCTCTGGCGTTTCCGGCTCTAAAAAGGGATGATCTGAGCGCATGATTACGCGCCGAGGATTCTCCTGGTCAAAGATACACCATCCCGTTGCGTACCTCAGATCATGATCAGCTGAATTGTAGATAAAGAGTATGCCCTGAGGAGTGAGTAGGGGAGGAGGTCCTGGTTCTACAAGTTTACTGTCAAATAAACTCTCACGGGGAGAAAGCACGGGTTCATCAATGACAGTCCAATGTAGGAGATCGGTGGAATGGGCAGACCAGATGGAGGTATCACCGAAATACATCCAATACTTCCCCTCAAGCGGTTGTGAAAGAATAGCTCCTGATTTGGTCCAGCCACGCTCCGGAAACAATGGGCCTTGTTTGTTCCAAGTGATGAGATCAGAACTTGTCGCCATTGCTAGACGGGCGGTCTTACCATCATAAGCAGTGTAAGTTAGATAAAAGGTCTTGTCAATACGAGTAAGGCGGGGATCTTCACACCCTCCTGGAATCTCATATGGCTCGGTAGGGGTAAGGACAATGTCATGTGTCTGCTGAAACCGCAAACCATCCGTACTCGTCGCCAGTCCGATGTGTGAGGCGAAAGGGCGATCGGGAAGTTGAATAGCGTCTTCGGTCCGATAAAGCAGAGAAATCGTTGTACCATCCGTCCATGCCGCTGGATTGAAGATCGCACGCGATTGCCATCCCTCTTTCCGGGGATCCAAGATTGGATTGCCAGTATATTTATGAAACAACATTTTATTCGTCTCCCTTCAAATAGGCGGCAAACTCACTCTGATTGAGGTCAAGAGAGTTCTGCATCGCCAGAAACTTGTCATCTCCTATCTGTCGGCGTATCTCCTCCATTTGCTTTGCTGAACGGTCTGCATGAATATGGTGGAACTCCGACTGCAAGGTGTAAGCACCGAGTAGGGCAATAAACGCCCGATCATATTCTCCTCGTTTCATATATACAAGTTCTGCAAGATACATCAGCCATTTCGCGACGCCTTCCTGGCTATCAAGGGTATCATGCTCGATCTGGAGAGCATTATGGAGATTCCGCAAACCTTCTTCATCGTGGCCTTGCATGAAGAACGCCAAACCGAGCCACCCACTTGCCGCGCAAATCCCAGGTGTATATTGCAACTGTTGTCCGAGGCGCTGTGCATCTTTCAGATTGGGAATAGCCTCCTGAACACGTCCCTGTTGCACATATGCCTCGCCATAGAACTGCTTAACTTTCATTTGCTCATAAGTATTGAGCTTTATCTGCTGAATTGTCGCTAGCGTCTGTTCCAACACCTCCCAGTTTTCGAAGCGGAGTGCTAGCTGTGCCTGGTTCCAAAGAATGAATAAGATGACCTTTCTTTCTTTAAATGGCTTTCTCTCGAAGTGGTCTAGCGAGAACAGTGCAAATGCTTGCTGCAATAGAGTGATGTCACCAAATTCCGGGTTATCTTGCGACTCTAAAGTTGCTCTGAGACCTAATCCATGCGCCAGCGAATAGTGATCTCCAAGACTCTGAGCCACCTCGCAAGCTTTTCGCGCCGCTTGGACAGCAGCAGCGAACCGCTGCATCGATTGCAGGACATCTGCCTGTGCGGCATAGATTGCTCCAAGTAGACTCTCATGACCTGACTGATCTGCAAGAGTGAGCGCGTCTTCTACTGTCTGGAGTGCCATATGTTTGCTGGTACTGATCGTTTTGCCGCGAACAAACGTCAGCAAGTAGAGTTCTACCGCATAGAGTTTGAGTTGGATGCGGATCTGGGAGGGTAAGGTATGATCAGTCCCAACAGTCGTGTTGAGCAAGCTCCAGCGCATATCTAACTGGCTAATTGTTGGGTCGTCAAACAACATTTCGATCTCAGCCAGCGCGGCCACTGGGTCGAGGTGCCAGAGATGATACAATGCTTCGATCTGGTATGCATACCGGTAAGTTTCGTCTTTTGCGCTCATGATTATGAACCACTCACGCGCTTTTGCCTCCCATTCCATTTTCGTACCATCATCGCGGATAGTATGCAAGATGAGTTCGCGTATGCCGCTATGCAGCCGATAGCTTTGTTGCCCGATATTCGGTTCGACGAACGCATAGCTGACGAGTCGGTTAAAATCATCCTGGATAACATAGTCGGGTGAGAGGAAAGCAAGCAGCGGGGCAGTGAACAAGCGGGGTATTGAAGCTACCCATATCAATCGCTTGAACGTGGAATCCCTGACATCTAATTGCTCAAGCAATTTATGTAAAAACCAGTTCTCCAACTCCGCACGCCACTCAGGAGAGAATTCTTGGAAGCGTTGCAGGCGCACTCTAAGGGCAGTCAAATCCGCTTCTGTATTCTGAGCAGGATCCTTGAGGATATCGACCACCGTGCCAAGTGCGAAAGGATACCCTTTCGTAAGGGTATAAATCTCGTGTGCGATTTCTGGATTAACATGACGGCGCTGAGTAAGGTAGCCTAAGGCATCGTTCTCAGAAAGATAATCGATACTATATTCCTCAATATGCGTGCTTACAAACGAGATAGCATCTGCATGAAGAAGCTCTTGTGTCCAAAGGGAGGTGGTATTAGTGATCCATGTGCCGTCGCTCAGCTGAATCTGCCCCCAGTGTAGCGGTTCGGTAGAAGCGATGACAAACACAATGTTTGCATTCATGGCGAGGGCTTCTTCAGCGAGGATCTGGACGAAAGTGTGTGTCTCAGTATTGCGCTGTTGATTGGTCTGGGAGCGCAGCACGTCGTAGCCATCGATGAAAAAGATGAGAGGAGTGGCAAATTGCCTGGACCACTCCGCTAGATCAGCCATGAAAGCACGAGGCAGCCACTCGTTGATGACACGCTGATCCTGTAGCTCAAAAGCCGTCTGGAGATTGAGGGATCCACGATTCTTCGCGTGCTGCTCGAACCACGCCTGTACACTACGATAGATGGTGTTTTTCTGGCGTCTCGCCACACCATGCGCTACCATGCGGATGAGCCCGCTAATGATACTAAAGAAGGGGATGACATTCCCAGCTACCGTATCGGCCTGGCTCAGCACTTCTTCCAGGAATTTGCGCTCTCCAGGAGAGAAGTCCTTATTGGCGCTGATAGGCAAATTGTTTTTATGCTCCCATAATGTTGCCCAAAGGATATCGAAGCGCGTGAAGCGAAACTTCGTGTTTGCCATAAGCAACTGACCACGTAGGTACCAAAGGCCTTGCGGTGCCTGTACAAGACTGTTATTGGGATTGAAACCCAGCCATGCAGCGAGATGGCCCGGCACCGTTGGCAAACGCCGATAATGATGGTAGAGATAGCGCAAGAGATAGGTTTTACCAATGCCGTTGAGACCCCAAAAAGCCAATACGTGTGGTTGTGAGGGCTGCATGACAAGACGCTGAAACATCGCTTGATATTTCTCACGATTGAGGGCGTTTCCAAACCTGGAAACGCGGGCTGAAATAGGGTAGGATGGTCCAGAGTGGACGACTCGTCCTCGTCCGCCAGGAGCCATCCATGACACCGTTACTGGGTACCGAAGCGGTGCCGGTCCCGCCCCCATCAT
>DAIDGU010000072.1 GCA_027459785.1 Ktedonobacteria bacterium | reverse complement strand
GCGCCCCCGGCGGGCGGGCGGCTGATACAGGGGTGGGGGTGGCGGCGGGGCGGGCGCGGGATCATACAGGGTGTTATAGATCGGCACCGTCAGGCCCGGCTGGGTGTCATCGCTGGATGGGGGAAAATACTCGTGGGTAGTCATCGCAAATATCACTCCAGTGCATGAATGCTTGTTCGTCAAGCGATTGAAGCACTTTGAGCATACCTGTTAGGACGATAAAATGGATGTGAAGTCGCTCACAGAATCACGGTTGAGGCGCATCACACGCCGTTCCGGGAGGTGTAGGCGTTGCAGTGCTTTCCCCAATAGTATTACCAGCAGCAAGCAAGAAAGAGCTAGCTCACGACTCCTTGCCATAGAGAGCCTAGCCAGGCGGCCTTGCTTGCCGCGCCCGCTGGGCGTGGGCGGTCGCCAGATTCGTCGCCAAACACACGATCAGATAGAAGATGACATTGAGGATGTTCACGCCTTTATCCAATGAGAGCGAGAGCGTCGGCGGCACCAGAAAGAAGTCGAGCAGGACGGTGCCGACCAGCGATGCCAGCAGGCCGGGACCGCCGCCCAGCGTCAGCGCCACGCCGATCACCCCCAGCAGGATGAGCGCGCCGCGAAAGGTGAAATCCGGCGCGAGTTGTACCAGCCCGACGGTGAGCGCGATGGCGACACACTGGACGGCGGCAGCGGCGATATACGGCACGGCGGGCTGTTGGAGCTTATCCGGCAGCCAATCCGGCGCGAACGTATTCTCCGTGAACCACTGCCCCACCACTGCCGGCAACGCCTTGGTTTTCGTCGCGTGCATCGCGCCCCTCCTGGCTTACTAACCGAACGCTACAACCCTTTCCGTGGCTGCCGTGCCGCCTACTGCGTCCTCCGTGTTCCCGTTATTCCCAGCGCTTCACTGCGCCAACAGCGCCACGTTATCGACGATGGCGGCGGACTGGTTCGCTGAGCCGTTCGTTTGCATCGTGAAGACGACCGCCAGCGTTTGGCCACCCTGGCCTTGCAGCGCCGTCGTCAGGTCCGCCGAAAAGAGGGCATAGTTGCCGTTGGCGTTGGTGTTGCACACCTTCTGCACGGGAGCCAGCGGCGCGCCGAGCGAACCATCGCTGTTTACGCTAGCCAGCGTCACCTGGAACGTGTCATCGCACGTGCTGTCGGTCTTCTGCGTCCCCAGCGCCCAGAAATACGAGAGGGTAAGTTTGCCAGGGTTTTGCGGCACCAGAAAGCTCTGCGCCACCACGTCCTGGCAATTGCTGTAGCCACAGAGATAGGCGCTGTACGATCCCTGATAGGCTTGCGCCGTCGAGACGAGTTGATAGCCACCCTTCGAGCTTTCCAGCCAGGGATTGGTCCCCGTCTCGAAACCGCCGTTGGCCAGCAGATCTTGCGGTGCCTGGGACGGCGCGGTGCTGGTGCCGAGCGCGGCGATGCCCTGCGCCAGCGCGGCGAAGTCCGGTGAGCCGAGGCCCGTGGCGAGATCATACTTCGGCAGGGCGTGGTAATAGAGGTTATTGCCCTGAGTGACATCATGGAAGGCGCTGGGCGTCTGCTGCGCCACGGCGTAGAGCAGTGTATTCGCCCCGCCGCCGACAGGGTTGGCGTTGTGTTGCGCCAGGTATTGGTTCACCAGGACCATGCCCGCCGCCCACAGCGGTGCCGCCGCGCTGGTGCCGCCGATGATCACGTGGCCACCGCCCGCTGCTTGGCAGTTGGGATCTTGCGTGGCCGTGCAGATGATATCGTAGCCGGTATTCGGGTCGGCATCAGCGGCTACATCCGGCACGAGACGGTTTTGCGGGCTGCCGTTCGCTTCTTTGGGATGCAGGCTGTTTTGATAGGTGGGAACCTGCCACATCTGGCTGATGCCGCCGCCGCCGCCCGCGCCCTTGGGGCTGCGATCCGTGCAATCAGTACAGGACCACGCCGTCTCGCTGGCATAGCTGGTATCGCTGTTCACGGTCAGGGCTGTGCCACCGACGCCCGTCACGTTCGGGTCGCTGGCGGGCGAATCTACCGCCAGGCTCGTATCGTTGCAGTCGTAGGCACCGGAATCGCCAGAGGCGGCGAAAAAGCTGATGCCTTCCGCCGCGCCTTGCTGGAAGACCTGATCCAACTGGCCGATATAGGCAGAGCCTTCCTGGTTCTCGCACTGCCCCCAACTGGTGCTGACGATCTTCGCCTTGTCGTCGTTGACGATCTGGCTATAGATGTCAAGTTCACTGCTGCTGTTGTTGAGGGGGGCTTCATAGACGTATTCGTGGACTTTGGGGGCGATGGCGAAAGCGACTTCCATATCCAGTTCGACCTCGCCCGCGCCGTCGGCGAGTTGGCCGCCGCCGTCCACTTGCACCGTGGCGAAGGTGCCGCCGCTCAGATGATTTTGTTGCTGGTACGCCTGGATGTCGGCGGCGTTGTAATCCGCCAGTTCCATGAAGGCGATGCTCTGGCCGTTGCCGTCCGCGCCCTGGCTGATGAGCGTGTCGGCCCCATACGCCTTCTGCAACTGCGCCGGCTCGTAGCCATTGAAGCTGGCGTGGGGCGCGGCGGCGCGACGCAGGAGATGCGCCACCGGCACGATGAAATCGTTCAAGCCGCCGATATACGTCACAAGGCTGGCCAGTGCCGTCGGCACCTGCGGATCGCTCGTCGGCCCATAGTAAGTCTTGTTATGCAAGCTGAAATTATGGATGTGCGTGTGCAGCAGCGTTTCCACCGTACTGACCGTGGTGGTGAAGCTGACCGTGCCGCGTGTCGCCGAGACCTGGATGTTCGTGAGCGGCAAGTTGAGCGCGTTCAAGATGCTGGTGATGATGGCCAGGTGGGCGGGATCGACGCCGAATTGCGCCACAAACTGCGCCGGCGTCATATATTTATGGTAGTTCGGCGACGTGGGATCGTCGATGCTCGCCAGCAGCGCCCGCAACTGCGGCTGGTTGCGCAAAGGCAGGGCGATGGTGATGTTCATCGGCTGGTTCGGTGGCGCTTCACCCAGATCTTTCGCCTGCTTTTCGGCGGGTGGCACCAGGCCGATCACCGTGGTGAGCGCCGTCCCCGCATGCAGCGGAACGTTGCTGGTGGTGTGCCGGTTCGCCGCGATGGCATAGATGCTGCCCCCGATCAGGGCGACGACGACGACGATGGCGGTGGGGATGAGCCACGAAGGCAACGCACGACGCGGCGGGGCCGCAGGAATGGGTGACACGGGCGGCTGCATATGATAAGTCCCTCGCTTATAGCGATGATTTACAGTATCGATCACAACGGCGCAGCGATCTCGCTGTGATAGTATCATCTGCCCCTGCGCGCGTCAATGTCCGCTGGTCACACAAAGACAACCCCCCTATAAAACTCCGCCGATCCTCCCCTCTCCATCCGCAGATGGGGAGGGGCCGGGGGTGGGGCCGCCAGGGGTGGGGCTATTCCGCGCTCTGTTCATCCAGCCAGCGTTCGGCGTCGATGGCGGCCATGCAGCCGGTGCCGGCGGAGGTGATGGCCTGGCGGTAGCGATGGTCGGTCACGTCGCCGGCGGCGAAGATGCCAGGGATATTGGTCATCGTGTGCGTGATGGGCCGGATGTAACCTTGCTCGTCCAGTTCCACGGCACCGCGCACCAGTTCGGTGTTGGGACGGTGGCCGATGGCGATGAAGAGGCCGCCGACGGCCAGCGTGGAGGCCGCGCCCGTCTGGATGTCGCGCAGCGCCAGGCCGGTGACGGCGTTTTCGCCCAGCACGTCTTCGATCACGGTGTGCCAGCGCACGGTGATCTTGGGATGCTCCAGCACGCGCCGCTGCATGATCTTGCTGGCGCGGAAGCTGCCGCGCCGGTGGATGAGCGTGACATGGTTGGCGAAGCGCGTCAGGAAGAGCGCCTCTTCCATCGCAGTGTCGCCGCCGCCGACGATGGCGAGATCGCGCCCCTTGAAGAACGCGCCATCGCAGGTGGCGCAGGCGCTCACCCCGCGATTCTGCAACCGCTGCTCGTTGGGCAGGCCCAGCCACAACGCGCTCGCGCCCGTGGCGATGATCAGCGCGCGGCCCAATACCGGCTCCGGCTCGTCGGTATACACGGCGAAGGGGTATTGGTCGAAAGCGATGCGGCTGGCGTTCTGCATACGCATCTCCGGGCCGAAGCGGCGGGCCTGGCGCTCGAAGATTTCCATCATCTCCGGGCCAAGGATGCCCTGCTCGAAGCCGGGATAATTCTCCACGTCCGTCGTCAACATCAACTGCCCGCCGAACTGTTCGCCCTGCAAGACGAGGGTGCGCAGGTTCGCCCGCGCGGTATAGATCGCCGCCGTATAGCCGGCGGGGCCGGACCCGATAATGATCACGTCAAAGATGTCTGCCATGTTGGCGCGCTCCTGCTCGCTAGGGATGCATGCTCATGCTCCGGTGTCCGGCGCTTGATGCCAGGCGGCGAAGCTCACCGAGGTGGATGCGGCGGCGACCGGATTGAGCGTTGTGAGATGCCTCTCTAGAGAGTATACCACATGATACCCCAGGGGGGTATAACGCGAGAAAAGTAGCAGCCGACAGGACGGGAAACACTTGTTTCAGTGGGCCATCTAGTGTATGATGAGCGTGATACCGTGCGCCGACAGCGCGCGCGGCCAAAGGAGACCGCGCGGATATGCCGCATATCGTGGTTCTGGTGATCATCATCTTGTTGGCGTCGGTCGTGGCCGGCGTCGTCGGCTCATTGCTGGGGCTGGGGGGCGGCGTCGTGGTCGTCCCCGCGCTCTCGCTCTTTCTGCACATCCCCATCCAGCTCGCCATCGGCGCATCGATCATCTCCGTTATCGCCACTTCCAGCGGCTCGGCGGCGACCTATGTGCGCGACCGGCTGACGAACCTGCGCGTGGGCATGTTTTTGGAGATCGCCACGACGCTGGGCGCGATCTCCGGCGCGTATATCGCCACCGTCGTGCATGGCAACGTGCTCTTCATCGTCTTCGCCGCCGTGCTGCTCTACTCGCTCTATCCGCAGATCACGCGCGTCATCCGCGAGCGCCGGCAGTTCGCTAAAACGCAGACGCGCCCACCGGGCGACACGCTCATCGCCTCCGACCGCATCGCCACGTCGCTGGCATTGGGCGGCACGTTCTATGATCCCGCCGCCAAACGGCAGTTCATCTATGGCGTGCGCAACGTCCCAGGCGGCTTCGGCATCATGTATCTGGCGGGCATCTTTTCGGCGCTGTTGGGCATCGGCGGCGGCGTCTTCAAGGTGTTGGCGATGGATACGGTGATGGGCATGCCGATCAAAGCGTCGACGGCCACCAGCAACTTCATGATCGGCGCGACCGCAGCGGCCAGCGCGGGGATCTACTTCCTGCGCGGGGATGTCAATCCGGTGATCGCCGCGCCGGTGGCGCTGGGCGTGATCGGCGGCTCATATATTGGCACGCGCCTGCTGAGTCGGCTCGCCGGCAGCAGCGTGCGCCTCGTCTTCGCCGTCGTCATGGCGCTCATCGCCGTGCAGATGGCCTTTAAAGGCTTCGGCATCGGAGGGTAGGGCAAATGGACGCGATCAAGCAAGGCCAGGGCGAGACCAAAGAAGAGATCCTGGCGACGACGGCGAAACTGCGCAGGATGGAACTGGTGGTCAGCGCGGTGCTGCGCATCGGCGTGCTGCTCAGCGGCGGGGTCATCCTGCTGGGCCTCGTCCTCTTTTTCGCACAGCACCACGGCGCGGCGCTGGATGACATCACGAAAGTACCATTTTCCTACCAGCCGGGGACGATCATCGGCCAGGTTTTCCACGGTTCCGGCACGGCGATCATCCTGCTGGGCCTGATGCTGCTGATCCTCACGCCGGTCTCGCGCATCGCTGTCTCCATCGTCACTTTCGCGGTAGAGCACGATTGGCGCTATGTCGTCATCACCACCATCGTGCTGCTGATCCTGCTGACCAGTTTCGCGCTGGGCAAGGCCGGCTGAACTCAACCACTTGCATGTGTGGCCGCTGCCGCTATAATTGGGTGGACATCGCAAGACTGCTGATCTAAGGATACCCGTTTGATGCTTCCCCACCAACCTGATCATACGACGCTGCCCACGGTGCGCGAGTTGCCGAACATGCCGACAGAACGCCAGCCGGCCCAGCAACCGGCAACAGATGTAGCCCGCCGCCAGCTTTCATTGCGCCGTCGCCTCGGCGCGGGCGTGATCGCGCTCGTCTCCGCCGTGTTGCTGGTGTTGCTGTTCCCGCGCACCTTGCCCGCCGAACCAGCGTCGCCCATGGCGCTTGCCAGCACCAGCACCACGGCTGCCAGCACCACGGCTACCAGTACCCCCACCCCCGTTCCCACGCCGCTCAGCCCCGCGCAAGCCTGGGGCGCGCAGACCATCGCCCATTATCCGCTGACGCAGGCCGGCGGCACCTTTGTCCCCACGGATATCGCGCCCGACGGCAGCTTCATGGTGGGTTACACGCGGCCCGTCCGTGGCGGCAGTGGCTATACGGTGGCCGCGCTCACGCTGCCGCAAGACACCGTGCGGTCTCTGTTCCCCCTGCCGGCCTCTGCCGCGCCGCCCGTCGTCAAGACCGATGGCACCTATGCCGTGTGGCTGGTCGCCACCACCGCGCCCAGCGGCCAGAGCGTCGGTTTCAGCGACGTGCAGACGGGGATGTACCACCTGCTCGCGCAAAATGCGCCGGCGCGCTATAACCCCGCCGTCTTCGCCGTCGCGCACGGCAACTTCTTTTGGAGTCCGACCGGCACAGCGGTTGCGCTGCATATGACCGCGCTGGCGACGATGATGGATACGTCCGTCGCGCCGCCCGCTGGTTTCGCCAGCACGCCCGCCATCCAGGTCGTCTGGCCGCGCCTTGTCTATCACGCTGCCGACGCCACCACGCATGTCTATGATCTGGCAACGCGGCAAGATAGCGCCCTCAGCGCCATTCCCGCCACGGCGACGCCCCCCCAGATGCACCTGACGGCGACGGCGCTCTTTTGGCTGCGCGCGACCACGGCGAGCAACATCATCGAACGCTGCGATCTCAGCACGGCAGACGCGCCGGCGACGCCGGTCGTCACGCTGGGCCACGCCAGCCGCGTCGCGCAGTTCGCCGCGACGGATCGCGCGCTCGCCTGGAATGACGGCACGCAATTACTGGCCTGGGACACGGAGCAGCGTGTCTTGATCGCGCTCGGCACGCCCGCCGCGACCATGCCGACCATCGCCGCGCAGGGGGCGCTACTCTGGTATGGAACCGATCAAACGTCAGCGCCCGGCATCGACATCATCGACACCGGGCGCTTGGCCGCGCATGCGTGAAAGTACAGGCTAGCACGCTTAAGGTTGGATGTTCTGCTCGTTGTTATTCACGTCCGGGTCGGTATCCAACGAGGGCGGATTCACCGTGCTGGGCTGGTTCGTGCCGCCCGCGCTATAAGTGGGTGACTGATCCGCTGGCGTGCCGAATTCGCCGCGATTGGAACTGGAGCCCAGATAGGTGCCGGTGTCGCCGCTGGTTGAGGCGGACGCGCCTGGATAGGCCGTGCTTGCCGGTTGGTTCATGCCGTTGCTGAGGCTGTCGGGGCGGCCCGCCGTGCTGGTATTCATCTGGCCGGCGCTCTGTTGATAGGTCGCGCCGCCCACGGCGGAATTAGCAAAGATCGGCGTCTGATCCTGCTGCGCCATCTGGTCCGCTTGCTGCCAGAGTTGCAGCATCTGCTGATTCGCTTGCTGCTGGATCTGCATGATCGTGCCGGTGGGGATGTCGATGCCATCTTGCACCAGCGCCGTCAGCGCAACCTCGCCCGTGTGGGTTTCCAGCCACTTCGCCATGTTCACTTCGTCGCGCAGGTTCATCTGGCAAGCTTGCACGGTTTGCTGGTCGCCAAACGCCTGCGCCGTGGCGATCAGCATGCCATAGGACGCGATCTCGAAGTTCTCGGCGACATAATCATCGCGCGAGTTGCGCGCCAGCGTGTCTTTGCGGGAGCCAGATAGCACCCCTTGGAGCTTGCCCATCATGCTCGTCAGCGCGCTTTTGCCGCCACTGGGCTGTTTGCCATAGCGGCTCAGGCACTCTTCGATGCGCTGGCGATGTTGCTTCGTCTCTTCCAGATGTTGCTGAATCTTCGCCTGCACCACGGGAAAGTCCTTGGCGTCGTCGGCATGCTCTTGCAGGGTGTCCACCAGTTGGTTTTCCACGGCGTACATGTCTTGCAAGTACTCGATCAGCTTGGCTTGCAGATCGCTGTTCGAGTTGGTGTTCATACGTGTGTTCGGTTGCATGGTTTGGTACTCCTTGACCGAGATTGGTCATCCATTACGGCAACGGGAGATCCGGCGTCAACAAACCCTGCTTGACCGGATGCTCTGGTCACGGTTGACGCAAGTTATGTTCCCGATGCCCTGGCTGAGTCCTGCCATTCCCCACAGATCATGAACAAACAGTGAACGATTTGTTAGGCTTTGTTCGACCGCTTGTTCCGCGCGCGACTGAAGACCGAACTGGCGAGCTT
Organism: Ktedonobacteria bacterium; assembly: GCA_027459785.1. Classification (GTDB taxonomy): domain Bacteria; phylum Chloroflexota; class Ktedonobacteria; order Ktedonobacterales; family JACDGC01; genus JAJPKG01. Next base: position 26,345 of record DAIDGU010000072.1, on the reverse strand, counting down.
GCCACCGCCGATCAGCGCGGCGGCGATCAGCACTTTTTGCACATCGCTGGTCATGCGCGATGGCGGTGCCAGCGGCGCGCTGGGCGTGCGCGTGGCCGGGCGGCTGGCCGGCGCGGAGTTCGTTTGCTTCGTCGTGCTGGCGTCGCGCGATGTGGCGGCTCCCGTGTTGCGTAAGGCCGGCAGATTGGCCGTCGTGCGGTTTTTGCTGGTGGGCGCGCTGGCCTGCTGCTGCGCCTGCTGGCGCACCTGCGCTGGCGCATTGCGCCCGTGGCTGGGCGGGGCGGCAGAAGCATCCTTTTTGTCGGCCTCCGCGTATTTCGGCGGCTGCATGTCGTACTTGTGATCCTGCCGTTCGTGTTCAATCGCCGCCTGGGGGGTGCGCATGGCGGCTGCCCCCTTATGGTTTTGCAGATCTTCCTGAGGCTGGCCCGCTGTCGGCCCGGCCACGCCGCGTGTGGTGTTGTGCGCCTGCAATTCATGCATCACGGCGGCGATATCGCTGGCCGTCTCGCGCTGGCCGCTGGCCCAGGAATTGATCTCCATCCCCAGCAACAGAATGAAAGCCAGGTAGTAGAAGAAGATCAGGAGCACGATGGCGAAGCCCGCGATGGCCCCATAGTTGTTCGGCTTCAGGAAGTGGCTGGTATAGATGGGAAAAACCAACTCGTAAACGACCAGCAGCGCCGCCGCGACGAGCGCGCCACGCCAGGCTTCACTGATCTTTACCGGGCGATTCGGTACGACGATATAGATCGCGCCGAATAAGACGACGGCCACCAGGTACCCCACCGCCAGGCCCACCAACTCCGCCAGGATCGAGCCGACGCCGCGTACCGTTTGGAAGCCGATCAGGTGCAGCAACGCGCCGCTGAGCGTCGAAGCCGCGAAGATCAGCGGCACCAGCACCACGTAAAGCAGCGTCATGCCGATCGCCATGATGTTCTGATGGATCGCATCGCGCCCACGCAGGCGAAAAATGATCCCTGAACAATTTTCGATGGCGATGAAAAGGCGCGAGCCAGACACGATCGCGCCCAGGATGCCCAGGACCAGGATCAGACCCGCACTGCGGTTGAGGTTCTTCATGACCCCCGCAATCACTGTTCCGCCGATGCTGGCGGGGAGCGCGCCCGCGATGGCATGTTGCAATTGCAATTGCGCACCCGGCGAAATTCGCCCCAGCACGAAGCCGGCGATCGCCAGGATGACCAGCAAAAGCGGGAAGATCGAGGTCAGGAAGTTGAAGGCCAACATGTCGGCGAACTTGGGCGTCCAGTCATTGCCGACCTTCATCCAAAAATTCAGCAACGGGCTGGCTTTGCGTTTCACCTTGTTGACATCGTGTTGCACTTTGCCAGCATCCTGCTGAACCTGCTGCTTCATCCCCGAACCTTTATTTGACTGAGGATGTGCGTGGGCGGAGTGTTGGGCGGCTGCCATCGTACTCACCTCTTTATTGAGAATGCTGCGGGACCATTTGCACGCATGTTTCCACAGAAACGATGCCATATCGCACGAGTTGCGCGCTACCTCAACCGTCTGCTCTGGCACATGACGTGCGAAAGGGGACGACAAGCGCACTCGATTGTGCGACGGGATCTCATTCAGGCATGGTTCGCCGCCCCGCCTTCGCGGGGTTTTCAGAAAGAGGGATTGGACAATGCTCAACACACGCAGCACGCACTATTGGTTGTGGTTCCTGGCATTCGGCCTGCTCTCCGGCATCGCCAAGGGCTTCAACACCGAATTCACGGTGGTCACGGTCACAGGCTTGCTGGGCTTGCTGGTCGGCCTGATGCCGAAAGGCACTCTTTCGCGGGGCTATGATCTGGTGATCGGCTTGATCTTCACAGTACTTGGCCTGATCGGTATCGTCGCCAGCCTCGGCCTGGCCAGCAAAATCGGCCTTTCCACAGCGGGCGACATCCTGGGCTTGCAACTGGGCATCCCCTATTCGCCGATTCACCTCGTACTGGGCTTGACGTCGCTCAACCATAGCCTCAAGCCGGCAGTGACCGGCTCCGCCGTGACGGTGGCCACCGAGCGCGCCCAACAAGCGGCATAAGGCAGCGCCCCCTAACGATGATCGGGATCAAGCTGCACTACAGCAACGGGCAAGGATTCGTTGGCTGAAGACCGGCCAGGGCAGGCCGATACCTTGCTCTGGCTGGGAACATTGGTGAATGGAGGCACATGTATGAGGCAAACAGTTGCGCGACAACGGGAACGCCCCGGTGTCTTCGAGATGCTCACCCACTTCGGGCGCACACTGCGCCTGGCCGGCGCGCTGCTGCGCGACGGACGTGTCTCGTTCCTGCGCAAGCTCGTTTTCATCGTGCCGCTGCTGGCGGTGCTGGTTGCCCTGCTCGCGCCAGAAACGGCCATCGCGGGCGTCATGAGCGCGATTTTGCCGGTGGTCGGCCCGGCGGTGGATATCCCCGCCGACGCGGCGCTCGACTGGATTTCGCTGGGGTTGCTCGGCTTCGGGCTGATGCGCGTTTTCCCCTTGGCGATCCTCGACGAGCACTATCAGCGCATCTTCCACCAGGCGCGCGTGCGCTGAGCGCCACTGCACCAACACCTTGCAAGCGATGTGGGCCGACGGTAATCGACGCCGGCTCGCGTCGTTTTCTTCGTCTTTATGGTACTTGATCCCGTTGACATCGTAGCGGCTTTCGGTCATACTATACGTGGTAGTGTGCTGTCCCAACCGAAGCGCCTGCAAGAAACGGAAACCCCGATGCATGTATTGATCGTTGATGATGATGGTGATATTCGTGAGACCTTGCGCATGTTTCTCGAAGACGAGGCTTATGCTGTCTCGGAAGCGAGTGATGGGATAGCGGCCCTCGAAGTGGGGAGAACCAACACCAAGCCCTTGATCATGCTCCTCGATTTCATGATGCCCAAGCTGGATGGGATGGGCGTCTTGCGCGTGGCCGCGACAGATCCCCTGCTGGCACGCCACGGCTACATCATCATGACCGCGTTGCACCGGGCGGAGTCTGACGAACTGCACCAGTTGCATAATCACTTACACATCAGTTCCGTCACCAAACCGTTTGATCTCGACCGGCTGAGCGCGGCCATCACGGCGATGACCGATCGCCTGCGCGCCCAAGCCGACGCGCCAGCAGAGATGGAAGCACCGGAATCATTTACCAGCGACCACTAAAACAATAGTCACTGGTCCTTGCACGAACGGCTCCTGAGCGGATATACTACACACAAGTCAAGGTGACACTTTCGTTGCCTTGTAGCCAGCAAAGGAGCTATCGCATGCAACCCATCGTCTGCCCACGTTGCAATGGCAAGGGCAAGTCTGCCCGCCTGCGCGAGCGCGAACACATCAGCGCCGCGTGGTACACCTGGCAGGAATGCGCCGCCTGTCACGGCACCGGCTATCAGATGAATTTGCTCAGCGGTCCCAAGCGGCCCAGCACCACCCTCTACCAGCATATGATCACCCTCACGGCCTGTTTAACCAGTCCCCACACGCCCAAAGAATCACCCGCCCGGTTGTTGGGGCTGGCCACGCGCCGCTTCTGAAACTTACGCGATTGGTTGACGTTGTTCGGGGATAAAGAAGGAACGCTGATGAGCACGCTCGCCGAGCGCCGCGCTGAGGTTGCCGCCAAACTGACTCGCTTGCGCGCCCTGCTGGCTGCGCGCGGCCTGGATGCTGTCGCGTTGGATATGATCGCCAATGCCGCCTGGCTCACCGCCGGCGGCTCCGTATATGTCAACGAGGCCACGGATAAAGCCAGTGCCACCCTGGTCGTCACGCGGGACCGCGCGCTGGTCGTCACCGATCCGATTGAGCATCCGCGCCTGGCGGATGAAGATCAACTCGGCGAGATCGGCTTCACCTTCGTGATTGCGCCGTGGTATGCGCGCGAGGCGGAACTGGCCACACTGCTCGCCAATTTGGCTGTGGGCTACGACAGCGCCGGCAAGGGTGTGGACCTCAGCGCCGAGCTGCTTGATCTGCGCACTCACCTGGTGCCGACGGAGGTCGCGCGCTTCCGCGAGGTCAGCCGGCTGGCGGCGAGCGCCATGCTGGCCGCGCTGGCCGATGTGCGTCCCGGCATGACGGAAGATCAAGTCGCCGGGCGGCTGGCCGCCGCGAGTCGAGACCTGGGCGGTTCCGCGGTGGTGAATTTGGTCGCCGCTGATGCGCGCATCGCACGCTACCGCCATCCCCTGCCTACCACCAACCCCATTCAACACTATGTGATGGCTGTGCTGTGCCTGCGCAAATATGGCCTCGTCGCTTCCCTCACGCGGTTGCTCCACTTCGGTCCCCTGCCCTCCGACCTGCACGCCCGCGCGCTGGCCGTGGCCGGCGTGGATACGCAGATCATCCTTGGCACGCAGCCGGGCCGCACCATGGGCGACATGTTCGATCTGGCGAGGGACGCCTATGCCGCCGCCGGCTATCCGGATGCCATTGAGCAGCATCACCAAGGAGGGAGCGCCGGTTATCAGTCACGCGAGGTGCTCGCCCGCCCCGGCGATCCCACGCTCATCGCGCCAAACCAGGTCTTCGCCTGGAACCCCTCCGTGCGCGGCGTCAAGTCCGAAGACACGATCCTGCTCGGCGCAAATGGCCCAGAGATCCTCACCGCCATCCCCGACTGGCCTACATGGGAGATCACGGTCGACGGGCAGACGCTGGCCCGCCCCGCCATCAAAGAGTTGCCACTGTGAGTGCAGTGGGCAATCACGGGGGCTGAGCATAGGAGATAGTAGCGCATTTCTCCTAAAAAATGCCGAAACACTTGACTTTTGTTGTGTTTTGTGTATAGCTTGGGAGGAATGGGGTTTTGCGCCCTGCCCGCCGACACTTTGCTAATTAGTGCTACCTCATGGAGACGCAGATGAGCCGCAGAGATACCGACAAAGACCTGGAACGCCCGCATTTCTACTCGCAATACTGGGTCACGATCGCCCGGCATTACGCCCGCACCGGCAGCTTGGTCAACCTGCCGACCGTCGTAGATGAGACCGAAGAGGACGCCTTTGACGATCTGCCACCGGCACGGCCCGTCGTCGCCAGGGCGGTTACGCCACCGCCGCCAGCCCCTGAGCCAGAAGCCGAACCGGACATCGACGACCTGCCCTTGCCGCTGGCCCCGCGCCCGACGGCGAAGCCGGCTAAGCCGAAACCGGAACCGAAAGCATCGTCCCTCAATTCCTTCGCCGATCTTGCGGCCATTGGCTTTGGCAACGACGCGGAGATGGAAGAGTTGCCGGTCGGCGAAGATGACGACACCGAATCCGTCATCTCGCGCCTGGGGGCAAATTTCGACGACGACGACTTCCCCGTCCAGCCCGACGAAGAGGAGGCCGCCAGCCTCGAATCCCTATCCGAGGAAGAGGATTGGGATGACGACGAGGAAGAAGACGATACCACCGGCGCCCCACACCGGCCTACACGGCCAATTAAGCCGCAGCGCCCGCGCCGCGACCGCGGCTTCTAGTCGCGCGAGCAGGTTCACCCCTGCCGGCGTTTATAAATCTGTATCGTAACCGGCAAAAGAACAGACGCTCTATACCAAAAGGTATGGGGCGTCGCTTTGTGCCGTCCACTGTGCTATGATACATGCAATAGAGGAAAGATTGTTCTCGCCAAGGACCGGCCTCATCCGGGCGATTGGCCCTGAGTATGCGTATTTTGGTAGCTGCGACACTATCTCTGGCGACGCAAGCGGATCGCGCCAAGCAGAGATGGCAAGGAACAGCCACATAGGAGCGTTATCATCATGGAAATGCCCAACGAATCTCTGATCATCCCCGCCCTGGCAGGTATGGATGGTGAAGCCCTTATCACCGACGAACTCGTCGAGGATCTGCTGGCTGACGCCGTCATCGAGCCGGTCGAGGCGTTCGCTGCGAGTTGGCCGCTGCCGAGTGGCCCCTTTTTCACCAGCGACGGCCAGATGGCAGCCTGCTTCGCCGAAGCCTTCGCCGACTGCGCGTAAAATCAGCAATCCACCCAACAAAGCGCAAGCTAGACGCTGTATCATGCGCTCCTTTGCGCGCTTTCAATCACAAAAGAGCCGACGCGCATCTCAGTCGATTCGTTCTCGTGGTGTGGCGGGCAGAGTGCGTTCTTTGCTATAGATGACCATGCCCGGTCCGCCGTCCTTCATGTGGCGCACATAACGCTGCTCGGTGTAGTCCACCGGCACGCTGCCAGCGCTGCGCGACTGGCTGTACCATGCCGCCAGGCTCGCCGCCGCTTGCAAGATCGACGGCGGCACCGGTCGCCCGCCCGCTTTGATGATCACGTGCGCGCCCGGCACGCCGCGCGCATGCAGCCACACGTCGCCGCCCGTCGCCACGTCGAAGGTGACATATTCGTTCTGGTGGCTGTTCTTGCCGACATAGACCGTGAAGCCCTCCGGCGTGGTGAGGCGCAACGGCTCGCCGCCCTGGTGTGTTTTCGCCGGCGCTTTGCCCTTCACGCCATACTTGCCCTTGTTGGGCGCTTTTTTTACTTTGCGCGGGGGCGTGTCGTCCTTGTCGCCGCGCGCCAGCCGCGCCTCCGCGATCTCCGCGCGCACATGGCCGATATCGGTAGCGGTTTCCGCCAGGTCCAGGTCCGTCTGCAATTGCGCCACGCGCGCCAGGTCCGTTTCCGCCCGCGCGATCTGTTCGGGGATCTTCTCCGCCGCGCGGCGCATCTTCTGATAACGGGCGAAGCGCACATTGGCGTTTTCGACAGCGGTCAGGTGCGGGTCCAGCGTGATGGTCGTCGCGCCCCGCCCGTCGCCGAAGTCCGGCATGGTATAGCTCGTCGCCCCCGGCGGGATCTCGGTGGCGAAGGTCAGCAGCAAATCGCCCTCATGGCGCAGCCGGTCGGCTTCATCCAGCGCCTTGAGGTCCGCGCGCAACAGCTTCAGCTTTTTCTGCAAACGTTCGGTCGCTGTTTTGAGGATGCGCCGCAGGTCGCCGCCCGCCGCGCCGACGGCTTCTTGCCATTCGCGCGCCGCGAAATACGCCGCCAGCAATTCGTTCACGCTGAGCATGGGACGCTGGGGCTTGCCTGCCGCTGTGCAGGGGACCAGCACCCAGCCATCCACGATCTGCCCGGCGTCATCCAGGATCGCCGTCGGCTCCCACGCACCGCGTGATGCACTCGCCGCGATGGTTCTTGCGGCGTCGGCGAGCGCATCATACCGCGCCACGGCATCCGCCGCATCGGGCGCGATCACCGCACGGGCAGCGCCCAGCGCGCGGCAAGCGATCTCCTGCGCCAGATCAGGGCTGGCCCCGGCGAGTTGACTCAGGATGATGCGCCAGGCTGGCTCGTCCGGCGCGGCTTGCGCCGCCAGCAGCAGATCCGCGCCTGTCACGGCTTCCGGCACAATGCGCGGGTAGGTCGCACCGGCCAGGGTGCGCGTCTGCGGCGGCGGGGGGACGTAAGGATGGCCCGGCAGGATGGCGCGATAGTGGTTGACGTGCTGGCTCACCGGATGGAGCGCGCCCAGGACGATGCCGCGCGCGTCCACCAGGATGATATTCGCCAGGTTGCCCATGACTTCGGCGATGAGCGTGATGTTCGGCTCGTCCACCCCCGCGTGGCGCACATCCAGGGCGATGACGCGCTCCCAGCGCGCCGCCCGCACGGCATGCACGCGCGATCCCTCCAGGTATTTGCGCAGCAACATGACGAAGGTCGATGGTGCCGCGACGAGCTTCTGGGGCTTGGCGGGGAGCAGGTGGACGCGCGCCAGTTGCGGGTGCGCCGAAACCAGCAACCAACGGTTCTGGCCGCCGCTATAGCAGCACAGCGCCACGGCATGCGGCGTCGGCGCGATCACCGGATCGATCCGCGCATTGGCGATCAGCCCATGCAATTCATCCGCCACCGCCCACAAAGTCAGAGCATCCGCACGCATACGAAGATCTCCTTCATGGTCAGGTATATTCAAACAAAGCGAAGATTTCAGCCGCTTGCCCGACATGCTCTTTGCCATGATCGATATAATAGTTTACGTTATTGGGCAGAGCAGGTGCCTGGCTGTCTTCGGCGGCCTGTTGCGTGATATGCTCCACATTCTCCACGAAACTCCAACGCCCAGGACGCGGCGGCAGATGCCACCGCGCGCTGCCAAGTCGCTGCGCATACCATCGACAATCATCAATGATGCCATGCAAGCGTTGTATCTGCTGCTCATCAGCCTGGCCTTTGGCAGCGATGAGGGCATATGCCTCTGTGAGTTGCTCGATCATGGCAGGAACCGTGTGCGATCTATCCGTCACCGCATATCCTCTTGTGGGCAATAGGTCGATAACTCTATCATAGCATATCTATCATGTTCTTCGTCCCATTCGGCTCCCTGCGTGTCTCGTCCCTTGATCTCTTGACGACGCGCCACACCTTCCCGTATCGTATAGTACAGCAGAGGCGCGCAGGCCGACACCATAGAGGAGCAGCAACCATGCCGATTGCCGGGGTGCAACGCATCGACCATATCGCCATCGCCGTGCGCGACATCGACGCCGCGCTGGCGTTCTACCGCGATACGCTGGGCATTGCGCCGAGCGAAATAAAGGACGTGCCGACCGAGGGCGTGCGTATCGCCTTCTTGCCAATGGGCGGGCCGGACGGCAGCAAGATCGAATTGATCCAGCCGCTCGATCCGGCGAACAGCATCGGGCGCTTCATCGACAAGCACGGCGAGGGCCAGCACCACATCTGCCTGGCAGTCGCCGACATCGATGCCGCGCTGGCGCAACTGCAAGCCGAGGGCGTGCCGGTGCTGGACCAGACGCCGCGCATCGCCGCCGAGGGCCGCGCCGTCTTCATCCACCCCAAGGGCGCGCATGGCGTGCTGGTGGAATTGGTGCAGCCAGCGGAATAACGTTGCCCATTGCTAACCTCATGCCCCAAGAAAGACAGCATTTATGGCAACAGATCAAGTCCTCGAAGCCTTGATGCGGGAGAGCGAATCGGATCGGGTCGAGCGCAAATCCAGCATCAGCGATAAAGAAAAGATCCAGCAAGCTATTTGTGCCTTCGCCAATGATTTGCCGGACCATCAGGCACCTGGCTATATCTTTGTTGGTGTCAAAGACGATGGTACATGCGCGCAATTGCCGGTCACGGATAAACTTTTGTTGACTTTAAGCGATTGGCGTTCAAATGGAGCGATATTACAACGCTTGCCTTCTTTTCTCCTAAAGGTGGTATTGGCAAAACAACATTGACTGGCAATATCGCCTGGGCATTTGCCAAGCTCGGCATCAAAGTCTTGTTACTTGATCTCGATCCTCAAGCGAATCTTTCCTCCTGGTTTTTAGGGCGGGAACGTCTTGATGAGTTGTGGCTGAATCGAAGTCAAAAAGTTACGATGTATCGTCAATTGGTACATGCGATGAAGACTGAGAATTTTACTTTACAGTACGAATCGCTCCATGCAAATATAAACTTGCTTCCTGGAGACTATAACCTCGCTTTAGGGGAAACGCTTGAAGTTGGAAGCCTTGGAATTGCTTTGCGTCGCATTATCGACCAATCTCAGCAAGATACCGGCGCTGAGGTGGCCCTGATTGATTTGGGGCCGGGATTGAATAGACTGGAACGTACTGCGCTCTTGCTCATCGAGCATCTGATTACCCCCGTGATTCCTGATCGCCTGGCAACGACACTGCTGCGCCAAGTGGGGGCTTTTTTTCATTCAGCGGCCTGGCAAGCAGAAATACAACTCGCAGCTTCCTCTCATGATACCCAGTGGGATAGATCCCGCTATACGGGTTACATCATAAACCAGCATAGTACGCAGGGATTGTACCCCGCTTCAGCATTCGCCCATATCGCACTGGAGGAGATTCCTCCGACATATCATACAAGCATGTTAGAGGAATCGTACACAAAAGACTTAACCATCTCCGATGATCCCTACAATCTTGGATCAATCAAAGATTATCGCAGTCTTGCTTCTTTGGCTTATGAGGCGCAAAAAGCATTTTTCGATCTCACCCCTGCCGATGGGGCGGTCGGTTCGTTACTTGCCGCCGCTCAGGTTGCTTATTGGGATTTTCAGCGCGTGGCCCGCACCATCGCCGAACGAGCTAGCATCGTGATTCACGATTGACCTGCCTAGCCCTGGGAAAAACTCGCCATTTTGCGTTATATTCTGAAACGTGTAATACCCATTGCGGGTACAGACGGTGGCCATCAAGGCCGGACAGACAGGAATGTCTGTCCTCCATTACCTAATCACCCGAAAAACGTGTAACAGCGATTTTAAAGTAGGTGGAACATGCTGACATTCCTCACCCACCAGCGCCCCTCGGCGAGCAGCCGGCATAAGCTGGTGGCAGCGGCAGAGCGTTTCCTTGAGCCACAGGCGGCGCTGGCCGGGGCGGTCGCTGCCGTCGCCTATGCCGCCGAGATGTATGCCGATATCGCCGTGACCGGCTATCGCTTCGATGACGTGCAGTTGGTGGAATCGGCCATGCGGGGCCAAACGGCCCGCGTGCCGTGGTTGGGCATGGCGATCCATTTGGCGAATGGCGCGGGGCTGGGACTTGTGTATAATGGAGTCATACGTCCCCGGCTGCGTGGTCCGGGGTGGGCGCGGGGCATCGTCTTCGGCCTGCTGTTTCTGGGGACCGTCTGGCCGTTGACGCCGCTGGTGGATCGCGCTCACCCACTGATCCGACGTGGGGCGCTGCCCAAGTTGGCCAGGCCGGTGCCGTTCGCGCAGAACCTGGCGCGGCACCTCGTCTTCGGTGCGGTGCTGGGCGCGCTATGTGGCGCACCTGACCAACATTCAGGACAAATGTGAGTGCCAGGTGACAGACGGGCCGGCTCTTCGTTAGATATTGATAGGGACGATCATATCTGAAACGCACAGCAGGGATCGAGCGGGCAATGAAGGAGTTGTCGATGGAAAGCATCGAAGGGCGTCAAGTCGGCCAGTATATCATCGAACAGGAGATCGGGCGCGGCTCGATGGGCGCGGTGTATCGGGCGCACCATGTCAGCGCGCCCTTGCAGCCCGTCGCCGTCAAGATCTTGCTGGCCGCCCTGGCAACGGATAATTCTTTCATCACCCGCTTCACGCGCGAAACGGAAGCGTTGCGCGCCATGCGCCACCCGCACATCATTCGCATTCTCGACGCCGGGCAAGACGGTGCCATGCTCTATTATGTCATGGAATACATCAATGGCACGACGGTGGGCGCGCAACTCAAGCAACGCCAGCGCATCCCTGTCGTCCAGGCCGTCGAGATCGGCGCGCAGGTGGCCGACGCGCTGGACTACGTTCACAATGTCGGCCATCTCATTCACCGCGACATCAAGCCGGATAATATCATGGTCGATCGCTGGGTGACGGCAAAGGTGCTGGACTTCGGCCTGGCGCGCATCGACGGCGCGTATACCATCACGCGCGCCGGCATGGTCGTCGGCAGCCTGTATTACGTCCCCGCCGAGCATCTCAAGGGTGAAAAAATCGACGGGCGTGCCGATATCTATGCTTTAGGGGTCAGTCTCTATGAGATGATCACCGGCGAACGACCGTTCCGGGGCAAGACATTGCAGGAGATGAGCAAGGCCATCGCGGCGGGCAACCCCGTGCCGCCAAGCTTGCTGGAACCGAGCATCCCGCAAGAACTGGAAGTCATCATCCTGCGGGCGCTGGCGCGCAAGCGCGAGGACCGCTATAGCCGCGCAGGCGAGATGCGCGACGCGCTGCGCCAGTTGCAGCAGAGCGGGCGGTTGGAATTCGGTGCCTACGAGGAGCCGCCGACCATACAGATCTCCTCGTTCAGCGGCGGCCCCAGCCCGGTGCCACCATCCGCGCCGCCCGCGCCCATGCCCCCCACGCCGGCGATTGATGCTAGCGCGCCACGGTTGCCACGGTTCGTCCGCACCGGCAATCTGGACCAGCATGTGCCGCCGGGGTCGCCCCACCCGGCGGGACCACCCGAAAAACGCCCCTGAGCGCCGCCCTCCAACACGGAGGGCTTACTCATTTTAGAAGGACTTTACAGGATGATTCAACGCTATAGTGAACATCAGTTGCCCGGACGACTATTCGTGGTGGAAGGCGTCGATGGTTCCGGCAAAAGCACCCAGATCGACCTCCTGCGCCGCTGGCTGGTGAGCGAGGGCTATACGGTCTTTTTCAGCGAATGGAACTCATCACCCTTGGTGAAACAAACGACGAGTCGCGGCAAGAAAAAGCACCTGCTCACCCCCACAACCTTCAGCCTCATCCACGCCACCGACTTCGCCGACCGCACGGAGCGGCAGATCATCCCGCCGCTGAAAGCCGGCGCGATTGTGCTGGCCGACCGCTACATCTACACCGCCTTCGCCCGCGATGTGGCGCGCGGCGTGCCGCCCGACTGGGTACGCAATCTGTATGATTTCGCCGTCAAGCCAACCGTTGCGTTCTATTTTCGCGTGCCGCTGGATGTCGCTATCGGGCGCATCCTGGGCGGGCGGGCGGAATTGAAATATTATGAAGCCGGCATGGATGTGGGCCTCTCCCAGGATGTCAATGAGAGCTTCAAGCTGTTTCAGGGCGAGATCATGCAGCAATATGACGGCATGGTGGATGAATTCGGCCTGACCGTGATGGATGCCTTGCTGCCCATCCCCGAACAGCAGCGCCGCATGCGTGCCATCGTCAAGCCGTTTCTCGAAGGCATTCACAAGCACGAAGAGGTCCGCCGCGCCGCCAAGGGCAAGGAGGCACGCGCATGACCAAGCTCGCCTTTTATGGCCGCAACACGCTGGCGCTCACCGCCGAAGATCAGGCGCTGCTGGGGCGGCTCTTTGTGGTGGAAGGCACGGACGGCGTGGGCCGCTCAACGCAGATCGCGCTGCTGAAGTCATGGCTTGAAAGCGCGGGCTATGCCGTGGTGGATACCGGGCTGCGCCGTTCGCCGCTGGTGGGCAAGGGCATCGATGCGGCGAAAGAGGGCCACACGCTGGGGCCGCTGACGCTGAACCTCTTTTACGCCACCGATTTCGCCGACCGGCTGGAAAACCTGATCTTCCCCGCCCTGCGCGCCGGCTTCATCGTGCTGACCGACCGGTACATCTATTCGCTTATCGCGCGGGCCGTCGTGCGCGCGGCGAACCCCAGGTGGATCGAGGAGGTCTATGGGTTGGCGCTGGTGCCGGACGCGGTGTTTTACCTGAAAGTGGATATCACTACTTTGGTCCAGCGCATCATCCCGCGCGGCTTCGACTTCTGGGAATCGGGCATGGATCTGCACCTGGGCGAAGATCTGTATGACAGCTTCATCGCGTATCAGGGTCGCATCCTGGCGCAATTCGACCAGATGGCCCAGAAATATCAGTTCCAGGTGATCGATGCCGCCCGCACTATCCCCCATGTCTATGCCGATCTCCAGAAGCGCATCACCCCGCTACTGCCCAAGGGCTAATTGGCATGCAAACACTGAGCGGCGCTGAATTTTGCAGCGCCGCCATTCGTATTTACTATAATCACATGAAAAGCCATGTCGGTCTGCTCCAATAGACAGAGATGGCTTGGTCTGCTGAGTTTGTACATTGCGATTGTCAACACATTTTACCATGCATTTTATGGCAAAACAGAATGAAATAATTGCAACACTATTGAACAATAACCAATTGTATGTTATGCTAATTATGCAAGCATTTTGTAGAAGGCGTGTCCACAATCGTTCAAGAAAGGGAACTTCGGTGGGACCAAACATCAACCAATTACTCTCGTCGTATGGCCTGTTTGGCCTGTTTGTCGTCCTCGTATCCGTTGTCGTGAGTATTTTCACTCAATATCTTTCGTTGCGCCGCTTCCGTCTGGAAATCAGCAGGGAAAAGCGCGACGAGGATCACCTCACCATTGAGGAGCGTCGCCTAAGTGAGGTCAACGTGCTCGTCGATCGTACGTTGCAATTGACGGCTCCCTCAAAAGAAGCCCATATTGAAACTCCATTCACGATTTTTCGGTTGCAACTGGAAAATATTGGTGATGGTCCAGTAGATATACTCGCATCGCTGACATCGTCGCGTTTGCTGTCGAGCAAGCACGGTAGAGGGATTGGGTTACGCAGCCGTGATGTTGAATGGAGCGATTTGGAGTCTTTTTACTGGAATCATGCCGACTACGAAGCTATGTTCCTGGGAATATCGACAACCAAAAATATGATCACAACACCGGATACGTTCATCCGGTTGGCGCTCCAAGAAAAAGCTACCATGCGGCGCATCGATGCGGTCAATAATCAAAGCATCTTGCAGCGTCGCGCCCCACTCTATATGATGTATCGCGTGTTCCTCGTCGCCTTGGGCTATCCAATGGGCGAGGTTTGGCGACAACTGGGGGGCGGCCCACCTGATCCGCTCCGTAATGTTGATACAGAGCAACTTCATTTCCTGAACATCGCCCAACCAAATTATATGCGTTGGCAGGCGGTGCAAAGCGCTATCGGCAATCTGAATAAGCTCGCTTTTCGGCTCGCCGCTGATGAGGCTGATCCACTTGGGCAGATTGCCGAGCCAGATGCCTGGCGTTTCTTTTTGCTGCGCCACAGAGATTTCATTACTCCCATCCCTGTCAGTAAGGGATCGGTAAGCATCGAAGTGGTGGCTGACGAATTATGGGAGCGTTATTTTCCTGAGCGCAAGTTGCCTCTTGGCCAGCCCTTGGATGCAAACGCACAATTCAATGCGGCGCGTGCTTATTGCCAGGAACGCCTACAGCCGTTTGTGGCGCAGTGGCAACAACTCAAGCAAGATATTGCCCTTTGCAAGCAGTTTAATACCGTCTCTGGATATGCGCCGAATGCATTCAAAGCAGTCGCGCCGTTCAACGGGAAAACGCCTGCCGCCGATGGCTATTCTCAACGCATTCATACCGATCCTGAATATAGGGATCGGTGGCTGGGATTGCTGAATGAAGGCTACCTTGTTAGCCGTCCCTTTCTTCGCAAGGGGAAAAATCGTTACGATGCATCCGATATCCCCAGTGATCCGCGAACCCTCGAACCCTATGTTGCGCGCTCACACTTCTTCCTTGAAGAGCTTCCTTGGCATGAGTGAGGTACATCGGTTTTATCCCAATTTGGGGTAAAAACCGTGGCCATCGAGGCCGGACAGACATTCCTGTCTGTCCTCCGGGGTTATAGAGAATGTCTGTCCTCCGAGGAAGTGTGACCGACAGGCATGGCGGTCCTCCGGGGGATCGTAGCGACAGACAGGAATGTCTGTCCTCCGGTACCCATATTGATTATCCGCAAAGTGTATTATGCGCCGCCCGTACCTGCCGCTGTGGTCAGTGGCAGCCGCACGCTCACTGTCGTCCCCGCGCCTGCCGCGCTCTGAATGGTGACGCTGCCGCCCAACGCCGTTACGAGCGCCTGGACAATAGCCAGCCCCAGGCCGCTGCCTTCGCGGCCCTGGCCCTGCCGCGCCCGCGCAGCATCCGCGCGATAGAAGCGGTCGAAGACGTGGGGGAGTGCCTCGGCGGGGATGCCCGCGCCGGTGTCGCGCACGCTGAGCGCGACTTCCTTTGGTGCCAGCACTTGCGCGCTGAGCGTGATGGTGCCGCCGGGCGGCGTGAACTTGACGGCGTTGCTGATGATATTGAGCAAGACTTGCTTGAGGCGGTCGGCATCCGAGGTGATGGTCAGGTCGCTGACGGCGGCGATATCACAAACCATCGTTTGCCCCTTGGCCAGATGTTCCGCTTCCTCACAGATCTCGCGCAGGAACGCAGCGAGCGGCAACGGCGCGGGGCGCATGACCAGCCGCCCGTCGTCGATGCGCGCCAGCGTCAGCAGATCATCGATCAGGCGCTGCATGCGCGCCGTCTCGGCATACATGCCGCGCAGCAAGCGCCGCTGGGCGTCGGGGTCGCCGGCGTCCGCGCCGAGCAGCAGCACCTCCAAGCCGCCGCTGATGCCCGTCAGGGGCGTGCGCAACTCATGCGAGGCATCGGCGCTGAATTGTTTCTGGCGCTGGATCGTCGCTTCGAGCTGGGCGACCATGTGGTTGAAGGCGCGGGCCAGCCGCCCGATCTCGTCCCGCGTCGGCGGCTCTGCCAGGCGCTGATCCAGCGCGCCCGCCGCGATACGCCGGCTCGTGGCCTCCATCACCGCCAGGGGTCGCAGGGCGACGCTGACCAGCGGCACCACCAGCAGCGCGGCCAGCGCCAGCGCCACTCCGATGCCAAGCACCAGAATCAGGCGCACCGTCGCCACGGAAGCATCCAGCGGCGCGGTGGGGGTATTCAGCACCAGCACGGCGACGGGGCCGGAGGGCGTTACCAGCGGCAGCAGCAGCACCAGTTGCCGCTGGCCGTTCACCGCGACGAGTATGTAACTCTGGTTGCTCACTGGGGCGTTAAGCGCCGCTTCCAGCGCTGCCGTACCGGGCTGCACCGCCGGAGGTACATCCAGGGCCAGCACATCACTGGACCCCAGGATTGTGCCATCCGAGCCGATGACGGTGGCGCGCAGACTGGGGCCGGCCAGCCGGCGCACGAGCGCCTGCGCCTGGGAGGCCAAGTCGCCGGCAGCGCCGCCGGGGCCACCGAAGGGTGGTGCAGTATTCGGCGGTGCGGGGTCGCCAGCTATGTGCAGGCCGCGCCCACCAATGGCGCGCGTCGCCACGACCGCTTCGGCGCGCAGCGCAGTCGCCTGGCTGGATAATAGTGCCTGCTCCTGCGTGGCGGAGATCAGCGTCCCCAGCGCGGCCAACAGCAGCGCCAGCAACACGAAGAGCGCCAGCGCCAGCCGCCAGCGCAGCGCCAAGCGTTGCCAGGGCCGGATCTGCGGCACATCACGCGCGTAGGACATATCCGATCCCTCGCACCGTCTGAATCAGTTGGACGGGATCGTCGCCCAATTTCTCGCGCAAGTGGCGCACGAAAACTTCTAGCACGTTCGATTCCCCCTCGTAATCATAGCCCCAAATGCGCATCAAGATCGTGTCGCGCGGCAACACCTGATTCGGGTGCAGCAAGAAGAGTTCGAGCAGATCGAATTCGCGCGGCGTCAGGTCGATGGCGCGCGGGCCGCGCGTCACCTGGCGGGTCTCGCGGTCAAGTTGCACGTCCGCGAAGGCGAGATAGCGGTCGGTGTTGATGCCGCGCCGCCGCAAGAGGGCGCGCAGACGCGCCAGCAATTCCTTGAAGGCGAACGGCTTGGTCAGGTAATCATCCGCGCCGCTATCCAGCCCGCTGACGCGATCATCGACGGCGTCGCGCGCCGTCAGCATGAGGATGGGTGTGTCGCTGCGCGCCTGGCGCATCTGCCGCGCCACGTCCAGCCCATTCACCTGGGGCAACATCACGTCCAAAATAATGAGGTCGGGCCGCTCTGTCGTCACCTGCTGGAGCGCCGCCGCGCCGTCCGTCGCCGTCAGCACATGGTAGCCTTCATACGTCAGTCCCATGCGCAGGAACTCGACGATCTGCACCTCGTCATCCACGATCAGGATCGTGACACGATCATTGCCGTGTTGCTGCGCGCCATGTTGCGCCATCGCCTCGCCCTCCCCTCGCGCGAAATGTCTCTATCCGTTATAGCATAGGGTGGGAACGGATGGTTGCAAAGATATGATCGGTGTGGGGGACAGCGGGCGGGGACAACCGCACGCCACCCGTCCGCTCGCCGTCTCCCAACCGCCGTTATCTCCCCATGTGGATCGGTGTCCCCTTGTAGCAACCGACAGTATAGGGATATTCCGCCGTCGCTACATAATGATACATGCTCACCTGCTGGCCGTCCCAGGTGATCGTGCTGGTGCGCCCGTGGCAGGCATCCAGGTCGGCATTGGTCAGCAGGTTGCCCTGCGCGTCGCGTTCCACATAGATGCCGAAGCCGTCTAGCGCGTAACCGACGAGGGTGGAGGAGCCGGTCGCGGTCGCCAGCAAGCACGGCGGGATGTCGTGGTGGTGATACTGGCCGGTGCGTTCAGGGTGGCCGCCGCAGCTATCCAGCACTTCGTGAGCGGCGGCGTCGCGCCCCTCGCCATCTAGCGCGTTGAAAAGTACCACGCCATCCGACAGAATGCCGATTGATCCCATATTCACACAGGATGGTGACGCGGCGACGGTTGGTGTGGCCGGCAGCGTATAGGTGATCGCCTGTGGCTGAATCGTATTGGGATTGCGATCATACGCATAGGCGGGATCGCTGGCGGAGATGGGAAAAATGCCGGTGGTGAAGTTTACCGGCACATCCATCGTGGTGATGATGCGCTGATTGCCGGTAACGCTGACGTGATAGCTGGCTTGGGGCCACTTGACGCTGCCCTGCACAGCGATTTTCGCCGTCTCATCCCACGTAGAGCCGTGAATCCACGGGCCAGCATTAAAGGCACCGCCCCCGTTAAATGAAGTCTGACAGGCATCAACGTACCCTACCTGTGGCGTGGTACCGACATGTCCGTCGCCCAGCGGCAGCGCCTTAAGGCTCACCGGCGCGGCAGTGGTTGTGGTCGTTCCCGTGGTGGAAGTGGTAGAAGAAGAGCCACCGGATGTGACCGTGATCGTCGTCGTATTCCCCGTGTTGCCGGCGGTGGTTGCCGGCCCACACGCTGCCAATGCCAGCATGGCCAGGAGCACCCCCAGCCGCCACGTCATTGATCGCATGCTTGCTCCCCAATTGTTTATGATGCTCCCCGCACCTGCGCACGCCACGTAACAGCGAGCGTCTGCACGAGAAAGCCGAGGACGAGGGCGCGATGCGCTGCGCCCAGACAAAAAGGTAAATCCGAGTGATTCGTAATAGCTGTTGCGAGTACAGACGGTGGTCAGCGGGGCCGGACAGACAGGAATGTCTGTCCTCCGGTCATCCTCTGTCTGTCCTCCGGGTGATAGGGTGATGACCCGAATTGGGTATATAACCTTTGCGGGTAAATACTCCGTTTTGGACGGCGGACAGGAATGTCCGCCCCACGATGGGGAACCGCCCCAGGAGAAACACCGGTACTCGCTTTACGGGCCGAAGGGCGGGCCACCGGGGCCGTGCGGCCCGCCGGCGGGCGGTGTGGGCATCACGCGCACGGTTGTCGCCGTCAGGCTGCCGTCGCTGTTCAGTGTGCCTTCGGCGTCGATGAACTCGCCAGTTTTCAGCGCGCTCAGCGTGGTCGCCTTGCCCGTCGGGCCATCCACATAGGTCGTTGTCGCCGTCACGTCGATCTTGTGCGTCGTGTTATCTCGACCCGTGACGGTGATCACATCACCGCTGATCTTGGTGATTTTGCCGCCCGCATGTGGCACCCGGATGTCGATGCGTGTGGCCGCCAGGCTGCCATCGGCATTCAGCGTGCCGGTCGCCATGATCAGCGTACCTTTGATGATGTCGCTCAGCTTGGCTGTCGTCTGCGGACCTTTGGTGACGACCGTGCTGTTGGTCGTATCAATCGTGTGCGTCTTGCCGGCGCGGTCGGTGAGCGTGATCACGTTGTTCGCGTTCGACTGCACTGCGCCGGCGAAACTCGGCGGCAGGATGGCGATCCGCGTCGCGGTGATCGTGCCGTCGCTGTTGCGCGTGCCGCGCACGCCCAGGCGGTCGCCAACGGCGATGTCGCTGAACTTGGCTGTCTTGCAGTCCTTCATATAAGTCGTGCTGGCGGTGGTATGCACCGTGGTGCTGGTGTCATTCGGTCCACCGGCCACCGTCAGGTCCGATCCGTGAATCGCTGTGACCGCGCCGCCGCCCATGCCGCCGTGGGGGCCACCCAAACCACCTGGACCACCAAAGCCGCCTGGACCACCACGGTGCGGGCCACCGCCGGCGGGCGGCGTGCCGATGGGATGTTGCCCTGCTGTGGGCGTGCCGCATGGACCCGCGCCCAGTCCTGTCGTTTGCAATTGGGCTGCACCGTTCGTCGCGTTCGCCGCATGCACGCCCTGCACCACCGCGAAGCCGCCCACGGCCAGCACCGCCGCCAGGCCCAGGCCCAGCACGCCACCCAGGATCACGCGCCGCCGGCGCGGCGAACGGTCCCCCTGTGGGCGTACCGGCAGCGCCTGCAAATCATCATTCGCTTGCATACTTCATCTGCTCCATACCTGTTTGTCGCGTTTCACGCGGGATCAACCATCGCGTGAATCCATCTCCACTGTATCTGATGAAGCTGAAAGTTCAAGCCGTGTTAGCTTAATTTTTGCTGAAGGACAAACTGCCCCCTCACTCTTGGGTCTGCGCGGTAGGCGCGCAATGCCGCTCAGCTCTTGCACACTATCCGTACTGGTACTTCTTGGTTAAGAGTCCCACCTTTCGTTGACAGAAGTCCCCCGCTCAGGTATAGTAGTCCTAGAACACACGCACGGATCGGCGCACTCCACCACCTGCCGAGGCAACCCGATGCGTTGTACCCCCCCACTTTTCCTCCTACAACACAACCACCCAGCGTGGATTGCCAGTAGCCCACCTGAGTAAGTAGCCCACCAGCAACGTAACCAAGTCTTTCGGGGCTTACGGATGATCTCCCATTTGTGTATGAGGACACGTGCGTGATCATTAAACACCCATTGCATCGCCCAGCCACCGAACCTAGCCTGTCTCCTAATCCCGCTGTGTATGACCGTGACACGGCCAGGCTACCTATTACGTCTTTCGCCAGCGGCATACTCACGCGGCGCGGCATCTCCGTCGTGCTGCCGGCGTGGAACGAAGCCGAGAATATCACGACGACCGTGCAGGCGATTATCAGCACGCTGAGCCAGATCGCGCCGAACTTCGAGGTGATCATCGTCGATGACGGCAGCACGGATGCTACCGGCGCGCTGGCCGACGAGTTGGCGGCGCGTGATGCGCGCGTGCGCGTCATCCACAATCGTCCGAATCAGGGCTATGGCGGCGCGCTCAAGACCGGCTTCGCGGCGGCACAGAAAGAACTGACCTTCTTCATGGATGCCGACGGCCAGTTCGACATCGCCGATATCAACAACCTGATCATCCCACTGGAGCGCGGCGACGCGCAGGTGGCGCTGGGCTATCGGGCGCACCGCGCCGATCCCGCCGTCCGCCGGCTGAATGCCTGGGCGTGGAAGCGCCTGGTGAGCCTGCTGTTCGGCCTGCACGTGCGCGATATCGACTGCGCCTTCAAGCTGATGCCGACGGACCTCGTGCGCCGCGCGGCCATCGAAGCCACCGGCGCGATGATCAATACCGAATTCCTGGCGAAGTTTCAGCGCATGGGCGCGACGCTGGTCCAGGTGCCGGTCCACCATTATCCCCGCGCGCGTGGCACCGCGACCGGTGCCAACATCCGCGTCATCCTCCGCGCCTTCCGCGAACTTTTCACGCTCGCCGGCAAAGTGCGCGCGTGGGAGGCACGGCCCCACCCCCAGGGCGACCACAAGGGTCGCCCCTACACCCCATCTGCGGATGGAGAGGGGGATCAAGACGGGCGCGCGAATCAGCCGCCGATCAGCATCGAGCAGGCGGCGGAGATCACGCGATACCGCGCCTGGCTGGACCAGGACACCACCCATAACACAGCCCACCAACCAGCAGGCCACGAGGCGGACAGGAATGTCCGCCCCACGGGGAATGCGCAGGACGCGATCACGCCCGTCCCAGGCTGCGCAGGCAGCCTTCGTGATCGAAGCCCAGCGGGTTTACCCGCCGGGCGGCCCCACGGGCCGATCATCTCATCTACATTGGGCATGGCTGCCGCTGATCTTCCCCTCTCCATCTCCGATGGGGAGGGGGCCGGGGGGTGGGGCCACGTGCAGACCTTCACCTCGCTGGGCAAGCATCAGTCGGCGGTGCAGACGTTGACGCGCTGGCAGGCGATTGTGTTGATCACGCTGGTACTGGCGTGGGCGGCAGGACTGGCGCTGTGGGGCATCGCCACGCTGGTCGTCACCCTCGCCCTCGTCACCATCGTCTATGTCGGCGATCTGTCGCTGACGGCCTGGCTGGCGGCGCGCACGCTGAACCACGCGCCGGAAGCGCGGGTGGACGACGCGGTGGTCCGCGCGCTACGCAATGCCGCCTGGCCGCGCTATACCATTCTCTGCCCGCTCTATCGGGAAACGGAGGTGGTGCCGCAATTCGTGCAAGCGATGACCGCGCTGGACTACCCCGCCGACAAGCTGCAAATCATGTTCTTGACGGAGGCGGACGACGCGGCCACGCGCAACGCCATCCTGGCGCTGGGGCTGCCCCAGCACTTCGAGGTGGTGACGGTGCCGGATGGCGAGTTGCGCACCAAGCCGCGCGCCTGCAACTATGGGCTGCTGCGCGCCACCGGCGAGTACGTCGTCATCTTCGACGCCGAAGACATCCCCGATCCGCTGCAATTGAAGAAGGCCGTGTTGACCTTCGCGGACCACGGCGACGACCTCGCCTGCATCCAGGCCAAGCTCAATTTCTACAATCCCAAGCAAAACCTGCTGACCCCTCAGTTTATATGTATGTTCTGAAAGAAAATTTTCATGATCTGGCTTGTATTCAGTCTTTTTCACGCATGCTAGGTATTTATCCTCTGCTTCCTAATATCGAAACTGCCGGTTGCTGCTCTATGTTAGAGGTGCGATACTGCATTGTCAACACCGCAAGGGGGAATCTTTTGATTTCGCTTACAACTGTAACTTGGGCGCAAGAAACAGCGTCCGACCTGATATCTCCACTGGGTTATCGTTGGCTCCACGTGCAACACGTTGTTCAGATGGCCGAAAAGATCATTCCTGTACTGCAAGAAACAGATGGTATGTATCTTTTGGCTGCGGCTTACCTTCATGATATTGGCTACTCACCTGACTTGATTGAAACGGGGTTTCATCCTCTGGATGGGGCGCGTTATGTTGCGCGATTTGCAGATCGCCGTCTTGCTTCGCTCATAGCTCACCATACCGGCGCTAGATTTACTGCAAGATTGCTGCATCTCAATCATCAACTAAAAGTATATCCGCGTGAGCAATCAGCGGTTTCTGAGGCGCTCAACTACTGTGATGTTCTTTCAAGTCCACTCGGCCATCCATGTACATTAAAGGATCGATATATTGATATCTTGCAACGATATGGTTATGATGATCCTATTTTCCGTTCCTTTGAACAAGCCTATGCTTCGCTGGAATGGGATATAAAGTGTACAGAGAAGCGATTACGTCTCTATGGTTTGCATCAATAAAAAATTCCTCGCTTCCGTGTCCAATAGTCTTGTAACCTTTGTTTGATCGAGGGGTGCATGGGAAGCCGTTCGATTTGTTTTCTCGAAAAGAAACCGATATTGGTTGATTCATCGCTTACATGCAATGTTCCTCCTATAACCTTGCAAGCAAAGCAAATTGAGAATTCTTGGCGTACCTCGCCGTCGTTAAACACAACTACATGTTTTGGATTGCTATAGGTGCCGATAACGTAAACAGGTACAATATCTAATCCAGTTTCTTCCTTCACTTCTCTTTTGATACACTCCGCTACAGTTTCTCCCACTTCCATTGTTCCACCTGGAAGCGCCCACAAACCATTATCGCGGCGATGGTGAAGCAGTATCTTCCCTCGTCCGTTGTGGATGATTGCTGATGTTGCGGGAACAATTGTGTTTGCTTTTGGCGCGGTGGCGTTATCCTGGTAGTCAATGCGGCTCATGCTTCACTTGCCCTCCATCTGCTGTTTAAGTGTTGTTTCCACTGGTGTAGTTGTAACCCATACGTTCTCGAAGTGGGTAGCAAAGTCTTTAAAGAGACCGCGTTGGCCTAACTGCCGCAGGTGCAAAAGCGGGGCTTTTGAACCATGTTCCTTGTAGAGATGCGGTGTGACAAACATTTCTTCGTCAAAGCGAAAGATTGAATTATAGAGCGGCATACGGTGTAAACCGATTTCGATATTTGGCGTCTGGCGCAACGGTTTAAAATGGCGGATAGTTGATTGAATACGTGCTGAAAGCGTTCCCTCTAACTCCTCTTCATCATCGCGTTCTTGTACATAATGGCTGTGTGGATCTGCTACGGCGATACGGATTCGGCAGCCATTCTGGCTCTTTTCTTTTAAATGAGGCATAAGATCTGAATGTTGTTCGGGTAGGAACAACATGGCAAATCCAAGGAAGTCGATCTGCTTTTCTGCTTTTGTAATTAGTTCCCACCATAAAGATGGTGGAACGTCGGTGCGCTGTGCATATGCTGCTAGAATCTCAGTGGTAACTGTCGTATTTCCTTTTGTCTGATTGGTTTCTTCTGGCCATAGATATTCTTCTCTTTCGCCTAAGATCTCAGCAATCTTCCAACGATGTCGTTGATGTGGCGTTCTACCGTTTATCCAACGTTGTGTTGTCTTGGGATCAACCTCGGTTTTTTGTGCCAGGATTTCAAGGCTGATGTGTTTTGTTGCCATCGCATTGCGTAAGCGATCATTTGTCATCTTTCATTCCTCCGTTGCACCTTTAGGACGTTTTGATTATATCACAAACGTCCTAAAAAGTCCTACGATTTGGTTAAAGCGTCCCATCCTAAAAGGTATCCTATTCTTAGACAAAGCGCCTTGGAGCGAAAGCGAAGAAGAGGCCAAACCAAAGCGGGTTGATCATGCCTGCTGTTGTGGGAGGGGATGTTATGGGACATGTTCAGCGCACGATACGAACAGTTGCGGTTGAAATGCGGGAAACCGCAAAAGAAGGGCGGTATGCTCTTTGGGCTGATGGTCAGCCCGTCCTTATCCTGACGTTTTCACGGGATGAAGGGCATGGGCGCTGGGCTTGTCCCTGTGGGGCGTATCAATCGGGCAAGCGCGATCCGATGCTGACGCATGTCGTGGATGCTCATTTGCTTACTGCCCGGCAACCACTCGACGCGCGAACTACGATGCTCCGCTATGCTGGCAAGCATCCTGATCCTACTTATGATCAGGCCGTGCAGCACCTTTGTGGGAATCGTTGGTAAGCTGTCTTCCCGGTTGTCATCCTCTCACGCTCGTATGCGATTGGCGCATGCGGGCTTTTTGTTGTCTCTGAGTGTGATTCAGAGTGCTTGTGTATGGAGGGTTGCTCATGCCATCAGCGTCCAAATGTCGTAAGTCCGCGAACCTGTCACGCATTGCCCGTATGGTGTATGGACCTGAACCGGTCCGTCCCTATCCCGCACAAATGTTTCCGACTTATCCTTCCGATCCGCCTGTGGTTCCTTTTAAGCAGGGAAAAGCAAAAGGGGGGAAACGGCGTGGGCGTTGATCGTCGCATTCAATGCCAGACATTGAACTCGGATCGGGCGGATCAAACGGATGTGGTGATTCACCGGGCGGTGTGTGCGCCGGGGGGACACCTCTGGATGCGCGGCTATCGGGGGCAATTAGCGTGGGTGGTGTGCTTGCGCTGTGGCACGCCAGGGATGTGTAAAGGCTGCCTCGCCCAGCAGGGCCGGCCTTGCGCGGGCTTGCCTGATATCTTCTGTACGCTGCATGCCGGGGATGTGCCGGCACCAATTCCCCCGACCTATGCGGAGGTGGCGCAGCGGCTGGTGCATTTGGCGGGGACCCTTCCCGCTGCGCTATGGCATCTCGACGCGCCGGGGCGGTGTGCGTGGGCAGTGGTGCTGTGGGACGGCTATCAGGTGCAGGTGACACATGGCATCCATGCCAATCACTGGCGGCTGGTGGTATATCGCAGCGGGCAAGACGCGCCGGTCTTCCTCGCCGAGGGGCCATCCGATACACTGGTGGTCGGCTGCGTCCAGCCGGGGGCGTGGCTCGTGGATGTGTTGGCGGCGGTGACGTGGCGGGATGCCGCCGAGGGGGGATGCGATGACGTTCAGAGGTGAGAGGATGGGCGGTGGGCCAAGGGGGACCAGCATGCTGCCACTAGAGGCGATGGCAGCGGGGGTGTGGCCGGCGACGTATCGGGGGTACGGGCTGCGTATTGAGATGGTGCCTGATGGGCGCTTCGTCGGGCTGGTGGCGGGGGGCTATCGCACGGCTCCGCAACTGACAGCGGGGGAGGCGCTAGCGGCAGTGACGGCGTGGTGTGACGCGCAGCCGCTGCGGGGGGCGGTGGCGGGCGCGCGGTGAGTGCTGAGGTGCGGCCAGGGGGGCCGTCCCCGTTCTGGTAAAGGAGCAAGCTACGATGGAGACACCGGCGGATGAAGGGTATGTGCGGTTGGTGTTGCAGCACCTCACTCCGTTGCAACGGGCGTTGCTGGGGCGGGTGTTTTGGCAACGGGTGTTGTTCTGGGAGGGGTTGACGGCAGAGGAACGCCGGGCGGTACGTGGATGTGGCGCGTTTGTGCGGCAGCGCCAGGTGATCGCGTTGCCGGGCGGCCAGACGCGCCGCATGCGGGTGGTGGTACTCTCGCCGTTGGGGCAAGCGGTGCAGATGGAAGCCGCGTACCAGGGGGAGCAGTTATGAGCGTGCTGTTCACCCCGGATCTGCATGA
>DAIDGU010000071.1 GCA_027459785.1 Ktedonobacteria bacterium | reverse complement strand
ATGGGGTGGGTGGGTGGGGAAGGTGGGGCGGCGGCGTGTGGGCCGGGGCGCAGGAGACAGTTGGATGTTGTTGACTTTCTCGCGGATCAACGTGAGTTGCGCGTGTACGGCCTGACGGGATTGCTGTTGGTGGCGCGCGATGTCAGCCGGGCGCTGGCCGTTGACGATGGCTTCACAGATGGTGAATTGGCGGGGGGTGAGGGTGACGGCGGGGGAGGAAAGGGCGAGGCGAGCGAGTTCCGTGATCTCACCAGAACGGGTTGAGCGCCGATAGGCTTCGAGATCAGCGGGGGAAAACAGCCATCGATCAACGATGCGAATGCCGGGGATGCGCTGGGCTTCGACGAGGTGCATGAAGTGCCAATAACTCATGCCTAACTGTTCAGCGGCTTCACGAGTGGTCAGATAGCCAACCAAGGGGTTCGGTCGTTGCGATGGTTCGGGTGTGCGTAGAGCCATCGAGATCTCCTCTCCAGGGCGACGCCAACGGGAACGCGAGCCGGCGGCTCGCGGACGCTCTCCCGCCGGTACGATGCGTCACTCTCACTATACCATATTTGCGCCTGGAACACAATGCCTAGCTGTAGCGCACGTTCGTTTTGTTCGGTACGTCACACGTTGACGTTGACGTAAACGTCATGAAGATGCTACAATCTGGCAGGTGAGGCTGGCAAACGGTCGGGGCAGAGGGCCGCAACCGTGCTTATCGAAAGGCATAAAGTACGCCAAGACCTTCGTCAATTATTTGGTACTGTGGAGTTACTGCAATGGCTCGCATACAAGCCACGAGGCTTCCCGCTGATTCGCGCGCGACGCCACGCCGGCAGCGACCGGTGGGGCCGCGCTATAAATGGATCGCGCTGACGAATACGACGCTGGGCGCGCTGATGGCGAGCATCGACGCCAGCATCGTGCTGATCGCGTTGCCAGCGATCTTCAAGGGCATCGGCATCAACCCGCTGGCGCAGGGTGAATCCGGCTATTTTCTGTGGATTCTGCTGGGCTATATGGTGGTGACGGCGACGTTGCTCGTGACGTTCGGGCGCATCTCGGATATGTTCGGGCGCGTGCGGCTGTATAATCTGGGCTTCGCCATCTTCACCATCGGCAGCACGCTGCTGGCCTTCATCCCCAGTACGGGCAACACGGGGGCGCTGGAACTGATCGGTTTCCGCATCATCCAGGGCATCGGCGCGGGCTTCTTGTTCTCGAACAGCGCCGCGATCCTGACGGATGCCTTCCCCACGAACGAACGCGGGCGGGCGCTAGGCATCAACCAGATCGCCGCCATCGCCGGGCAGTTCATCGGGCTGATCCTGGGTGGCATCCTGGCCGCGATCAACTGGCGGCTGGTCTTTCTGGTGAGCGTCCCCGTTGGTTTGGCCGGCACGATCTGGGCGTATACGATGCTGCGCGAAACGGCGACGATCAAGGCGCACCAGCGCATCGACTGGTATGGCAACGTCACCTTCGCGCTAGGGCTGACGACCTTGCTGCTGGGCATCACCTATGGCATCGAGCCTTACGGCACAGCGCCGATGGGCTGGGGCAGCCCGGTCGTGCAGGCGCTGATCGCGGGCGGCGTCATTTTGCTGGCGCTCTTTATCTGGATCGAGACGCGCGTGGCCGACCCGATGTTTCGGCTGGAACTCTTCAAGATCCGCATGTTCACGGCGGGCAACATCGCGGGTTTTTTGTCGGCGCTGGGGCGTGGCGGCCTGCAATTCATGCTGATCATCTGGCTGCAAGGGATCTGGCTGCCGCTACACGGCTATAGCTTCGAGCAGACGCCGCTGTGGGCGGGCATCTATATGACGCCGCTGCTCGCCGGCTTCATTTTGATGGGGCCGATCAGCGGCTACCTCTCGGATCGCTTTGGGGCGCGGGTCTTTTCGACGACGGGGATGCTGGTGCAAGGCGCGGGCTTCATCGGGCTGACGTTTTTGCCAGCGAACTTCCCCTATCCGGTCTTCGGTGCGTTGATCTTCTTGTTGGGCTGTGGATCGGGCCTCTTCGCCTCGCCGAACACGAGTTCGATCATGAGCAGCGTGCCGGCGGAGCAGCGTGGCGTCTCATCCGGGATGCGCGCGACGTTCCAGAACGGGGCGATGTTGATGAGCATCGGGGTCTTTTTCAGCATCGTCACGGCAGGGCTGGCTGCGGCTTTGCCCACAACATTTTATAACGGCCTGACGGCCTATGGCGTGCCGGCGGGGACGGCCACGCAGATCGCGCATCTGCCGCCGACCGCCGCACTTTTCGGCGCGTTCCTGGGCTATAATCCGGTGGCGCAACTGCTGCCGGCCCCGGTGCTGCAACAGATCGCGCCGGCAAACCAGGCGGCGCTGTTGGGCAAGTCGTTCTTCCCGAACCTGATCGCGGGGCCGTTCATGGTGGGCTTGCACGCCGTCTTCTACGTCTCCGCCGGCCTTTGCTTGATCGCGGCGACGGCCTCCTTCCTGCGCGGCAAGCGCGTGGTCTATGGGCAAAGCGTGGCTGGCACTGCCACCCAGGCACCGCACGACCTCGAAAGCACCGACTCAACAGGGCTGGCCGGCGGTGCGGCGGAGGAGTGACCTATCGACCAGAGGGAGCGGAGGGATAACGGAGGTTGATGGCATAAACGAATATGTTCTCCTCAAAAAGAGTGAGCGGTATCGGTTGAAATTAATTTGTGTGCCTAGGGGCTACGCCACGAATTCCACCCTGCGTGGACTAGCTCCAGTCCGCGACGGTAGGGAGACCACCTGGAGGGGTAATGCCTGGCGCTCTTCCGCAGAGATCGTCCCATTGCGCCCGGCAGCGATCAGGGCATAGGCGCGCTCATGTACGTCTGGCGAAGCTTGAAAATCAATGACTTGTTGCGGTGTCGGATGGCTGGCGATGAAAAGGGCAATCTCTAAGACCGCCTGATTTGTATACCCATCGTTCTGCTCCTTTGAATACCTGTATTTAGTATAGCGCAAGAAGCGCCAATTCGCTCCGTGGTTTGCTACATCTGGGCCATGCGCTGTGCGTGCGCCCGCGCTTCCGTCACCGTGCGCCAGATGAGCGCCTGGGCGGTGGGGATGTCGTTGATCAGGCCGACGACCTGGCCGGCCCAGACGAAGCCGTGGTCCAGGTCGCCGTCGAGGGACGCGCGGGTGTTGTTCGCGCCCAGGATGAAGGGCAGGATCGCGCTCAGGGTCGCTTCGCGGTCCGCGCCGTGCGCGGCCAGTTCGGCTTCGCGCGCGAGGATCGCCTCGGCGAAGGGGGAGCGCAGGACGCGCGCCGGTCGCCCGATGCTGCGTTCGATGACGAGGGTATCGGTTTCGGTGGCGGCGACGAGGGCATCCTTGTAGTGCTGGTGCGCGTTGCCCTCTTGCACGGCCACGAAGCGCGTCCCCAGTTCCACGCCCTCGGCCCCCAGCGCCAGTGCCGCCGCCAGCCCGCGCCCGTCGGCGATGCCGCCGCTGGCCAGCACGGGGATGGTGACAGCCGCGACGATGCGCGGGACGAGCACCAGCGTGCCGATGTCGTCGCGCCCCAGGTGGCCGCCGCCCTCGAAGCCGACGGCGACCACGGCATCCGCGCCCAGCTCTGCCGCTTTGCGCGCGGCACGCACGCCGGCCACCAGCACCAGCGTCCGCGTCCCCTGGCCTGCCGCCAGAATGCGTCGCAGCAACGGCTCCGGATTGCCGCCGGTGAGCGAGATGACCGGCACGCGCTCTGCCAGCGCGACCGCCAGGAAGTCATCCAGCGGCTTGATGCCGATGGGGAAGTTGACGCCAAAGGGGCGATCCGTCAGAGCGCGCAAGCGCATGATGTCCTCGCGCAACTCAGCGGGCGTGGCATAGCAAGCGACGCCCAGTTGCCCCAATCCGCCCGCTGCCGAGACCGCCGCCGCCAACGGTGCCAGCGAAAGGTGCGCCAGGCCGCCTTGCACGATGGGATAAGCGATGCCCAGCAGGTCGGTGACGCGGGTGCGCATAGGCGCGGGCGCGGATGGATCAGATGGTGTGGTCATGATGGGCAGCATCCTATTCGCGTTGGTTCACTGACCCCATTGTATGCTGAACTGCCAAAGCGTTGCCAGAACAAAGGGGCTAGCCCGAAAGCGTCCGGTCTTATTTTCCCATACCCTTGCAATCTTGCACAACCAGATCGTACTGTAGGTACAAGAGTTGCGTCACCAATCACGTTTGACGGCAGCAAAACCGATCTGTAACGTAGCTGATAAGAGGAGCGGAACCCTGATGACGACGGCAACGCCACGCAAAGCACGCCCAAATATTTTAGATTTCGATTTAGGCTACAATTGTTATCGACTGAGCCAGCTCGTGCGCAATGAGATGTTGGAGCGCCTGAAGGTGCTGGACCCCGAACTGACGCCGGAACAGTGGCATCTGTTGCTGTGCCTGGGCAGCGCGCCGGAAGGGCTGACGCCGTCGGACCTGGCCCACTATGGGCTGCGCGACAAAACGACAATTTCGCGCATGTTGGATGTGATGGAGCGCCACCACCTGATCGAGCGCGCGCGGCGCGAGGGCGATGGGCGCAGCTATCTCGTGCGGCTCTCGCCCAAGAGCCGGCGCATTATGGAGCGCGCCCGCAACGAGGGCCAGTTGATCGCCGCGCAGCAGATCTTCGCGCCCCTCAACGGGGCCGAGCGCGAATTGCTGCTGGCGCTGGTGCAGAAATGCCGCCGCACGCTGGGGGATATCTGACCGAAAGAAATCAATACTCCGGATCGGGCAGGGGGGCGGGCAGGGCGAACCACAGCGTCGTGCCGCCGCGCGTCGTACTCGTGATGTTGAGGCGGCTGCCGTTGAGCGCCAGCATCGTCTGCACCGTGGATAGATCGAGATCCCAGCCGTGGGTGAGCGCCAGGGCGGCTCCGCCTCGGCTGAGTATGTTGCGCAGCGTCGCCAGATGTTCGGGAGTGAGGCTGGGGCGTTGATCGGTGATCTCGACTTTGAACTGATTGCGCTGTGGTTTCAGGCGCACAGTGACGGCGCGGCCTGGCGGCGTGTGGCGCACGGCGCTATCCAGCAGCATCACCAGCGCGCGTTCCAGGTGCAAGGCCGACCAGACGCCCTTCATCTCCGGCGCGGTCGTTTTGACGATGATCCTAACGTCGGGGTGACGCTCCATCTGGCGCTGGGCTACCAATCGGCAGAGGGCGACGAGGTCGCAGGTGGCCATCGAGGCGGTGGCGTCGCCCCGGCTGTTGACGGCGATGGCATCCAGATCGGCGGCGATCTGCTTGATGCGGTCGAGTTGGGCGAGCACACGATCGATGTAGTCGATCTCTCTGGTGAAGCGGTCGCCTTCGCGCCCTAATTTGATGCGCAATTGCTGCAACAAGCCGCGGGCCGGCGTCAGAGGATTGCGGATGTCGTGGCCGGCCAGGGCGAGGATGGCATCGCGGCGTCCATCTTGTAGCATCTCGTTGGTATAGTCGATGGTCAGCATGATCACGCCGCTGACGCGGTCGTTCTCAAGTATGGGCATGGCCGAGGCGCGCACGATGATCTCTGCTTCATGGGTCGGATGTTGTAGGCTGATCAGTTGTTCGGCGGTGGCGCGCTTTTTGAGTGCGCGCGCGATGGGCATTTCGTCCTGGCGCAAGGCGGCAGCCTGCTCGCGGCGACGGGCCGATCCCCATGCCGCCACGCTGCCGTCGAACCGCACGCGGTCGGGCGTGAAGCTATAGATGCTCTCTTCGGTGGCTCTGGCGATGACGGAGGCGGAAGCCAGGCGCGGGCGCAGGCGCAGCATCTGCTCCGGCAGGGCGGCACCGATCAGCGCGACGAGCGCCGCATAATCCGGCACATCGAAAAGACGCAACGTGGCGGCGTTCACGGCACGCAACCGTCCCCGCGCATCATAGAGCCAGGCGGGTGCGGGCAACCAGGCCAGCGCCTCTTGCACGTGTTCCAGTTCAACCATATCAAAAGCAGACAGCATTGTTATAGTTACCATTCACGCTGATTACTGTGATCCATCCATCCGATAGCTTTTGCACTCCTCCTGGCGTGTCTGGCACACGAACGAATACCACCGCATGGTCTCCTTCACAAAGGATTGTTCGCCTTATAGGCCAAAAGGGTACGCTGACGGTCACAAGGATGATCTTGCAGGCACCCTTACCAATCTCTCCGCAAACGGTGTACCATATCACGCCTGTCAAGTTGCTGATGGCAGGGTGTTTGAGAGATAGTGTATCACAAACGCTAGAAGCATGCCACGCGCAGTTCGGCATCTTCCTTGCAACGCTTTTTGTTCGCTGGGGATGACTAGCCCACTTGGCGTGCGCGCCGTAGTATTCAGAACTGGGGCGATGCAGCGTGCGTGCGCAAGGGATATAATAAAAGGAACAGCAACGAATGCACGAGCGGCGCACCGCTCTGGAACAAAGGAGAAATCCGGCATGCCTTCCTCATTTTCACGCGAGGCCGCGCGGGCGGCGGGAGCCGCAGCGGCGAGTGCTGCGGCCACGGCACTGACGCTGGCGGCGCTGAACGCGCTGGTAAACCGTAGCGCCCCGCCACCGCAAAATCCGCTGAGCGTCGCGCCGCAAGAGTATGGCTGGAGCGAGGGCGCGTGTTCATATACGGTCAGTGGGAAGGGGCCGGCGGTGGTGCTGCTGCACGGCATCTATGCTGGCGCGTCGTCGTTCGAGTTCCATCGGGTCTTTCCCTTGCTAGCGCGCCAGTTCCGCGTCTTCGCGCCGGATCTCCCTGGCTGTGGCCTTTCCGCGCGGCGGGCGCGTGTCTACCATCCTGATCTGTACGTGAAGTTCATTCACGATTTCGTGCAGCAGGTGATGGGGGGGGTGGATCATCCGGTGCATCTGGTGGCCAGTTCGCTCAGTTGCGCGTTCGCCATCAAGGCAGTCGCCCAGCGGCCCGACCTTTTCGAGCGGCTGGCGCTGATCGAGCCGACAGGGATCGATCTGCTGGCGCAAGCACCGCAGTCCGGCCAGCGCTTCTGGGGCCAGCTCATCAGCACACCGGTGGTGGGGATGTCGCTGTATAATCTGCTGGTGTCGCGTCCCGGCATCCGCTATTATCTGAAGCAGCAAGCGTACCGTGATAAGAGCGAAGTGACGGACGACATCGTGGACGCCTATTATGCGATGGCGCACCAGCCCAACGCACGCTACGCGGCGGCCAGCTTCATCGGTGGCATGCTAAACCTGAATATCGCCGACGATTTCGAGACGATCGCGCAGCCGACGCTGCTCTGCTGGGGCCGCGACGCCGTGCAGAATCCCATCGAGAACGCCGAAGCCTTTCTGGAACGCAATGGCCGCGCCGAACTGGCGATCTTCGACCACAGCGGCGGTTTGCCGCAAGAAGAAGAGGCCGACGACTTCGCCACGCAGGTGCGCAATTGGCTGCGCGCGGGAATCTCGACGCGCTACCAGAGGTAGATGCGCGATGGATGCCCTCGCTACCGTGCGCCAGCAATTAGCGCGGCTCCGCGACGCCGATCATGCCTTGCGGATTTTTGGCGCGACCTTTCATCGCTATCGCCTCAATCGCTGCCTGCCTGAGCGCGCGATCCTCACCTTCGAGCAGACATATGGAGTCACGTTGCCGGACGACTATCGTGCGTTCATCAAGTACATCGGGGATGGTGGCGCGGGACCGTTTACCGGCCTCGCCTCCCTGAAAAATGCGGTCGTCTTCGCTGAGAAAAGCTTGCTGGCGCAGCCCTTTCCGCATCGCCATTGGTGGAATGGTGTGCAGCCGCCCGACTGGTGGAATACCCGGAAAGCAGATAGGCTCGCCCCAGCCGCTAGCCACATGGACGAGGAAGCATATTTTGATGACCGCCATATCCAGGGATCGCTCCGACTGGCACACGAGGGCTGTGGGCATTGCCGCCATCTAGTCATCAGCGGCCCGGAACGCGGCCACATGTGGAGTGACAGTCGGGTGAGTGATCAGGGCATCATGCCCTTGCCGTTTCTCGCGTGCGCTTACCGTGCCGAGGGCTTCACGCTTATCCCCACAACCATCGCGATCCCACGTCTGCCGTTTCTCGCCTGGTATCAACGTTGGCTGGCCGCCGCGCTGGCATATATCCAAAATGATAGCAAGGAGGTTATGGTGTTTGAAGCGGATTAGGGTGTGCAGAAAGGAGTTAATTTCAAGGAAAGTGTATTTTTATTTCGTTCACATCTGCAAAAGTACCCCTGCTGCGATTTGTCTTGCTTGATATTACCGTTATTCCTGGTGGTGATGCTAGTTCCAATGGTCGTAAAGCTTCTTTCTTATAATTTATAAAGGGGGTCTCTTCAAGAACATATTGCTCAATAGCCTTTAAAGATACGGTTTGTCCCGCAAACTGTTGTTTTAGTTGCTGCTGCAAAACACGATAGTCGAGTTGGTTGAAAAAAACAAGTTGATTAGGATCAGTCCTATCGGAAAATTGATAAGTACCATTTGGTGCAACATGTAGCATCGCTTCTTTCATTTTGCGAAGACCAAGAAGATGATTTGTACCGAAGAAGAGATAGTAGACTGTTCCCCCTCGTTCGCTTTGCATACCAAAGGAACGGATATATCGAATATTGGCTGCTGTGCGTAATTGATTGCGATAGAAATCATGGATAAGCTGTTCACGTTCTGCCGGATTGGCTGAGCTATCAACAAGCTCACGCCAATTTGGTGAGCCAAATAAACCATCATATTGTTCCGCTTTATCGGTGTAGTCTACATCGATAAAGCGGTTAATCCATTCATACATGAACGTTATCAAAACTTCAAATTTTGGTCTCTGCATCAATTGGGTGATCGTATCCATAGGCGTGTGTGAAAAGCCAAAAGGGTCTAGCAAAGCAAACGTGGGGGTGTGTGCAAAGGTACGGTTACTATCGACATATTGCAAAACATTAGGCAAGGTATCGATGAATGTCCCTGCAAAGATTCGATAGCGAATCGGCACCTGATATCTTTTCTGAATCAGCTTCTCCAAATGTTCTCGTCGCCTAGCGTCGTCTTCAACAAAAATGAATTCAACCTGATTAGCAAGCCGTGCACTATGTTTCAAAAGAGTGTCTATTGCTATAATTGGCGATCCCAGTTCGCCATTCTTATACTCACCTGGGCCAGCAAATCCATCAAAAATGACTAATCTCTCGGAGTTGCTCGAAAGAATGGGAATCCAAGCGCTTAAATACTTTTCAAGAATGATGTGTTTCGCCTGAGTATGGGGATCAAGATCCCACAACGTATCTTTAGGTGGCATCGTACTTCATCTCACTTTCCGTCGTAAGCTTGTGTATTATGATTAGTATACACTACTTAGCTGTGAGAAGCAAGACGATCGTTAGTGCATCTTGGAGCCGTAGGGATAACCGTCCCACGTCCGCCCATCCAGCAGCCGCCCGCCGGCTTTGGATGTGCGCCCACCCCATTGTTTGAAGAAGAAGGGGACATGATCGGCTTGGCAGTGATCGCGTAGCGCCGTCAGCCATTCCCGCTGCACGGGTCGCGCGCTGCGCCCAGATTCGCCGCCGGCGATGACCCAGTGCAATCCGGTGAGATCGAGCGAAGGTAGTGGGCCAAGCAGAGGTTCACACGAGAGGAAGCGCACCGCAGCCGGCACCGCCCGCAAGGCATCCGCGCGCGGTGTGAGGAGATCATTTTCGATGCTGACGCCCATCCAGACGTTCGCCGGCCACGCTAATTTCGGCCCCAGGTGGCGCAAGCGCCCGGCGCGTTTGGTCAGTACCTGAAAGGTATGCCAGTGCGCCCGCTGCATCACGTTGAACACTTGGAAGATGAATGCATCTGGCACCGCGCTATGAAAAAGATCGGACATTGAGTTGACGAAGATCATACGTGGCTTGCGATCACGCAAGGGTTCCTCAAGCCGCTCCGACAATAATTGGACTTCGGCAAAGGGGCGGCTATATTGCAGCGGCATCGGTTTCCCCGCAGGACTCCACTTGCCCTCATTCTTCTGATAGATCGCATGGCGCTGATCATGTAGCGTGAAAGCATAGCAATGGTCGCACCCCTGTGTCACGCGGGTGCAGCCTGTGATCGGATTCCACGTGCGATTCGTCCACTCAATCGCCGATGTGCCGCCCATAGCCGCTCTCCTCTTAATGCCCGTTTGCCAAACAGGTGTTCCAATATAGACATAGTATAACACAGCAAGGTTTTCCTGGCAAGCCTTGCGCTCCCACCCCCAAATGTGGCATCACTGAATAGGTAAGATACGACGTGCGACCGCGTGCAGGCAGCCGGCGGGTAAACCCGCGCCTTTGGGCCGATGGCCGCGAAGCCCGTCTACACGGGCTGGGGCTGGGCGCGCTCGCACGCGACATGAGAGGGTAGACTACGTGGCAGAGCAGACATTGCGGTTGATGATGGTGCATGCGCACCCGGACGACGAGGCCGTTTCCACCGGCGGCACGCTGGCGCTGTATGCGGCGCGGGGCGCGCGGACGATCCTGGTGACGTGTACGCGCGGCGAGGAGGGCGAGATCGTCGATGACGCGCTGAAGATCGAGATCGAGGCCGGCGCACCCGGTTCGCCGGAAGCGCAGGAGCGGCTGGCGCTGGTGCGCGATCAGGAGATGGCGGCGGCGGTCAAGGCGCTCAACATCTCGCAGTTCTATTCGCTGGGCTACCGTGATTCAGGCATGGCGGGGACGAGCGCGAACGCGAACGCGCTGGCCTTCACCAATGTGCCACCCGCCGAGGCGACGGCGAAGCTCATCGAACTGGTGCGGCGCGAGCGGCCCCACGTGCTGGTGTCGTATAACGAGGTCGGCGGCTATGGGCATCCGGACCACATCATGGCGGCGCGCATCGCGCGGCTGGCCTTTGAGGGCGCGGCGAATACGGATGTGTATCCGCAACAGAGCGATGCCACACCGCCCTGGCAGCCGCTGAAGTATTATGAGACGGCCAACTCGCGCGATCATATGCTGAAGATGGCCCAACTGGCCCAGGCAAAGGGTCTTGAGATGACATGGGGCAGCCAGGTGGCCAAGCAGATGACGGCGATCCTGCGCGGCGAACCCATCGATCCCGAAAACCCCCAGCGCCCGCCGTGGGGATCGCCGGAAGATGCGATCACGACCTTCATCGACATCCGTTCGGCGCTGCCACAGAAGCTCGCCGCGCTGCGCGCCCACAAAACGCAAGCGGTCAGCAGCACGCGCTTCATCGGCGGCATGCCGGAAGACTTCGTGCAGGTCGCCTACGGCACGGAATATTTCACGCTCACGCGCTCGCGCATCCCCGCCCAGCGTCCAGAAAACGACCTCTTCGCCGGCGTGTCGCCGGACTAACGACGCCAGAGACGGCGGGCGGTTGAAACCGCGCCTGAACGCTGCGCGACGAAACCCGTCTGCACGGGTTTCCAGCAGACCAACGTTTCCGCGCGTGGGGAACGATGCGTTTGGGGAGAAGCAGTACGGTGGGTGAACCGGAAACCCATGACGATGGGTTTCGTGGCGGCACGCCCCTCCGGCGCGGTTTCAACCGCCCGCGTCTCCCACCCCACATACGCCGTCCCCGCCTATCTCACGCCAGTCTCCATCCCAAAAGCCACAAGCGAACACTATGAAAGGGCGTATTTCCTCATGAACGATCTTGCTACCGCCGCGCTGAATGTGGCGCAGGTGCAGGGCGCGTCGTATGCCGACGTGCGCGTCGTGGAGCGCACGACCGAGGGCATCTCTGTCAAGAATGGCAATGTCGATGGCATAGCCAGCGGCACGGCGCGCGGCTTCAACGTCCGCGTGCTGGTCAACGGCGCGTGGGGCTTCGCCGCCAGCGCCATCATGACCACGCAGGAGGCCGAGCGCGTGGCCGCGCAGGCCGTGCGCATCGCCCGCGCCAGCGGCATGGCCGCCGGAACGCCGGCGCGGCTCTCGCCGCTGGCACCACAGCGCGGCACCTATACGACGCCGATCCAAATCGATCCGTTCCAGGTGCCGCTGGATGACAAGATTCGCCTGCTGCTGGACGCGGACGCCGCCATGCGCAGCGTCGCCGGCATCGCCGTCGCCACCGGCAACATGGAGTATGCCCGCGAGCAGAAGCTCTTTATGTCCACCGAGGGCAGCGCGGTCACGCAGACGCTGTATGATTGCGGCGCGGCCATCGTCGCCGTCGCGGTGGATGCACAGAGCGGCGAGATGCAGCAGCGCAGCTATCCCAACTCCTTCGGTCGCCAGGCCGGCACGGCGGGCTATGAATTTGTCACGGCGATGCATCTGGCGGAAAACGCGCCGCGCATCGCCGAGGAAGCCGTCAAGCTCCTCACCGCCAAACAACTCGAACCAGGGGTGCGCACGATCATCCTCGATGGTCCCCAGGTTGCCATTCAGGTGCATGAAAGCTGTGGGCATCCCATCGAATTGGATCGCGTGCTGGGCATGGAGGCTGGCTTCGTCGGCAAGAGCTTCCTGACGACGGATAAACTGGGCCACTATATGTATGGTTCAGAGCATGTCAACATCGTCGCGGATGCCACGACGCCGCTGGCGCTGGGATCGTTCGGCTGGGACGATGAGGGTGTGCCGGCGCAATCGACCAATATCGTGAGCAATGGGCTTTTCACCGGCTATCTGATGTCGCGCGACACCGCGCCGCTGCTGGGCCTGAGCAGCAATGGCTGCGTGCGCGCCGACGGCTGGAACCGCCTGCCGATGATCCGCATGCCCAACGTCAGTCTGCAACCTGGCACGTGGAAGCTGGACGACCTCATCGCCGACACGGCGGACGGGCTGTACCTCTGCACCAACCGTTCGTGGAGCATCGACAACCTGCGGCTGAACTTCCAATTCGCCACGGAGGTCGGCTGGGAGATCAAGGATGGCAAGCTGGGCGCGATGGTCAAGAATCCGACGTATACCGGCATCACGCCGGAGTTCTGGCGCAGTTGCGACGCCGTGTGCGACCGCGACCATTGGGTTGTGTGGGGGACGCCGAACTGCGGCAAGGGCGAGCCGATGCAGGCGATGCGCACAGGGCATGGGGCCGCGCCGGCGCGTTTCCGCGATGTGCGCACCGGAGTGGGCGCGCTGAAATAAGGAGATACGAATCGAACACGAAGGCCACGAAAAATCCACGAAAGTCAGAAAGAAATAATTTCGTGTTACTTCGTGTTACTTCGTGTTGCTTCGTGGCTTTCGTGTTCGACCTTCGGATTTGTCGATGGGTACAATCAGTGGGAGAAATAGCGATGCAATTGAATGAGCGCGACATCCGCGCGCTGTGCCAGCAGATCTTGAGCTATTCCCAGGCGGACCAGACGGAGGTGCTGTTTCTGGGCAACCAGAGCGCGCTGACGCGCTTCGCCGTCAACCATATCCACCAGAACGTGGCCGATGAAGACGCGCAGGTGAGCATCCGCTGTGTGGTGGGCAAGCGGGTCGGCGTGGTCAACACGAATGCGCTGGATGAAGCGACCTTGCGCGCTACGGTGGCGCGTGCCAGCGAGATCGCGCGCCGCCAGCCGGAAAATCCCGAATGGCGCTCGCTGCCTGGACCGGCCCCCCTCAGCCACGCGCCAGCCTTCAGCGAGGCCACGGCGGCCTACACGCCGGAAGCGCGGGCGCAGGCGGTGCAGACGATTATCAAGCTGGCGAAGGACAAAGGCTTCGAGGCAGCGGGTGCCTTCGAGACGAACGTGCAGCATATTGCCGTGGCGAATTCGCTGGGCGTGTGGGCCTATGAACCGCGCACGGAGGCCGAGTGCCATGCCGTCGTGATGGCCGACGACAACGGCTCCGGTTATACGCAGCGCATGGGGACGGACGCCAGCACCTTCGACGTGGAGGCGATGGCGCGCGAGGCGGTCGAGACGGCGGACCGTAGCCGCAATCCGATTGAGCTGGAGATCGGCGAATACGAGACGGTGCTGGATACCTATGCCGTGGCCGAGATGATCCAGAATCTCGCCTTCATGGGGCTGAACGCGCAGGCGCAGCGCGAGGGCCACGGACCGTTCGTCGGACGGCTGGGCCAGCCGGTGGCCGCGCCCGCGATCACGCTGGCCAACGATCCGCTGAATCCGCTGACGATGGCCGCCAGCTTCGACTTCGAGGGCCAGCCGATCCAGCGCACGACGCTGATCGACCACGGCACGGCCAAGGCCGTCATCTCCGATAGCTTCAATGCGCTGCTGGAAGATCAGCCGAACACCGGCAACGCGCTGCCCGCACCCAACACGTGGGGACCACTGGCGCTGAACCTAGCGCTCGCCGCCGGCGATCAATCGCTCGCTGAGCTGATCAAGGGCGTCGAACGCGGCATCTATGTGACGCGCTTCCACTACACGAATCCGGTGCATCCGGTCAAGGCGATCTTCACTGGCATGACGCGCGACGGCACGTTCTTGATCGAGCATGGTGAGGTGACGCGCCCCGTGAAATCCTTCCGCTTCGTGCAGGGGATCTTCGAGGCACTGCGCGACGTGCGCGGCATCGGGCGCGAGCAACGGCTGGCGAAAGACTACGTGCCGGTGCTGGCCCCCGCCCTGCACGTCGGCGCGTGGAGCTTCACCGGCGTGCAACGCGAGGTGCAATAAAATAAAAGCTGGCGAGCGATTATTGGAATGCCGAGGACGCGGGCGGTTGTGCGGGGACGGCGGGCGGGGACGGCGGGCGGGGACGGCGGGCGGTTGAAACCGCGCCGATGGGGCGTGCCGCCACGAAACCCGCCTACGCGGGTTCGGAGCCGAGTCCGCGACGCAGGGCGACCCGCCCCAGAACCAGGGCGACCACAAGGGTACGCCCCTACAGACCGCATGGCAGGAGGATCATGAACGTCGCGTCCTAGCCCGGAGGGGTTCCTGTTCCGAGCCGGGGGGTTCAGCCCCCGGCCCCCGTGCGCTGGCATGGGACTCTTGCCCCCGGCGGGCGTGCGGCGAGCGGTACCAACCCCCCGGCGGGCGTGAGATCGCCCGTTGCTCGTCAATTGCCCCCAGTGGCTTCGCCCACGGCGAGGGGGGCCGCTTTATGCCGCGCACGGCGGATGAGGACGACGACGAGCGCGGCCAGCGCGGCGGCGCTGAGGATGAGGAGCGCGGCGGTGGGCGTGCCGATGGGGAACTGCGGCAGCCAGCCCGGCGCGGGATTCGTCCCGCCGATAGCCATCGGCGCGGTGCCGTAGGGTGCCAGGCGGATGACGCCGCGACTGGTGACGCCAAGATCATACGTCACCTGCTCCGCTGGCGCGTTCAGCGTCAGATAGGTGAGCCAGCCGCCGTTATGCACCCAGCCCATGTTGCGGTCGGTCGAAAGATCGTGGTAGAGCGAGGCGTTCATCGGCTCCTGGAAGGCGACTTTGAAGCCGGTCGCGCCCGGCACGGCGCTGCCCACTGGTGACTGGCCGACGGTAGCGGCGAAATCGCTGGTGTTGAGCGGCATATCGGTCAGGAAGAATAGATCGGCCTGCACCTGCTGGCCATCCAACGCCAGCACTTCCAGTGGCACCCACGGGTGCGCCAGGTGCATCGTGATGAGCAGTGGCGTGCCGTCGCCCTGTGTCTCGTGGCGCTGCTGGATAATGCTCGTGTCGAACTTCGCCGCCATGAAGATCGGGCTGGCCTGGGCATAGGTCAGCAGGTGGGCGCGCTCGTCGGCATTCACCGCGAAGCCGTTGCCCGTCGCCCAGTCGATGACCGCCGGCCCGCT
Source organism: Ktedonobacteria bacterium (assembly GCA_027459785.1). Lineage (GTDB taxonomy): Bacteria > Chloroflexota > Ktedonobacteria > Ktedonobacterales > JACDGC01 > JAJPKG01. Next base: position 114,558 of record DAIDGU010000071.1, on the reverse strand, counting down.
GCCCTTGATGACCGTGATATTCAGCGCCTCAATCGTCGTCTGCTGGATGATCGTCACCGGCGCACGAACATCGGCGACGCCGGCGGCGAAGATCGGCTCCGGCGGCGGGGGGTTCGCCTCGCGTTCCAGGCGCTGCAAGGTCCACGCGCCGCCCTCCTGAATGGCAGCAGGGATGGCGGGCAGGGGGACGATCCAGCCGACATTTTTTTCATCGCCCTGATACTCGAAGCTGGTCATATAATGCTCGACGCCAGCATGATACGCCACGAGGGTCGTGGCGCGACCCAGGCGCACCGCGCCATCCGGCGCGACCAAGCCCCCGCAGGCCAGCGCGGGCGCGGCCAGCGCGAAGCTCAGCCCCAGGACCACGAGCGCCGGCAATATCACCTTCAACAACTGTCGCATTGATGCTTGCTCCTTTGGTGCAAATCACTACTTCTTCAACGGGAATTCAGTGGGAATGACGCGCATGATCGCGCAAATGTTCCCGCGCATTTTTTGGCCGATACTATGCTAAAAGATGAGATGATGGTGCCGGCCAGGGATGGCAAGGAGGGAGCCGCATGGAAGCTTTTGCGAGTACCGATGTTGGCTGGGTCGCGCGGCGCTATGAAGCCATCACGCCCATTGCCAGCGGGGGCATGGCGACGGTCTGGCGCGGCTGGGATCATTTCATCGGGCGCTATGTCGCCATCAAGGCGCTGCATCCGGCGGACCAACCGGCGCTCGATCCGCATGCCGCAGCGCGTTTTCGGCGCGAGGCCCAGGCGGCGGCGCAGATCGCGCATCCTAATGTCGTGATGATCTATGACTTCATTGTCGAGCGCGGGCAGCAATTTTTGATCATGGAATTCGTGGACGGCGTGAACCTGAAACGCTTCATCGCAGACCACGGCCCGCTGCCGGTCGCCCGCGCCCTGGGGATCACCGATCAGATCTGCGCGGCGCTGGCTGCCGCGCACGCGCGCGGCCTGATCCACCGCGACATCAAGCCGCAGAACATTTTGCTGACGGTGGATGGGCGGGCGCGGCTGACGGACTTCGGCATCGTGCGCCTGGCGGATGGCGACGCGCTGACGCACAGCGGCATCGTGCTGGGGACCGCCGATTACCTCGCGCCGGAGCAGGCGCGCGGCGACCGCCTGGGACCCCAGACCGATATCTATTCGCTGGGCGTGGTACTCTTCGAGATGCTGACCGGAACGCCGCCGTTCACCGGCGCGAACCCCGTGTCCATCGCCATGCGCCATGCCACGGAGGCGCTGCCCACGCTGGCATCGCGCAACCCGCACCTGCCCGCCGACCTGGAAGCCTTGCTGCGCAAGGCCGTGGAACGCGAGCCGAAGCGGCGCTACCGCACGGCAACCCTGATGAGCCAGGCCATTCACGCCTACCGCCAGCGGCACCTGCGCCCCACGCCCATCGCCCCGGCGGCAGGCAGGCACGCTCGGCCCACGACATTCTGGAGGATAGACATTCTTGTCTGTCACACGGCGGACAGGAATGTCCGCCCCACGGTTGGATCGGCGGACAGGAATGTCCACCCCACGAAGGCTGCGGCGGACAGGAATGTCCACCCCACGGTTGATCCGGCCTTCACGCGCACTGGGCAGCAAAGTGCGCGCCCCCTGCGCTGGCTCACCCGCGCCCTGGGGCGCTAGCCCCCCATACGAATCAGCCCATTTGGCGGATGGTCTGTTGCTCCTGGCGCTGTTCCTGCGTTCTAGATACAGAGTACATCTTTGCCCGCAGGGAGCAGCCGTAATGCCAGAGAACACCAATGCGTCGTTGACTATCATGACCTATAACATCTTGGTTGGTGGCAGCGATGGACGCATCAACGCTATCGAAGCCGTGATCCGCCAGCAGACCCCGGACGTGGTCGGGCTGCAAGAGGTGAACGATCCGGCGGCGTGCCGGGCGCTGGCGGCGCGACTGGGCATGCAGTGCGTTATCGGCTACGCAGCCACCGGCTACCATGTGGCGCTGCTTTCGCGCTGGCCGATCCGCACCTGGGCGCAGCATGGCCGCCCCGTCTTCCAGAAAGGCTTGATCGAAGCGGTCATCGACCTGCCCGGCGAGGCCCAGCCCTGGCATATCTTCGTCGCGCACCTCACCGCCGACTTCTTTCGCGGGCATGCGGCAGAACGGCAGCGCGTGGCGGAGATCCGCACGGTCATCGACTGCATGGCGGAGGCGCGGGCGCGCGGCGTGCCGCACCTGTTGATGGGTGACTTCAATACCCTCGCTCCCGGCGAGCCGTTCAACGCCACTGGCTTGCTCGCGCGCGTGATCGAACTTGATAGCGAGCGCGCCCGCACCCACAACGATTTGCAGGGCCACCCGCACCTGACGTATGTCGTGCCGCCGGCGCTGCACCCGCTGCTGCCCCTGATCCGGCGCATCCCGTCCACGCCCGCGCTGGCCTGGCTTTTCCAGATCGCCGCGCATCTTTATCTGCCGCGCTGGACTGTGCCGCAGTTGTGGCATGCCGGCTATGTCGATTGCGTGCGCACCGCGTATGGTGCCGCTGCCGTGCCGCCGACCTGTCCGCTGCCCCAGCCCGCCGGGCGCATCGACTACCTGTGGGCGCAACCGGCCCTGGCCGAGCGGCTACGTGCCTGCGAGGTGATCGAAGACAGTCCCGGCTGCCCGGTCAACATGGCCTCCGATCACCGCCCGGTGGTGGCGCGCTTCGCCCGTGTGCCGGCGACGCTGCCGGAGCCAGAGTTGGCCGACCTGGCCCCCGCGCTGGCCGAGTGATCGGCAGGCGCATCGCTGGCGGCGGAGCGGCAAGGCGTAGAGCTATGCACGGGGATGGGGTTCCTATGCCCGCGCCCGTAACAACTTTGGGACACACGAAAAAACAAGTGACGGAGCATAGACGAAGCGCCTGGGCCATGTCACTGATGATGCCTGCGCGTGGCTTGCTCTTGATGCCCTCTTTTACTTCGCCCGCCCGCGTGGCGACGAGGCGACCGCGACGGGGCGCGGCGGTAGCAGGCGCTGCCAGAGCGCGCCGGCAAAGGCGCGCGAGATGACCGGCGAGCGCCCGATGCACTGGCGGATGATGCCGAAGAGCGCGTTATCCATGTTGGCGATGGGCGTCTCGAAGAGGGTGCGCCGTAGCACGGCCTGCCCCTCGGCGGCGACGAAGACGCCATAGAAGGCCGCCAGGTCGGCATTCGAGCCGACCGCGTTCATCGCGCGGCGCAGCCAACTTTCGATGCGCAGGTAATGGCCCAGCCGATAGGCGCGCGGCAGATCGCGCAGGTAGGCGCGCACCGTGCCGCGTGTGCCGTTCAGCACCTCTGTCGCCACGGCCTGGCCCGCCAGCCGCCCGCAGAGCAGGGCAGGATAGATGCCCCCGCCCGTCGCGGGGCCGCACAGGCCGGCGGCGTCGCCCAGCAGCAGCACGCGCCCGCGCGCGTCATCCCGATACACCTCGCGCAGGGGGCCGTTGATCGGGATCACGCCGCCCTTGCGCTCCACCAATTGCAGCGCATCCGGATCGACCGCATCGCCCAGAATCGCCCGCGCCGCCCGCAATGACACCTGCGGCTGAAAGGTGCGCTGGTGGCCGGCCACGCCCAGCGCGGCTAAGTCGCCGTGGGGGGCCAGCCACAAGCAATAGCCCGGCGCGAGTTGCTGGTCCATCACCAGATGAAAGGTGTCGTCGGCCACCGGCAGGCCCGCGACCAACCACTCCGCGCCGGCGAGGAACTTGGTGTTTTGTTGCAGCCCCAGCCGCCGCGCCACCTGCGAATGCGCGCCGTCGGCCCCGATGAGGAAGCGCGCCCGCGCCGTCTGTGTCGCGCCCGTCGCCTTATCCTGATAGGTCACGCGCATCGCGCCGTCCCCCTCGCGCGTGGCATCCATGAAGGTCGCGCCGCAGCGGACTGCCGTGCCGTGCGCCTGGGCGTTCGCCGCCAGCCATTGCAGCATGCCGGTGACATCCGCCATAAAAAAGCGCCGTGTCGCGCCGTCAACGGTGATTGCCGGCTGGGCGGGGACGTGGATGACGATGCGGCGCACGGCGTTCAGCAGGTAGCGCGGCGGCACATCCAGCAACGTGAAGACATCGCTGAAAAGCACACCCGTCGTGCGCACCACGCCGCCCACCACAGGATCACGTTCCAGTACCAACACGCGCGCCCCATGTACCGCCGCCGTGCTGGCGCAGGTCAGGCCCGCGAAACTTGCCCCCACCACCACCACATCGAAGGTCTCGTCAAGCCCCGTCATGCCTCCCCGTTTCCTTTCCCCGCTCGCTGGCAAGCAACAGCACGAACTGTAAGCATCTATAGGCAATTGTAGCAGTTGGAGGGGGGAGATGGGCAGAGCGTTGTCACTGTTCAACCGCCCTGGATGGTAGGCAGGGAATGCCGGAGAAGCATGGGGTGAAAGCATCGCCGGATCGCCTGCTGAAGCGTCTGCTTATGCGGCGGACATGGTCCACGCGATCTCATCGAGTTCAGCGACTTCAATGTCGCGGCCCATGACGTTCGTCACCATCTGCAAGACGCGCCCACAGACCCCACAACAGACCTGCCCCGCGATGTCGTCGCGGTAAACAAAAACCGTCTCCTGCTTGTGGGACTCGGCGTAGAGCGTGTCACAGCGCGGGCAATAATAATCACCGATTGTCGAGCGTTGCATGGTCCACGACCTCCTTACGGTTGGCGACCGTAGCCACCTCCGTGCGTTCGCACACTTAGCATCCTGCCGGGCAACGGCCTTCTGGCTCGCTGTGCAGGGCTTAACGCAAAAATGTCGCCAATGATTTTGCCCCCATCTTGTAAATTTTCCACACCATGATCCCCTAATCGTCCTGTTATATGAAACCGGCACAAGGTATGTAGTGTATGCTCAGAGAATAGGGCGCTCAGCCAGCTGACCGCTCGTATCCTGCGTTTATCGAATGGTAGTGGTACATGAAGTCGCCAAAGTCATCCGCATTCATCGCTTTTCCCACGCCAGGCGTCGCGCCGCACCTCAGCGAGCTATGGCACCAGATACGCCGCCAGTTCACCGCTTATGCTTCCCCCACGTTGCGTGTCCCTCTCGTTGGCCGGGCCAACCGGATCGGTTTGGGCCTGACCCTGCTCCTGGCCGCCGTTTACACCGTCGTGTTGCTGACCTACGGCTTTCAAATGCAACGCGCCTATGGCACCCACGCGGAAGACATGGGCATTATGGATCAGGTGTTGTGGAATACCGTGCATGGGCATTTCTGGCACCAGACCATTTGTAATTCGCTCAGCGATGATAATTGTCTGGGCGATGTCTCGCGCTGGGGCATCCATTTCGAGCCGCTGATGCTGTTGCTTGTGCCGGTGTATGCCCTGTTGCCCAGTCCGCTGACGCTGATCGCCGTGCAGGTGCTGGGCGTGGCGGCGGGTGCATTGCCGGCTTATTGGCTGGGCAGCCGGCGGCTGGGGCATGCGGCGGGCGGTGTGGCTCTGGCAGCCGCCTATCTGCTCATGCCCATCCTGCGTGCCGGCGTTACCGACGACTTCCACATGGTTACGCTCGCGGCCCCCGCCCTGATGTTCGCGCTCTATGGCATGTTTGCCCGCGATGATCGGCTGCTATTCCTGGCGAGTCTGGCGGCGCTGGCGACCAAGGAACAAGTGGGGCTGGATGTCTTCATGCTCGCCCTGGCGGTCATCGTGTTGCAACGGCGCTGGGCCGTGGGGCTGAAGCTGGGTGCGCTGGCGGTCGGCTGGATGGTGCTGGCGCTGACGGTGCTGCACTTCGCCAGCCCCCTCGGAGCGTCGCCGACGGCGGTGCGCTATGGTGGGCTATGGGCCAGCATCGAACGTGTGCCGTTGGTCGTCACCGATCCGGTTCGGCGGTTGTATGTGCTGACTTTGCTGAAAAATACGGGGATGCTTGGCTTGGCTGCGCCGTGGCTGCTTGTGCTGGCGCTCCCTTCCGCCCTGCTCAACGCCGTGAGTGCCTTTCCCAATCAATATTCGGGCGGTTTCCAATATAATGTGGATATCGCGCCCCTCCTGTTGGTGGCGGCGTTCGAGGGCGCTCTCGTCATCTGGCGTCTCGGCGGACATCTGCTCCGGCCCATCGTGCGACCCCTGCAAGGGATGGTATATACGCAGTCGTTCTGTGTGCTGGCGCTGTGCATGGGCTATGCGATTATCATGCAGCCGTTGCCGGCGAACCTATTCGCCTTGAATCCGAACGCGATCTCTCTGGGGCAAGCGGATACATGGCCCCAAGTGACCACGCACACCCGCGAGGCGACGCCCTTCCTGCGCCTGATTCCAGCGACGGCTTCGCTTTCGGCCCAGAGCGCCCTGGTGCCGCACGTCAGTCAGCGCCGGTTTATCTATCAATTTCCGGATGGGGTTGAGCAGGCAGCATATGTGTGGCTGGATGCCACCGGCGATATCTACCCCGAACCGGACGCCGCGGCCTATGCCGCCGCCGTGCATGCCACCTTGACCTCCGGCCATTTCACCCTAGTTGACGCCGATGACGGTTATATCTTGCTGCGGGCGGTGACCTCGCCGGAGCAGGCTATCATGTTGCCGCTGGCATTTTGCCCGCGCACGCCAACCAGCCTGCCTCCCGCACAGATGCAGGCGATCGATCCCGCCTGTAGCGGCTGAATGTGAAATAATGACAGACTGCGCGTGCCATCTGGTATTCGAGTTGCCGCTAGTCCTCCGGATCAATCGTTGCCATAACGAAGGAGGACGAAACGATGCTACGATTGCGGCAATCATTCATGCTCGGCGCGGGTGGGATGTGCGCCTGTATGCTCATGCTGGTGGCTTGTGCCGGATCGAGTTCCGGGAGCGGCTCGTCGACAGGTTCGACCACCACTGCACCGCCGTCGGCTACGATGATCGTACAGCGCGCTGAGCAAGCGCCACTGCACGACGCGACCTTCACCTTTACGCTCAATGGGAGCGCCAGCAGCACGACGACGACCGCCGCAACAACGGGTACCGGTCGCCTCACCACTCACCCCAACCGCACGGACCTCACGTTCCCCGCCATTCAATTCCAGGGGATCACGACTTCGGCGGAAGTGATCATCGACGCGAGTAGCGGCAACTATTATGTCAAAGTGCCGGCGCTGCCCCAGTGGTTGAAACTGAACCCGTCGGCGCTGGGCGTGGACGTGGGGGTCGTCTCGATTACCGATTATAGCGCCTTGCAGAACCTGACCTTCATCGCCGCTGAAACGGTAAACACCATCCCCACCTGGCACGTCCGGGGGACGGCGCAAGTAGCCAACGCCGGGCCGGGCGGCAGTGGCACTGTGACGCGCACTGAAGATCTTTGGTTCCGGCAAAGCGATTATTATCCCGTCAAGATCACCATCCAGGATGTGGCGAATGGGTCTACAGGTGGGCCGGCGAGTACGCCGAATCCTACCACGACCCCTACGGCCACCGCGACATTAGCCCCCACGGTCGCGGCTCAAGTCGTCTTGAACGAGACGTTCACCTTCACGCAGTGGGATAGCGGCATCACGATCGCGCTGCCCCCGACGGGCGCGGCCTTCGGCGCGTAGCACCATCGTCTGCCTCACCTGGGGCATCGGTTGCCGGTGAATCCGTTATAGTCGGCACACAAAAGGGTGGACGGGCCGGAGCGGTGGGTGGTTCCTGTCCCGGCCCCATCCACCCGCCTACGTTCCGTTACCGCACCGCCAAGGCCGCATTGTACATCTCACGGCACCGCGTCAGGGTCCATGCCAATTTGATAGTCTTTGTGTAAAGCCCCCATTTCTGATATAATACCCCTGCTCTTATTCAGTCAGGAGGAAACCATGCCAGCGCCAGGAATCGGACAGATCGCAGAATATGTGCAGCGGCAGGGATTGGTAGGGACGCAAGGCGCGCCGCGCGTCATCCAGACCAACCACGGCTTCGACAGCAGTTTGTATGAGGTGAGCGTGCCAGGCGAGACCGATACGCTCGTGGTGAAATATTTCGCGCCGGACCATGCCGACGCCGCGCGGCGCGAGGCCGAGGGGTTGCGCGTCTGTGGCGCGGTGGGCCTGGCCCCCGCGCTCGTCACCTTCGATGAGGTCGGTGGCACGGTGGGCGGGCCGCTCGTTATCTATCGCCAGCCCAGAGGCGGATTGCCCATCGGCGAACGCCCGCTGACGGACGAGCAGGTCAACGGCTGGACGTTCCTGCTGCTGACGCTGCACCACCTGGCACCCGATAAAGTGCAGCAGCAATCCACCATGAGTCCGGGCATCGAGCAGTGGTGGGAACGCATTCAGCCGCTGTGGACTGAGGTGCGCGCGGCTTACACCGAGCCGATCTACGCGCCCTTGGTCACGGCGCTCGACAAACTGCGCAATCTGGTGGACGTGCATGTGCGCACGAACCGCGACCTGTGGCTGAACGTGCCGCGCCGCCCGTGCCACGGTGATCCAGTGCCGATCAATGTCGTCGGCACCGAGGGCCGGCTGGTGCTGGTAGATTGGGGCGGCTTTGGCCTGGGCGACATCGCGCTGGAGATCGGGCGGGCGGCGGCGCTGGCCGCGCTCAACGAAGAGGTATCCAGCGAGCAATATATCCGCCTGATCACCGATTACCTGGAAGGCACCAAGGATCTCAAAGATCCGACGCTGGAACAACGCTTGCAGATCTACGCCTCGGTCTTCCCGTTCGGCTTCACGCTCTTCATGCTCTCATTCCTGGCGCGTTTGCAGGCGGCGGGACCGGAGACGACGCTGGTGAACGATCCGGCGGAATATCGCGGGCGTGGGCTGATGGCCGTGGCACGCAGCCTCACCTGGATCCAAGACGCGCTGGGCGTGGAAGTCGCCGCGCCGCCCGACGTGCTGGCCCCCTTCGGCCTCACCACCATCGCGCGCGGATAGAGAGGACGGGAACACGGAAGCCATGAAACTGCACGAAATACACGAAAATGATTTCTAAAAATTTCGTGATCTTCGTGAGTATTTCGTGGCCTTCGTGTTCAAATAATTTTGCTAGGTGAAGGGATGCGCTGCATGGATGTGTATTTGGGGCTGGGGAGCAACCTGGGTGACCGCGTGGCGCACCTGCGGGCGGGGATCGCCGCGCTGGGCGAGGCCGGCACCGTGCGGGCGCAATCGCCGGTCTACGAATCCGCGCCCATGTATATCACAGACCAGCCGGCGTTCCTGAATATGGCCGTGCTGCTGGAAACCGCCCTGACGTTGCCGGCACTGTTAGCGATCTGCAAGGAAGCTGAGCAGCGCGCGGGGCGCGACCAGGGGCCGGGGGCTGTGCGCAACGGGCCGCGCCCGCTGGATTGTGACATCCTGTTGGCGCTGGCCGCGCCCCGTCCCGCCGCCCCCACGGCGGCGATTCGCCTGGCGACGCCGGCGCTGACCGTGCCGCATCCGCGCCTGCACGAACGCGCCTTCGTCCTGCTGCCGCTGTGCGATCTCGCGCCCACCCTCATCGATCCGCGCTTCGGCATGACCATCTGCGAACTGGCGCGGGGCGTGCAGGATCAGGCGCTCCAGAAGCTGGGCGACCTGGCCGATCTGTGAAAAGGAGCGAACCCGATGGCAACCGGTACAGCCACGTTCATGATCGATGATGCGCTGTTTACCCTGCTGGCGCACGTGGGACTGCATATGGCGCGTGAGAAACTGCCGCCGCTGGTGCAGAAGATTCCGCTGAGCAGCCTGAAGTTGGCGACGCACGCGCACGGCATCGAATTGCGCGGGCTGGGGCCGATTAAGCCCGTCTTTCAGCCGTCGATTGACGCGCAGGGACAGGTGGAGATGAAGGTCCAGGTGAATGTCTTCGACATGAGTGCGCTGGGCGAGCTGCTGGCGAAGCAGGTGAACGACCAGATCGCGCAACTGCGCCAACTGGTGGAGGCGCAAGGACTCCACTTCCATCTGCGCCAGGTGCAAACGAAGCCGAATGAACTCGTCATCATCGCCGACGTTTCGGATAACTGAGGAGGAGCGCCCCATGCCCCGCAGTGATGGCCGCGCGGCGGCTGAACTCCGCCCGATTGAGATCATCCCCGCCTGGAATGCGTATGCCGAGGGATCGGCGCTGATCAGCGTGGGGCAGACGCGCGTGCTGTGTACCGCCAGCGTCAGCGCGAGCGTGCCGCCGTTCCTGGTAGGGCGCGGCCAAGGCTGGGTGACGGCGGAATATGCCATGCTGCCCCGCGCCACGCACACGCGCGCCGACCGCGAGGCGGTGCGCGGCAAAATTGGCGGGCGCACCCACGAGATTCAGCGGCTCATCGGGCGCTCCCTGCGCGCGGTGATCGATCTGCCGGCACTGGGCGAACGCAGCATCGTGCTGGACTGCGACGTGCTGCAAGCCGACGGTGGCACGCGCTGCGCCAGCATCACCGGCGCATACGTCGCGCTGGCGCTCGCCTGTCGCCGTTTGCAAGCAGAGGGATCGCTCGTGGCGGACCCGTTGCGCGCCCAGGTGGCGGCGGTCTCCGTCGGCATCGTGGCCGGTGAACCGCTACTGGACCTCGCCTATACTGAAGACTCCCATGCCGAAACGGATGCGAATATCGTCATGACCGACGCGGGCGCGTGCGTGGAGGTGCAGGCGACGGCGGAAGGTGCGCCTTTTACCCGCGCCGACCTGAATGCCCTGCTGGACCTCGCCGAAGGCGGCCTGCGCCAGATCTTCGCCCTGCAACGCGCGGCCATCGACCGCGCCGCCCCCTAGCCCACCGTGCGCGGGCATTGCATAGGCGGGTGGTAGCGCCGGCGCGGTGTATCAAGCCAGCACCATGCGGAGCCGATCCAGCGTCACATTGCGGCCAGACAGGATGATGCCCACTTTACTGCCGGGCGGCGGCACGACCACCCCCGCGCGCAACGCCGCCACCCCCACCGCGCCGGAACCTTCGACGATGACGTGCTGCTCGGCGGCGAGGAAGCGCATGGCGTCGGCGATTGCGTCTTCACTGACCAGCTCGACGCTGGCAAGATGGTGGCGGCATAGGTTGAACGTGATGGCATCCGGCGCGATGTTGCCCGCCAGGCCATCCGCCAGCGATGCGCCAACCGGCACGGCGACAAGCCGCCCGGCGGCGAGCGCGGCATGCATCGCTGGCGACGCCGCGGACTGCACGCCGATCACCTGGATCGCTGGATTGATGTGATGCGCCCACAGCGCCACGCCCGCCGCCAGTCCGCCGCCGCCGACCGGCACGAGGAGCAGCGTGAGATCGGGCCGCTCGGCCAGCAGTTCTAGCGCCACCGTTCCCTGGCCGGCGATGACCGCTGGATCGTCATAGGGCGAGACGAAGGTGCGGCCCAGGTCGCGCGCCAGTTGGATGCCCGCCGCCTCGGCTTCGTCGTAATCGCGCCCGATGCGCCGCAGTTCCACCCAGGCGGGATCGTAGCGCGCCAGCGCGGCGACCTTGGCCGGCGAGGCGTCGTGCGCGACGACGATGAGCGCGTGGACGTGACTGGCGACTGCGGCGCTGGCGATGCCTTGCGCGTGGTTGCCGGCGGAGGCCGTCACGATGCCCTCGGCCCGCGCCGCTGGCGCGAGCTGCGCGAGGGCGTTCAGCGCGCCCCGGATCTTGAAGCTGCCTGTCGCCTGCCAGATCTCCATTTTCAGCCATACTTCCGCCGCAAGGCCGACCAGCGCGGGAGCCGACTCGACCGGCGTGCGCCGTGCCAGCGGCGCGATGCGTGCTGCCGCCGCGCGAATGTCTGCTGGTGTCGGGAGCGTCATTATGCGCCTCCTTGAGGGGGGGTCAGGGGGATCACGAACTGGAAGCTGCTGCCGCGCCCCACGGCGGATTCCGCTGTGATGCTGCCCCCATGCGCCCGAATGATCGCGTGCGCCAGGTACAGCCCGAACCCCAGGCCGCTCATGCTGGCACCGGCGTCGCCCGCAGGCCGGCTGGTCAGGAGTGCGCCGAAGCGTTGAAAGATCTGGGCTAACTGATCGGGAGGGATGCCAGAGCCGTGATCGCGCACCGCCACGCGCACGCCGTCACCCTGTGCCGCCACCCGCACCTCCACGGTGCTTTCCAGTGGCGAATGATCCAGCGCGTTCACCAGCAGGTTCGTCAACACCTGGCTGATGCGCGGCGCGTCGATGGTCGCCATGATAGGCGCTGCCGCCCCCGTGAGGATGATCGTGCGTTTGCTGATGGAACGCTGCTCCGCCACCGTTTCGCGCACCACCTGCGCCAGATCCGCCGGATGGACAGTGATGATGAAATGGCCGCCGGTCAGGCTGGTGAGATCCAGCATATTATTGACCAGCCGGTTCATGCGCTTCATCTGAACCGCCATATCATTCGTCAAAGGCAGCAGATCCTTACTATCAACCAGGCGTTGCAAGCGAATTTGCAAGATGTGGTTCGCCAGCACCAACGAGGTGAGCGGCGTGCGCAATTCATGGCTGGCGATGTTGATGAACTCCTCGCGCATCTGCTCCAATCGCTCGTGCGCGGTCATATCGCGGAAGATGCCCACCGCGCCGAAAAGCGCACCCGTCAGTGGCGCATATAACGGCGACGCGGTGATGGAAACCACCAGTCGCTCGCCATCCACGCGCCGAATCGACAACGGCACAGCGGTTGTCTGCGCGCCCGCCAACGCCTGGAACAACGGCCATTGCTCGCGCGTGAGCGGCTCGCCCGTCGGTCCATGCATATCATAGATCGCGCCGCGTTCGGCTTGGGTCAACGTCAGGGGGTCGATGCCTGCGGCCTCCCAGCCCAGCATCCGCAGATAGGCCGGATTATAGCGTAAGGGTATGCCAGCAGCATCATAGATCACGACGCCATCCTGCATCCCCTGGATGACGGCCTCCATCAACGTCGCGTGTTCCAGCGCGGCGCGCTCGGCCTGGCGCTGGGGCGTGATATCGACCATCACGACGATGATGCTGGTGATCTGTCCGCCCGTGTCGCGCACGGGGTGTGCCTTCGCCAGAAACGTGACCTCCTGGCCGGTGGTCAAGACGCGCGAGATCAAGATCTCATCAACATCCGCACCATCCATCCAGGCCCGCGCAGCAGGTAAGTCGCACCAGCGATAGGCTTCATGGGTATCCAACCGTTGCCAGAAAGGGTGAGGGGCGGATGTCGCAAACGGCAACGTTTCGCCCATCTGATAGTTGGAGACGTTGAAGAACTTCGTGTTCATATAAATGATGCGATGTTGGGCGTCGGTCTCCATAATGTAGGCGGGTAAGGCGTCGAGCAGTTGCCCCAGCGCACGCTGGCGGTGCTGCAACGCCGCGCGGTCAGTGCGCAGCCGTACACCGGCGATAGCCAGGCCGAGACTGGTGGCAAAACGCGCAAGCGTCATCTCATCTTGCATGCTGAATGCGGCACAATCATCAAGCCGATACGCGATGATGACGCCAATCGGCATGCCCGCGACGATAATCGGCACGCCCAGCCATGCCTGCATGTTGAGATGGCGGATGGCCTGTGGGCCACGATAGGCACCCGCGGTAGCATAGATTTCTTCTTGAAACAGGCGCAGGGGCGCGTTGCGCGTCAGCACCAGCCGGCTGAGCGAGCCGTGGGGTAAGATCCGATGTTCCACAAGACCAGCAGTAGTACCAACCGCCACTTCACATATCAGCACGGACGGTTCTTCCTGGCTGACGAGATCGATCTCGACCCCAGCGGCCTGGAGGGCCGTTTGTACTTCGCCAGCGGCAAGTTGCAACATCTCGTCCAGCGTCGCCGCCGTGTCTGCGCTGGGTGGAAACACGGTGACAGCAGATGCGCGGTCGGGTGGGGGGGCTGGTATGGCCGTCGCCGGTTTGGGATCGGCGAGCATGCAGATCAAGCCGGTCACTGCGCCGGTGGCATCGCGCTGGGGAATGCAGGTAAAGGGGCGCGGTCCGGTGGCGGTTTGCGCGGGGAGCAACGTCAGCGAGGGCAGCCCGCTGGCCCAGGCCCGCGCCAGGATCGGCCCCAGCACGTTCGCTGCTCCCGGACACACGGCGAACAGATGCATTCCGATTTGCTCGGTGGGCAAGACCACCCCTGCAGAGGCTTCGATATGTTCGATGACAAACTCAGGGCCACGGAGCCAGTACGTCACACAGGGTCGCTCACCCGGCGTGTCGCCTGGCGGCCCGCTCCCTTTGCGGCGTTTGCGCCCCGCGCCCGATGATGAATCGTTGCTGCCTGTGGTCATTCGTGCATCCTTCTCTGGTGTGCCGCAGATGGATGAACTTGGTTGCGTATTTCCCAATGTCGCCTGTGCTGGTGCTTGATACGAAAAACCGATCCCCTCGCCGTTGACATTCTGCCAGGTAAACAATGCAGCGCTGGCGTCCTGGACAAGCTTAGGCTACAAGGTTCTGTGCATCCTGTCAAGAGCGAGACGCACTTTCCGGTGTCGCGCCCTTGTAGGTAGTGCTGGTATCACCTGATTTGTGCGCTGCGCCTGCCGACATGCGATAATGCGATCAGCTTTCGCTACATACCTTGCGGAGAGAGAATATGACCAAAAGTATATCACCACTGGCCAACCCTGCAACCACCGCATCCTTGGTGGCCCAAAAAGTCGCGCAGGCCCAACACATCCTGCGCCAACTCAACATCGACTGCTGGATCGTCCAATTCGCCCAGGAAACCGGGCTGCATCCCGATCCGGTGCAAAACCTCCTGGTCGGCACGGATGTAACGTGGCTATCGGCCTTCATCATCCCCGCAGATGGTGATCCCACCGCTATCGTGGGTAGCCTGGATGTGGAGAAGGTGCGCGCTGTGGGAGCGTATCCCAACGTCGTCGGCTACGTCCAGGGGATCGGTGATCCCTTGCGCGCGTGGCTGACGGAGCATGATCCGCAGACCATCGCCATCACGACCTCGCAGAGCGACCATGCCGCCGATGGTATTACCCTGGGTAACTATCGCCGTCTGCAAAAAGCACTGCAAGGCACGCCCTACGCGCGTCGGCTCGTCCCCGCCGAGAAGGTCGTCTTTCTGGTGCGCGGCTGCAAGTTACCCGACGAGGTCGCACGCATCCGCACCGCCTGCCAATTGACGGAGGAACTGTTCCGCGAGATCACCGCGCGGCTGCGGCCTGGCGTCACCGGCCTGGCGCTCAGCGCCTTCGCGCACGAATGGATGCGCGCGCGGCATCTGGAGCCGGCGTGGGAAGCAGACTCTTGCCCATGCATCCCCATCGGCCCGCGCGCGCCGGTCGGTCATGTGCCGGCGGGCGACATTCCGGCGGAGGCCGGCGACCTGATCTTCTGCGATGTGGGCGTGGTATATGCGGGCTACCGCTCCGACATGCAGCGCACATGGTATCTGCTCAAGCCCGGCGAGGAGCAGCCCCCCGCGAATGTGCAGCGCGCCTGGGACGCGCTGATGGCCGCCGTCGCCGCCGGCGTGCGCAAGCTCACCCCCGGCACGCCCGGCTGGCACGTGGACGCCGCCGCGCGCAAGGCGCTCACCGCGCGGGGTTTCCCTGAACCCCCCTTCGCTTTCGGCCACCACCTGGGCGCGAACGCGCACGACGGCGGCGTGGTGCTGGGGCCGCGCTGGGAACGCTATGGCCGCGCACCCTATCTGCCCATCGTCGAGGATCAAGTTTTCGCCGTCGAATATGGCATCCCCACCAGCGATCCCTACCTGGGCTGGGTCAGCGTCGAAGACGATCTGCGCATCACTCCCGACGGCGTCGAGTGGCTGGTGCCGCCGCAACGTGAAATTGGCCTGGTACGGACTGCGTGAGTTGCCGCAAGACCGACAGGCAGGTCTGTCCTCTCTGTGATGGGGGATAAGCCTGTCTGCCATCAGGGGGACGAGAAGGGGTGGGTGAGAGCGGGCGGGCGGTTGAAACCGCGACGAGGACGCGGGCGGTTGAAACCACGACGAGGACGCGGGCGGTTGAAACCGCGCCTAAGGGCTACGCCACGAAACCCGCCGATGCGGGTTGGGAGCCTAGTCCGCGACGGCGGACTTCGTCGCCGCCACCTTTCACCCCGCCGCTGCGTAGGCAACATAGGTGCGGTCATCGAAGCAGACCCAGGTGACATCCGTGACGGATGTGGCAAGGTGCTGGGCCAGGTAGGCGCGCACGGCGGCGACGGCGACAGGGGCCGCGCGGTCCAGCGGATAGCCATAGATGCCGGTGCTGATGGAGGGGAAGGCGACGGTGTGCAGGCCGTGCTGGTCAGCGAGGGCCAGGCTGGTCTGATAGCAGCTTGCCAATAATATAGCTTCATTCGCCCCGCCACCATGCCAGATCGGCCCGACGGTGTGGATGACATAGCGCGCGGGCAGCCGGTAGCCGCGCGTGATCTTCGCCTCGCCCGTCGCGCAGCCGCCCAGCGTGCGGCATTCCGCCACGAGGTCCGATCCCGCCGCGCGGTGAATCGCGCCATCCACGCCGCCACCCCCGAGCAGGCTGGCGTTGGCCGCATTGACGATGACATCGACCGCTTGTGTGGTGATGTCGCCCCGGATGACGTGTAGGTGCGCCGACATGCTGGGCCTCCTTGGTGTAGATGGCGGGGCATCCGCCTGGATTGCAACCATTTGTCACACTCTTGCAGAGTGCGCATACAATGATGAAGCAATTCTAGTCAGTAGCATATCACTATAAGGAGTGTCACATGGCAACCAAACGTTATGCAGAGGTGATGGAACGCGCCATCGACGCCGAGATCGCTGCACTGATCAACACTGAGGGCCAGGCACCGATGCCCAAGCGATTCGCCCCCACCGGGCCGGCTCCCGTGCCACCGCCCGCGTCGCGTGCGCCTGGGTCAGCTTATCCCATGCCCCAGGCGGGGCCACCGACCGGCAGCGCGTCTGCCGATAGTGCGCCCGCCGCGCCAGCTCCCCTGCCACCGACCATGCCCGCGCCCAGTGCCGCACCGTCCTACGGGGCGGCCCCGCCGATGCCGCCGCCGGCAACAATCGTCGCTGGCATCGACCAGCGTGTCGCGCGGCTGATGCAGGTGCGCGAATGGATCAGCGAAGATGGCGACATCGCCCGCCTGCTGGATTCGGTCATCGGCAACCAGGTCCGCACGTCCGAACGACGGCAGGTGCGCATCAACCTCGCGTTCAATGTGCTTTTCCTGCTCGCCGGTTGGGCGCTCTCGATCTTCGCCTCGCCGCAAGCGATGAGCGCGTTGCTGGGCCATCACGCATGATCGGCGATCTGCCGCTGCCGCCGGCAGACCTGATCGCCCGTTTCGCGGATGCCCGCGTGCGGGCGCTGGTGCTGCTGGGCAGCTTCGCGCGGGGCGACGCCGGACCGTGGAGCGATCTGGATGTCGTGCGCTTCGTCGGCGCTGATGATGACGGAGCCGCAGCCGTGACGCATCTGATCGCGGATCGTCTGGCGGTCTTCAGCACGGTCACGCCCGCCCAGGTGGCGCGGTGGTTCACAGAGCCAGAGGAGGCGGTGAAGGTGATCGTCGGGCTGCGCCTCTACGCCCTCACCGCGCGGCTGATCGCGCCGAGCCTCACGTCGGACGACGCGCCCCTGATTGCGCGCACGGCGGAACGGATTGCAACGACCATTGGTGCATAAGCGATCACTCACAGGTGCGCGCGAAAGAACGTGATGGTGCGCTCGTGGAGGTACACGCGGTCGGCCTGGCGGCGCGGCATGTGGCGCTCGTCGGGGAAGATCAGCAGATCATAAGGGATGCGCGCGGCGATCAGCGCGTTCACCAGGCGAGCGGTGTGGCGGAAATGCACGTTTTCGTCCAACATGCCGTGGATGACGAGCAGCTTGCCCTGGATGCCCTTGGCCGCGTGCAAGGCGCTGGCCCGCTCGTAGCCCTCTGGATTCGCCTGTGGCGTCGCCATGTAGCGTTCGGTATACGCCGTGTCGTAGCCGTCCCAGGACGTGACGGGCGCGCCGGCCACGGCCAAGCGGAAGGTCTCCGGCGCGCGTGCCAGGCACATCAGCGCCATGTAACCGCCGTAGCTCCAGCCGATGATCCCCACCCGCTGTGGATCGGCCAAGCCTTGCGCCACCAGCCAGCGCACGCCATCCACCTGATCGTCCACCTCGACCGTCCCCATGCGGTGCGCCAGCGCGCCCTCGAAGGCCAGCCCACGCCGAGCGCTGCCCCGGTTATCCAGACGGAACACCAGATAGCCCAATGCGCGCAGATATTGCGTGCGCAGTGCCGCCGTCAGCGCCCAGGAGTTCTGCACCGTCTGTGGTCCTGGCCCGCCATAGACCTCGACAATGGTGGGGTATGGCCCTGGTCCGAAGAGGTCGGGATCGGGCGGGTAGATCGCGCCGTGTAGCGCGGTGCCGTCCCGGTTGGCGAGGGTGACGAGCGTCGGCGGCTTCAGGTGAAAGCGTTCGATGCGCGGATCGTTCGGCGTGAAGATCCGTTGCACCTCGCCGTCATCGTCCAGCCGGCGCAGCGTGATCGTCGGCGGCTGAGCCAGCGCGCTATGCAGATCGATGAAGTGGCGGCAGGCGTGGTCGAGCGTGACACTATGCATCCCCGCCGCCTGGGTGACGCGCCGAATCGGCCCGCCGTCGAGCGCCACGGCATACACGTGCATCTCCGTCGCGTCCTCGCGGTTGCCGGTGAAGTAGACGATGCGTTGGTCTTCATCGACGCCGGCGATGTCATCCACCACCCAGGCACCGCCCGCGTCACCCGCCTCCGCGCCGCCGGTAAGTTGGCGCACCGCCAGGCCATCGTGCTGCAAACGATAGTAATAGAGATGGTTGAAGCCGTTGCGCTCCGAGGCCCATACGAAGCTGCCGTCGCGCAGCACATGACGGTGGTGGGTGCGCATCGTGATCCATCGCTCGCTCTCTTCCACCAGCACGCTCGTGCGCCGGCCCGTGGCGCTGTCGAAGCGCACGAGGTCCAGCCGTGTTTGGGGACGGTTGAGCAGTTCCGCGCCCAGGTCGCCATTCGGCCACCAGAAGACGCGCGCGATGTAGCCCTCCGCCCTCACGTCGGTGTCCATCCAGACCGGCGCGCCGCCCGCGCTGGGGATGACGCCCAGCCGCACGTGTGCGTTCGGCCCCCCGGCGAAGGGATAGCGATGATCTTCCTGCGCGACCGCGCCAGTCGCCGCCTTGCCCTGATGCATGATGCGATATTCAGGGATGTGGCGCTCGTCCACCTCGGTGAAGGCGATGTGCGCGCCGTCGGGCGACCACCAGAAGCCCGCGCGTCGCCCCAATTCTTCCTGCGCGATGTATTCCGCCAGGCCGTGCGTGACGCCTGCGGTCGCGCCGTGGGTCAGTTGGCGTGGCGTGCCGCCCGCCGTCGGTACTACCCACACCTCGCCTGCCTGCACAAACGCGATGTGCGCGCCGTCTGGCGCACAAGCGGCGTCCTGCGCCGGCGGCTGGCCGGTGGTATCCAGGATCAGGCGCAAGGGCGCGTCAGGGCCGTCCTGCACATATAAGCTGCCCTGGTTGGGAATGAGGATGCGCCCGGTCGGCGCGTTGACGGCATAGCGCGTGATGCCCACGGCCAACATGCGTTCGCGCTGGCGGCGCAACTCTTCTTCCGGCGAAAGTGTGCTTTCTTGCGTCCCCGCGCCCGGCGGCGCGACCAACACGCGCGGCTCACCGCCCGCGACCGCCCGCGAGAAAAGCTGCTGCACCGGATCGTCCGGCGACCCGTACAGATAGTACACCTGCTGGTCGTCAGGACTGAAGGTAAAAGCGGTCGGTACTGCCATCCCTGGGGCGGGGAAATCGGCGATGGCCTCGATGGGGAACGACGGTTGCGGGGGGGAATCGGCCATGCCGTAAGGTACCTCAACTTTATACTATGTACGATCAGCGGCGGCAATCACCGCTAAATGTTAGCCCACAGGAACGCGACGGCGGACAGGAATGTCCGCCCCACGATCATCGCTGTCCGCCCCACAACCACAGGGAGGACAGACATTCTTGTCTGTCAGTCAACCCGGCGGACAGGAACGTCCGCCCCACGCTGCTGCCTGTTCGCCCTAAACGTGGCTTTCCGGCGCACGGTTTGGTCGGCGACCATTCGGGTCCGCCGTCCCCTTAGTAGTTTTGGAGCGGCGCGGTCAAGGGCATCGCGCGAATCTTGGCGGCGACCTCATCGGCGGCATGCTTGTTGATATGATCAACCGTCTTATGTAGATTGACGATATCAATGATCGTCAGGATCAGCGGGATGATGGTTGGGGCGAAGAGGAAATGTAATAAACCCTGAAGGGGTTTACCCAGATAAAACTTGTGGCCGCCAAGCCACCAGCCGGTGAAAATCGCCAGCAGCAGCGCGGTATTGTAGCTCTTCGCCTGCCGATTATACTCGCCGTAAAATAGGTTTTGTTGCGCCTGGGGCAGCGACGCCGCCACTTGCATCGCATACGTATCAGCCGGTGCCATAGCTTGCAGCTCCTTTCAGAATGCCCAATTCATTATACGCACAACATTTTTGTGACGGCAACAGTGAATGGGGCGACACGGCGCACATGTCGTGCGAGCTTTCTTACTCTTATAGAGACGAGCCGGCGGGCGCGATGTTTCATGCGCTGGCGACAACTGATGTGAAACAGCCCACATCCGCCGATTGGGCTAGTCGGTGGTCATGCCATTTCGTTTTATGTACTGTAGATGGGGCGCGACTTTGCCCACTTTCCCACAAGCGACCGTGAATAGGACTGGTATACGCGCGCCGTCGTCCGTTGTATCATGAGGGAAAGGATGCGCCCGCGCACCTCAACCCGCAGACAAGACTCATCTTCAAGGGGCAGCCCATGCAATTATTCCTGCTGGTCGCGCTGGTCGGCGCGTTCATTCTGGCCCTGCTGCTGTGTGGCATCGCGTTACGGCTGGCCCCGAACTTCCGGAGCGGCGAACGAAAAGAAGGCTTCTTCCGCGCCGATCAGTCGCTGGGCAGCAGTGATGCCGTTGGCAACAGCAAGAGCAACAGCAAGGAGAGCAAGCGCCGCCGCCCGTCGTCGTCCGAATTACCCCTTGTCGGCTCACGCGGGATGATCCCGGCAATGGTGCTGGCCGGCGCGGGGACAGGTTGGCTGCTAGGCTTTGCTGCCTCCCAATGGCTCCTGCTGGGCATCCTGGGTGCAAGCCTGGTCGGCTTCTGGATCGTCGGCCAGTTCGATGACTGGAAGAAGGTCTATTCAGGGCAGGGTATCCGCGAGATCACCAAGTTCGTCGGCGTCGCCATCGTCGCCAGCGGCGTCGCCCTGGCTTTATACTATTACGTCCCCAGCGCGGCGTCGGCCTATTCGCCCTATACCGATGTGCCAGGCTTGGGGACGCTGCTGTTACAGGTGCAGTATGCCTGGCCGGTCTTCTTCGTGCTATTAGTGCTGGCCGTTGCCACCACCACCTCGCTCGCCGTCGATTTCGCCGATGGGCTGGACGGCCTGGCGGCGGGTTTGAGCTTTCCGGCGGCGCTGGCCTTCGCCGTCATCATTCTGGCTGAGGATCGGCCCGATCATTATCCGCTGGTGATCGCGTCGCTGGCGCTGGCCGGCGCGACAATGGGCTTCTTGCCGTGGAACTGGCCGTCCGCCTGGAAGGGGCGCACCTCCACCCTGCCCCGCCGCGCCCGTATGATCATGGGGGATAGCGGCTCGCTCGCCATCGGTGGCATGCTGGCGATCATCGCCCTAGTAGATCGCCAGGAATTGCTGCTGGTGCTGATCGGCGGCGTTTTCGTGCTGGAAGGGCTGTCGGCGGTGATTCAGTCGCGCCTGCTGGTGCGCTTCTTCCGCCACTTCCTGAAGATGGAACGCTTTGAGGCGGACCACGTGTGGTTTCCCCACACAGAATATCCGCTGCCCTTTTTGGCGACGCCGATGCACCACCACTTCGACCTGCTGGGTTGGGATCGCCGCCGGCTGGTCTATAGCGCGTGGACCATCGCGGCGCTGTTCGGCGCGCTCGGCATCGCCTCGGCGCTCGCGCCCTTCACCTGGCAGCGGTATCTGGCGCGCTTCATCGCCCTGCTCATCGGCATCGCGCTCTGGCAGAGCGGCCACCACACGCGCAATTACTTCCTGGGAACCGTCAGCACGGCGCAGGGGCCGCGCATTGGCATCTTTTACGGCTATCCCTACAAGCTCTTTGGGCGGCGCATGTATTCCCTCGTCGAATTGACGGAGGCGACGGATAAGAACGTGACCTCGCCGGTGGAGCAGAGCGCTTTGTGGGTGCGCATGAATCTCTTCGACGCCCGCGCCGCCCTCGGCTTCTTTTGTTACCGCGCCGGCTTTTACGCGCTGGCGCGCGAACAATGGGAGCGCATTCCTAATAACAACCTGGCCGTGCGCCCGCAGATCATGGAACTGCTGACCGACGCGCGCCGCCGTGTAGCCCCGCTGGGTGCCTCGCCGAACGACAGCAGCGTGGGGACGATCGCGACGGCGATGGGTGCCGAACCTTCCCCCGCCGACATCTCGCACCCTGGCATCGCCGCGCTCACCGGTCCCACGACACGCCCCTCGCACCCCAATCCCCTGCCCACGGACGCACCCCTGCCGAACGTCACCGCCGCCAACACCGGCAACGAGCCACAGACGAATTAAAAAGGTGACGAGGTACGAGATGACACGAGCGCGGCGCGCTAGACGCGACAGGAGGGGATGATATTCTCCCCGATTTCGCGTTGCTCGCGGCTATTTCGTGTTTTCTCGCGGTCCGTCACCCTTTTCGTGGCCTTCGTGAAGCTTTCGTGGTTTGCGTGTGCGGTTCTGGTCTACGCCGTGCCGAATTCGTCGCGCAGGGGCTGAGCGATCTCGTCGGCCAGGCGGCGCGCGATGCCCTCTGGGAACGGTGGGCGCAGGTAGAAGATCAGGTGTGTCGCGCCGACCTTGACCAACCCACGAAAGATCTCCCGGCTGGCGGCGAGGTCGGTGGGATTGACGATGATCTGCACGGAACGCTCGATGCTGGCCGGATCGCGCCCGATGGCGGCACAATGCTCGTCCAGGATGGCGCTCTTGCGGGCGAATTCCTCCGGGCTGCTGGTGCTGGCGTTCCAGATGTCAGCATAGCGCGCCACGACGCGCAGCGTCAATTGTTCGCCGCTACCGCCGATGACGAACGGCGGATAAGGCTTTTGCACCGGCTTCGGCTCACAGCGCGCCTCTGTCAGTTGATAATACTTGCCCTGGAATGTCACCGTCGGCTCGGTCCACAGGCGGCGGATGACCTCGCACGCCTCACCCAGCCGGCGGATGCGCTCCCCTGGCGCGAAGAGCGGGATGCCATACGCCGCGTGTTCCTGCTCGTTCCACGCCGCGCCGATGCCGAAGTCTAAGCGGCCCCTGGAGATGACATCCACTGTCGCGCCCATGTTCGCCAGCACGGCGGGATGCCGGTAGGTGTTGCCCGTCACCATCACGCCCACCCGCAACCGGTCCGTCTGCGCTGCCAACGCTGCCAGTAGCGTCCAGCCTTCCAGGCACGGCCCGGTCGTATCCGGCACGTTGATGGGGTAAAAATGGTCGAAGACCCAGGCATGCTCAAGGATGGGGATGGCATCGGCCTCGCGCCACACGCGCACGATATCATCATAGGTCGTTTGCTGGGGCATCGTCTTGATGCCGAACCGTAAGGGCTGGTTTGCCATATGGAGGTGCCTCCTGAGTGATATTGCGTTAAATCAAGCACCTGATCGTGACGGTCTGCGGCGAGTTTGCCGCGCCGTTCGCCGTGATCGTCACGCTGTTGGTGGTGTGGATATGGCTCACGCTCACGCTCTGTTGCGTCCCAGGAGCAAGGGTGCCAGTCGCAGGATCGATCTGGTAGGTGACATCGGGTGTCGTTGCCGTCCAGGTCAGCGGACTGCCGCCGGAATTGGCGACGGAAAATGTACTTGTGGCCCCGTTGGGCGACTGGCAAGCGATAATGTTGGGTGATGATGGCTTCGAGACGACCAGGACGGGCGGCGCAGGGGTGGGTGTGGGATTCGTGGTGCTAGTGGGGGATGCCGATGGGGTCGGTGAGGTGGTGGGCGTGGGGCTGGCCGCGTTGCCAGGCGTCGCGGTCGCCTGAGTTGTTGGCGTTGGCGTCTTGCTGGCTACCACAGGCTGGGTCGCAGTCGCACCACCGCCGTTGCTGCCCGTCGATCCCGTGCTGGGTGGCCCCCCAACGAATATCCTGCCCGCGTGCGCCACGAGCAGCACGAGCGTGAGCAGGACGACGAGGAGCGCCGCGCCGAGGCCGGCGAGCAGCCCCACCGGCGCGGGCCGGCGGGCCGGCGGCAGCGCGCCAGGCTGTGCCGTCACCCAGCGCGGCGGAGGCCCGGCGACAGTCGGGCGGTCGCTGGTAGCGCCGACAACCGGAAAGGTTGTCTGGCTGGGTGGCGTCGCCACCGTCTGCTGCGGGTCTATCAGATCGCCGTCAGGTGTGATCCGCGCGCCGCAGGTGGCACACGCGCCCGTCATCATCTCGGCGGTTCCCAATTGCGCGCCGCAATTGCCACAAAAGCGCATGCTTATTGGCCCCTTATATGTTCGTATACCTGGCTAGCCCATATCATCTGCGGCTGCCTGCGTCATTCCTACCTGCCTATGAATGCCCATGATGGATGAGCGCCATGAACTCGGCGCGCGTGGCCACGCTGTCGCGGAAGACGCCGCGCATGGCGCTGGTGACGGTTTGACTGCCCGGCTTTTTCACGCCGCGCATCGTCATACAGTTGCCACACACCGCCGTCTGCCCGTTGCGCCGCACGTAGATCGCGCTGGTCGGCACGCTGACACAATACACCGTGCCGTCGTACTGCTCGATGCTGCGGTGTTCGGGGGCAAGCAGCGCCAGCCGGTCGTGCCAGCGCATTTCACCGGACCGCGAGCAGCGGCAGGGGATGACATAGGAACTGGTGGGATCGAGGTCGCGCGCCGCAACGAACTGCCACGCCCCCGGCCCCCGACGGAACTCCTCCGCCCGCTGCACCAGCATACGGTGATCCGGCGTGACGAAGAGATCGACATCATCCGAGCAAATGCGCACCATCGGACCATGATAGTCATAGTGCAACCATTGGGTCGGCGTGACGAAGGAGCTTTCCAGCGTGACGGGGTCCACCTGAGCCACGCGCTCCATGCGCAGGTCGGCGAAGCGCCGCCAGCCGTTCTCCGTCAGGATCTCCGTCTCGCTATCATAGCAGAGGTGTTCGGCCTCGACGACCACACCCACCCCAGCGGGGGCCATCGCGCTCATGATCGCTTCCGCCAGTTGGCTTGTCAGGCGCTCCTGCAACTGCGGGCGGCGGGCGAGGATCTCCGTGGCGCGGGCGAGCTTGCTGATGCCCACCACGCGCCCATCATCGGGGATGTAGCCGACATGCGCCCTGCCGAAAAACGGCACCAGATGGTGTTCACAGACGGAATAGAAGGGAATGTCTTTGACGATAACCATCTCTTCATGGCCCTCTTCGAAACCGACGCGCAGCACATCGCGGGGATCTTGGTTGAGGCCCGCGAAGATTTCCGCGTACATTTCGGCGATGCGGCGCGGGGTGCCACGCAGTCCCTCCCGCTCTGGGTCTTCGCCGATGGCGATCAATATGCTCGTCACAGCGGATTTAATAGCATCGAGATCCACAATACTGTCCTTTAGCTCTGGTCGCGCCCGCATCACCGGCGATGCAGCGCGTCATTGAGGCTGCCGGTGCGATAGCCGCGCAGGTCCAGCGTGATATAAAGATAGCCCAGCGCCCGCAATTCGCGGTCGATGACCGTGCGCACCTCCGGCGCGACGATGCGCGGCAGATCGTCTGGGTCCACTTCGAGACGCGCGATGGTGTCGTGATGCCGCACGCGCACGCGGCGAAAACCCAACTCGCGCACCACCCGCTCCGCCCGCCCGATGCGCTGTAGCGCCTCCACTGTGACGGCGTTGCCATAGGGGATGCGCGACGAGTAACATGCCAGCGCCGGCTTATCCCATACCGGCACGCCCAGGTAACGCGCCAGCGCGCGGATCTCCGCTTTGCCCAGCCCAGCCTCCAAAAGTGGCCCCGCCACGCCACGCTGCCGCGCCGCGCGTTGGCCGGGACGATAATCGCCCAGGTCGTCGCGGTTCACGCCATAGGCGATGTGTGCCAGGCCGCGCTGCGTCGCCAACGGCTCCAATTGCGTGAATAACTCCTGTTTGCAATGGAAGCAGCGATCTGGCCCGTTGGCCACATACGCCGGATTCTCCATCTCATGCGTCGTCACGGTGATGACGGGAATGCCCATCTGCGCGGCGACGGCCAGCGCGGCGGCGGTCTCGTCATCGTCATATGCCGGCGAGACGGCCAGCACGCCCAGCGCCTGGTCGCCCAGCTCGTCGTGCGCCACCTTCAGCAACAGCGCGCTATCCACCCCGCCCGAATACGCCACCAGCACGGAGCCAAGGTCGCGCACGATCGCGCGCAGGCGCGCATACTGCGCCGCCACTTCTGGCGCGAGCGGCTCCTGCTCCACGGGCGACGGCATGCTATCTGGCATGAACCACGGCTCCTTAACTATCCAACCACCAACGCCAACACCACGCGCGGTGCCACCAGTTGTAGCACCATTTTTAGCACCATTCCCAGCACCATTCCATTATAGAACCGCGCGATCTCAGGCGTCAAACGCCGCACAGCGCCCGCCACCCTGCGCACCCACCGCGAGGACGTGAGGATGTGCGATAATGGGTGCAATAGCGAGCGCTACTTCATACAGAGGATGGCCCACGATGAGCTACGCGACCGCCCGCCGCCGTGACGCGAACAGTGCGATCAACAAACTGTATCCTGAAGACCGCGCGGTCCATGAGTGGTATCGCTTTGTGCTCGCGTTTCCGCCGCATCTCGTGCGCAGCTATCTGGAACGATTCGGCGTCACGCCGGAGCAAACGGTCCTCGATCCTTTTTGTGGCACTGGCACGACCTTGGTTGAATGCAAGAAGCTGGGCATCCCCAGCGTCGGCATCGAAGCGAACGCGCTGGCACATTTCGCCAGCCGAACCAAAACCACATGGCAACCCGATCCTGATCAGCTGATACGGCGCACACAGGCAGTCGCCACCGTTGCGCAAGCCACTCTCGCCAGCGACGGCATCGACGACGTCACCCTCTTTCCAGCGTTGGTAGCCGCCCCCCAGGCGCTACGCTCGCTCACTGCCGAGCAAACTAAACTGCTGCTCGCCAATTCGATCAGTCCGTTGCCGTTGCACAAAGCGCTGGTACTCCGCGACGCCATTCAAGCGCAGCCGGATAATGAAGATACGGCCCATGCACTGCTCGCCTTTGCCAAGACGATAGTCTTTTCGGCTAGCAACCTCACCTTCGGGCCGGAGGTGGGCGTCGGTCGTCCACAAGCCGATGCGCCCGTGATTGCACCTTGGCTAACAAACATGCGGGCGCTGGCGGATGATCTGCGCCAGGTGCATGCTCGGCGCGATGTGCCGACGCAGGTGTACCGCGCGGATGCCCGGCAGATGGGCGCACTCATCCCGCCAGCATCCATCGACGCCGTTTTTACCTCGCCACCCTACCCCAATGAGAAAGACTATACGCGCACAACGCGACTCGAATCGGTGTTGCTGGGCTTCATCCAGAATAAAGCGGAGTTGCGTGCCCTCAAGCACGGTCTGCTGCGATCGAATACGCGCAACGTGTACCAGGGCGACGATGATGATGCCTGGGTCGCGCAGTTCCCTGAGATTCAACGTATCGCCGATGAGATCGAGGCGCGGCGGGTCGCGCTAGGTAAGACTTCCGGCTTCGAGCGCCTGTATGCGCGCGTCACGCGGCTCTACTTCGGTGGCATGGCACGGCATTTCGCCAACCTGCGTCCGCTGCTGCGTCCTGGCGCACATCTCGCCTATGTCGTGGGCGATCAAGCATCGTTCTTGCGCGTGCTGATCCCCACTGGCATGTTGCTGGCCCAGATCGCAGAGTCCCTCGGTTATAAAGTCGTCGGCATCGATCTTTTTCGCACCCGCCTGGCGACCGCAACCAAAGCGCAGCTACGCG
The DNA here is from genome assembly GCA_027459785.1 of Ktedonobacteria bacterium. Classification (GTDB taxonomy): domain Bacteria; phylum Chloroflexota; class Ktedonobacteria; order Ktedonobacterales; family JACDGC01; genus JAJPKG01. The sequence goes on along the minus strand of DAIDGU010000071.1, from coordinate 86,626 downwards.
AAGAAGTTGTCGTACTCCGCTGGCCAGGTTAATATTTCAGGGAGACAGACATGAGCGAAGCTCCGGAACCTCGTAAGCCCAATCGCTATGCCCAAATCATCGAGCATATCTTTTTGCGGCACTATCAAGAAGGTGTGCGGGTCGTTGAGTTTACTCGTAACGACATTGAGCAGGCGGCACAATCGCTCCAAATGACTTTGCCAAAGAATATTGGTGATATCCTTTATACCTTTCGCTATCGTGGCGATTTACCGGAAGCTATTCGCCAAAAAGCACCAGATGGGTTGGAATGGATCATCCGCTCTGCTGGCCGCGCGCGTTATCGTTTTGTTGCAGTAAAAATCATCCCGATCCTACCAAATGAACATTTGATCGAGACCAAAATTCCCGATGCTACGCCAAGTATCGTTGTTTGCTATGCCCTGACTGATGAACAGGCATTGCTGGCAAAGGTTCGTTATAATCGCCTGATTGATATTTTTACAGGTGTTACCTGCTATTCTTTGCAAAACCATTTGCGCACAACCGTTCCTGATATAGGCCAAATTGAAACGGATGAGGTATATATCGGGATCGATCGCCGTGGCGTGCAGTATATTCTGCCAATCCAGGCGAAGGGTCATAAGGATCGCATCGGCATTGTTCAAATCGAGCAGGATTTCGAGATGTGTGCTGCCAAATTCCCAGATTTAGTGTGCCGACCAATAGCCGCACAATTCATGGCGCAAGATGTCATCGCGCTTTTTGAGTTTGTTAAAGATGGTGATGACATCAAAATCGTTGAGGAGAAGCATTATCGATTGGTAGCCGCACCGGAAATTTCCAGCGCGGATTTGCAGGGCTATCAGGGGCGTTAGCACCAACATGAGGCGGACGGTGATGGCCGCCCGCCGCACGCGGAAACGCCGGTCGTGGTCGCCTAGTGGTGCAGGATGAAGAAGCCGGCGATGATCGCCAGGATGACCACGATGGCGAGGATGATGCCGACGCCGGGCGATGTGCCACTGGTGCCGCCGGTGGTGGGGGCAGGCGGGTCGGGGGTCGTGCGTGGCCCTTCGGGGCCGCTGACATCGTTAGACCACATCAGTTGGATCGGCGCGGTGCCGCCTTTGACGAGCGGCACTTCCTGGAAGACCAGGCTGAGATTGTTGCCGGCCTCGAAGACAGGCGCGTCGCCAACCTCCACGCTTTGACCACCGAAATCGCTGATGGGATTCGAGACCCAACCCGGCGTGCCGTTGACATCCGGATCGGTGCGCGCCTCGTTCAGTTCGTGATACATCGCCGCCACGACGTTCTGCCACGGCTGGCTGAAGGCGACGATACCGTTATCCTGCCCGCTGGCCAGATGTTGGCCATAAACGACGATGGCGTAATAGAGGGTGGTGTTGCCGGATTGCACCGCGCCGTGATAGCCCCCCAGCCCTTGCAGCGAACTGACGGTCGTCTCAGTTGTCCCCCCCGTCGCGCTGATTGCCCGAACAGCCAGGCCCGCAGATGTTGAGTTATCGTTCAGCACAGTGCCACTGGGCAGGACGAGACCGAACACCGTCTGGCTATAATCGAAGCCAGTCAACTGCCCCTGCTGATATAGATTGCTGATGATCTGCTCGGCGTCGCTCTGCGACACAGTCGCTGGCGGCGAGCCGCTGAGCACGCGCGAGGGGCTGAAGCTGCTGGTGATCGTCGTGCCGCTGTAATATTGCTGCATGACATTGTTCAGGTCGCGGTCGGTCATCGCTCCAGAGAGCGCCTGATCGATATTGCTGCGATCCGTCCCGCTCCACGCGCCCTCGCCGCCGACATACAATAACGTGAAGGTGAGGTGTGGGATCGTCTTGCCGCCCTGATACACCAGATTATACGAGGGGTGCGCGGGGATTTGGGCGACGCGCCCTGCCGCTGTGACACGCTCTGCCGTCGTGACCTGCGCCGGACGCCCCTGCGCCATATGCGGCAGGTACATTGCTTCCGCCTGGGACATGGGCATGAGGTTCACATGCATGATCGATCGCTGCGGTGCCGGATTGCTCATCGGTTTGTGATCCTATTCCTTTCGTGAATGCCGCGTTGCACTTCGAGTTATGGTACACAGCATAGAGCATCCAGCATATGAATCGTGCCGCTGGATGCTCGATAGAGAATGATACTTTACAGTTTCTTTGCGAACCGTGCCGCGTCTTTGGTAGGTGGCAGCTATCGTCACCCCAGCGCGCTAGCCCTCGTGCTGCTCATGCGGCACAAATTTCTGCTTCCAGCGGTGGCGCGCTTCGATCATGCGGACGGTGCCGGAGCGGGCGCGCATCATGACGGAATTGGTGCGTGCGCCGGTGCCGACGAACTCCACGCCGCGCAGCAGATCGCCGGTGGTGATGCCCGTCGCCGCGAAGGAAACATCGTCGCCCTGCACCAGATCGTTGGTGCGATAGATCCGCTGAAGGTCTACGCCGCTGGCCAGCAGCTTGGCGCGCTCGTCGTCGCTGCGCGGCCACACGCGCGTGATGATCTCGCCGCCCAGACACTTGATCGCCGCCGCCGCCAGCACGGCTTCGGGTGCGCCGCCGATGCCCATATAGACATCCACCGCTTTATAATCTTCCATCGCCGCCTGGATCGCCGCGATCACGTCGCCGTCGCGGATGAGGCGAATGCGTGCGCCGGCCTCGCGGATCTGCTGGATCATCGGCGCGTGGCGCGGGCGATCCAGCACCGTAACGATGATATCGTTGATGGCACAGGCGCGCACGCGGGCGACGCGGCGCAGGTTTTCCGCCACGGGGACATCCAGATCGATGACGCTGGCGGCGGCGGGGCCGACCGCGATCTTTTCCATGTAATAGACGCCGGGTGGGGCAGCGTACATCGTGCCGCGCTCCGCCGTGGCGACGACAGCGATGGCACCCGCGATACCCAGCGCGGTGAGGGTTGTGCCATCCACCGGATCGACCGCGACATCCAGTGCCTGGCCGTGGCCGTTGCCCACCTGCTCGCCGACGTAAAGCATCGGCGCTTCGTCCTTTTCGCCCTCGCCGATGACCACCACGCCGTTCATGTCCACGCCGTCCAGCGCGGAGCGCATCGCCTGCACGGCGGCGTCATCCACAGCGATCTTGTCGCCGCGCCCCATCCACAGCGCCGCGTTCAGCGCGGCGGCCTCTGTCACGCGCACCAGTTCCAGTGCCACGTTGCGTTCGCGCGTCGCCGACGGCTCATAGCCTTCGTGCATACCCATGACTTTTCCCTCTGCATATTTTGCGATGATGGCACGCACCCGCGCCACGGCTTCGGTGATATGGCCGTCGGCGTTATCGACCACGTAGTCGAACCACACCTGATCCGCCATTTCCTTTTCCGCGTTGCGCAGGCGCAGCGTTAATTCGTCGGGGGTTTCGCTGGCCCGCCCCACCAGCCGCGCCTGTAATTCGACAAGCGAGGCGGGGCGAATGAAAATAAAGATCGCTTCGGGCATCAGGCGCTTGATCGTGCGCGCCCCCTGCGGATCAACCTTGATCAGCACGTCACGGCCCTGGGCCACGGCGTCGCGCACGCCATCCGCCGGCACGCCGTACCAGTTGCCATGCACCAGCGCGCTTTCCAGCAATTCGCCGCGCGCCCGCAGGTCCGCGAAGACTTCCGGCGTGACGAAACGATAATGTACGCCCTCGATCTCCCCCGGTCGTGGGCGGCGGGCGGTCATCGTGACCACCTGCGCGACCTGCACCTGGGGCAACAGGCGTTCGATGACAGTGTCTTTGCCGGCCCCGGACGGCCCGGAGATGATGAAGACATGCCCCCGGCGCGTGGGGGGCGGCGCGGCGGTGTTCATAGCGCGATCCTCCAGGGTACCGTGCATGCCGTTGTATCCTTTAGCTGTTGTTATCTAATCGTGTCGTCATCCTGACACCTTTAGCATACCATATCAGGCGGTGAGGCGGGGATGATGGCGGCCACGCTCGGTGGCACCGCGCGAATCCTTCAGCTTTCTAGCGGTCATTCCCGGTTTGATGAACTACCTCTCGCGCCATTTGTTATGCTGAAAAAGGAAAGTTTTCCCATGTGCGGGCGCGCGGGGAACAAATCTTGCGGCTGGCGCGTCTCCATCAACGACACCAGGAAATCGTTGTCTCGTAAAGGAGTGGAAGAAATGCAGATGCTGTCAACGCGCCGTATCGGCTGGGTGGTGGGCGTGGCGTTGCTGGTGAGCTTGGGTTTGGTGGCGTGTGGCGTGACGCCGACCTCAACGGCCACATCGCCGGCCAGCAGCACAACCACCAGCCGCACCACGCCCACCGCGACGGCGGCGACGGGCTGCCCATTGCCGACGCAAACGGTGCAACGCGCGCCGGCCAATGTCATCGTGCGGCCCCTCACCGATGTGCAGCCGGTGAACGCCAGCGTCGGCCAGACGATTGAGGTACAATTGCCGTTCGGCCACAAGTGGGCGCTTTTCCCGGCGATGAGTACGCTCGTCACCTTGCAAACGCCAGCGGGCTATGGCGATGCCTCGGTGCAAAGCTGCATCTGGCGCTTCACGGCGGCGACGGCAGGGACCGGGCAGATCGTTTACCTCGTCTCGCCGGTCTGTGGCGCGGGTGTGGAATGCCCGAACTACATGGCGCGCTTCACAATCGATCTGCATATCACAGGCTAGCGATGCCGGACCACGTTAGCTAAACTGAGTCCAGCGCGAATAAAATGGGACGGCTCCGCCTACCCAAATTGCTGATTTCCCCTGCCGGAATGCCCGATTTCATGAGGCGGTGCGCCCTGGTATCCTAGAGATACCAGCAAAATGTGCAGGGGAGACGGTTCGGTATGGAACGCTTTTATTGGGTGATCGACGGGGTATTGGCCGGGTGTTCACTGCCGGGCGGCAGCGCACGGGGGCGGCAGGCCGGCCCACCGGCGGAGGAGATGCGCGCCGCGCTGGCACGCGACCTGGCTGCGCTACGCCGCCACGGCATCCGCGCTGTGCTGACCCTGACGGAAACGCCTCTGACGGATACAGTGTTAGCGGCTAGCGATATGGTCGGGCTGCACCTGCCAGTGCCGGATTTGCATGCGCCGACGCCGGACCAACTAAATCGCGCCATCGCCTTCATCGACCAACAGAGCGCGCAGGGGCATCCCACTGCCGTGCATTGCCTGATGGGCCAGGGGCGCACCGGCACAGTGCTGGCGGCATATCTTATCCGCAACGGCCTGCCAGTAGCGGAGGCGCTGGCGGAGATCCGCCGTCGGTGCGACGGCGCGATCAGCGCAGCGGAACAAGAAGACGCGCTTCGCATCTTTGCCAGCCGCAAAGCCTGGATCGTGTGAACCGGCGTGGGTGAACATCTGTCACGCCCACTACCGTTGTCGTCATGGAAAGCTGGGCGTCAGTGGCAGATCCCAGGCCAGGGAAGCGGGCATGGCGGGCGTGGGGAAGAAGCGCAGTTGTGGGTCGGGGGCATACGGCACGTTCGGCACAGCCACGAGGAAGGCCAGATCGCCCTGCACACGACCACGTGGCGGCACACTGCCCGTCCCCAGCGGCGCGGCGAGCGCGGCGAAGACTTCGTGGTGCAGTGCACCCGCTGTATCGGCCAAGTAGAAATCCGCGGCGTTATAGGTGGCGGGCAGTGCGGGATCAGTATTGACGAGGGTGACGGTGACGCACGCGAAGTCTTGCCCTGCCGGCGCGGCGACAAAGCTACTCATCGACAACAAGCGCAAATCGCTGACTGTGACGGCCAGTCCACGATAGCTCTGCGTCGCTCCGATGCCGACAGCGACAGCCCCGCCATCCGGCGGCACCGTGCGTGGGGGCGCAACGGGGGCAAGGTTCGTGCGATGGGTGGGGGCGGTGATGCTCTGCGCCGTGCCGCGCAACAGCCAGCGTGCGGCATACGATGCGCCAGCCACGCTGCCGAACGTCACCAGCAGAGCGCCGATGAGGTGTAACGCATCCGCCAGGTGACGGCGCACAGCAACACGAGTGCTAGGTGTGGTCGCAAGTGATGCCATCAATACAAATCCTTTCGCCAGCCATGCGCTTCATACGCTCAACGAGACAACGAACAGGACCACACCAGGCTGCCAACGGCAGACGGTGGCAACGCCGACGCATAGGCGCAGTTTTTTACGTCGGCGCAAATCTTCTCTATCCCATGATCATCTCTTTCAAGTCTACACCTCTGCTGGAAATCAGTTGAACTCAGTCCGGCAGCAGGTGGGCGTCGAAACGCACGACGCCGGCATGGCGGTCGGTGATGGTGCGCACCACGTCCAGGCGGACGACATCGCCGATGCCCTGTGGAATATCCGCCTGGCCGATAATGCGTGCCTCGGATTGCACTTCGGGGTGTTCCAGGCGGGCGATGACGCAGCGGACATATGGCTGCTCATGGCCCTCGAAACTGGCTTGGAGGCCGGTCTCTTTGCTGATGATGGTCCCTTGCAAGATCATAGTTTTCCTCGCTTTCAGCTTACACGAACTGTTCCTGATATAGACTATAGCAACTCATGGAGCGTTACGACGCTCACGTAGATTATCGCCGGTGCGGCGAAAAATGTCATCGTTATGATGGAAAGAAGCTGTGACTGATTACCACTTTGGCTGGTCGCGGCGGAAACGGTCTTTGGCACTAGGAAAAGTCTCCTTTACTCTTGACGACAGGCGGCGGCGCTGGTATAGTGGCGACGGATGATTATTGTCGGCCTTATCCCCATCGTCGCTGTTGGCCTTTGAGGAAAAGTTGAGAACGAACATGAAGATACATCGGCGTGACTGCGCTTGCGGCCAACTTGCCTTGCCGCGCGGCTGGTTTTGGCTGGCGTTGGGCGTGAGCCTGTTGGCTGCCGTGGCGCTCATGGGTGGCGCGCAGCCAGCGCGGGCGGCGGTGCGGGATAATACCCCGACCTTTGGCATCACCAATCCCCTGTATAGTGGCGTGGCGGAAGGGCCGGTCGGCACCGATGTGGCCGTGCAGGCTCAGCCGGGCAGCAACTGGACGCCCACCGCTACGATCACCCTGAGCGCGCTGCCTGACGGCAGCACATGCGGTGCGAATCCCGGAACGCCGATCAGCACGCCCAACCCTATCACCGTCAACGCCGACAGCAGCTTCACGGGGACGTTCTTGTGGCCGGCGAACCTGGGGGGAACTGGTACCACATATGTGCTGTGCGCCAGTGAATCCGGCGCAGGAACCCAGGTTGGCCAAGCGGCGAATAAGTTCATCGTGCTGGCGAACTCGGCCCCCGTCATCGCCGTTTCGCCTTCGACGGAGCAGGCCGGTGGACAGGTGTTGGTCACGGGCGCGAACTGGGTGCCGGTACAGCCGATCACGCTGGTCCTGCAAAACGCAGGGGAAACCATTCAGCAAGATCCTGGTGAGCAACTCAAAGCGAGTTTATATCCCAATAGCGACGGCTCGTTCTCGCTCTCCGTCACCTTGCCGAAGGATCGCACGGGTAGCAGCGCGACTGGGAATGCCCAGGATATCATCGCCGAGATGGGGCCGCAGATCGACACGACCCACTTCGCGCTGATGGCGCAGAGCGACCCCCTGACGATTACTGTGCCGCCGCATGCGACGCCGACACCGAACCCCACAGTCGCCCCCACTGCTACGCCGGTTCACGGCAGCGGCGGTGTCGGCACGACCACCCAAAACGGCGGCGGCAAAGATAAATTACTGATCATTCTGCTGGGCTTGATCGCCGTGGTTCTGCTGGTCGCCGGCATCATTGTGGCGGTGCTGGCGCTGCGCGGGCGTGGCATGCCGGCCCCCGCACCGGTGCCGACGAATGCGCGCACGAATGGTGGCTTCGGCGGCTATGGCGGTGGCCTAGGCGGCACCGGCTCATTCGATGAAACGGTGGCTGGTGGACCAGACTGGCGCTATCAGCAGCAACAACCATGGGATGACGATGATCGCTGGTCACCACCGGGCCGCCCCTGGAGCGGCGCGCGTCCCAGTTCCCCCTATGACGAGCCGCCGCCGGTGCCGTCGCGCCGCTATGACGACGAGGACGATGACCGCTATCGCACGCGCATGGGCGATCCCTATCAAGCGCCGCCACCGCAACGAACTGCCGGTCCACCACCGATCTCGCGCCCGATGAATCCGGCGGGACCACCGCCGATCTCACGGCCCAATCCGCCGGGACCGCCGCAGTCGCGGCCCATGAACCCGCCACGTGCCTATCCGCGTCCTGATCAGACGTGGAGCGATGACGATAGCGGGCAAAATACCGGCCCAGCCTGGCCGCCGGGACCGCCGCAACGGTAATCGGCACCAGCTGATCGCTTTGTAGGCCAACGCGCCGATCTTTGCTCGCAGAGATCGGCTTTTTTTTATGGTGCCAGTCGGTGAATTTTTAAGGCCAATTGCAGCGCCAGGCGCAGATCTGGGTCGTCGAGCGGGGTGCCGAGCAGGTCGGTGATGCGATGCAGGCGATACATCAGCGTGTTGCGGTGCAGCTTCAAGCGGCGGGCGGCTTCGGTGAGGTTGCCGTTGGCGGCGAAATACGCTTCGAGGGTGCCGAGCAGGGCATCGTCGTGGTGCGTGTCGGCGCGGATGAGTGGGGCGAGGGTATCCTGACAGAAGTCGGCCAGGGCGGCAGCATCGGCGGCATGCAGTGGCAAGATGAGGCGCAACACGCCGAGATCGGCGAAGCGCACGACGCGCCGGTCGGGCAGGCGCACTGCCGCGCGCAGCGCTTGTTCGGCGTCGCGTAGTGATTGCTGGATGCCGGGTAGGCCGCTGGCGGGCCGGCCCAGGCCCACGGCGATAGCCACCGGCGAGCGGTCGCCAGCGAGCAGCGGCAACAGATGGGCCAGCGCGTCATCCGTGGCGCGCGCCACCGGCAGCAGCAGCGCCAGCGCCTCATGCCAGGTGGTCGCCCAGTAAGGCGGCAGGGCTTCGGCCAACTGCGCGCTGCGCTCCGCCAACCAGTGGTCCGCTGGGACGCACGGCTGAGCGAGGGCGACGACCGTGGGCGCGGCGAGGTCGATGTGCTGATCGGCAGCGCGGCGGACGAGTTCCGGCGCGGGGTGCGCGGCGGTGAGCAACGCGCTGAGGTCGGCGGCGGCGGAGCGGCGCGGCGTTACAAGCTGGGCTTGCACCTGCTGGATGGCACTGCTGAACTGGGGGGCGATGCGCCAGAGCAGGGCGACCGTGCGCGGTGTCACTGCGTCATCCGCGCCGAGCAGCGCCAGGTACGCGCAGACAGTCTCGCCCGCCAGGACGGGGATGACGGCGCGGGCCAGATTGCCGGGCAAGCGGCGCTGAATAGGGATGTCTTCACCGCTGCCGGCAGGCGTGGCGGGGCGGATCGTCCGACGTGCGGCGTAGCTAGCGAGCGCCGCTGTCACCGTCGCCTCCGCGTAAGGCGCGGTGGGCGGCAGGGCCAGCGTCAGCAAAACGTGATGCTCATCTTCAACGACGCACGTCAGGCCGGTGACGGCGGCACAGGCTGCGACCAGGCTGCTGAGCGCCGGATCGTCGCGGCTGGCGCGGCTGAGCGCGCCTTGCACATCGCGCACCAGGCGTTCCGTGCCGCGTTCGCATTCGCCCAGGTAGTCGCTCAGCGCGCGGGCGAGCGCGGCGAGGTCGGTGGCGTAGGGGATGGCGAGCAGCGGGCAGGCCAGGGAATCGGCGGCCTGGTAGGGGGCTAGATCAGATGCGGCCTCGCGGGGGGGTAAGCCGGCGACGAGCAAGCCGGCTTGGGCATCGGCCAGGGTGGCGACCAGCGCCGCCAGGGTGAAGTCCGCGCCGGGCGGGAAAGCGTCGATCGAAGCGATGACGAGGTCATGCACGTCCAGCGCGGCGAGGTCGCGCGATAAGAAACGGCGCGGGCGCACCACCCCTTCCACCGCGCGTTCCAGGGCGGGGGGCGTGGTGCCGGCAACGACCTGCCCGCCCCGATCCGCGAGCCAATGGGCCACTTCGCGGATGACGAGTGCGGGCATGGTTTAGCCTGCCTTTCTGGGAGCGGCGCTCAGCCGCGCTTGGCGACGGCGGGCGTCGATGTGGTGCCGGCGGCGCGTTGCGTCTTTTCCTTGATCTTGTGCTTTTTCGCGGCGGCGAGATGCTTGTGCCAGGCGACTTTTTTCCGTTTGTTCATTCTGTTTCCCCCCCTTCAGTCTCTTCGGTCGTTTCGGCTTCTTCTTCAGCCTCATCCTCATCCGTGTCGTCGTCGAAGTCTTCTTCCTCGTCAAACTCCCCCTCATCCTCGCGCACCAGGGTGTGACGGATGTCGCCCCGTGGCAAACTGCCGGCACCGAGGGCGGGGAAGCTGACCTTGCCCAGTTGCGAGGCATGTTGAAAGGTCTCGCGGATGATGATGCGCACTTCGCGGTCGGTGTGGTCGGTCACGGCGGCGGAATACTGGTTGCCGCCGCTCATGAACTTGATAAGCCGGTTCGCCAGGACGGGTTCCACCTGGCCGATGGTTTCGCCGCGCGCATTCTGCACGAGCAAGGCATGGCCCTCGACCTTCAGATGAACCTGATCGCCGGCATTCACCTTCGCCAGAATCGTCGGCGCGGCCAGGTTCACCAAGCTGGTGACGCCCGTTTTGCCGATCTCTTCGATGAAGAGGCGCGGATCGATCTTTTCGCCAGGCGTGCCATCGGCGACAGTCACGTCATCGCTGAGCAATGAGAGGCGCTCGACATTCTTGCGCGCGATGGTATTATCGGGATTGAGTTGCAAAGACTCGCTATAGGTCTTTTTCGCTTCGCTATAGCGACCCAGTTCGCTGAGCGCCTTACCCAACCGATTGAGCGTCTCAGGGTTGGGCTGGACGATCTTGAGCAACTCCCGATTGAGTTGGAGCGCGTCATCCCACCGGCTTTCCAGGGCCGACTGGATCGCCTGCTGGGTGAGTTGGCGCACGATGCGTTCACGTTCGTCGTTATTCACCGGTTCACGGCGCACCCATGGCGCGCCGTCCCCCTTTCAATCTCACTGAAACGGCTCTTGCAAAGCTTCATTATATCTCATGCCACAAGGGCGCTAGTACTTTAGCCGACCAGCAGGATGCATTATACAGAGGGAGGAAACTCGGCTAAAAACGCTGATTCTCCTAGAGTAAGGATAGAAGCAAGCAACATGACCCGCAACGCATCCCATGAGATTAGGACAGCGCAGCGGCGGCCCCAGCAATGATCTCGCCCTCCACGAGCTTCACTCGTGCCGAGTCACTCAACTGCATGCGTCCATTTTTTCACAAAAAGGTAAAGTTGGGTATGCAACTGAGGATTATTTGCCACCCGCATACAACCGTTGAGATTGTATGCGGGTGGCAGCAAGGGTGATGCGCGAAGATTTACGCCGTCGCGGGCCGGGCGGAAGGTGCCGGAGGGGGATTCGTTCCTGTGTTCGGCACCCGCAGGCGGCGCACTTCGCGGCCCTGCGCGTCACGATACACGTCGAATTCCTCGACCTCTTTATCCAACACCTTGCCGTCGCGCAGACGCACGCGCTCCTTGGTCACGCGGATGGTGCGGGCGAAAGTCGCGTCGGCGACGCGCTGCGAATTCGTGGCATCCACCACTTCGCGGGCGACCGTCACGTCTTCTTCCGTCACGATGATCTCATCCTCGTCGCGGCGGCCCAACCAGAAGAAGAGCGGCAGCAGCGGCAGCAGGAACAGCAGCGAGAGCAAGATGTATTGCCACGGGATCTGCGGCCCAGCGGCGGGGATGATCTGGAGCGGCCCGGCGGCGGCGATCAGCGGGCAGCCCTGGCTGCTGCTGGCCGACTGGCATGTGGTATTCGTGGCGGCGGTGCAGGCCGCACTGGCTGTTGTCCCCTGCGGGAACGCGCCGATATAAACGAAATCGTTCGTCTTGCCGTTGACACTGGGCGCTTTATAGGTGTAGGAGAACGAGCCGTCGGACGAGGGCGTCGCCTGCGTCAGCACGGTTGCCTTGGTGCAGTCGAAGTTGCTCTGTGCGCCGACGAAAGCGAAGACTTGCAACGGCTGTGGCGTGCTGGAACCGGCACTGCCGCCCAGCCAGCCGGTGCCACTGATCGTCGCGGTGTCGCCGCCCGTCACCTGTGTCGGGATCGAGAAGTTCGGCGGCGAGACATACAGGCTCTGCGGGTGAATGGCCGTGCTGCATGTTGTGCCGGTGCTGAGATAGACCTGATAGCCATAGATGCCGTTTTGCGCGTTCACCAGGGGCAGGTTACTGAAGGGCGGCGCGGTGTATGTGCCGGTGTTCCCATTCAGCGGGCCGAGTGTGGTGCAGTTATTGCCCTGGCTGTCGCTGAGCAAGACGTTGAAGCTGCCTGACGGTAGATTATTCGCCGTCACGGTGAAGGGCTGGCCGGGGTAATCGACCTGGGGTGACACAGCGAAGCAAGCGAAACCGCCACTCTTCTGCACGCATGTCTGCGTGATCGGGTTCACCACCAGCACCAGATCGGTCGCCTGGGTCTCAGTCGTGCCGCCTGGAAAGGCGGTGCAAATGGGATTCGGGATCGAGATGCGGATATTATAAAAAGTCTGGGTCGTCACGTCCGGCGCGACATACCCCACCGACGGAAACGCCAGTTTCAAGCCGGTCTGGGGATCTGTTACCGGGGTGGCAAATGTTGTCAAGGGGTTGGCCTGATTGCCCTTGATGCTGGTGCGGCACTCGCGATGGATGTCCGTATCCGGGCCGATGAGATCATTGGTCAGCGGCCACTTGTGGCGCGTATCATAGGTCGGGAAGGCGTCGCTGAGCCAGATCTGGATTTTGGTGGTCGGCTGCCAGCCCCCCAGACCGTAGATTGTAAAGGGAGCGCCGCTGTTGACTTGCAGGTATTCGGAAGGCGTCTTGCCTGGCGCGCCCAATTTGGCGCAATGGCCATTGCTGCTGGTCTTGTATGCGCTGTCACCTGCCGGGTTGGCGTTCGCGCCCAATGCGCTTTCGATGGCGGAAGGGGCGTCGCCAGGACAGATATTGGAATAGTCCAGGCCGGCGGGAATCGGTGTGCCGGCTGACGGCAGGGCGATGGTCGCGGCGCGGGCGCTGGTCGCCGAGAAGGCGAAGGCACCGGTGAGGGCGATCATAACCATGCAGGGGGCGAGCAAGGCGCGGCGTAGTGAATGGAACCGCATAAGCGAAAAAACCTCCTGGAGGACGACGTGCAGTATTCGGGATTCCGCTAGGCAGGATAACATAAATCGCGCGGATAGCCAAGAGGGTTATCCACAACGTGACCTATGCACCGTACTTCCAACAAGACGGTCCACACCGCGTTCGCGTTACCACTCCGGCAATGAATATGACACAGTATGCGCAGGATGTGGACCAACGGTTGAGCTTGGTCGGCTGGTGGCATGTATAAAAATAGCGGCGGAGGCGAAACGAACCTCCGTCGCTGCCAGGTAGATGCGGGAGAGCTACTTGCCGCGCGCCTGATTGTAGCGCTTGGCGACTTCGTTCCAGTTGACGACGTTCCACCAGGCATTCAAGTAGTCCGGGCGGCGGTTCTGGTACTTCAGGTAATAGGCGTGCTCCCACACATCGTTGCCCATGATGGGATATTGCCCGTCCATGAAGGGGCTATCCTGGTTGCCGGTGGAGATGACGGCGAGCTTGCCGTCTTGGCCCAGCACCAGCCAGGCCCAGCCAGAGCCGAAGCGCTTCGTGCCGGCATCGTTGAAGGCTGCTTTGAACTGATCGAATGAGCCGAAAGTCTGGTTGATGGCGTCCGCCAACTCACCGGTGGGTGCGCCACCGCCGTTCGGCCCCATGATCTGCCAATACATCGAGTGGTTGACGTGACCACCGCCATTGTTGCGCACCGCCGTGCGGATGTTTTCCGGCACGTCGTTGATGCGGCGCATCAGGTCTTCGATGGGCATATTGTCGAACTGCGTGCCTTGCACGGCGTTGTTCAGGTTGGTCACATACGCCTGGTGGTGCTTATCGTGGTGCAGATGCATCGTCTGCTCGTCGATATGCGGTTCCAGCGCCGTATAGTCATAGGGCAACGGGGGCAGTTCAAATGGCATGGCTGTTGGTGCTCCTCTTCGAGAACGGGCGGCGACCGCGCATGGCGCTGCCACCCATCAAGCCAGTACGAAATTTTGTCTGGCGCAACCGCGCTCTCCGCTGCATAGCTGAGCTTCGGAGATCGCTCGTCCAATACAAGATTATAGCACGTGGATTATCGTCGAGGGCCAATCCTTCACGCCGCCGCGCCCAGCGGCAGGCGCGCATCTTCCGCCAGGAACCAGTCCGTCCCCAGATGTTCGCGTTCGATCGCCCAGAAGGTCGCGGCCTCGGCCACAGCGGCGGCCAGCCACATCTCCGCGCGCTGGTCCACCAGCCAGGCGCGCACCTCGTCGCATTCCGCCCGCGCGGCGCGATAGATTGCCAGCAGGTAGCGCATCTCGCGGCTCAGGCCGTCGGGCCGGCCATACGGCAACTGCGCCCAGCAGGCATGCCAGTCGCGCAACTGCGGCACCAGGCTCTCACACACCAACACCTGACGCGCGGCCACGCTGAAACGTTCCAGCTTCGCGTATAAACTCATCGTCGGCATCTCCTCTCACTCAACCACATCTAACTCCACCATAGGCGCGCGGCCAACAGCCACCCGGCAAAGCGCCGTCCCGCGCCCTATCGTTACCTTGCCACCATCGCTCTGATTATAGAATATTTGTTCGATATCACCATGCCTTCAGGCGATTTTCCTACTTTTGGATAGGAAAATCGGGCATGTATGATACTTGTCATCCATGGGCGACCGCCGTATAATAGAGTGATAAAGACAATATCGTCTATATGCCTCACCCCATCTGCGGATGGCAAGGGGAGATCGTGGGGCGGACATGCCTGTCCGCCAATTTAAGGAAGGAGGCGGGCCACCCTTGTGCGCGCCCACCATCATCGCATGCACGCTTCTTCTGATTCCGCCGCGCCGCGCCCGCCCTCGCGGCTGCGCCAGATCTGGACGGCGGTCGCCGCCGGCGGCGCTGCCCTGCGCCATCGCAATTTTCGCCTGTTCTTCTGGGGCCAGCTCATCTCGCTCATCGGCACGTGGATGCAATCGCTCGCGCAGTCTTGGCTGGTGTATACCCTCACCCACTCGGCCTTCCAGCTGGGCGTCGTCAACATGTTTCAGTTCCTGCCGGTGCTGCTTTTCTCGCTCTTTGCTGGCGTCGTCGTGGATCGCCTGCCCAAGCGCGGGTTGATCATCACCACGCAGATCGCCTTCATGGTGCTGGCGGCGGTGCTGGGCGTGCTGACGGTGGCGGGGTGGTGCAGGTCTGGCAGGTCTACGTCATCGCCGCGCTTTACGGTGTGGTGAATGCTTTCGACGTTCCTGCGCGCCAGGCGTTCATGGTGGAAATGGTCGGCAAAGAAGATCTGCTCAACGGCATCGCGCTGAACTCGTCGATCTTCAACGCCTCGCGTGTCTTCGGGCCGGCGGTCGCCTCGCTCTTGATCCAGGTCGTCGGCACGGGCATCTGCTTCTTGCTGAACTCCGCTAGCTTTATCGCCGTCATCGTCGGCCTCCTGATGATGCGCATCGAGCGCCGCGCGCCCGTCGCGCCAGCGGCACGCCAGCCCTTCCGGCAGATCGCGGAGGGATTGCGCTACATCCGCCAGAACGAGCGCGTCTGGCTGGTCTTTGCGATGGTCAGCGTCATCAGCGTCTTCGGCATCCCGTTTTACACCACCCTGATGCCGATCTTCGCCACCCAGGTGTTGCACGCGGGCGTCGGAGGCCTGGGGACGCTGAGCACGTGTGTGGGGGCGGGCGCGCTGGTGGGTGCGGTGCTGCTGGCCTATCTGCCGCCGGGGCCGGCACGCGGACGCCTCCTGCTGGGCGCGGCGCTGATCTTCGGCGTGCTGCTGGCCGGTTTCGGCTTCTCGCCGCTGCTGACGGTCTCGGCGGCGGTGCTGGTGCTGGTCGGCTTCTGCGTCGTCTCGGTCAACTCGTCCGGTAACGCCATCATTCAGGAGGTCACGCCCGACAACCTGCGCGGGCGCGTGATGAGCGTGTGGGGGCTGGCGCTGATCGGCCTCGGCCCCTTCGGCAGCCTTTTCGCTGGCAGTATCGCGCAGCAGTTCGGCGCGCCGGTCGCCGTCATGATTGGCGGCGGGATCTGCCTGACGGCGTCCCTCTTCGTGAACGTGTGGGCGCGACGCCATCACACGCTCGGCGCGGTGGCCGCGCCCCCGCTGCCCGCCTTCCTCCCGCCCGAAACCGCCGACCTGCGCGGCCAGGACGAAGCGGCGGACCTGCCCGCTTTCGCGGAGCCAGCGCATCCCCTGGAAAGCGCTGTGATGGACTGACCTCCTGATCCAGCCACGACTGAGTATGGGCGCGATGCAGCGCGCCCTTGATATACCACCAACCGATCCGTCCCATCATATATATAGGAGTGCTTGAAAACAATAAACAATATACCTATCCTTGGTAGGGAAGCAGATTATGCGGTATGCTTCTGCATTAGTCAAGAGCTTGGAAGGAGATATGTCAAATGGCTGAATCACCAGAACACACATACTTATCTAAATCCTTCCTAACTTTTATCTTTGAGCGACGCTGCCAACTTATCGCGCACCGCTTGCACCACCTGCCAGAAACGTGAGGTGGACCACCGCTTACTTTCCTTGTCCCTGTTGTATAGACATGTTGTGGTTGTGTGACCACTCCCGCCCCCTTCCATCTGCTATACTGATGCTGGTTTGTACGATTGTTTACGCACGAAGGAGAATGTCGATGCCCACCCCCTTTGTCCTGTTCTATCACCACAACCTCTGGGCAAATATGCGCTTGCTCGATACCTGTGCCACGTTGCCTGATGCCCTCTTGGATGCCAGCAGTCCTGGCAGCTTTGGCAGCATTCGGGAAACCCTCATCCATCTGGTTCACGGTGAGGAACGCTATGTCGAGTTGTTGACCGGCGAGCCGCCCACGAATCCCTTACGCCGAGGAGATGCGTTTCCAGGGTTTGCAGACCTGCGCACACGCTGGCAACGCAGTGGCGAACGGCTGATACGACTAGCTGACGAGGTGCAAGCGAATCAAACGATCCAGGTCGATGATGACGGAACGCTGATCGAGATGGCCGCCATGATAGTGCACTTGCAAGCCATCAATCATGCCACCGAGCATCGCACTAATATCACCACCATCCTCGCCCACCACGCGCAGGAAGCACCTGAATTGGATGGGTGGAACTACTATGATCAGGTTGTGCGTCACGCTGCTCCATGAAGCATTGCGTTCCCGCAGCGCCTGGTGTTGTTGCTTGCGCGTGCGCCGTGGGCGTGGTGGCAGCCCTGGCGGCGGCAGTTCTTCCGGCTGATACTTCGCCGCCGCTTGCAGGAGCCGCGCCGCCGCTTGCAGGAGCCGCGCCATCGCTTGCAAGAGCCGCGCCATCGCTTGCAAGTCTTCGCGCAGCACATCCATATACGGCGGTGGCTTGCCCTTGATTTGCTCCACAGTTGCGCGAGAGGCACTGCCAGCGCCAGCTATGCACCGCGAACATCGCTTTATTCTTTATCGAACAGCGCCTGCCTAGCATTCACCGCCTGGTCTATGTACAATAAAGCAGAGAAGAACTTTACAATTGGCGTGACGGATCTCACATGCAGCCGTCGCCACAGATCGTATAATAAGGGGGAAGAAAGCGGTGGGACAGTTCCCCGCCGAAGGAGCAATGTCCGATGATGTCGCAATACAACCAACAAACGTCGCTGGGGCTGCCGGAGTGGGTGGAGCGCGTCGGTGCCTATGCCGGCCTGTGGGTCACGGGGCTGATCCTGCTGTTCATCGAGCGCCGCAACCAAACGGTGCGCCACCACGCGCGCCAATCGCTGCTGATCTTCGGCATCCTTTCGCTGATCGGCTTCGTGGCCTGGTTCGTCGGCGGCGTTTTCCACGTGATCCCGCTGCTGGGTGGTCTGCTGGCCGCGCCCTTCGTGCTGATCAGCGGTCTTGTCGGCACCATCACCTTCATCCTGTGGATCGTCCTGATGGTGGCGGCGGGATTCTTCCCGCAATTCCGCATCCCCGGCACGCAGCGTGTCGAGCGGCTGCTGCGCTAGCATGTGTGCCAATCGGACCAAAATTAGCGCCAATACTCACTAGCAGACTTGGTGGCTTCGGCCATTGGGCGCGATTGCTAAAGATTGCCATGATCGGGAATGTCGCGTCCTAGCCCGGAGGGGTTCCTTTTCCGAGCCGGGGGGTTGAACCCCCGGCGACCGCCGGGCATCTACAATCGCTGCTCCCAGCACCCCCGGCATCTACAATCGCTGCTCTCGGCGGCTGCCCGGTGGAAGATACCCGACTATTTCGCCATCCCGCCTCAAACGCCCATGCGGCGCAGCAGGGGCAGCGGCACCAGCGCGACCAGCGCCAGCGGATCGCCCGGCAGCGGCACATGGGACGAGGTGGCGTGCGTGGGCGACGGTACGTGCGCGAAGACGTTGTGATGCATGTCGATGGCGTGAAGGGCAGAGAGCGGCCACAGCACGAAGGACGCCTTGCCGATGATATTGTGCATGCCGATTGTGCCGAAGATGCGCGAGTCGTCGCTCACCGGACGGTTGTCGCCCATCACCCAATATTGATCCGCGCCCAGGTGGATCACGCGCGTCTTGCACTGCGCCTGATTCTGAATGAGTTGCGCCTCGATCATCACCGTGCAGTTATCGGCGGCGGCGATATACGTCTCGTGCAGCACCACGCCGTTGACGGCGACCGTCGTGGGAGTGATGGTGATCGTATCGCCCGGCAGCCCGATCAGGCGCTTGATATAGACATCACTGGGATTCGTCGGCGGGTGGAAGATGAGCACATCGCCACGCTGCGGCGAGCCAAAGAGATATGCGAGCTTATTGGTAAAAATATATTGACCAGTAACGAAGTTGGGTTGCATGCTCGGCCCATCTACCGGATGAAACTCCGCCGTGAGCCGGATGCCCAGGAAAATCACCACGACCAGGACGATCATCTCGATCAGATCGCGCATCGCGGCTTGCTGGCGTCGTCCCTGCACAGCAAACGGATCGGTGGGGGGCTGTTCGCGGGGGGTGGTGGGCCGCGTCTCGGTTTTCATTGAAAAATCGTTCCTTTGGACTGCGGATATTGAATGCCTTTGTTCTCATATTGTACCATCTGGCCGTCGTCGGCATAGATCACCTGCCGTTGGTACCAATCCTGTGCGATACTGGAAGCATGATGATTCGCGCTAAAGGAGCATGCTGCTATGACGACGCCCACGCCGCGCACCGGCCATCCCTATTTCATGTATGATGAGGTGCGCGCCCAGCCGGCGGCCATGCGCGCCGCACTCGTCGCTGATGATGCGCAACGCGCCCACATCGCCCGCGAATTGGCCGGCACCCATCAGGTGACGGACGCCATCCTGGGGCCGAACTTCTTGTTGCCCGCTTTCGCGGGGCGCGGGCGCGTCTATCTGAGCGGCTGTGGCTCGGCGTACCATGCCGCGCTCACCGGCGCGGATTGGTTCCGGCGCATCACGCAGGGCGCGCTGGACGTGCAGGCGGTGCAAGCCTTCGAGTTCATCCACTATATGCGCGGCGGCCCGCGCACGCACGACGCCTTCCTGGCGCTGAGCCATTCCGGCATCGCTTCGGCCACCGTGGAGGCCGCGCGCCGCGCCAAAGATGAGGACGGCATGTATACCGTCGCGCTGACCGCCGCGCCCCAGAGCGCCGTGGCGCAGAATAGCGACGAGACGCTCATCACCACCACCGCGCCCGCCGTCGCCTCTACCTACACCATCAGCCACCTGACGATGCTGACCGTGCTGGCCGATCTCGCCCGCCGCACGGCGGAACACCTGCGCGCCGCCCGCGAGGTCGCGCTGGATCTCGCCGACGACATCGCCGCCTTCCCCGATCTCGCTGCCGCCGCGCTGGGCGCGGAGGACCAGATCCGCCAGATCGTCGCCGCACTGCCGCCCATCAATCAGGTGATTTATGGTGGCGGGGGACCGAACTGGGCGACGGCGCTAGAAGGCGCGCTGAAGACGCGCGAGGCGGCGTACCTGCCGGCGGCAGGCTTCGAGATGGAAGAGATCCTGCATGGGCCACCGGCTTCGTTCGACGACCATACTGCTGCCGTGCTGATCGCGCCGCTGGGCGCGGCACGCGACCGCGCGCTGGACGTGCTGCGCGCTCTGGGTCAGCTTGGCGTGACAACCATCGTTTTTGGCTCGTCAGGAGATACAGACCTGGCCGCACTCGCCAACCATTTCGTGGCGCTGCCCGACTGCCCAGAAGCCTTCAGCGTCATTCCCAGCACAGTGCTGGTGCAACAAACCGCCTATTGGCTGGCGATGCAGCGTGGGGCGAACCCCGACCTCATCCGCCGCGATCAAGCGCGCTGGGCTGCTGCGCGCCAGCAATACGTGCGGTGACGAGGGGCGAACGGAGATAGGACGGGGGTGAGACGGCGGCGAGCGGGGGACGGCGGGCGGTTGAAACCGCGCCTAAGCGCCTAACGGCCACGAAACCCGCCGTCGCGGGTTGCCAACAGGCCATCGTCGCCGCGCGCCGGGAACGATGCGTTGGGGGAACGCGGTACGGTCGGGTATATTGGAAACCCGTGTAGACGGGTTTCGTCGCCGTCAGGCGTTCAGGCGCGGTTTCAACCGCCCGCCGTCCCGCGCCCTAGTTAGCTAACATCCATTTGCCGATGATGGAAGTGATACATTCGTTAGGAGACGACCTGATGACGATCTATGCCTCGATCTTGGCCGGCGGCAGTGGCACACGTTTGTGGCCGCTCAGCACCAAGGCGCTGCCCAAGCAGTTTTTGGCCCTGACGGGCAGCCAGACCATGCTGCAAGAGACGGTCGCGCGCCTCGCGCCGGTCGCGCCCATCGACCAGACCTATGTGGTGACGTTCGAGGATTATCGCGGCATCGTACAAGACCAACTGCCCACATTGCCGTCGGCCAACATCATCACGGAGCCGGCGGGGCGCGGGACGGCAGCGTCAATCGGCCTGGCGGCCACCTTCATCGCCGCGCGCGATCCACAAGGCGTGATGGGATCGTTCCATGCCGACCACATCATCACGGATGTCGCCGCGTTTCGCCGCGCGCTACGCTTCGCCGAGGAGATCGCCCGCGCCGGCCATCTGGTGACACTGGGCATCCAGCCGACCTATCCCGAAACAGGCTATGGCTACATCCAGCGCGCGGAATTATTGACGCAGGGCGGCGACGGGCTGGCGGCCTATCGCGTACAGCGTTTCGTCGAAAAACCGGAACGCACGGTGGCTGAGGGCTTCTTGCAAACTGGCGGTTATGCATGGAACGCCGGCATCTTCGTCTGGCGTGTAGATCGCATCCTGGACGAGATTCGCGCGCACGTCCCCGCCGTGGGGCGCGTGCTGGACGCTATCGCGGCGGGCATCCGCCAGGGCCGCGCGGTGGAGGCGCTGCATACCGCCTGGCCGGAACTGCGCGAGAACGTTACCATCGATGTCGGCGTCCTCGAACACGCGCGCGACCTCGCCGTCATCCCCGTGGATATCGGCTGGAACGACATCGGCAACTGGGCGCAGATCGCCACGCTGCACGCCGCCGACGGCGACCGCAATGGCGCGCGGCTGCCAGACGCAGGCCGGCACATCGCCATCGAAACGCGCGATACTTTCGTCTATTCCACCACGGGCCGCACCATCGCCACCGCCGGCATGGAGGGCTTCGTCGTCATCGACACTGGCGACGCCCTCTTGATCTGTCCCAAGGAGCGCGTACAACTGGTGAAAAAGATCACCGACGCGCTGGCGGGGAACTAGGGCAAGCCCCACCCCCCGGCCCCCTCCCCATCTGCGGATGGAGCGGGGGAGATCAGACATGGGGCGGAGAGCGATGATCGTGGGGCGGACATTCCTGTCCGCCGTCGCGTTGATAAATGTGGTAGCATTGGTCGTGGATACAAGCGTTGGTTAAAGGAGTGAAACCCGTGACGACGGGTTTTGCCGCATAGCGTGCAGGCGCAGTTTGAACTGCCAGGGGCTTTTCATGGACGGATCAACCCAAATCACCATCCTGACCATTGCGACCTTGGGCTTCTCGTTTCTGTGTAGCGCCATCATCAGCTATGCCTACTCGCAGCGGACGGTGCGCATCATCAATGGCATCGGCGTGGTTTTGGTCATCGGCGGATTCCTGTTGGTGCCGCTCCTGCGGATTTGGTTGACGGATGCCGCAGATCCGGTGCTGAACGCTAGCGCCAACCTACTATTTGTCCTGGGCGTCGCGCTGCTGTGCGGTTTACTGCTCAGCCTGCGCTTTTTTCGCTTTCAGGCACGTCAGCAAGCGAAACGCTCAGCAACGGCAGAGCACCGCGTGGGCTAGACCCTCTGGGCTGTCGTTGCTGTTCTACACGCCGTTCATGGTATAGTAACCATCCGTGAATGTTGTGTAGCAGCGAGAGGAAACGCCTGACCATGCCCGCCAAACGTCCCAGCCCAGCCCCCAAAACGGTGCCTGCGCCCTTTCACGCGAACCCCCAGCAAGCCGCCGCCATCGCGCATACCGACGGCCCCGCCGCTTTCATCGCCGCTGCCGGCACCGGCAAGACGGCCATCCTGGTGCAGCGCCTGGTGCGGCTGATCGCCGATGTCGGCGTCGCGCCGGAGGCGCTGCTCTGCGTCACTTTCACCCGCGCCGCCGCCGAGGAGATGAAGCAGCGGGCGATACAGGCGCTGCGGGCGCGCGGCAAGCTGGTGAAAGATCTCAAGGGGCTGCACGTCACCACCTTCCATGGCCTGGGCCACTTGATGCTGCGCGAGAAGCTGGGCTGGACGCCGCAAGAACTGAACAAGGCGATCATCAGCGGCGATCCGCGCCAATGGCTGGCGGAAGACATTCTCCGCCCCTGGCGCAGCAACCGCACGCGCGGCATGAACTGGGACGTGCGCGTCGCCGATGCCCTGATCGCCGTCGATCGCGCCAAGGAGGGGCAGATCGCCCCGGATGCCGCCGCCGCTTTCTTCCAGCGCGATCTGTTGCTGGATAGCGAGCAGGCCGCACGCTATCAGGAGTTCTACCAGATCTATGAGGATACGAAAAAGAAGCAGAAAGTCTATGATCTGGCTGATCTGATCTACATTCCGCTGAGCCTGCTGGAAGGCAGCCCGACCTATCGCAAGAAATGGCAGGGGCGTTTCACCTATCTGCAAGTGGATGAGACGCAAGACACCAACCCGTCGCAATATCAACTCATCCACCATCTGGCCGCGCCCCGGCAGAACGTCGTCGTCGTGGGCGACCCCGACCAAGCGATCTATTCATTCCGGGGGGCCAGCCCGGAAGCGTCGATCCTCTCGTTCAAGGCGATGTATCCCCAGGGGAAGATCTATCCCATCGAGCATAATTATCGCTCCACGCCGCAGATCTTGGACGCGGCGAACCGGCTGATCGTGCAGAACCCCGCGACGCCCGGTTTCGAGAAGATCTTGCGCCCGACCCTGCCAGACGGTCCGCCCGTCGTCGTCACGGCGTATGAGAACCAGGAGCATGAGGCCGAGGGCATCGCCGAGCGCATCGACACGCTCATCCGCGAGGCGCGGGCGCGACACGCGGCGCTCTCCTACCAGGATATCTTCGTGCTCTCGCGCACCAATCACCACCTGGCCTCGCTGGAACTCGTGCTGGCACGCAACCACATCCCCTATCGCGCCGTCGGCGGCTCATCGCTTTTCAAGCGCAAGACGACCCGCGACATGCTGGCCTACCTGGCGCTGGCCGACGGCGTGCGCTTGCAGCGCGAATTCGAGGCCGCGCGCAATGCACCCGACGCGCCGCGCTGGGAGGATGTCTTCACGGCGATCTTCTGTGGCGAGCAGAACGAGGCCTTCCGCACCGTCGCGCACATCCCGTCGAACGCTTATTTCGCGCGCACCGGCAAGACCGCCCATCGCTTCCCCACGACTTTTTTTGGCACGCTCGCTTCTTTTGGCGCGGGGCGCCCGCTCTTGCAAGCCTGCGAAGCGGAGACCTATCGCATCCCCACCGATTATCAACTGGGCATCAAAGACTTCATCGGCCTGATACATGCCGTCTGGGAGCGCAGCCACAACCACCCGGCGGAGGCGATCCGCGCTGTGCGCGAGCTGGCTTACGATGCGCACCTGCGCCACCACGACGCCCGCCACGGGGCCGACGGCGACGATGACGCCGGCAACGGCGGGGACGACGAGGCCGCGCGCCACGACGACGGCAAGGTTGAGGGGCGCTACGACGAACTGGACGAGCTGATCCAGATCGCCGGACGCCATCACACCATCCGCCACTTCCTACAAGCGATGGCGCGGCTGAAGGAGCAGGCAGAGGATACTAGCAAGAATAAGCGCGACTGCGTTTCCCTGCTCACCGTCCACAAGAGCAAGGGGTTGGAGCAGCAGGTCGTCTTCGTGATGGGCATGATCGAGGGCATCTTCCCGCACAAACGCTCGTTCACGGTGGCGACGGAGGATGGCCCCACCGTGCTTTCCGGCATCCCCGAAGAGCGCCGGCTGGCGTATGTCGCCTTCACCCGCGCCCAGCGCCAACTGTTCCTTTCCACCATCCTGCGCTATCGCAACACGGACGCCATCCCCGCGCGCTTCATCGCCGAGGCCGGCCTGGAGCCGCGCGACGAGACGGGTCACATCGATCCCTATGCGGAACGCAAGCAGCGGGCGCTGGAAGCGCTGGGGCTGTCTACCACCGACTAACCAGGTTGACGACCGTGGTCACCAATCTCCGCTATAAGTGCGTCGTTGCAAAATAGCGTCACCGCCCGGTGGCAATAATGGTATAACCGATGCACCTATTACCCAAGCTACAGTGGTAGCGGTATTCACCCATAGAGGAGAACGTTGACGATGAACGTGATCGAAAATACTGAGGTCGGGCGGAGTATGGATCAGGATATGCAGGCGTGCATTGAGGCATGCATGCAATGCCACGCGGTATGCGTGCAGACGATCCGCTATAGCCTGCAAGCCAGCGAGCATGCTCGCAGCAACCGCATGACCGAGGCCGGCCACATGCGCCTGTTGCTGGATTGCGCCGCCATGTGCCAGACCAGCGCTGACTTCATGTTGCGCGGGTCCGAATTTCATCCCCAGGTGTGCGGCGTGTGCGCGACGGTCTGCGGCCAGTGCGCTGATTCCTGCGACCGCTTCGGCGAAGATGCCCAATTGAGCGCCTGCGCCAATGCCTGCCGCCAGTGTGCGAGCTCGTGCCAGCGCATGAGCACGGCGGCGTGAGCGACCCGGCGCGACGGCTGCTGAACCACTTTTGCCCATTGCCAAGCTCGCCCACGATGTGCTATACTGCCGGTGCAGTCTTGGAGAGATGGCAGAGCGGTTTATTGCATCCGTCTTGAAAACGGAAGATGGTGTTGAGCCATCCGAGAGTTCGAATCTCTCTCTCTCCGCCATGTGTTGTTCCGTCAGAGCGGCGAGGATGAAGCGATGGCGTATGTCGGCAATCTGCGGCAGTTTCCGTTGAGTGAGGTGTTGCGCCTCATCGGCGATGGCTTGCGGCGTGGGCGTCTCGTCGTGGAACGCGGCGGCTTGCGTGCCGATCTCTATTGCGACAACGGCTACCTGTTGCACGTCTGGCGCAGTGGGCCGGTGACGCCCCTCGCCCAACGCTGGCTCAACAGCCGTTTTATCACCCCCGCGCAGGTCGCCCAGGTCGGCGCGCTAGCCAGCATCGATCCCTTCAATCTGAGCGACGCCGATTTTGTGCAATTCGCCAATGAGCGTAACGTGATCACGCTGGATCAGGTGCAAGAGTGGGCGCTGAGCGATGCGGTGGACTTGCTGACCGTGCTGCTGTCGTGGCGCGACGGCGACTATCGTTTCGAAGAAGGCATCGCCGCCCCGGCGACCAGGCTGCGCGTGCCGCTGCCCATCCCCGCTGTGCTGGGGCAGACGATGCAGCGCATCAGTCCCGTGCAGGCGTCGCAAGCGCCCATCGATGTCGCCATTGACGATGTCCTTGATTTCGCCGATCTCGATGCCAATGATCCCCAGCCGGTCCAGTTGACCCGCGACCAGTGGCGCGTGCTGACGATGGTAGACGGTGAAAGCACGCTGGCGACCATCGCGCAGAATCTGGTGAATGCCAGCGCGACGCCCCTCGCCGACCAGCAGCGTTACCTGCTGGAACTGCGCCGCAACGAAGAAGCGGTATTGCGTGTCGCGGGCGAACTCATCGCCGACGGCCTGGCCGTCGTGCGCGGGCGACCAGCGACGAGCTTGGTTCCGCGCTGGATAGCTCCTCCTCTAACGTCATAGTGATGCCCTCACCTGCAATCTGCCAATCTGCGTCGATCACCATAATTCTCGCCGACAAGGATGTCACCGTGGATCAACTCCCCCTGGAATTGCCGACCCACCTGCCGGAAGCCCCGCTCTTTATTGGGCAAACGGCGGCGATGCGGCGCGTGGCGCAGCACGTCCTGGCGCTCGCGGCGACGGAAAGCACCTGCGCGCTGATCCTGGGCGAAAGCGGCACGGGCAAGGAACTGGTGGCCGGCGCGATCCACCACCACAGCCGGCGGGCAGCGCGCCCCTTCATTCCCCTCAACTGTGGCGCGATCCCCGCGAAGCTGGCGGAAGCCGAACTGTTTGGCTCCGAACCGGGTGCCTTTACGGATGCCCGGCTGCGGCGTGGCCTGGTGGAACAGGCGCACACCGGCACGCTCTTTTTGGACGAGATCGGCGAGTTGCCGCTGCCGTTGCAGCCGACGCTGTTGCGCTTTTTGCAAACCCACCGCTTTCGTCGCCTGGGCAGCGAACGCGAGCGCGCGGCAGATGTGCGCATCCTCGCGGCCACGCTGCGCGACCTGACGGGGGCGGTCACGGCGGGCGGCATGCGCGCCGATCTGTTCTTTCGCCTCAATGTCTTCGTCATCACGCTGCCGGCGCTACGCGAACGGCAGGAGGATCTGCCGGCGCTGGTGACGGCGCTCATGCGCGAGCGGGCGCGCGCGCTGGGGCTGGCTGAGGTGCCGGCGTGCGATCCAGCGGCGCTGGCACGGCTGGCGGCGTATCCCTGGCCCGGCAACCTGCGCGAACTGCGCAACGTCATCGAACGCGCGCTGATCCTCAGCCACGGCCAGGCGATCACGCCGGACCATCTGCCGCCCGCGCTGCTGGCACCAGCATCCCCGCCGGCTACCGCGCCATCCCTGGCGGCGCAGATCGCCGCGCTGGACCTGCCGCCCGCAGGCGTCGCCTTACCCGCGCTCGTCCGCTTGCTGGAAACTACCCTGCTGACGCAAGCGCTGGACCGCACAATCGGC
Source organism: Ktedonobacteria bacterium (assembly GCA_027459785.1). Lineage (GTDB taxonomy): Bacteria > Chloroflexota > Ktedonobacteria > Ktedonobacterales > JACDGC01 > JAJPKG01. Next base: position 59,325 of record DAIDGU010000071.1, on the reverse strand, counting down.
AACCAATCGCAGGCAGCGCGGCTGCTGGGGCTGACGCGCGACCAATTGCGCCAACGCCTGCGCCACAGCGGTTAGTTGCCCGCCAGCAATGGCTGCCAATCTTGTGCGACCTTGTTCAGCGCGTCCTGCGCGGTGGTGGTGCCTGCCAACGCGGGCTGGATGTCGCTATCGAACGTGGCAAAGAGCGTGCCGGTGTTGGGGACGACCGGGCGCGCTTGCGCCGTCGGCAGCAGCGCCTGGAAGCTTTGGATGGTGGCGTTCTGCAATACCGCTGGCGTGTAGGCCGAGAGGCGCGCGGGCAGCGTGGCGTTGGCCTGGGCCACCGCGCTCTGTTGCGCCGCCGCGTCCAGATATTTCAGGAAACTCAATGCGGCAGCGGCATGGGGCGTCCCCTGATAGATGGCATAGCTCTCGCCGCCGGCCAGGGCGCGCGGCACCGCGCCGGCAGTGCCGGTGGGGATCGCCGCGATGCCGAAGTTGCTCACGTTCGCTCCCTGGAAGGCCGCGCCTTGTTGCAAGGTCGCCACCTCCCACGAGCCGCCGATGAGCATGGCGACATGCCCGGCGGCGAAGCCATTTTCGGCGTCCGTCGCGGCGCTGGCGGCGGTGTAGGGCAGCGCCGTGTTCGCCTTGATCATGGTGAGCAGGTGGTTGAGGCCGCTGATTGAGCCGCTGTTGTTCACCAGCGGCGTCTTGCCGTCGCTGGCGATCAGGCTGCCACCGTCAGCGAAAAGAAACGGCGTGACGAACAGCGTCGTGCCTTGCGTGGCGAAGCCATACGTGCCGACATTCCCCTGGCTCGTCTCCGCCGCGTCAGTGTTCAGGTCGTCCATCGTCGCCGGTGGCTGCGTGATGTTCGCCGTACCTAGCAACGCTTTATCATAGTAGAGTACGGGGAACTCGATGGTTTCCGGCAGCGCGTAGAGCTTGCCGTTATACGTGTCGTTGGCGAGCGCGGCGGGGACGAAATCACTGGTGTCGCCTACGCTGTTGGTGAGATCCAGCAGATATTTCGCCTGGGCGAATTCGGCGATCCACGAGGCATCCACGCGCATGATGTCGGGCGCACCGGTGCCGGCCTTCGCCGCCGCCGCGAATTGATCGTGCGCACTGCCGAAATCGACCGCCTGCGCGGTGACATGGATATTGCCCTGGCTGCTGTTGAAGGCACTGACGATCTTGAGGATCGGCTGCGACTCGTTCTGGCCCTGTGTGTACCAGAAGGTCAGTTTGACGGGGCCACTGCTGGTGGCACTCGTGTCACTCGCGCCGCCGCTGCACGCGGCCAGCACCACCATGAAAACGGCGATCACGCCGGAAAATACCACGCGCATCGGTCGCATGCTGTCTTCTCCCGGATGCTGCTTTTGCGGCTAGCCCGCCACGCCGCCACGCTTTCACTATACTGAAGCGTGGGCCGGCTTGTCAACGCTCTACCAGCATCATGCGCGCCGCTGTGCGATCTTCACGCATCGCCGATGCGATGGAGTTTGATGAAGTTGGTTTTCGCTTGCCGCGCCACGGGCATGCCGCCGAGAATGACGATGGTGTCGCCGCGCTGCGCCAGGTTTTGCACCTGCAATTGCAGATCGACCCAGGTGATGAGCGCCTCAGTCGTCTCCATCAGGTGCGCCGGTTTGGGCGCGATACCCCACCACAACGCCAGGCAGCGCGCCACAGCGTCATCCGGCGTGAAGGCAATGATCGGGACGCTGGGCCGCTCCTTCGAGATCAAGTGCGCCGTCGCGCCGCTGCGCGTGAAGACGACGATGGCGCGCACGCGCGCCGCATCCGCCAGGGTGCGCGCGGCTTCGCTGATCGCCTGGGCGGCAGTGACCGCCTCTTGCGCCACGGGATGCGCCGTGGTGCCGCTGGCCTCCGTCTCGCTGGCGATGCGCGCCATCACCTGCACGGTTTCCACGGGGAAGCGCCCGGCAGCCGTCTCGCCGCTGAGCATCACCGCGTCGGTGCCGTCGAGGATCGCGTTGGCCACGTCGCTGACCTCCGCGCGCGTCGGGCGGGGATTGCTGATCATGGATTCGAGCATCTGCGTGGCCGTGATGACGGGCAACCGCAGCCGGTTCGCCGCCGCGATAATGCGCTTCTGAATCCCTGGCACTTGCTCCAGGGGCAATTCCACGCCCAGGTCGCCGCGTGCCACCATCACGCCGTCCGCCGCCGCCAGGATCTCGTCTAACCGCTCGATGGCTTCCGGTTTTTCCAGCTTGGCGATGATGGGGATGGGCCGCGCACCCGCGCCCTGCGCCTCGGCCAGCGCCGCGCGGGCGGCGGTGAGGTCTTCTGGCCGGCGCACGAAGCTGAGCGCGATATAATCCACCCCTTGCGCCACGCCGAAGCGCAGATCGTCGTGGTCCTTCGCGGTGAGCGCGGGCGCGCTGACGGCGACACCGGGCAGGTTGATGCCCTGATGCTCGGCCAGTTCGCCGCCGTGGACGACCTGGCACGTCACGTCCGGCGGGGCCACGGCGGTCACGCGCAGCTCGATCAAACCGTCGGAAAGCAGGATGCGGTCGCCGACATGCACATCGTTCGGCAGATCGCTATACGTCGTGCTGACGGTTGTCGCGTCGCCCGCGACCTCCCGCGCCGTGATGGTGAAGCGCGCGCCGTCGCGCAGGGTCACAGGTTGACCGTTCGCCAGCGTGCCGGTACGGATCTTCGGTCCTTGCAGATCTTGCAGGATGGCCAGCGGGCGTTCCAGATCCTGGCTGACGGCGCGCAGGTCCGCGATAACCTGGGCATGCTCGGCATGCGTGCCATGCGAAAAATTGAGGCGCGCGACATCCATGCCGGCGTCGCTGAGCCGGCGTAGCGTTGCCGGCGCGCGGCTGGCGGGGCCGATGGTGGCGACGATCTTGGTGCGACGGTGCTGGAGCATGATCACTCCTCTAGGCGTTGCGGCAGTTCGATGGGCATGCGGATGACGGGCTGGCTGGGGTGGCGCGGGCGGCGCGCGGTGGGTGTTTTATCCGCTTCGGCCTCTTCGACGACTTTTTCCTTAATCTTCTTTGTCGGCATTTTGCTGATAATCATCATGGGGCTGGGCGCGCCGCTGGCGAAGGGCATGAGGATCGGGCGCAGGCGCGGGTTCGTCTGCGCCAGCAGATCGACATCCAGGTGTTCGATGGGCTTGGCGATGGCGAGGCCGAGCACCAACACCACGGTGAACAGGATGACCGAGAGCGCCAGATCGCTGAATGTGACTGGCACCTGAATCGGCCCCAGGTGGTGCGGCAGCCAGGCGCGCGGATGCACGAAGACGGCCAGCAACAGCGGCGGGATCAGCGCCAGCACCACGCGCGCGCTGAAGCGGATGGGATATTTCGCGTGGAGTAGCCGCCAGGCGATGGCGAGCTGGGCGACCACGGTGGCCGCCTGGCCGGTGCCAATGGCGATCAGCGCGCCATCCGGTCCGCCGAACATGCCCGCGCGCGGGATCAAGATGTAGGCCATCCCAGCCGTCAGCGCCAGCCCCGCCCATTGCGTGAGCAGCGCCAGGCGTTGCCGCCCCAGCACGTAAAGGGCGGCCTGGTGGGCATTGCCGCCAGCCAGCAGATAGAAGATGTTGAAGAGCAGGAAGACCTGCATCAGGATGGCGGCGGGCGCGTATGTCGCACCGTAGAGGACGTAGACAATCGATGGCGCGTAGATGAAACAAAACGCTAGCAGCGGCACCGAGAGCAGGATGTGGACCTTGCTCACCGCGCGCCAGGCGACGGCCAGGGAGGGCCGGTCATCGCCGGCATACGCCGCCGACATCGCCGCCAGGCCCACGCCGCCCAGGCCGGCGATCAGCAGATACGCGGCGGCATGCGTCAACTGGAAGGCGAGATTGAAATAGCCGATGACGGCGGTGGTGATCAGGAAGAACTGGAAGAGCGAGATGATCACCTGCTTGAGCAGCGCGCCATTGACGATGTTGATCAGCCAGGCCGACCAGCCCAGGCGCAGAACCGGACCAAACGCCGGCAAGGTCACAGGTTGCCCATCCCCGCGATAGCTCCACCAGGGCATGAGCAAGACGATGTAGGCCAGCGCGGTGAGCCAACCCGCCGCCGCCAGCCCCCACAGCACGCCCGCCACGCCGGCATGCAGCCGGAGCGCGGTGAAGATGGCGATGAGGTTCGCCACCTGGCCCAGACTGTTGACGATGAAGGTCAGCCGTGTGCGCAGGAGCGCGGTGAAGATGGCGGAGAACTGGTTCATCAGGCCGGTGCCGAAGACATACGCCGCGACGGGCGCGGCCAGCACGTCCAGCCCCGGCACGTGGTTCGCCCCTGCCAGTCCTTGCGCCCACGGCTGGTGAACCATGCCGGCCAGGTGCGCCAGCAGCGGCACGCCGGCGAGGATGATGGCGGCGACGAAGGTCAGGCAGATCACGCGCGTGATCGCTAGCCGGCGAATCACCGCTGCCGCCGCGCTGCGGCCATGTTCCGCCAGCGCACGCGGCACGAAAACGCTGCTGGCATCTTCCAGCCCAAACGCCGCCAGATAGACGGCGGTGTTATAGATCGTGAGCGCGCCGGCCAACACGCCATAGGGATCTTTGCCCAGGCGCGTCGCCAGGATGGTGAAGAGGAAACCCGCCAGGAAGAGCCAGAGGGAGGCAAGTTGGTTCCACACATAGCCCATCGGCGCGCGGCGGATGAGATCTTGCGCTTCGGCGCTGCGCGGTTGCGAGGCGGCGAGTGGGTCCACGTCCGAAAGGGCGGCGGAAGACGGTTTCGACATGCATGCTCCCCTGGTGTCAGACTCGTGCCGGTGTGCCTAAGATACCTCACACTATACTGGTATGATGGCGGTCTGTCAAACGCGCCGCCGCCGATGGTCCTACATAGCACAAGAATCAGGTGAACCACGCGACTGCTGGTGGGCCTAGCGGTGGGCAAGAGTCCCTGCCGTTTGACACCGCGCCGCGTGGCGCGTATAATCAGAAAGAATCACCGTCAGCAGAACCACGGTGGGTTTCATCGTGCAATAAAGGTATAACAAAGAAGGAGGCGCGGCGGCGCGCGACACACATACTTCACCGCCGCTGCACAGCCATGAAACGAACCTATCAGCCGAAGCGCATCCCCCGGTTGCGCACCCACGGCTTCCTCAAGCGCATGAGCACGCGTAATGGCCGGCGCGTCTTGAAGTCGCGGCGCGCGAAGGGCCGCGCGCGCTTGACCGTCGATTAATCGGCGTGCCAGGGCTACGGCGGGCGGTGCGCTTGCGATCACCGCGCGACTTCGCGGCGGTGCGCGCCCACGGGCGCACGGTGCATAGCGCCACGCTGCTGCTCGGCTGGCGGCCCAATGCGTTGCCGCACAACCAGTACGGCTTCGTCGTGGGCAAGCGGGTGGGCAACGCGGTCACGCGCAATCTGGTCAAGCGCCGCCTGCGCGCCATCGTCCAAGCGGTGTCGCCGGAAATCGCGCCTGGCTATGCCGTCGTCATCACCGCGAAAGCCGCCGCCGCTGGCACCGCCTTCGCCACGCTTGAGGGCGAAGTACGCCAATTGCTCCGTCGCGCGAAACTTTGGCACCCTGTCTCATCCCGCACCGGCGCACCCGAAGGTTTCGTAGCCGCATCCCACGGTTCGCCGCCCGCCGATCCCCAAGGAGGGATCACATGAAATACCTTGGTCTGGGGTTGATTAGAATCTACCAGCACACCTTCTCGCTGTTGATGCCTTCATCGTGCCGGTTCACGCCGTCCTGTTCGCAGTATGGCTATGAAGCGATTGACCGGTATGGGTTGTGGCGCGGCGGTTGGATGGCACTCAAACGCATTGGGCGGTGTCATCCGTTTTATCACGGCAATCTGTACGATCCGGTACCCTGACCCGCAGCATACCCAACGCTCGCTGAGCGCATCTCGCCACAACGGCACCGCCACCTGGGAGGCCTCCCGTGAATCTCCTCGTCGATATCGGCAACATATTTCATTATGTCTTTCAAGAGCCGATCTATAACATTTTGATGCTGATCTATGGTCTCTTCCATAGCTTCTGGCTCTCGATCGTGATCATGACGCTCTTGTTGCGCAGCGCGCTCATCCCGCTGGTCTTCCAGCAGTTGCGCTCCAGCAAGGTGATGATGGAGTTGCAGCCGCAATTGCAAGAGATTCAGCGCAAATATCGCGCTGAGCCGCAAGTGATGATGCAGCAACAGCAAGCACTATACAAAGAGAATAAAGTCAACCCCTATGCCAGTTGTTTGCCGCTGTTAGTGCAGTTGCCTTTCATCTACGGCCTGTACGGCGCGTTCAACTCGATCCTGCGGGGCAATCCGACGCCGGCCATGTTGAACAGCCAACTGTATCCCTTTGTGCGTCCGATCTTCGGTCCGCTCGGCCTGACGCATCTCCCCAACACTTACTTTTTCCTGATTGACCTGGCCAAAGCTGATCCCACGCACATCATGCCGATTCTGGCGGGCTTGTTGACCTTCATGCAATTGCGCATGTCGCTGCGCCGCCAGCAGCAACAAGGCAAGCCGCGCACGACCGCCGGCCCGGACCCGAACGCGATGTCGATGCAAATGATGCAATACATCATGCCGTTCTTCACGCTTTTCATCGCGTGGAGCTTCCCCGCTGGCCTGGCGATGTATTGGATCGTGACGACGGGTTTCAGCGTCGTGCAGCAATACTTCTTCAACGGGCGCAACTTCGGCGGCCTCTTCGAAGGCATTCCCATCCCCGCCCTGGCGGGCCTTGGCGGCAAACCGAACGTGGCCAGCAGTGTGGTGGATAGCACACTCAGCAATCCGCCGCGCAACCGCGCGCGGGTGGTCGAAGAGAAACCAGCGGAACAGAACGGCACCGCGAAGGCGAAGCTCGCCCGCGCCTTGCCCGCGCCCACAGATGTTCCCCTGGCGAAACGGTCTGCCCGCGCCGACGCGCCCACCGACGCGACGGCAGCCAGCACGAACGGCACGACCAACGGCACGAACGGCGCGCTGAATGGCAAGACCACCGGCAACGGTGCCAGCCGGCCTGTGACGCGACCGACGACGACGCGCACGCCCACGACACCCACCAAGGGTGCCGTCCGCAAAGACAGCGTGCGCCTGGTGACGACCCCCCAGGTGGCCGGCACGAACGGTAACGGCTCGGTCCCCCTGACGCGCGTGCCAAAGGCGAGTACGGTGAATGCGCCCCGTGGCACCACCCCCAAACCCAAGACGGCGAACACGACGCGCCCCAAGAAAAAAGGCAGGTAAGGGAACATGGACGCGGTTGAGGCATCTGGCAAATCCATCGATGACGCCATTCTTCAGGCGCTGGCGCGTCTGGGGCGGCGGCGCGACGAGGTGGATGTGGCGGTGTTGCAAGAACCCAGCCGGGGGGTGCGCGGCGTGGGCGCGCGTGAGGCGCGCGTGCGTGTCTGGTTGAAGCGCGGGAAGGCGGCTCCGCCGCCCGCACGGTCCGCTGGCGCGATCCTCACGCCTGATATGGCTGCGCAGTGGCTCGGCGAATTCGACGAAGAGCCAGCCGTGCCGCCCGTCGCACCCCCCAGCGCGCCACCCCCGCGCGTGCCATCGGCCTTTCGCCCGCCCCAACCTGCCCCGCCGCCCGTCTATGCGGAAGACGAAGAAGAGGATGAAGACGAGGAGTTCGAGGAGGATCTAGCGACCCCTCCGGTGACACAGCCCGCCTTGCACGCGGCCACGCCCGCCCCCGCGCCGCGCAACCTGGACGAAGCGGACGAGGACGAAGGCGCGCCCGTCACCGATGAAGTCGCCCGCCAGGCGCTCGACATCCTGCGCACGATCCTGCGCCACATGGGGCTGGCCGTCGCCGTCGAGATCGCCCAAACCGATCCCCTGACGCTCAACATCCGTACCGACGATGAGGAGATGAAGGGCATCTTCATCGGGCGCCGCGCCGAGACACTGGCCGCGCTGCAACTGATCGTGAACCTGATGCTCAATCGTAAGCTGCACGACCGCTTCCACGTCCTGGTGGATATCGAGCATTATCGCCAGCGGCGCGACGAGAATCTGCGTTCGTTGGCACTGCGCGTGGCGCAGCAGGTGCAGCAGACCCAGCGGTCGATGATGTTGGAGCCGATGACGCCTTACGAGCGCCGCATCGTGCATATGACACTGCAAGATCTGCCCACCGTGACGACGCAGAGTACCGGCGAGGGCGAGCAGCGCCGCGTCGTCATCTCGCTCAAGCGCGCCGGACGCTGAACGCCGATGCCACCGGATCTCGTGTTGGTGGGCCATATCGCCCAGGATCTGCAACCCGACGGCAGCTTTCGCCTGGGTGGCACGGTGACGTATGCCGCGCTGCTGGCGCAGCGCCTGGGGTTGCGCGTGGGCGTCGTCACCAGCGCGCCGGAAGCGACGCTGACCCAGTTCGCCGCGCTCAGCCCCGGTGTCGCGCTCGCGGTAGTGCCGGCCACCACCCCCACGATCTTCGAGAATCGTTACCACGCTGGCCAGCGCCAGCAATTTCTGCGCGCCCGCGCCGCGCCCATCACAGCGGCGGCGGTGCCGCCGGACTGGCGTGCCGCGCCGATCACGCTCTTCGGTCCCATCGCCGATGAGATCGCGCCGGAGGTCGCCGCTGGCTGCGCCGGCCCATTACGCGCGGCCACGCCGCAGGGCTGGCTTCGCGCGTGGGACGCGACCGCGCTCGTCCATCCGATCCCCTGGCACCACGCCGACGCGATAATCCCGCACCTCACGGCACTGATCCTCAGCGTGGAAGACCTGGCGGTCGCCGCCGGCACCCGCGATGCCCAGGCCGCCGTGCAAGGCTGGGCCGCGCGCGTTCCCCTCCTCGCGCTGACGGACGGCCCACGGGGCGCGACGCTCTGGACGAACGGCACGCCGCAGTCCATCCCCGCCTTCCCCGTGGCGGAAGTCGATCCGACCGGCGCTGGCGATTGCTTCGCCACGGCGCTGCTGGTGGCGCTGCACCAGGGCCAGGCGGCAGCGGAGGCCGCGCGCTTCGCCCACGCTGCCGCGTCCTTCGTGGTGCAAGCCCCCGGCACGGCGGGCATCCCCACGGCGGCGCAGATCGCGGCACGGCTGGCTGCAACCAGGATCTGATGTTCCCGGTGCGTTCGCAACGTTTGGGAGGATGGCTTCCTTGACCACCCCGACGAATCCCGTCTCATATTTTTGATTGCATGGTATATAGGTTCGCGTAGACGCCATTCAACGCGATTAACTCCGCATGCGTCCCCTGTTCAGCGATCCCGGCATCAGATAGGACCACGATTCTTTGGGCATTGCGGATCGTTGACAAGCGATGGGCGATGACAAGCATCGTGCGGTTGTTAGCTAGCTTTTCCAGTGAATCCTGCACTGCTTTCTCGCTTGCATTATCCAGCGCGCTCGTCGCTTCATCAAAAATGATCAAAGGGGGATCTTTGAGGAAGACGCGCGCGATACTCAACCGTTGCTTTTGGCCACCTGAAAGTTTTACGCCACGCTGACCGATATCCGTGTCATACCCATCCGGTAGCGCCATGATAAAATCATGCGCGTGTGCCTGTTTGGCTGCGTCAATGATTTCTTGCCGGCTGGCGTCGAGTTTCCCGTAACGAATATTGTCTGCGACCGTCCCGGCAAACAAATAGGCATCTTGCTGGACGATGCCGATATTCCGGCGCAGTGAGCGCAAGGTGACAGCGCGGATATCCTGCCCATCGAACAAGATTTTTCCCGCATTCACATCGTAGAAACGTGGAATAAGCGAGCAGAGTGTGGTTTTGCCGACGCCGGAAGAGCCGACCAAGGCAATGTACTCGCCGGCTTGTATCTCCAGCGAGAGGTTCTGCACAACAAAAGCCTGCTTTTCTGTATACTTGAAACTGACATCTTGCAACACCACATGCCCCCGCACGTGCGCCAGTTCAAGCGCATCCGCCGCATCTTGCAGATCTGGCACTTCCTCCATAATCTCCATAAACCGGTTAAAGCCGGTCGTGCCTTCCTGGTAGAGTCTGCCAAAATTGACCAGCTTCTGAACTGGATCGATGAGGATGGCGACACAAAGTAAATACGTCACGAGATCGGCGACATCCAGGGCAGCGTGAACAATTGCGACGCTGCCGAAGATGATGATGGCGATGGTCATGAGTTGAGTGAAGGCTGCTAATCCGCCAGAAAAGTACGCCTCACTTTTATAGCCGTCGCTGCGGCTGGCGAGAAAACTATCGTTGGCGTAGGCGAACTTGCGCGTTTCCACATCTTCATTGGTAAATGATTTTACCACCCGGATGCCCGCCAGCGTATCTTCCACTTGCGCGTTGATGTCACCGATCCGATCCTTGCTGCGGCGTAACGCGCGATTCATCTTTCGATTGAAATACAGCGCGTATACCGCCATGATTGGCAAAAAGAGGAAGATGATCAACGTCAGCGGGACATTGATCTTTAGCAAGATGACGAAGGCACCGCAGGCCGTCAGACAGGTAACCACGATATCCTCTGGACCATGATGATATAACTCGGCCAGCGCAAAGGTATCGTTGGTGATCCGTGTCATCAGTTGCCCGGTTCTTTGTTCATCGTAAAAGCGAAATGAAAGTTTTTGATACTGCTCGAATAATTCAAGGCGCATGTCGCTTTCCATCCTGGCTCCCATCATATGCCCTTGATAGTCGATGAACAGGGTACACACTGTACGGACGCCGACCAACACCAGCATGAGCGCGCCCGCCAGATAGATGTGGTTGAGCGCATGCCGCGTATGGCCTTCGAGGATAGTTTTGGTGATATATTGCGCGCCTAACGGGAGCAGCAGTGTAGCCACCGATACGATCAGCGCGCAGGCCATGTCCGCGCCAAACAAGCTCAGGTATGGTTTGTAGTAGGACAAAAACTTCTTGCCGCGCGAGCGCGCCGCGCTGGAGGCAGCGCCAGTTTTTGCCCCAGGAAGAGTAGGTGTAGGTGCCGACGGTTCTTTCACGGTCGGATCGATTAAAAACAAGGGAGCGCTCCTCATGATGGCGTTCAGGCAATCGTAGATTGCCAGCGACACGAACATTTCACCCCGCGTCAAAAACAAGCGAGCGGGGCCAATGGGTGAGGATGTGCGCGACAGTGAACACCAGCACGAGCGGAAGGTCGCGTGGAAGGCAAGGCCAGCCTGGGAAGAGGTGGTTTCTGGCAGCCGAAAAAGAGGATATGTTGCTTACGCGAGAACGGTATGACACGCACCATTATTCCATACGTCTACGTTCTCAGCGCATCCTCTAATCTAACTCCAAACCTACATGCTGGAGGTCGATGTGGCGCGACATGCGCTTTTGGGGCATCGCTAGACCTCCTTTCCGAACTGGCGGCGCGGGGAAGCATGCGCCAAAGACGATCACGTGTATGGGATGATGATATCATATGGAAAACGCCCAGTCAATTAAGCCACCTCTTGCCTCTTGCACTTTTGACCATAAGCGGCTAGAATGGGTATCACAACCATTCAGACGAATGGTAATTTGGCTTCATCTTCCACGGAAGCACCCATGTCACAATGCTGTGGCAGAGAGAGGGAATCATCAATGTCGGACAATCCCCCCCCCCAGGAGACCCCGCCCACGCCGGCAACGCCAGTGACGACTACGGCGACCGCCCCCAAAGGCAAGTCCCATAATCTCGGCGGCATGGCGCTGGCCATCGCCGGCTTGGTGATCGGCGCGGTGCCGGTGCTGGCGCTGGTTTTCGGCAAGGCATTCACCGTGACGACACTGGACGGCGTCAAGTCCGTGGCGACGGCGGGCGTGGTGCTCGTCGCGGTCAGCGGCCTGCTGGCGCTGGTGGCCGTCATCGTCAGCCTGCTGCGCAAAGGCACCGCAGCGACGGCGATCGCCGCGGTGACGCTCCTCGGCATGGCCGCGTTCCTGGTCACCACCGTGCTGCCGCGTGTCAACAATCTCAACCATTTGAATAACGTCATCGTCCCGTTCGGCAAGAGCATCCAATCCAATTGCCAGAATCCGCTGAACAAGGTCACGGCGGATTACAAGCAAGCCATCACCGACAGCCCGACGATCGCAACGACTGAGCCAGTGACGCAGATCTTGACGCAGCTTGGCACCTTTAGCACAGCGATGGCCACGGATGCCAAGACCTTCCAGCAAGACGCAGCGAACCTGCAAACGAACCTGACGAATCTGCAAAACCTCTCCGTGCCAGATCCCAAATACCAGCCGCTCGTGGCGGGGTGCATCAAAGACGTGCAGGGGACGCTCGCGTTCCTGAATGCCACCACCAATCAGCAGATCCCCACCGCACAGTTCATTCAGAGCGTGGAGGCCGGCGTCACTGCCGCCCCGACAACGTCGATCCCAGCGGCGGCGAAACCGCTGGTCATCGCGCTGACCCAGGCCAACATCCCCTCCTCGTACAACGCCGTTACATTGTTGCAGGCGGCAGCGCAATATTCAGCCTGTGCCAATCCTTTCGGTGCCTGCTCAGTGCAATTGACGTTGCCGACCGGCGTTTCAGCCAGCGCCGCCGCTCAAGTGACCGCGATTTTTTACGTGGTGTTAGGTGTCGGCTTCGACCAATTTGTCAACGCGGCGATGACCCAGGCCGCCAACACCACTGACCCGCAGTTGACGGCGGAAGGCAACCAGTTGAAGCAGGATATCGAAAATACCCTGACCGCCAGCCTCGCGCCGATCAACGTTGACGCCGTCAGCATCGTCAACAACTCCTAACCTAGCCAGCGGGCCGTGTCACACTATACCGCGCCACGGCCCGCATTGCCATCCCCCAAAAGCGCCCCCCTCTAGAATATTCATCGCGCCGATGTTATACTGCGTGTGAAGGCGACACGCCCGCTACGGCGGTCGCGCTATGGGTTGCCCACGTGGGCTGAGAGGAACACAAGCAATTATGGCAACTGCTGCGAAAGCGCGCACCACAACGAACCTGGGGAGCGCCGCATCTAAAACGCCGACCACGTCGAAAACGCTGGGGGGCAAAGCCCTCGCTCCGGCGGCGAAAAAGGGTGGTATGGCTCCCGCCGCGCCCGCGCGCCCGAAAGTGGGCATGGGCCGCTTCTTCATGGGCATGATGATCTACCTGTTCGCCTCGTATCTGTTTCAGATCGTCCTGGCGATTTTAGATGTCAAGGTCTTCCATAATGCCTTGTCCAAGACGGTGCTGTTCAAGCTGCCGTTCGGCCCCGTCAATATCATGACGCTGCTCTTCATCGCCCTGCTGGTTGGGCTGCTGTGGGGGCTGTATAAGTTTAAGGTGTTGCCGTCCAGCGCGGAGCTGAAGGCGCAGAATGCCACGCTCGCCGCCAGCCGGTCGCCCAAGGGTGGCAGCGCCCTGGCGAAGGGCAGCGTGCCGGTGAAAAGCGCGGGTGCCGGCAAGGTGAACGCGATGAATAAAGTCGCCACGGTGGGCAAACCGACCAGCACCAGCAAACTGGCGACCACGACCGCGGCCACGAATGCGAAAGCCAAGCAAGCTGCGGCGAACGATGCGGGCGAAAACGACGACCTGTACGATCAGGTGCGGGCGCAACTGCGCGCCCAGGCCCGCAAGCAACGCAAACGCTAGGAAGGCTTGTCGATGCCTCGTGTTCCTCTCATCGCCTTCGATGATCTCGATCCGGAAGACCGCGCGGCCCTGAGCGATCTGGCAGCCGCGCCGGCCCCCGGCGCGGATGTGGCGCTCTTTCAGGCGCTGGCCCAGCGCCCGGCGCTCATGCGCACGGCACTCGCGCATCTGCGCGCCCTGATGGCCGACGGCGCGGTGCCAGCAGACCTGAAAGCCCTGGTGGCCGTGCGCGTGGCCCAGGTCAACCACTGTGTCTATTGAATGCGCACGCAGTCCGCTCTGGCAGAGCGGCTCGGTGTCGCGCCCGATCTGTTGGACGCGCTCTATCATATCGACCAGCACCGCGCCCGATTCACCCCCGCGCAACTGATCGCCATTCGCTATGCCGAACGGGTGACGACGGCGGCGGGCGACCTGGACGAACGCCTGTGGAGTGAGTTGCAGGACCACTTCGCGGATGACGCCATCGTGGAACTGACGGCGCTGATCGGCTTCATCAACTACCTCAACCGCTTCGCCGACGCGCTCGGCCTGACCTAGAGAGCAAAGCACCATGTCTGAAAACGATGTCATCCCGCCCCGCCCGACCACTGATCCCGACGCGGAGCCGTTGGCCGCGCTGCTCGGCGACCTGCAAGCCCTGAGCGACTACCTGCACGGGCGCAGCCACCAGACCTACGAGACGGCCACGCGCTTCGCCGCGAACGCGCGCCGCAACGCCGACACGCGCGCCTATGATGAGCGCCAGGCGGTCATGTTGGAGTATCAGCACCACATCTGGCAGGAGATCGCCGGCCTGGTGGATCGCCTCGTCGTGCGCTACAGCGCCCCGGCGGACGAAGCAGGTGCAGGCACAGACCCAGCGGAATAAGCGCCGCCGGCCATCGGCGGGATGAAGACGAGTTCATCACCATCCGCGAGGACCGCATCTTCCGCCGCAAAGGCACGGTTGCGCGCGGCCAGGCAGCCTGCCAGCACAGCACGGACGGCGGGATGCTGCTCCGCCAGCGCGGCGCGGGCAGCAGCGATGGTAGCGGTGGGGGGCAGGGTGAGGGTGCCGCGCTCGACACCGACGGCCTCGCGCACGGCGGCGAAATAGCGCAGGTGGATCGTGATGGTGGGGGTGGTCATTGCGCGACTCCGGCCAGGTGGCGTTCCACCAGCGCCAGCAGTTCTTTCGGGCGATAGGGCTTCACCAGCAGATCGGTACAGCCGGCGCGCAGCGCCTGCTGCCGTTCCGCCGCGAAGGCGTGCGCCGTGATGGCGACGATGGGGATGTGCGCCAGTGCGGGCCGCGCGCGAATGAGGCGTGCCAGCCCAAAACCATCCAGCACCGGCATCGACAGGTCCGTCAAAATCAAATCGACCGTTTCCTGATCGAGAATGTGCAGTGCTTCTTCCCCACTCGCCGCCGAAAGATATTGATAGCCGGAGATGCTGAGGATGCGTTCGGCCAAAAAGCGGTTGCTGGGGTCGTTTTCGATGATCAGAATGGTGGGAAGATGATACGTCTGGCGCTGTAACATGGGGTGGCCCTCCTGCCCATACCCGGCAACCAGCGAAAGCGGTGAACGTGTCCGTGCCGCGCTGGTTCCCATCCAGATTATACCACGGATGTGCCGCTACACAATAGGGCAGGTGTGTGATGCATCGCACGTGCCGACCCGCTCGTCTGGCAGATTTTCTGGCATTCCTCCTATCGCGCTCTCCATTTTCGGCCCTGCATGTTAGAATGATCAGGCAGAGCATCGCAGGGGATAGGGAGCACACCGCCTGATGGCCACGGTTCACGAACAACATTCGCCGATTCGCACGCAATATCTGAGCATCAAGCGCCAGTATCCCGACGCGCTGATCTTCTTCCGGCTGGGCGATTTCTATGAGACGTTCGACACGGATGCCGAGGTCGTCGCCCGCGAACTGGAACTGACGCTGACCAAGCGCGAGTGGGGGCGCGGCGAACGTTCGCCGATGGCGGGCGTGCCACACCACGCGGCGGATGGCTACATCGCGCGGCTGATCGGGCGCGGCTATCGCGTGGCCGTCGTCGAGCAGATGACCGAGCCGACCGGCAAGGGGCTGGTGGAACGCGATGTGACGCGCGTCATCACCCCCGGCACCGTCGTCGATCCCGCCATGCTGGCGGCGCGGGCGAACAACTACCTGGCCGCCGTGGTCGTGGGCCAGGGCGCGATGGGCCTGGCGTATGCGGACATCACCACCGGCGAGTTCTGTTGCACCCAATGCGCCACGAGCGACGCCGAAACGACGCTGGCGCAGGAACTCGCGCGCATCGGCGCGGCGGAAGTGCTGGTGGAAGCGCCGGAACGCGCCCGACTGAATCCGCGCGCTCTGCGCGTGGCCGCACAGACAGACGATCCCGGCGAGGCCGAGGATGACGGCGTGGGGCTACCAGACTGGGTGGCGCGCATCGCGCCCTTCGCCGGCCACATCTCGCCGCTCTCCGCGCGCGACTTCGCCGAGCGCGGCGCACGGGAACGGCTGCTGGCGCACTTCAAGGCGGCCACGCTGGAAGGCTTCGGCTGCGACAAGCTGCCCCTGGCCGTGCGCGCCGCCGGCGCGATCCTCTCGTACCTGCAACTGACGCAGCGCGACGCGCTGGACCAACTCGTCTCCCTCACCACCTATGCCATCGACCGCTATATGATCCTGGATGCCTACACGCGCCGCAACCTGGAACTCTTCGAGAGCGGGCGCGACCGTGCCGCGCGGGGATCGCTCGTGTGGGTGCTGGATCAGACGCAGACGCCGATGGGTAGCCGCCTCCTACGCCGCTGGCTGGGCCAGCCCCTGCTGGATGTCGCCGCCTTGCAGCACCGCCACGACGCCGTCGAACTCCTGCTGCATCAGCCCCTGGAACGCGCCCGCCTCGCCGCCGCGCTCAAAAAAGCCGGCGACCTGGAACGCCTGGCGAACCGTGTGTTGCAGCGCCTCGCCACCCCGCGCGATCTGGTCGCGCTCGCCGCCGGCCTACGCGCCGTGGAGGCGCTGATCGCGGAGGGGGGAGACGCGGTAGCCCCACCCCCAGCCCTCCCGTCGCTTCACGGGAACCCTGCTCCCCATCTGCGGATGGAGAGGGGAGACGAGACATTGCCGGTTGATCGCGTTGATCAACGTGATCACTATCGAAGTCATCTCACCCCCTCTCCATCGGAGATGGGGAGGGGGCCGGGGGGCAGGGTTCCCGTGCCGCGACGGGATGGGGCCACCCTCGTCACCGAGCTAGTGGGCCAGCCGGTGGACGCCTGCACGGATGTCGCGGCGATCATCGAGGCGGCGGTGGTAGACACGCCGCCGATCCTTATCACCGAGGGTGGCATCATCCAGCCGGGCTACGCGCACGAGTTGGACGACATTCACGAAAAGTCCAAGGGCGCACGCGAATGGATCGCTGCGCTGGAAAATGTGGAGCGCAAACGCACGGGCATCGGCAATCTCAAGGTCAGCTTCAACAAGGTCTTTGGCTACTTCATCGAGGTGACGAGCGCGAATCTGGCCAAGGTGCCATCCAACTACATTCGCAAGCAGACGGTGGCGAATGGCGAACGCTATATCACGCCGGAACTGAAGGAGTACGAGACGCTGGTGTTGAACGCGCAGGATCGTTCGACCAAGCTGGAATACGATCTGTTCACCAAGTTGCGCGGCGACCTGGGGGCGTTTCATGGGGAGCGCATCGTGGAGACGGCGCGGGCCATCGCCACGCTGGACGTGCTGGTGGCGCTGGCCGAGGTGGCCGAGCGCAACGGTTACGTGCGGCCTACGTTGAACGAGGGGACGCGGCTGCACATCGTCGCCGGGCGGCATCCCGTCATCGAACAGACGCAGCGCGATCATCCCTTCGTGCCGAACGATCTGGATCTCGACAGCCGCGACGCGCAGATCATGCTGATCACCGGCCCCAACATGGCCGGCAAATCGACGATCATGCGCCAGACGGCCTTGATCGTGCTGCTGGCACAGATCGGCTCCTTCGTGCCAGCGGCGGCGGCGGAGATCGGCCTGGTGGATCGCATTTTCACGCGCATCGGCGCGCAAGACGACCTGGCGACGGGGCAATCGACCTTCATGGTGGAGATGATCGAGACGGCCAACATCCTGCGCCACGCCACGGCGCGCAGCCTGGTGGTGCTGGACGAGATCGGGCGCGGCACCAGCACGTATGACGGCCTGGCCATCGCCCGCGCCATCGTAGAATACCTGCATCAGCATCCCCGTTGCGGCGCGAAAACGCTGTTCGCCACGCATTACCATGAACTGGTTGAGGTGGCGCGGCAACTGCCCCACGTGCGACCCTACTCCATCGCCGTGACGGAAGAAGACGGCCACGTCGTTTTCCTGCGCACGCTCGTCCCTGGCGGCGCGGACCGCAGCTACGGCGTGCATGTGGCGCAGCTCGCCGGCATCCCGCGCCAGGTGCTGCGCCGCGCCGAAGAGATTCTGGCCGATTTGGAACGCCACGGCGACGGGGGCAACCGCAAGCGCGCCATGCGCGAACCCGCCCCTGCGCGCGACCCGCTAGCGATTCAGATGGCGCTGTTCACGCCGCCCGCCGCGCCGGACCCCGTGGTGGAACAACTGCGCGACCTGGCGGTGGAAGAGATGACGCCGCTGGAGGCGTTACACCTGCTCTATCGCCTGCGCAGCGAGATCAAGGAGCGCAGCTAAAAAGGGATCGAACACGAAGACCATGAAAGATCCACGAAAAACACGAAAGGATTGAAAAATTTTCGTGTCCTTCGTGCAATTTCGTAGCTTTCGTGTTCGCCTCGTCCGCTTTTTCAACTCACTTGACGGATGCGCGAGAGCAGCACGACGCGCCACATGAAGGTTTGAAGGTTGATCGGCTTGACGACATAGTCGTCCGCGCCAGCCTGGAAGCCAGCCACTTTATCTTTGATGCTGGATCGGCGCGTGACACAGCAGATGATCATCCCCCGCAACGCGGGCGTGTCGCGGATCTGTTTGATCAGCAACCTGCCGTCACCATCAGGCATGTCGGTTTCGAGGAGTAAGATCGCAGGACGATACTGGCTGATCTTGTCCACGGTGTCAGCCAGCGATTGCGCGGTGATCACGCGGTAGCGCGGACGCAGACATTCCATAATCTGCTGCTGTTGCGCCGGGTCAGGGTCCGCGACCAACACGGTCAGACCGCCACGGGGTGCCTCTGCCATATTGCCTCCGTACAAAATGATGATGATAAAGCGGGATAAGTGCGTCTGCCTGGACGAGTTTCCTGAGTATTATACGGTGTCAGCGCGATTTGTCAAGGGGCAACCGCAGATGGGCGCTCCCCACAAACATCCGTTCGACTTTCGCGCGCGTTTATGGTACAATGCAACGACATGTGGATATGCTAGAGCAAGCAGGTGCGGCGGGCAAACCGTCGCGGGAAAGGTGGCGGCGGGCTATGCCGGATTTCGAGGTGGTGGCTCCTTTCAAGCCGACGGGCGATCAGCCCCAGGCCATCGCGCAATTGGTCGAGGGCATTCAGCACGGCGACCGCTATCAGACGCTGCTGGGCGTGACGGGGTCCGGCAAGACCTTCACCATCGCGCAGGTGGTGCAGGCGGTGCAGAAGCCGACGCTGGTGCTGGCCCCGAATAAGACGCTGGCCGCGCAGCTTTATAGCGAATACAAAGAGTTTTTTCCTAATAACGCCGTCGAATACTTCGTCAGCTATTATGACTACTACCAGCCGGAAGCTTATATCCCGCGCACGGACATGTATATCGAGAAAGAGAGCCAGGGCAACGAGGAGATCGAGAAGCTGCGCCTCTCGGCCACGCGCAGCCTCTTCACGCGGCGCGATGTGCTGATCGTCGCGTCGGTCTCGTGCATCTACGGCCTCGGTTCGCCGGAAGAATATAGCGAGAGTACCGTCACGCTGAAGGTGGGCGAGACGCACCAGCGCAACGGCGTCTTGCGGGCGCTGACCGACATCCAGTATGAGCGCAACGACACCAACTTCGTGCGCGGCAAGTTCCGCGTGCGCGGCGACGTGGTGGAGATCTTCCCCTCGTATGAAGACATCGCTGTGCGCGTCGAGTTCTTTGGCGATGAGATCGACCGCATCGTTGAGATCGATCCGCTGACCGGCGAGATCCTGGGCAAGCGCCAGCGCGTGGATGTCTATCCCGCCAAGCACTGGGTCACGCGCCAGGAACGGCTGAACGTCGCCATCGAGCGCATCGAGGCCGAACTGGCCGAGCGCGTGGACGACCTGAACCGCGAGGGCAAGATCCTGGAGGCCGCGCGGCTGAAGCAACGCACGCACTTCGACATCGAGATGCTGCGCGAGACGGGCCTCTGCTCCGGCATCGAGAATTACTCGCGTCACCTGGCCGGGCGTGGGAAAGGCGAACCGCCCTGGACGCTGATGGACTACCTGCCCGACGACTTCTTGCTGGTGGCGGATGAGTCGCATGTGGGGCTGCCGCAGGTGCGCGGCATGTTCAACGGCGACCAGGCGCGCAAACAGGTGTTGGTGGACTATGGCTTCCGCCTGCCCAGCGCCAAAGATAATCGCCCGCTGACCTTCACCGAATTCGAGGAGCATGTGGCGCAGGCGATCTTCGTTTCCGCCACGCCGGGGCCGTATGAGCGTGAGCATAGCGCGCGCGTCGTCGAGCAACTCATCCGCCCGACCGGCATCATCGATCCGGAGATCAGCATCCGCCCGACCGAAGGGCAGATCGACGATCTGCTGGCCGAGATCCGCAGCCGCGTGGAGCGCGGCCAGCGCGCCCTGGTGACGACGCTGACGAAGAAGATGGCCGAAGATCTGGCCGATTACCTGCAAGAGATGGGCGTCAAAGTCCACTACTTGCACTCTGAGATCGAGAATCTGGAGCGCATCGAGATCCTGCGCGATCTGCGCCTGGGTGTCTATGACGTGGTCGTCGGCATCAACCTCTTGCGCGAGGGGCTGGACCTGCCGGAAGTGTCGCTGGTCGCCATTCTGGACGCCGACAAAGAGGGCTTCCTGCGCTCCGAAGGCTCGCTGATTCAGACGATGGGCCGCGCCGCGCGTCACCTGGATGGCTACGTCATCATGTACGCCGACCGCACGACGGATTCGATGGCCCGCGCCATCGCGGAGACCAACCGCCGCCGCGCCGCGCAGGTGCGCTATAACGAGGAACACGGTATCGTCCCCGTCAGCATCAAGAAAGAGATCCGCGATCTGTCGGATCGCCTTCGCGCGACCGCCGATGCCAACGGCAAGCCCAGCGACGACACCGGCGACGAGGTCGCCGCCGCGCTCAGCCGCGACGAAGCCGCCCGGATGATCAAGGATCTCGAAAGCGAGATGCGCAAAGCCTCCAAAGCCCTCGAATTTGAGAAAGCCGCTCAACTGCGCGACCAGATCGTGACGCTGCGCAGATCGATGGTGGAGTTCGAGCGGCGATAGGTGGCCCCACCCCCAACCCCACCCCATCTGCGGATGGAGAGGGGAGCCTAGACGTGGGGCGGACATTCCTGTCCGCCGTCCCGTTCACAACCGCCATCTTTCCCGAAAAGAATATCAATCAGAGTTAGGAACTGTCTTGGGATATGAGACACTTTAATCTCTCAAGAAGCGGCGGCTGAATGTGGCGATGAACACCAGTTCAATGAAGAGGCCGCACACGGCTTCAAAGGCGGCAACAATCGCCAGGGGATCGCCAAGCTGGATCGTACTGGTGAAGAAGCCGCACCCATGAAATGAGCTGACGCTCAACATCGCCGCCTCGTACCATTGCAAGGGCTGCGCGCCACTATGCAGGAAGTTCGTCACCAGCCAGAAGATAACCGCAAAGGTGGTGACGATGCTGCTGCCAGTTCTGCTTTGCGCTCGTCTGATGGTTCGCGCGTATCGGGTTGCTGCTGTTCGTCGTTCGCCATGCTGATGCCTCCTGTGGGAATAAACAGACAATCGTGGTTATCGTGGTTATAGTAGCGCATAGGAAGCAGAGTTATCCATCTTAGCACCCGCTTGACAGAGATGGTATCGTTATTATCGATAACGCACCCCAAACGATAATAGCAAGGATCTTTATTATTCTAACCGATAATAAGGATTTCGCTATTATCGTTAGCGGGATCTAACTGATTAGATGAGCGTTTTGGAATATCTCTATATAAGGCCAATTATCAGCGTGAAAAGCGTTAGTGAGGTCACCAAACAGACATATCCTAACGCCAATAAACTAGTAGCGCGTTTCACGGAAATCGGAATTTTACGAGAGATGACGAGACGAGAGCGAAATCGAAGATTTATGTATTATGATTATCTGAATATCATTGCTGGCGATGAACTCGCCTCGGCTGATTATCCAAGTGAGCAAGATAACACTCATGCAACCACTAACGCTGCTGATGAATAATAGGTAAAATCGCTTTCGTTCTGGGAAAGGATGTCTGCGATACCTACATCACATCTTGTTCTTTCATTCTAGAGATCGCTTTTACATAGTGGTAGGCGTAGCGCGGAAAAGAGGCGATGGGTGGCGCATAACCAAAGTGACTGGCTGCATTGGGGAGATCTTAGGTGGACACAATGGTGGGCCATCGCCCCTTTGCTTTTGGGTGGCGGCGTGGTTGTTGGTCTGGCGTATGGCGATGTTCCCCTACTAGGCTTCGCGGTGGGCGTGATGATTGGGCTGGTTGCGCACCAGATTTTCCTTGGTGCAATGTGGTGGCATATCGGGCGCGAACGCTCTTCGGTCGCTGATCTCCTCACCATCGGGCGCATGACGGCAGGCACGCTCATCATAGGATTGCTCGCGTCGGGAACGCACGCGCGGGGCGGGCCGGCGGAAATGTTGGGGTTGGGGCTGACGGTGATCGGTGCCACGGCGCTGGATTGGCTGGATGGCCCGTTGGCACGCCGTTGTGGTCCCACGCAGCTTGGCGCCGTGCTGGATATCGAAGCGGATTCGTGGTTGACCTTGTGGTCGGCGATGGGGGCCGTGGTGTGGGGTGGTTTGCCCTGGTTGTGCGTGCTGCCACCCATCGCACATTATCTCCATCCCTGGCTGGCGCTGCGGCAAGGACGGCTGCCCGCCGGAGGTGGACCGTGGTGGTCGCGTATCACCGGCACCGCCCAGATGCTGCTGATCGTCGCGGCGCTGCTGCCCTGGCATGGCCCCCTGCGCGGCCAAATCCTCTCCCTGAGTGCTTATCCGATCAGCAGTGCGCAGTTATTCACAATGCTGGTGCTGTTGTTGCCGCGCTATGCACCTGTCGCAACCACGCGCTAACGGCTCTGCTGGCGCAAACCAGCCAGGCGTAATAAGTGGTCGCCCTTTGAGCCATATACCGGCTGATTCAGCGCGCCGCCCACGCGCTCCGCGCCTTTCCCCAGCGCGTTACGCCCGCTGCGCCACGCTGTCGCCGATGCTGGTATCGTTCTTCTGGCGCACCGCCTGCCAACCTTGCGCCTGGTCGTCGCGGCCCTGCGCCTGCGCCACCACCGCGCCGATGAACTCGCGGAAAAGCGGATGCGGGGCCAGCGGGCGGCTCTTGAATTCGGGATGGAACTGCGTGCCGACGAACCAGGGATGGTCGCGTAGTTCCACGATCTCGATCAGCAGATTATTCATCGAACGCCCGCTGAGGAGCATGCCGGCGTCCTCGAACTGGCGGCGATAGGCGTTGTTGAACTCGTAGCGATGGCGATGGCGTTCCAGCACCATCTCCTTGCCATAGGCGCGGCCCGCGATGGTTTCGGGCTGCAAGCAACAGACCCAATTGCCCAGGCGCATCGTGCCGCCTTTAGTGGCGATGGTGCGCTGATCGGGCATCAGGTCGATCACCGGCGCGCTGGTGTTCGCCGCGAACTCCGTCGAATCGGCATCCGGCAGGGCCAGCGCGTGGCGGGCGAACTCGATCACGGCCACCTGCATGCCCAGGCACAGGCCGAAGTATGGCACCTTGCGTTCGCGCGCGAACTGCGCCGCCGCGATCTTGCCCTCGATGCCACGTGGCCCGAAGCCGCCCGGCACCAGAATGCCGTCCGCCGCCTCCAACCGTGCCAGCGCCGCTGCGGGCTGGGTCTCCAGATCTTCAGAATTGATCCAATCGATATCGACATCCACGCCGTGCTGCCAGCCGGCGTGATGCAGCGATTCCACGACGGAGAGATAGGCGTCGTGCAGGGCGACATATTTGCCCACCAGCGCCACGCGCACCGAACGCTTGGGTTCGGTGATGCGCGCCACTAGATCGCGCCAGCCGGCCAGTTCCGGCGCGGTGCCGGCCAGCCCCAGCGTCTCGACAAGGTAATTGCCCAGGCCGGCTTCTTCCAGCAACAGCGGCACTTCGTAGATCGTGCTGGCGGTGGGCAGCGGCATGACGGCGCGGTCGTCGATGTTGGCGAAAAGAGCGATCTTCTCGCACAGTTCGCGGCTGACGGGGTAATCTGCGCGGCAGAGGATGATGTCGGGGTGGATGCCCACGCGGCGCAGTTCCATCATGCTATGCTGGGTCGGTTTGGTCTTCAGTTCGTGCGTCGCGCCGATGTACGGCAGCCAGGTGACGTGGATGTAGAGAACATTGCCACGCCCGACCTCTTTTTGCATCTGGCGGATCGCTTCCAGAAACGGCTCGCTCTCGATGTCGCCGACCGTGCCGCCGACCTCGCAGATCACCACGTCGCTGCTGCTCTGCTTCACTAACTCGTGGATGCGCCCCTTGATCTCGCTGGTGATATGCGGGATCACCTGGATCGTGCCGCCCAGATAGTCGCCCTGGCGCTCTTTGGCGATGACGCTGGCATAGACCTGGCCGGTGGTGACGCTGGAAGCGCGGCTGGCCGGTTCATCGGTGAAACGCTCATAGTGGCCCAGGTCCAGGTCGGTCTCTGCGCCATCTTCGGTGACGAACACCTCGCCGTGCTGATAGGGCGACATCGTGCCGGGGTCAACATTGATGTAGGGATCGAGCTTCATGATGGAAACAGTGATGTCCCGACTCTTCAAGAGCCGGCCAATGGACGCCACCGCGATGCCCTTGCCGACGGATGACACGACGCCGCCGGTTACAAAAATCAATTTTGCCATCTGATTTGCCCTCTTCACGCCACAAAATCGCTGCCGGCTCGCTCGGCACACAGGATATATAGATATCGTGCATGCCGGTCCCATATCCGCTCGCCGGGATGGGACTGATGTACTACCCAAGCATCCCCCAAAAAGAGGGGGCCAGGTGCCGTCGTTGCGGCCCTAGCCCCTGGGGGAGAGGATGACTACCTGGGGTGCGGCAGGAACATTCGCCCGCGTCACCACCAGTTTCGTTTGCGCTTCTGGGATGGGTACGCCCAGCGCGTGACAAAAGGTATCGACCGGATCTAAAGGGACGCCGCTGCGCGGGGTGTTGCCCGCGTAATGCATCGGGATGATAAAGCCCGGCTCGACTGCGCTCACCAGATCCGTCGCCTGCGCCGCGTTGATGGTCGTCTGCCCGCCGGTGGGGATCATCAGGATGTCGCAGCCGTTGATCTCCTCTTGCTGGTTGGCCGAAAGGGGATGCCCCAGGTCGCCCAGATGGCAGATCAGCAGGTCATCCAGGTGGATGAGGTAGATCGTGTTGCCGCCGCGCTCTTCGCCGTGCCTGGCATCATGGAACGAGCGCAACGCGGAGATCAACACGCCGCCGACCTCATATTCGCCCGGCCCGCGCACCACATAGGGCGTGCCGCCGATCCCCGCCACGTTGTTATGGCCGGGGTGATCATGTGTGACGCACACGATATCCGCTGTGATGTTTTTCAGGCTGGCACCATAGCCCGGCGCGGGCGGATCGATGACCAGCGTCACCTCTTTGCCGCGCAGCCGGAAGCTCGCATGCCCCAACGACCAGATCTCCATCGAAACTCGCTTTCACAAGGGTGGCGGGGATGTGTGTTCATTGCCACCCCCGCCATTCAATGATTATACCACAGATCGCGCGTTTCTACAAGAGGGAGATGCAGGAAGGTTTCCAGCGCGATAGCTTGCATTTTGCGCGTATGTGCCGTATACTGAGGGTGTACGACAGGCTAGACCTTCGGTTGTGTACGGCGTTTATCCTTGTACGCTTGCTACGAGAACGCATTATATTTGGCATTACGGGCGATTGCTGAAACTGGCAGACAGGCCAGACTTAGGATCTGGTGTCGCAAGACGTGCGGGTTCGAGTCCCGCATCGCCCACCCTTTATACCACTTTCAGGTACAGACGGTGGTCAGTGGGGCCGGACAGACATTCCTGTCTGTCCTCCGTTGTTTTGGATATGAACCAAACTACTCACCTGCGTCGCTGCTGGCGCGCTCGGCGTGCAGCCGCAGGGCCAGGCGACCGGCGGGCGGTGGATAGCGCACGACGCTGAAGACGGCGTGCCAGGTCTGCCCCTGGCTATCAGTGAAGTGCCAGAAGCTCCACTCTGCCCCATCGTCCCCGCCCTCAGCGGTGCGCGTCCAGCTTGCCGCTTGCAACTGCGCGCCATAATGCGCGTGCAGCGCGGCGGGGGCGAGATCGGTCGTGATATCCGCCTCCACGCTCGCTTGACGAAATCCTCCCATCGAACTGCGGAGTTCAAGCATCACTCCTTCCGGTGGCAGGAGCGGCGGCAGCACGACGGCGATCAATCTTCTCCCTATAAGGCGCTGGCTTTCCTGCGGTAGCGGCAGATCATGATTGATATGCAGCGTGAGATGATTGAGTTCCCCGCCAACAGCAACGACCGTCAAAATCAATGAACCATATGTATCCTGACGAAAAGAGCGATGGACCGAGCGGAAGACATCTATTGTTAGGAAACCGCCTTGCTGATGTGGCCCATCATTTTGCTCCCAGCCAGCCTGCGCCATCTGGCGCGCGAAGGCTTCGCTGATCGGCCACGGCTGGCCGGGGGCGTCGGCATAGATCGTGGTGTGTTCATTGAAGGCGGGGTGGTTGGGGGCGGCAGAGTGCGGCAGCGTCGTTACCGTGCCGATGATGCGCGTGCCGGCAGGCAGCGCCAGGGGGAACGGGAGCGCGGGCAGCGTGCCGGCTAGCACCGTGAGGTAGGGGGCCTCGGCCTCATTGTCGCTGGGACCGAGCGCCAGCCGCACCGCCAGTTCGCGCCATAGCGCCTCATCGTCGGTTGGCTCGCGCATCGGTGAACGCTCCTTGGCCTTTTCGGCCCTGCATCGCTGTCCATTAAGGATGAGGCGTTGGTGTGGGCGGGACGGGTGTCGCTGTTGGCGGCACGGCGGTCGCCGTCGGCGGCACTGGCGTTGCCGTTGGTGGCACGGCGGTCGCCGTCGGTGGGACGGAAGTTGCGGTCGGTGGCACCGGCGTGTTGGTGGCCGGGGGAACGGGCGTGTTCGTCGCGTGGGGAACAGGGGTCGTGGTCGCTTGCGGCGCAGCGGTCACGGTGGCCTGGGGGGTAGCAGTGGCCTCCGGTGTCGGTGTCATATCCGGCGTGGGCGTCATATCCGGTGTGATGGTCGTGAAGATGCCAGGGTAAAGCGTCGCCGTCGGTGACGCCGACATGTCCGTCGGCAGCGGTGTGAAAGGCGCGGGCGTGGGATAGACAATCGAGCCATTATTGCCGGTCAACTGGGGAAAAAGCGTTGTCACGGTGAAGAAGCTACAGGCGACCAGCGCGCCCACGATGAAGAGGATCACGGCGATGACCGGCAACCGTGCCATCAGGTCGGACTGGCCCCTGGCGTAATGCACGCCTGAAACCATCGCCGGATCGACGAGATCGCCATAGGGGCGCGGCGGCTTGAGCGGCCACCGCGCTGGCTGGCGGCCAGGGGACCGCCCAGGATTATGATCGGGTCGCCAGTTGCCCATGCTGCCTGCCTCCTGTGCGTACCACCTGGGAAGGACGATTGATCCATGACATGTCTAGTATACAACCGTCACATCCACTCCCGCATCTAATGGGCCAGCACGACTTCGGTCACGCCCTCGCCGCCCTCCTTTTCCGGCGGTGTGGCGAAGGATTGCACCAAGGGGTGATGGCTCAGTTGGGTACGCACCACCTGGCGCAGCGCGCCCGTCCCCTTGCCATGCACGATGCGCACGCGCTGCAAACCACCCATGTAGGCATCGTTCAGGTAGCGGTCGACGTGGTCGAAGACCTCCTCGGCCCGCTGGCCGCGCAGGTCCAGTTGCTCGTCGGGGATGGCGCGTTCGAGCAGGCTGGGTAGCGCGCTGTAGAAGCGTTCCTCCGTGCGGGCCTTGCGCCGGCTCAGGCGTTCCAGGTCGCTCACCGGCACGCGCAGTTTCAGCGCGCCGATCTGCACCTCGGCCTCCCCGCGCCCATCCGGCAAGCCCAGCAATTCACCGATCTGGCCCAGGCTCGCCACGCGCACCGGATCGCCCACCTGGGGATCGCCGGCGATGACGTGCTGCTCGTCGTCGCTCACCGTCGCCGCTGGTGTGCGCTCGCGTTTGGTCCGCACCGGGCGGGGTTTCGCTGGCTCTGCCAGCGGTTCGGCGCGCTCTTCCACGCCGCGCAGCTTGGCCCGCAGCGCCGTCAGCGCATCCTCGCTGATCTCGCCCTTGCCCGCCTGCGCGCGGATGCGCCCCAGGTCCGACCGGATCTGCTGGATCTGCTTGCGCGCCTCTTCGCGGGCGGCGTTGAGGATCTGCACGCGCTCGCGCTCGATCTCGGTGCGCTCGGCCTCCAACTCGGTCAGGCGCGCTTGCATGGCACGGCGCTCGTCTTCGGCGGCAGCGCGGACCATGCTGGCCTCGTAGCGTTCGTCGGCGGCGACCTTGCGTTCCTGTTGGATCTCCGCCAGCAATTGCTCCATCGTCGCACTGGCCACGTCCGCCATGCCCCGCGCGCGGTCGATGATGCCGGCAGGCAACCCCAGCCGCGCCGCGATCGCCAGCGCATTCGAGCGGCCTGGGATGCCGATGCTCAGCCGGTACGTCGGCGAGAGCGTCTCGACATCGAACTCCACCGAGGCGTTGGTAACGCCGGCTTGCTCATGCGCGAAGGCTTTCAGTTCCGAATAGTGTGTGGTGGCGACGCAGGCCACGCCGCGTTCCAGCAGCGTCAGCAAGATCGCCCGCGCCAGCGCCGATCCCTCGCTGGGATCGGTCCCCGCACCCAGTTCGTCCAGCAACACCAGCGTGCGCGGGCCGGCCAGCGTCAGGATCTCGATGATGCGCGTCAGGTGCGAGGAGAAAGTCGAAAGGCTCTGCTCGATGGATTGCTCGTCGCCGATATCCGCCAGCACGTCGCGGTAAATGGGCATGATGGAACGCTCGTCGGCGGGGATGTGCAGGCCCGCCTGCGCCATCAGCGCCAGCAAACCGACCGTTTTCAGCGCCACCGTCTTGCCGCCGGTATTCGGGCCGGTGATCACGACCATCGCAAAGTCTTCGCCCAGCCGGAAGTTCAGCGGCACGACCTTGCCCGTCAGCAGCGGATGCCGCGCATCCACCAGCTTGACGATGCCCTGCTCATTGATCGCTGGCGCGTTCCCCTTGATCGCCTGGCTGTAGCGCGCCTTGGCGAATTGCAGGTCGATCTCGGCCAGCAGTTCCACCGCCAGCAAAAGATAGGGCGCGTCGGCCCCTACCTCGGCGGAAAGCGCGGTGAGGATGCGCTCGACCTCGCGCCGTTCCTCCATTTCCAATTCGCGCAGCTTGTTATTCATCTCGACGATGACCAGCGGTTCGATGAAAACCGTCGCACCGCTGGCCGATTGATCGTGGATGATGCCGCGCACCTGGCCGCGCGCCTCGGAGCGCACCGGCAACACATAGCGCCCCTCGCGCATCGTGATCAGGTTTTCTTGCAGCGCGGAGCGAAATTCGTTGACGAGGTTATTCAGCCGATCTTGCAGCCGTTGCTGCGCCAGGCGGATCTGGTTGCGCAGGGTGTGTAACTGCGGGCTGGCGGTGTCGCGCACGGTGCCGTCGTCGGTAATCGCCGCCTCGATATGTGCATCCAGCGTGGGGCGTGTGGGCAGGTCCGCCCCCAACCGACGCAGGAGGGGGTAGCTCTCGTCCAGCCGACCCAGCAGCCGGTTCAGGAACGCCGCGCTGCGCATCGTCATCTGGATGTCGATGAGCTGTTCGGGCAGGAGCATGGCGCTTCGCTGGGCCAACAGCACGTGCGGGCGCACATCGCGCGCCGCGCGCACGCCGACATCCGGGCGCTGATCCAGCAGCTTGCGCGCCTCGGTGGTCAGCGCCAGCCGGTGCCGTACCATGCCAGCGTCGTCGCTCGGCTGCAATTCCTGCACCAGCGCGCGGCTCGCCGAGAAGGCACAATGGTCCGCCAAACGCGCGATGATCTTGGGATATTCCAGGGTGGTGATACTTTTTTCGTGCATGGGAATGACAAGTCCATTTCAGGGCGCAACGTTCCGCCCCTATGCTCTAAGCGCCATGGGAGGCGCGTTTCTCACAGGATTGATCATATAGGCGCGGGCGGTCATTACAGTATAGCACATCGCCGGGCAGAAGGCAACACCCCCCGCACCTTGCACCTTGGGTACGGTGTACAGAGGGAGGAAACTCGACTAAAAAGGCTGATTCCCCTAGAGTAGGGATAGGAGCAATCAGCATGATCCGCAACGCGTCCCATGCGCCCAGGATAGCGCAGCGTGGCCCCCAGCGCTGAACTCGACTTTCGCGAGCCTTACCAGCACAGTGCCAGGGGGAGCGCGGACCGTACCAGTAAGCGCTACGGCACGGCGCGCATGCAAGGCACCGGCATGAGATGGAGCCAGCAGGGCGCGCATTCTCTTGCTATGCTGCACGCCGTCGTTCTCAATCATCGCTCGGCTCTCTTGACCGGACGCTTCGCTTGCCTTCCGTCTGTAAACTACACCCCGGCCAGCAACGTCCCTTGGAGCGACCAAGCGGAGGCGCGGTCGATGCGCACCGGGCGCACGTCGCCGGGCTGGGCCGTGGTATCGGCGGGGCAGAAGACGATCTTGTTGCTGCGCGTGCGGCCCTTCCAGAGCATACGTTCGCCCTGCTCCTGGCGCTCTTCGATCAAGATCTCCTGGGTCGTGCCGACGACCGCCTGGTTCAATTCCAGTGAGATACTCTGCTGCACGGCTTCGACGGCGTGCAGGCGCTCTTTTTTCAGGGCCAGCGGGATGTCGTCCTCCCACTTGTACGACAGGGTTCCCTGGCGTGGCGAATACATGGCGACATGCACGACATCGAAGCGGATCTCGCGCAGCAGATCGAGCAGGTGCGCGAATTCTGCATCCGTCTCACCACAGAAACCGACGATGACATCCGTGGAGAGCGTGACGCCGGGCCACCACGCGCGCAACTTGGTGATCAGCGCGCGATATTCGGCCAGCGTATAGCCGCGCCGCATGCGCTGCAACATGCCGTCGTCGCCGTGCTGCACGGGGATGTTGACATGCTCGCAGACCTTGGGCAAGCTTGCCATCTCATGAATCAGGGCGTCGGTAAAGTGGCGGGGATAGCTGGTCATGAAGCGGATGCGCTGCAAGCCGTCGATGGTGCTCAGCCGCGCCATCAGGTGGCTCAGCGAGGGTTGATCGGGCAGGTCCAGGCCATAGGCTTCCACGGTCTGGCCCAGCAGGGTCAGTTCCCGCGCGCCACGCTCCACCAGCGCCGTCGCCTCGTCCAGCAACTCGTCCTCTGGGCGGCTGCGCTCGCGGCCCCGGCGGGACGGCACGATGCAGTAGGAACAGACCTTGTTGCAGCCGAGGACGACCGGTAGCCAGGCCGTGACAGAGCGGGCGCTCTCCGCGAGTTGGCCGGGGTAGTGCAATTCACGGGTCGCCGGTTTGGGTGTGATCGCCATCGGCGTGCCAGAGATCACCGGCAGCAGCGCGCCGGCGCGCTCCATGCTCACCGCGCGCGAAGCCCCGACCTCGGCGACATCCACGCAGCCATCGCCGACGGCGAGGGGCGTCCAGCGTTCCTCCAGGAAGGTCGGCAGGATGTCGGCTTGCTCGACTTTGAAGAAGAGATCGACGACGGGATAGCGTTGCGCCAGATCGTCGATGGTGCGCTGGTTGCCGATCATGCAGCCCATCATCGCCACCAGCAGATCGGCGCGCTGCTTCTTGGCGTGGGCCAGCAGGGCGAGTTGGCCGTGCGCCTTCAGTTCGGGTGCTGCGCGCACACTGCACGTGTTCAGGATCACCAGATTGGCGGCAGCGGCGGTCGGCACTTCTTCCCAGCCCAGATCGCCCATGATGGCGGCGACGCGCTGCGAATCGGCATGGTTCATCTGGCAGCCGACGGTCCAGATATGATATTTGCCAGGGGCGATGGTCATGGCGCGAATCCCTCTCTCTGCCGGGCGCGAAGGTGCAATCTTTTCAATTGCATAGTATAGCACATCCGGCGCGGGCCTGCGCCCCTCGCATTCCTGGCGGGCGGCGCGCTACAATATGCCGTGGAGGTGGTCAGCATGGCGGGCGTGTATGACGTGGTGATCGTGGGCGCGGGACACAACGGGCTGGTGTGCGGCTGCTACCTGGCGCGGGCGGGCTTGCGGGTGCTGGTGGTGGAACGGCGGCACATCGTTGGCGGCGCGGTGGTGACGGAAAACGACATCTTCCCTGGCTACGCGCTGGATACGTGCAGTTCCTTTCACATCGTCATCAAGGCGCTGCCGATCATCGAGGAACTGGGCCTGGCCCAGTTCGGCCTGGAATACCTGCCGATGGACCCCTTCGGTTTCGCGCCCTTCCCCGATGGCACGTCGATCACGTTCTGGCACGACCTGGACAAAACGTGCGCCTCCATCGCGCAACTCAATCCCGCCGACGCCGCACGTTACCACCAATTCATGACGCTGTGGGGCAAGTTCAACGAGCCGGTCTACGCGACGTTCCTGGCCCCGCCGCGCGCGGGGCCGATGGTCGGCCGCATCCTGCGCCAGCAGCGCGGGCGCTTGCGCTCCATGCTGGGCCTGGGCAAGAGTACCGATCTGCTGAAGGTGGTCTTCGGTAGCTACGCGCAGGTGATCGAGGGGACGTTCGAGGATGCGCGCGTGCGTGCGGCGCTGGGCTGGTTCGCGGCGCAGGGCGGCATGGGACCGGACGATCCGGGTGGTGGCGAGCAGTTAGCATGGCAGATCTTGTGCCACCAGACGGGCTGCTGGCGACCCAAGGGTGGATCAGGCATGCTGACGCAGGCATTGGCGCGCTGCCTGGCCCACCACGGCGGCGACGTGCGCACGGAGGCACCCGTGGCGGCGATCACCGTGCGCGATGGTCGCGCGACCGGCGTGCGGCTGGCAGATGGCGAGGAGATCGCGGCGCGCTGTGTCATCTCGAACGCGCATGTGCAGACGACGTTGCTGGGCCTGGTAGGCGCGGACCACCTCGCGCCGGATCTCGTGCGGCAGGTCAAGGGGCTGCGCATTGCGAACGGCATGGGCATGACGATCCGTTGCGCTGCCGACGCGCTGCCGAACTACGCCGCGCGCCCAATGGTCGCCGGCCAGCCGAACGAGACCCACGCCGGCATGCAGATGCTTTGCCCATCCATGACGTACCTGCGCCGCGCCTTCCACGAAAGCGAGCTGGGCCGGCCACCGGAACGCCCCGCGATCCTGGCGATGACGCCGACGGCGGCGGACCCCGCGCTGGCCCCCCCCGGCAAGCATATCTTCAACATCTGGGCGCAGTGGCATCCCTACGAACTGGCCGACGGCGCGCAATGGACTGAGGAGCTGCGCCAGCGCGAGGCCGCCAAGCTCCTGCGCCTCATGGACGATTACGCGCCCGGCTTCAGCAGCCACGTGACCGATGTCTACATCAAGACACCAGTGGACCTGGAGCGCATCGGCGGGCTGCTGCGCGGCCACCTGATGCACATCGACATGACGCTGGATCAGATGTTTATGTTCCGCCCGCTACCCGACCTGGCGAACTATCAGACGCCCATCGTGGGGCTGTGGCTGACGGGTGCCAGCACGCATCCCGGCGGCGGCGTCTCCGGCGCGCCCGGCTACATCACGGCGCACGAGGTGCTGCGCACGTGGAAGAAACAAAGGGCGTAGTCGATCACCGAGAGTGACGAAGTGGGCGGTTGTGTTGGAGCCGAGGATAGCGGGCGGTATCGATTGAAACCATTTTGCGCGCCTACGGGCGTGCCGCCACGAAGTCCGCCTGCGCGGACTGAAGCGCGACATATCCGATCATCCGTCAAGCTAGGGATGCATGCTAGCTTGCACAACGGACCGTGCATGGGATATAATGTGCCTGTTGCGCGCGTAGCTCAGTGGCAGAGCATGCGACTTTTAATCGCAGGGTCGTGGGTTCGAACCCCACCGCGCGCACCCAGCGGCCCCGCTCATAGAGCGGGGTCTTTCTTTATCTGGCGACCGGCGGCAACGCCAAAACGACAGTTTGACAGCTAATTTGACAGCCACCGGAAAAATGCTATTCATCGTCGCCAAGCATTTGCTGCATCTTGTCAGCAACCCCTTCTTTCAGACCAGGAATGATACGGGCATAGAGGTTCATAGTCACACCGATCTGACTATGCCCCAGCACTTCCATGCGCTATTGGATTGGCACCTTCAATGAAAAAGACATCCGCCAGAAAGCTAGCTAAAAGTAAGGGGAAAGCGCAATGAACCTTCACGTTATCCCTCGCAAAAGATGCCAAACGCGATTGTTGCTTTGACCACAATTTTGACTACAACACCGGCAACGACAGACGGAAAAAGACTGCATGACAGATAGCACAAACCGTGATGAATGCGAAAGAGGAGGACGGGCATACATGAAGACAACGAGCAAGGACACAGCTTTTAATCGCAGATGCAACGAATTTCATGAAGCCTTAGTACTATTGGTCTTGACGGACTTTTAAAGAAGTAATACGAATGGCTTGAGAGAATTGCTCAACAAACTCTTTAGGTGAGTGGTCTTGTCCAAATAGCCGTTTGCTCAACGGCATATATTTAGAGTCATACGGTGGATACTCTAACCAATTTGAAGGCTCATTAACTAATTCCGCCTTTCCTTCAACAACCACTGATAAATAATCTTCAAAACCAAAACTATCTAGTGCCAAACACACATGCGAATTTTGGCGAATATTGTACACCTTGACCGAGTTCGGCTTGCTGAAAACTAAGATACTATCGTTTTCATAAAGAAAACAGACAGGAATGGCATGTGGACGACCATCAGGACGAACAGTGATGAGGAACGCAAATTCTTCTCGTTCGAGTCGGTCAATGATTTTTGCCTGAAGCGGATTAGATCTATCAAGCATGGTATAATTCCTTACTTCGGGATACGCAAATCCCAATCAAGCTGCGACAACCAACGGTGACGGACAAGAAACCTTCGCAGATAGGATTATACCTAATAATACCATGAATAGTAGTAATAGTGCAATATATGTCGATGCTCCCAGATTTACGCCGATAAAAGACCGATACAAAACCCCGGCAAAACCTCATCGCAATGTATTGATACTAGCAGAGAGGGAGCAGAAATCTTGAAAACAGTTTGCCTTGACAGCCACCCTGACAGCCAACAAGACACACAATGACAGTCAATAAAAAACGCCAGTGAACAAAAAGTGGCTCTGTTTCTGAAAGCGTGTTGAAAAAGGTCAACAGGGTGACAAGCGACGGAGCATGACGTGAATCATAACGACGTGGATCATGGAGACACTGTGTCCTGGCAAAAACTCATAGTCTTTGCTCAACCGCCGATAGCGTCCAAACCAGCCGAACGTCCGCTCGACCTTCCAGCGATGCGGTAACACCACAAAGCCTTGTTGGTCATCTGACCGCTTAACGATCTCCAGTTCCCAGCCGAACTGCTCCTTGACCCAGTCCACCAATTGCCCCGTATACCCCCCATCGGCCCAGAGGACTTCCAGTTCCGGTGCCTGCACGGCCAGTAACACCTGCTTGGCTCCCTCTCGATCCTGGATATGGGCGGCATGCACGACCACTGCCAGGATCAACCCGAGCGTATCCACCACCACGTGCCGCTTGCGCCCGTTCACCTTCTTGCCCGCGTCGTACCCATGCGCCCCCCTTTTTCTGTCGTCTTCACCGTTTGGCTATCGATGATCGCGGCGCTCGGTTCCGGCTCATGGCTTGCGCGTTCACGCACCATGCCGCGTAAGGCGTCATGCACCCGTTGCTACGTCCCATCTGTGCTCCATTGCGCAAAATAATGGTAGACGCTATCCCACGCGGGCAAATCATGCGGCAGATGCCGCCAGGCACAGCCCGTGCGTTCCAGATAAAGGCATCGTCCCCAAAATACCCAAATGGATTAGGGTTAAAGTATCTGCCACTAGGATCGGTGCGGGTCGCTGGGTTGCCCCCCACATAGCCGTAGCGGTTCGGCCCCTGCACGCTGTCGGCGCTGGTGAACACCCCCACGCTGCTGTCGTAGTAGCGCGCATGGAAGTAGCTCAGCCCACTCCCATCCAGCCGCTGACTTGTGAAGCCGTAGCTCGTCGGCATCGTCCCGCTGCTGTAGCGCACGCTGCCATACGGCGCATACAACTGCACCCCCTGCACGCTGCCACTGCTGGTCAGCACGACACTCACGCTGCTGAGATTGTCGTTCACCAGATAGTACCGCGTCCCATTGATGGCTTCTGCGGTCAGTGGCCCCGCCTGATAGTACTTGGTGGTGGTCGTCGTGCTGCCGCTGGTGGTGACCTCCTCGTAAGCACCCACATACACGGTGGTCGTCGTCGTGCCACCGCTCGTCACCTGTTGCGCGACGCGCTCACCATTGCCATTATATGCATAGTTGGCCGTGGTCGTGGGGCTGGTCGTCGCATCCTGCCAGCTGATCTGTCGGCGCAGCGCATCGTAGCCCAACGCCTGGCCGGTCGGCGTGCCGCTGCACGTCAGGCTGCTGCGCGGCGCACGACAGGTCAGGCTCCCCGCCGCATCGTAGCTGGCCGTGTAGCCGCTGGCGGTGCTGGTGAGGGCATCCAGGTGGTTGCTGGCGCCATACGTGTACCCGCTGCCCGCCGGGCCAGTGGTGAGCCGATCCAACTCGTCATATCCGTAGCTCTGCTGATACGCCGCGCTGGTCAGCGTGCCAGCGGTCAAGCTCTGACAGGGGGGTGTGCCAGCACTGCCCGCCCACGTCAGCCGGTTCTGCTCGTCGTAACAGAAGGCTTGGTGATCGGTCCCCGCCGGAAGGGTGGTCGTCGTCGACAGGACGTTGCCCGTCGGGTCGAAGCCGCGCGTTTGGTCGAAGAGCGTCGTGCTGCCGGTCGTCACCTTGGTTTCGGTCAGGCGGTTGTTTCAGGTCATAGGTCTGATTCCAGGTGTCGGTGCTGTTGCTCACGCTCCCGCTGGTCAGCATCTGCGACGCCCCCGCCTCCCCCGTGTAGCCGATGCTGGTGAGCAGCGTATTCGTCGTGCTGTTCAGCGTCTCGCTGACGCCGCTGAGCCAGTCTTGCGCGCTGTAGCTGGTGGTGAGGATATCCCCATCGGGATACGTCAGGCTGGTGGGTCGCCCGGCATCATTATAGCCCAACGTGAAGGGATACGCCGTGCTGTTGATGGTCATCGCCCAGCCCGTCTGCTGGCCCCGCCCATCGTAGGTGTACGCATAGCTGCCGGTGATCGCCTGGCTGGGTCCGCTGGCAAACGTCTCGCTGGTCAAATGCCCGATGCCCACATTGCCGTTGGCCGTGCTATCGTAGGTGTACGTGGCATAGGGATTCGACCCATTGCTCTGATTCGAGATCCATACCACCCGATTCAGCCCATCATAGCCTTTGTACACCGTCCCGCTGGCTCCGCGCGGATCGGCGGTCGTGGTCTGGTTGCCGTTGGGATCGTAGCTGTAGCTCCAATGGCCCAGGTCGGGATCACTGAGCGCCGTCAGGCGGTTGAGCAGGCGAACGGTTATGTTGTGATTTTCTTTCCAGATGCAATAGGAACATGGCATCAATAATGGTACGTGACCCGCGCAAGCGTTGCAGTCCCTCCCGCGCTTGCGCTAGGGTGGGATCAAGCGCCAGCGCGTGGCGATAGGAGTAGAATGCTAACGTATAACAGCGCTCTAATTCTTGGGCCAGTCCCAAATGCTCCCATCCTTCTGGGGTGTCGGGGGCCAGGTCCAGCGCGTCATAGTACCGGTCGCACGCCTCGGTATAGCGTTCCAAGTTGGTGAGCATATCACCCGCTGCTATAAGGAGATCGACATTGGCGGGATCCAGCAGGTGAGCTTGTGTATAAGCGGCCAGCGCCTCCTCATACTGGCCAAGATTCGCTAAAGCTTCGGCTTTGCAGACCCAGCCTCGCCGATTGCCAGATGCCAAGCGTATTGCCTGGTCGGCTGCCTCGACAGCTTCCTCATACTGTTCCAAATATCCATTGAGGGTAATACTTTTATTGATCCACGTATCGGCATCGTCGGGCGCTAGCGCCAGGGCTTGATCGTATGCCTGCACGGCTTCATCATAGCGCCCAAGTTGGGTGAGCACATAACCTAATTGGCTGCGACTATTGGCGTCATCTGGTACACGCACTAATACTTCTACAAGCAAGTTGTACGCTTCGGTCAAGCGGTTTAGGCTGCTCAACGCGATACTTTTGTTGAAGAGGATAGCTACATTCTCTACATCTAGACTTAACGCCTGATCGTAGGCAGTGAGAGCCTCGGTATAGCGACCGAGCGAGACTAAGATATTGCCTTTCACGTCCCAGGCAAGGGCATGGGTAGGGAAACGAGTGAGCGTCTGTTCGATAGCCTCCCAGGCAGCCTCATGTTTTCCTAAAAGGTCAAGATCAGTCGCTCTGTTGATATAGGCATATGCAAGGTCTGGGTTAACTTGAAGAGCTGTTTCGTAGGCGGCGATGGCATCGTTATATCTACCCATGTCGCCCAGCGTCACCCCTTTATCATACCAAAATTGAGCACATGAATCATCTAAGTCTAAGGCATAATCATAGGCGGCGAGGGATTCTTCATACCGTTTGATTTCTGCTAAAGCGACCGCCTTCTGCTCCCAATAGACGGCCTCGTCTGGTTGAAGCCGCGTCGCTTCAGTCAACGCGAGGAGTGCTTCGTCATAGCGCGCTAACGATAATAACACTAACCCCTTATCGTAGTGCAAGCGTGCCATGTGTGGGGCAAGCAGCACTCCCTGCTCGAAGGCATGGAGCGCCGCTTCAAATTGTCCCGCTTTGGCTAAGCTGATGCCCATCTCGCGCCACAAGCTGGCATCCTGCGGTTGCAAGGCTACCGCATGCTGAAACGCAGCGATAGCTTCCTGCTCTTGACCGAGTCCCGATACGCTGAGGCCGATATTGAGCCAGTATTCAGCTTTGGTGGGGTCCAGTGCTGCCGCTCGCTGGAAAGCAGTCAATGCCTTCTGGTACTGCTGCTGTTGGAGATAGGCTCCTCCCAACTGATACCACAGCTCTGCTTGTTCAGGATGCTCCTTGACCGCCTCTGTGTATCTCAGGATCGTTTGGTTGGCACTTTCTTCCTGCATTATTTCATCCTTTGTTCATTTTTGACAAGGTGCCACAGCATCAGAAACACACTGCTCGCCTCCTCCATTTTCGCCAGTGCCTGGTCCGTTCACGTCCTCAGCTGGAGGGGTTGTTGAATCGCTAGGAGATGCAGCAGGCTGATAATCAGAGAAACCGATTCCTACTGATATCCCAATCCCAATCCCAATCCCAATCCAGCATAGGATATCACACGTAACCGCACTACCCCCCGACGTCTCTGTTGAGGTCGAGAGTGGATCGTAGTATCCCACACCAGGGATCGTTCCTCCGCCTTGTTCATTCATATGCATGAACTCGATCTCTTCTTTTGTTTCGTGATGGAATACTTGCCCAAAATATCTACCTTTGCCTGGTCTAGAGCTTTTGCTGGATGACTGTGATTTTCCTCTTACACTATAAGGGGTATTTGGACCACCGCCACGTGGCCCTTTAGTCTTTTGGGCCCCCAGACCAGCTCCCGGATCATCCCCACACAGCAGCTGTATCAGCTTACTGGTAAACATGATATCATTGTTAAGATCATTCGCCAATGCTTCGCCATCGATGAGAGCCGCCGCCTTATTGACATATATGCCGAAATTACTGCCGCTTTGCAACATCTCAGCGGTTTCCGCTATGTCAATCAGCAGGTTCGTTGCACTTCCAGTTACCGAAAGACCGTGCGAGCTGGCTGCGGCTAACAATTGATTAAACAACAAG
This sequence comes from Ktedonobacteria bacterium, assembly GCA_027459785.1. Classification (GTDB taxonomy): domain Bacteria; phylum Chloroflexota; class Ktedonobacteria; order Ktedonobacterales; family JACDGC01; genus JAJPKG01. The sequence goes on along the minus strand of DAIDGU010000071.1, from coordinate 19,603 downwards.
ACGAACTGATAAAGAGTTATCAGATAGTCGCGGAGGGCTTTGGCTTTACTGCAATTATCGTTCGCCCCATGCCCACTCGGATCGGTCGCGCTTTCCGGATTATTATGGACATAGACATAGCAGCTGCCATCGGTGTCATCGGCGCTGATGAACGCTCCGCTGCTCGGATCATAATAGCGTGCCTGATCATACAGTAGCCCACTGGGGTCGCTGTGCTGGCTGGTGAAGCCGTAGCTGGTAGGCAGCGCCCCTGACTGATAGCGCACGCCCCCATAGGGCAGGTAGAGTTGATTCGCCGTCACATTGCCGGTCGCATCCAGCGCCGCCACCACACTGCCCAATCCGTCCTGCACCAGATACGAGATGCTCCCATTGACGGAGACCGCTGCGGTCACGCCACCATTGTAATATTTCGTAGTCGTCGTCTGGCTGCCCGTGGTGCTGATCTCTTCGTAGGGACCGATGTAATAGGTGGTCGTCGTCGTGCCATTGGTCGTTGTCTGCTGTTCGACGCGCTCACCAGCGCCATCATAGCCATAGCTCGCCGTACTCGTTGGGTTGCTGGCGGTGTTTTGCCAACTGATGAGGCGTTGTAGAGCATCATAGGTCAAAGCTTGGCCGTTGCGGCTGGTCATCTCCCCCGCCGCATCGTAGCTGGCGCTATAGTTGGGCGCACTCGTCACGGCATCAATGTGGTTCGGATCGCCATATGTGTAGCCGTTGCCGCTCGGCCCATTCGTGAAGCGATCAAGCACATCGTAGCTGTAGCTCTGCTGATACGCCGCGCTGGTCAGCGTACCGGCGGTCAGGCTCTGACAGGGTGGCGTCCCGGTTGCCCCTGCCCAGGTAAGGCGATCGAGATCGTCATAGCAAAATGCCTGGTTATCAGTTTGTGTGCCGTTAGCGAATTGCGTCGTGGTAATCAGGGTATTAGCGACCGCGTCATAACCGCGTGTCTGGTCGAACAGCACGGATGCACCTTGCTGGACATGCAGGTCGGTCAGGCGGAGGGCGGCATCATAGATACTGCTCCACGCATCGGTGCCATTGGCAATGACGGCGTTACTCGGATGACCCGATGCCCCAGCACTGCCTTGGTAGCTGACGGAATTGAGGAAGGTTGTCGTAGGATTGCTGCCCAGTTTCTCGGTCACACCAGCCAACCAACCTTGCTGACTGTAACTAGTGGTGATGAGATCGCCATCGGGATAGGTCAGTGTTGTCGGCTGGTCAGCATCATTGTACCCAGTCAGGAACGGATAAGTGGTTGCATTGATGGTTTCCGTCCAACTGGTGGTGCGCCCACGTCCATCGTAGCTATAGGCATAGCTGCCGGTGATCGCCTGGTTCGGGCCGCTGGCAAACGTCTCGCTGGTCAGTCGGCCAATACCCACATTGCCGTTGGCGGTACTGTCGTAGCTATAGCTGGCGAAGGGACTTGATCCGTCGCTGTTCGTCGATTCCCAGATCGTGCGATTCAACCCGTCATAGTTATAAAAGACACTCCCAGCCGTCCCACGCGCATCGACTGAACTGGTGAGATTGCCGTTGGGATCGTAGGTATACGAGTAGTTGCCTTGGTTGGGATCGGTCGAGCTAACTAGTTCATCAAGGGCATTGTAGGTGGCAGTGGCAGTGTGGCTGCCATCCGCGTAAGTCTTTGTTGCCAGATTGAAAAGATAATCAAAGCTCTCCTTGATCGTCCGATACAGCGTAAAACCACTGCTACTCGTACCGGTCCAATCTTGCTGCGCGCTGGTGCGTCCTAATGCATCCTCGTAAGCCGCCTGTTTATGCCCATTGGCATCAATCTGAGTAGTCGCTTCGTAGCAGGCGCTATCACCTAACCCCGCTACATTACAGCTCGCCGCATAGCCCAACGATGTTGTCGCCGAGATGGGGTTGATCAAGCTGATCATCCGCCCCAACCCGTCATACTGCGTGCTGGTTCCCGGCTGGCTCATGTCGGGTGTGCTGTAGCCGGTGCCGCTCGCTACAAAGTAGGGCTGACTCAGGAAAATAGGTTGCCCAAGCGAGTCGTATTGCGCGAACTGGATCGTATCCTGGCTAGTGGGGGCGGGGGTGCGCGTTTCCAGCAGATGGCCCCAGCCGTCATAATAACTCTGCTCCGTCACTGTCGTGCTGCTGTCCAACCGCTGTGATCGGTCCACAACATAACATGGCGCGCTGGCTCCCGTTGCCGGGCAGGCGCTGAAGCTATAGCTGGTGCTGGTCGTCGTCTCCCCGCTCGTCTCCCCTGGCAGTGTTGTGCTGATCGTGCGCCCCAGCGCGTCATAGGTCGCGCTGGTCGTCTGCCCATTGGCATCGGTTACCCCGCTGGGCCACAGCCCATAGCCGTCGCCGCTGCTGGTGCTGTAATTCTCGGTGGTCGTCTGCCCCTTGTCGTTCGTCTGGGTGGCGACCTGGGTGCTGTAGAGGTTGGAGTACGTCGTGCAGGTGGTAAAGTTGTTAGTGCCGATCGTGCAGCCCGTGTGGCCGCTGATACCCGCCTGCGAATCGGCATCTAGCGTCCAATACAGATCGCCGTTGGTGTCGTACCCCTGCTTGGTGGTCACGACGCCCGTCCCGCCGCTCTGCGTGCAGGTGGTGTACTTGTCCGTCTGATCCGCCAGCCCGTGGATCAGCCCGCTGTTCGCGCCGGTGCCGTAAGCCAGGTTGTCGAAGTAAACATAGGTACACGCCTTGCGGTTGCCCGATCCATCCTCGGTGTCGGTGAATGCCCGGCGGTCCACGATATAGGTACCCGTCGCTGAGGTGCTGGTGGTGCTGATGGCGTTATTCCAGATGTAGGCATACGTTTGCACGATCGTCGGCGTGCTGCCCAGGTCGTTGCCGGTGGTCGTCGCGCTGAGCAGATGGCCGTAGTCATGGTTGGTATCGTAGGTGTAGGCCGTATGCTGCATCGGGCTGGTGCTGCTCGTCGGGCTGCTCTGCCCTTCCGCCTGGTACGTGGTCGTGCCGGTCGTCTGGATGTCGCACAGCGCCGCCGGATTGTCCTGGTCCACCTCGCTGACCAGATGATTGTTCCACGTGTAACCGGCATAAATGCCGCTGCTGGGCGCTGGGGTGGCGGCCACCGTGGCGGTGGGGCAAATGGCCGCATACGTCGTCTGCGTCCGCTTCAGTAGCGGATACACCCCGTTTTGCTTGATACCATACTCATCCACCTGAAATGCTCGCCCGGATGCCGCGTTGGTTAAATCCCAGGCAGGCGAATTGGGGCAGGTGCTTTGCCCATCGTGGCACGCCACCTTGGTATTATCCCATACCCCCCAGCCCTCGGTGCTGTAATAAGAGTCATTTTCTAGCGACCCATCAGGATTGATGCTTTGCGCGAAGCTGAAGCCGGTGAACTTGCCGTTGTAGAAATCGGCGATATCACCATCATTGGCGTTGCCCCAATACATGCCGTACTGGCAATCGCTGCACTCCTGCGCCGTCAACGCTGCCAGGTTATAATTGTACGTCCACGTCGCCTTGACCTGGTAACTGCTATTATTTGAGAGGGGATCATCGATCTGTTCCGTGCGGCTGGTCAGCGTAAGGTGACTCCAACCATTGTCGTCGGCGAGATCACAGGGATACACATTCCAGCCGGTGCTCTTCGTAGCTTGCAGATCGGTGCAGGCATAGGCATGCTGCGGATCGTTATCTGGGGCGGGGGCCGAAGTATCCACGCCATGTTGGTTGGTGCGCATATCCTGCCACGTATAGCTCGTGTGCAAGCCCATCCCATTGTCGGCGCTGCTCAGCAGGTAACTGTTGTAGGTTTGGAACCACAGCACACAGTTGCCCAGCCCATTGGTGCGCTTGCCCGTGTTCCAGGCCGGGCCGCAATCCGACGTGGGCGTGGGAGTGTACTGGCCATCCTCGTAGTATTCGGAGCCTGGATAGGTATAGGCGAAGGTCTGGGTGGGATAATGCGTGCTGCCATCCGTGCCATCTTCCGTCACCTGTTCCAGCAGCAGATGGCCCGCGACGGCTTCACTGGAACCCGTCAACACATCGGTGATCGTGCTGCCCGCCGCCTGGGCATACGCCAGCACATATTTGCGTAGCAGTTGGAAGCTGCCGCTGCCAGCCACGTTGACATCGATCTCATTGAGCACCTCGGTCGAGAGCGACAGGGGGATGCTTTCCTGCGCCCCCGGCTTGGGATCGTCACAACGCAAAGTGCCGCTCTGCGTGCAAACCGATCCACCAGGGGCCACATGGCCCACCGCATGGCTGTAATCGAAAAGCACCTCCATCGTAGGGTTCCAACTGCTGCCCGAACACTCGTCGTTGGCATTATGGCAATTCGGCGCGTCCCAGGCGACGGACTGTAAGACCGAATCCATCGGGTAGGTGATGCCGTTCTGCGTGTTGTTGACGACGCCATAGGTAAAGTGGATCTGGTTGCCCATTGGGTCCGTAATCAGGTCCAGCTTCCAGGCGGTGACGTAGTTGGTCGTGCTGGTGCCGGCGGGATAGAACTGGCGGCTATCGAAGGTGCAGCCGAACTCCTCCATAATGCCGTTGGGTAGCCACACGCGGAAACATGGCGGCTGCACGCCATACCCACCAGTGCCACAGACGCTCTGTTCCGGGAAGTTGGTGCAATCTACGGTGGGATTCTCGTAGCTGACGATCTTGGCATGCGACTCGGTCGCCGTGCGCCAGTTGGTCACGCCGGAGGGCGGGTTGGGTGTGTCGTCATAATAGGTCGCCGTGGTCGTATTGGGGGGCAAGAGCGCCCCACTGGTGCCATACGGGTCGGAGATGCTCCAGCCATCCACCTCATTTTGCGTGCCATTGGGTGCAGGAATGTTTTGCTCCGACCATGAAATCTCCCCTGGGTCGAGGCTCCAGCCTACGCCAACCCAGCTGGCTGCGGCGGTCGGGCTGTGTGTCTCTGCCACCGCCTCGCTGCTATAGCTCAGGTTCAAGGGAGGGGTGAGGCCGCCGGGGCCGCTCGGCACGTCAATAGCGATGGTGTCATTCAAACTACCAGTATGTAAGTCGTTCTGAAAGGCATCCGGCTTGCCGAAGTAACTGACCGGCGAGGTGGCGCTGAATGCACCGCCGCCCGATTGGGAGAGTGGGACGATGACCTTGAGCGAGGTCGTCTTGGGATCGTAGGTGGTGCGGAATTGCTGCGGTGCGCCAGCATGCAGCAGCTTGTGCGGCACGGTCAGCGGCAGCGCGGGATTCAGCGTGAAGTTGACTGGTTCCAGCGTGAACGGGATCGGTGCGCGGGTGCCATGCCAGTGATAGATGAGCGTCAGCGGCTGGCGCAGGGCGATGGACGTGGGAATCTCCTGCCCCTTGGCGTTTTGCACCTGGAACGTGTACTCACCGAAGATGATACGCCCGCTACCGTTGGGATCATTGACGCTGCCGGAAAGGCCGGCGACCTGATCGACGACCAGGCGGGCGCTGCCCCCGGCAGCGGCGATATCAGCACTGGTCAGCGCATTGGCCGGCACCTGCACTTCTAGCGTGCCATCAGAGCCAGTGACATCCGCCGGAGCCGCTTGCACTGTCGGTGGTTGGTTCGGTGAAGCGGCGTAACTCCGCGTGAGGGGAATCACCAGCTCCTTCATCGTGGGTGTGAAGGGATGGTGCAGTGTCGTATCCACTGAGGCACTCACTGGGCGCATGTGCGCCGGCGCTGGGCCGGGATACGGCCCGCTGCGATCCGGCGCGGCGGGGACGTGGAAGTGGTTCGGGCTGCCTTTGTATGGTGCGACCTTCATGCCGGTGCGAATCATAGCCGCGTTCGCAGCCGTCAGTGAGATGAACGAACCGGTGGTTCCGATCAGGAGTACCGCGATCAAGCTCGCCATCACCAGTTTGCGCCAGATGTACGCCTGCGCCATCACCTGCCGCCAGATGTTCCATGTCGTCTGCATGATCCGTACCCTGCTTCCCATTCCACGCTGCCGGCCCACCGTCCGTCCGGCCTCTTCCTCAACAGGATACCTGACCCCACGCCGTTTGTCCCTACCACAAAAGGGTGATCTTTTCCTCACCCATTTGTGGTAGAACAGGGATTCAATCTCATGTAAGATATAAGAACAGGCCCGCTTCCTTTCCGTGCCGAACTACCTCAAGCTCCCGATGTGCGTCCAACTTCGCATACAGGTTCTTGCGATGTGTACGCAGCGTTTCTTTGCTAATATGCAGAATTTTGGCGACTTCGACTGGGGAATGCCCCATCTCCATAAAATAGAGCACTTCCCGTTCACGTGGCGTCAACATCATATTCCCGACGAGCGTGGAATGGTGATCGAGGAAGCGCCGGTAGTAGTACGCTTCAACCTGAATCAGTACGATTCTGAGCGCCTTGATCACCAGCGGGCCAAAGTTGGATACCCCATCGCCAATCAGAGTACCGTAGCAGAAATTATCAATGATAAGCAGTGGGGATGTGTCTGCTGGTTGTGGCTGTGGTGCATGAAACACTACCCGCACCGTCTCTCGCGTGCTGACCGCTACTGCTGCGCCCACCTGTGTCCCCAACGAGGCGGCATCAGCTATGAAACGTGGTACCAGTGCAGTAAAAATTGCCGGATCGAATGCGCCAGCATCGTCTTGATCTCTGTCTGCCGGAACCACCGGCGGACCTTCCATCAATGTCACCACCTTTGTCCTTTCATGAACATGCTCTTCCTCCAGCTTACGAACATGCGGTGCGAACGTGCTACCGATGCTATAGCAGAGATCGCCCCTTGCTGTCAAGATAACAACAAGATCAGCCGCAAAAAACAGACAATTTCATCCATACTAAAGTGGTGTGTGAAATGAGCATTAAAATAAAATAATAAGCAGATGAATAGCTGCAAAGGTGATGTGGCGCGCTTGGCCGGGGTGGACTATGCTGAGTTACGGAATGGAGTGGGTAGGGATGTCATCCCCGAAGAGGGCCGACCGGCGGCCTATTCTGGCTCTTCCACATTTTACAGAAATTTGCTATACTTTGTACTAGCAGCATCATGCTATCATGCTCGCCAAGCGAGGAATATGGTTATGGCCGACCACGTAGCCCATCATCAGCAGATCATGTGTCCCGTGTCGCGCACGGCGGAAATCATCTGCGGCAAGTGGACGCTGCTGATCATCCGCGATCTGGCCCGCGAGACCCAGCGGTTTTGCCAGATCGAGCGCTCTCTGTGCGGGATCAGCCCCAAGACGCTCTCGGATCGCTTGCACGCGCTGGAACGCGAGGGCGTGGTGCGCCGCCAGACCTTCGGCGAGGTGCCGCCGCGTGTCGAATATTCGCTGACGGAGAAGGGGCGCGATCTGGCCGAGGTGATCGAGGCGATGCGCGTCTTCGGCACGCGCTGGCTCATGGATGATTGCGGCTGTGAAGATGAGATCATCACTACGCCCGATCTCACTGGTGTCACCGGCTAAGCACCGGGAAGCGCCCCCTATGCTGCCGGTGGCGATATGCCCCGCGTCAGGCGTGTGTAATTCCTAACCGTTGTGCCAGGGCGGGATCAGGTATCGGATAGACATCTTCAGTCGGCGTCAGCAGCCGCGCGTTAGTGTCGGATTGCGCGAAGTGCCGTTGCGCCGCGACGAAAGGCGAGATGTCTGTGATGCTCACAGGCCAATCACGTGCGTAGGCCGCCAGCGTTGCTCCGCGCAGCCCAAGCTGGATGGCGCGGCGTGCCAGCGGTTGGCCAGCAGGACCGTGATCGGGATCCCATTGCATCACTACATCCGCTTGCTGCAATTGCCGCCGCCACTCCGTTGCGGATGCATAGATTGCGGGTCGAAATGTGGAATGGACTGCTTGCTGCAAGACCGCATCGAAATCGGTACGCTTGAGGGTGATCGCCAGCACGACTTCTTGCCCGGCTGCCGTTCCCCAGTTAGAACGGTACATCATCCACAGAAAATTCGGCTTGATCCAACTGGTGCGCTGCAAGCTGAAAGCGCCGCCGAAATAGCCGTGTGTTGCAGCGAAAGTGCCGAGCGCCGGACGATATGCCTGATACACCACGATCGCATCTTCCGTATAGTGCGCTAAGATATGCTGGCCTGCTTGTGGCCAACGCGCGCATTGTTCTGTATACGGTGCGGTTCGTAACATAATGCCCTGCCTGTTTAAGAAAGGCCAAGAAAAAAGGCTCCGAAGAGCCTTCTTTGTGACAGCAACTGGTAGATCCGAGAAACGTTACCGGGCGGCGACCGCTTCGTGACGAGCCAGGAATTCGTGCAACGTGCGACCGTCATCCTGGGTGGCAAAGAGGTCTTCCACATGACCTTCAGCACGATCAACCAGCGCGCAAAGCTCGTTCAACGTGAACAGATGCTGATATGGCGTGCGGTCGCGGTAGGTTCCCTCGGCCAGCAATCCTTCAGCGGTTTCACGCAAGGCGATGTGATGCACACCCTCGATCGTGAGCACCTGGCCAACAGCGCGCAAGATGCTCTCATAGCTATACGTAACTCGCATGGTTTCCTTCAAACACACCCTTTCTGTGTTCAGGATTGACGAACCGCAAACGGCGGCTCACCGTAGAAGAAACTACTCTTCAAGATCCAAGTGTACCAAAGTTTATCGCAATAATCAAGTCCCTAATGCGCGGAATTTTCCGGGCCGTTGGTCAGGGAGCGCGCGTAGGCGACGCGGGCGCGGTCATCGTCCCAATCATGCTCCTCGCTTCCCTCACGCAGCTTGATCGGCGTTTCCAGGATGATCCCAGTGTGCGCCAGGCGTGGATCGCTGAGCAACGCGCGCAGCCCCGCCGCGCTGATGCCGCCCTCGCCCAGCCGGGCGTGCAGGTCGCGGTGGCCACCCAGCGCCGTCGTCGTGTCGTTCAGATGGATGACCCACACCTGGCCCAGCCCGAATGCCGCATCGATGCCTGCCAGCGTCGCCTGCGCGGCCTCCCGCGTGCCGATGTCGTGGCCCGCGCCCCACAGGTGCGCCGTGTCGATGCACACCCCCAGCCGGTCGCCCCAATCCTCCCGTGCGCCCGCGAGGATCTGGCTGATCGTCGTGAAGTTCGCGCCGATAGTGTGGCCTGCGCCCACATCGTTTTCCAGCAACAGGCGCGGCCCCAGCGGCAGCTCCCGCGCGATCTCCCGCAAGCCCGTCACCAGCCGCGCAATGCCGACATCCAGCCCGTCGCCGCCGTGGCTGCCGATGTGAAAGACGACATCCGTCGCGCCCAGCGCCGTGCCGCGCTCCAGCGTCCAGCGCAGCAGGCGCAGTGACTTCGCGCGCGTCTCTGGATTGCTGGACGCGATGTTGATGAGATATGCCGCGTGGATGACGACCGGGTTGAAGCCCCCTAACGCCTCGGCCAGCCCCGCCGTCTCCTTCGGATTGCTCGCAGGCGGCGACCACACGCGCGGGCTGCTGACGAAGATCTGCACGGCCTCGCAACCGATCTCCCGCGCCGTCTGCAAGGCGCGTAGCGGATGCGATTCCAGCGGCATGTGCCGGCCAAGGGCGCTGGGCATGAGATGTCTACCTTTCATGGGTTAAAGACGAGACACGAAGATCACGAAGGGAACGAGGAAAACGAAGGGTGGTTCGGATTCAAGATTGATCGTAGGTGGTCGCGGCGAAACCACAGGGAATACAGACGTAAGCATAGGTTATACCTTCGGTGTACATGTTCTGCACTTCCTCCCAGGCCACTTGGCCAATACATGACATATGAGCCCCGCAACCGGGACAACGAGGATAACTGGCATCGTTGATCCAGGCCGGATGCCCACCGAATTGCGAAAGCGGTATCCAACTATTCATCCAATCTACCGCTTCATAGGGTGACAACCGTTGCTCACCTAAGACAAGACGCTGCTGTGACCACTTCGGCTGATATCCATCGTCGCTAATTTTAGCCAAGATCTCCGGTGGATCGCCATTTACCGTACTCCACTGCGCGTTGCCGTGGAGATCGGTATTCATGTAAATGGTCGTGTAGAGCGAGCACCAAGTGCAATAGGGGATGCATAGCCGTTCGCCTGTGGTCAGGAGGGCAGCGCAACGTGCATCGCGCAAGTCGATATCAAGCAGCGTCACTAATTGACGTCCGCACCAGGGGCAGTGATCCGCGTATGGCGTGTTGACGGCGACTGGCATCTGCGTCGGCGTTAGCTCCGCCTCATCACCTGGCATTAGCATATAACTGGTGGATCGAATGAGGTCGCGCCGACCGCTCTCAGCTAATTCCCAGCCAGCTTCAAGTGCATAGTCTTCTGGCGGAACGTAAAGCTGATTCCGCCATTCCGGCGGCGATTCACGCCAGACTCGGAAGCGATCTTGTACATAGCTATCACCGATCCAGGCCGCGCATTGCAATAAATGGTTGATCGGTGTCTCCAATGTAGGTTCAGCGAGGGCAGTCAAAATGCGTTCACTGCTTTCTTGTGATGCTCCCAAATAGAGCCACGGCGGATAAAAAATTGCTTGATCGATGAGCAGCATGTTGACCACATCGGTCGCACCAGGATGAACAGCGTTCAACCAACCGACGATGACAGCCCGTTTGCCCTCTTCAAGCGATGCATGCCATAGTCGTTCCGTCAATGCCTGTGCATCGTCCAGGGTCAGCATGCGCACCGCTTGCATTAACTCAGGATGATGAGCGCGCTGCACGCGCGGATCGCTCAAAAACAGCCGATTCCCTAAAAACCGCCACACCTGCTCAACCGCATTCATCAAACTCATAGCCCTCCTTTTCCCGTCCTTTTCGTGGCCTTCTTTATTCTTCGTGGCCTTCGTGTTCCCGTCCCGTATCCCCCAGTGGCAGGGCCATCTGTTGTGTGTCGCTGGGGGCGACGGCGGCGCGGATGGCGCGGGCATCGGTGGCGCGCTGCTCGGCTTCAGCGAAGTCGATGGTGGGTAGCGCGTCCAGGCCGCTGAGGCCGAATTGTTGCAAGAATTCCGGGGTGGTGCCGAAGAGGATGGGCCGTCCGACGGTGTTGGCACGCCCGACCTCCAGCACGAGGCCGTGCTGCACCAACGTCGCCAAGGCACGGTCGCTATTCACACCGCGAATCGTTTCAAGTTGGGCGCGCGTGATGGGCTGGCGATAGGCGATGACGGCGAGGGTTTCCAGCGCGGCGGCGGTCAGGCGGGCGTGGGTGGGCATGCCCAGCAGCGCGGCCACGAAGCGCGCGTTTTCCGGCGCGGAGACCAGTTGTACCTGGCTGCCGGCGTGTTGTATGCGTAGCCCCCGCTGCTCCTGCACATACTGCGTCCCCAGCAGCGCCAGCGCGGCGTGCAGATCGCCCTCATCCACGCCCAGCAGCTTGCGCAGATCGCCGATCTCCAGCGCGCGGCCCGCCACAAAAAGCACGCTCTCGATGGCCGCCAGCAATTGCGGCATAGTTAGGTCGGTTGATTCAGTTGGGGCAACGACATCATCAGGCATAACAGAAGCATTATAGCATAAGCAACTAGATGAACGAATTGATCGATGCTGCTCGTTCCCAGCTAGCTCAGCCTTGGGGCTGCGCGGGCGGCGTTCCCCAGCGGCGGATGATCTGCTCGACGACATCCAGGCGGGCGTCGTGGTCCATGTCGCGCGAATACAGCCCCTTCAGATTGTCCCAGATCTGCGTCACCAGGGCGTAGGTCTCGCGCTGCTTGTCGCGCGTCTGGATAGCGAAGCCCCGCAATTCCCTGACTTGCTCTTCTAACGAGGCGACACGTTTGTCGATAGCATCCATGCGCTTATCGATGGAGTCCATGCGTTTATCAGCGGCATCGAAGCGTTTCTCAAAATCGTTCAGGCGGCGCTCAAAGCGTGCCTCGAAATACTGCATGCGGGCATCAACGATAGCCGCCACGCGCTGATCAATGATCGCCGTCACGCGCTCATCAACGATTTTGCGCACCTCTTCAGCGATGACCCCCCGCACGCGCGTATCAATCGCCAAGTCAATAATCTTTGTCAGGCGCTCGAAATCGGCATCGTCTAACATGGGAGCGGCACCTTTCTGATGAATCATCCGCGTTAGTTTAGTATATGATATCATAGATTAACAGATGATCGCCAGCGGATTTCCATCGGAGGGCCAGCATTATGACGCCACCACTTATCACCGCCAACCCTAACGTTATGCTGGGCAAACCCGTCATCACAGGGACACGCATCACGGTCGAACACATCTTGCGTGAAATAGCTGCGGGTACAACCTTCGAGCAATTGGTTGAGATGCATCCGCATATTACACGCGAAGGGATTCAAGCGGCGCTGAATTACGCGGCGGATGCTGTCCGTTATGAGATCGTTTATCCCGCAAAAATGGAAGAGGCATCTGCGTGAAATTAAAAGTGTTCCTGCACTTAAAGAGGCTGATATTATCAGTAATCTATTAAGTGATCATGGAAATACAATAACCTAGATCGATTGTTAGCCTTTGAAGCGATAGCCCACGCCGCGCACCGTCTGGATCAGGCGCGGATTCGAGGGATCGTGCTCGATCTTCTCGCGCAGCCAGCGCACATGCACGTCCACCGTGCGGGTGTCGCCGCCGTAGTCGTAGCCCCAGACGTGTTCCAGTAGCCGCCCGCGTGTGAGGACGATGCCGCGATGGCGCACGATGTACACCAGCAGATCGAAGAGGCGCGCGGCCATCTCCACCTCCTGGCCGTTCAGCCACACCTGGCGGCGATCCAGGTCGATGCGCAGGGGTTCGGCCTCGATGATGCCTTGCTTCGCGGGGGTGGTCAGGCTATCGGCGGCATTTTGTTCATGGCGACGGAGTTGCGTGCGGATGCGCGCCCGCAATTCGGGCCAACTGAAGGGCTTGGTGACGTAATCATCCGCGCCCAGTTCCAGGCCCAGGATCTTGTCACTCTCTTCGGCGCGGGCGGTCAGCATGATGATCGGCGCGGCCTGCGTTTCGGGCATCGCGCGCACCTGCTTGCAGACTTCCAGCCCGTCCAGCCCTGGCAACATGAGATCCAGCACGATCAGGTCCGGGCGCGTCTTGCGCGCGGCATTCACGGCCTGCACGCCATCCGCTGCCGTGACGACCTGATAGCCGTCGTGGCGCAGGCGATAGGCCAGCGTGTCGCGTAGCGTGGCATCGTCTTCGACGAGCAGAATCGTGCTACTCATGCGCGCCTCAATTGAGCTTCTCGTGCTTGCCAGTAATGATGTAGATCACGTCTTCGCTGATGTTGGAGATGCGGTCGCCGATGCGTTCCATGTCGCGGATGGCGAAGAGCAACTGGGCCGCCACCGGCACGATGTCCGGGTTCTCGCGCATGTGGCGCTGCATCGCGGCCATCAGCGCCCACTGGTGCGTGTCGATGGCACCATCCAGCGCGCACACCTGGCGTGCCACCGCTTCGTCGGCCAGCGCCAGCGCCCGCACACCCTCGCGCACCTGCTGGCGCACCAGCCGCGCCATCTCATTGATCTCGCCGATGATATCCAGCGGCAGGCTGCGCACGGCCACGCGCGCGTTGCGCGCGACATGCACGGCGTAATCGCCGATGCGCTCCAATTCGTCGGCGATCAGTTGGAAAGCGATGATCTTGCGCAGCGCGATGCCCACCGGTGCCCAACGCTCGATAACGTGGATGACCTGGCGGCGGATAACGGTGCGCAGATGATCGGCCTCGCGGTCCTTCGCCATCACGTCGTCGGCCAGGCGCTCGTCGCCGTGCGCCATCGCGTCCATCGACTGCGCGATCAGTTCTTCAACGAAGACAGCCATTTGCATGAGCGTCTCCTCGATGCGTTGCATCTCGAAGCTCAGTCCGTCACGTGCCATGCGCGGCCTCCCTTCCGGCTACGCCATGCCCCCAGGCTGTCGCAGGCTGCTAGCCGAAACGCCCTGTGATAAAATCTTCCGTGCGCTTGTCGCGCGGGCGCTCGAAGATGTCCGTCGTCGGACCATATTCGATGAGCGATCCCGTCAGAAAGAAGCCGGTATACTGCGAGATGCGCCCCGCCTGTTGCAGATTGTGCGTCACGATAGCTATAGTATAGTTCTGCCGCAACTCCCGCACAAGGTCTTCGATCTTCAGTGTGGCGATGGGGTCCAGCGCGGAGGCCGGCTCGTCCATCAGCAACACTTCCGGTTCCACGGCCAGCGCGCGAGCGATGCACAGCCGCTGCTGTTGCCCGCCGGAAAGCCCCAACGCGCTGTGGTTCAGCCGATCCTTCACCTCGTCCCACAGCGCCGCGCCCTTCAAGCTCACCTCCACGCGGTCGGCGATCTCGCTCTTGCTCAGGCCGCCCATGATCTTCAGCCCATACGCCACGTTCTCGAAGATCGACTTAGGGAAGGGATTGGGTCGCTGGAAGACCATACCGATATGCTGGCGGAGGGCAACAACATCTTCACTGGGCGCATAAATATCGGTACCGTCAAGCAACACCTGGCCCGTCACCCGCGCCGCTGGCACCAGATCGTGCATGCGGTTCAAGGCGCGCAAGAAGGTGGATTTGCCACAACCGGACGGTCCCATGAACGCCGTTACCTGCTTTTCCGGGATCGGCAAGCTGACGTTCTTGATCGCATGATTCGTCCCGTAGTAGACGTTCAATGCCAGCGTCTCTACCTTAATCGGCCCTTCTGGACGTGTCATCTGCGTTTGGGTATGGGCATCAGTTTGCAGCACCGCCTCATCGACGCGCTTCACGTCCTCACGCTGATTTGCTGAGGGACTGACACGTTGTTGTGCCATCATATACTCCTACTTTGCGCCCATAAAGCGGCGGTTGACGACATTGCCGATGATGCGCGCGACGACATTGAAGACGAGCACGATCACGATCAACACAAGCGAGGTACCCAGGCGTAATGCTAGGGCGTTCGCGCCGGGGTTTTCCGCGAAGAGCGTATAGGCATGTACTGCCAGAGTGTCGCCCGAAAGGCTCAGTTTCGGCGTCAGCCAGCCCGTCGGCGCACCACCCTCGCCCGCCGTGAAAAACAGCGCGGCAGATTCGCCAGTAACACGACCTGCCACAATCAGGATGCCGGTGATGATGCCGGGAATGGCCGCCGGCAGGATCACTCGGAATACCGTTTTTACGCGCGTCGCGCCTAACGCCATGCTGGCCTCACGATATTCATTCGGCACCGCCCGCAGCGCGTCTTCCGTGGTACGTAACATCCAGGGCAGGTTCAGCACCGCCAAAGTCAGCGCACCAGCAATGCGCGAGAACGTCAGGCCGAAGCCGTGAACGGTGAGCGGGCCAACTGTATACGCCTCGGTTGAAACGAACAGGAATGATCCGAAGATGCCGATGACAATCGAGGGGACACTGGTGAGCGTTTCCGTCGCAAACCGTAAGATGCTGACGAAGATCCCTTGCCGCGCGTACTCCACCATGTAGATCGCCGCGCTGATGCCTACAGGAATCATCACGACCAGCGACAACAGCAGCAAGTAGAAGGTGTTGAAAATCTGCGGCCCGATGCCCAGATTCGGATCCCCGCTTGTCAAGAATCGCATCACACCGAGATGCGTGATCGCAGGGATGCCCTGTATGACGGAATAAGCCACGATGTAAAACAGAACCAGCGCGATGAACCCCGCGATCATCCAGAGGAGCGCCGTTGCCGCGCGATCGCTAATCTTAGCGAATTGCCGTTTGGATGCCTGACGCCGCACGCGGCGCGTGAGCGTCCCACTGCGTGCTTCACTGATGGCGGTCATCGATACGCCCTCCTGCTCGTGACGAAGCGGCTAAGACCGACAAAGATCGCTGAGATGATGAGGAGGTAGAACGAGATCGTCCAGATGGCGTTATACACGGTTTCACCTGGTAGCGCCTCTTTAAAGTTATCGAGTAGTGCCAGCGTCAGGGTGCTGGTCGGGCCGATGGTGTAATAGGGCGGAAACGATGTGATGGTAAACGGAAACTGAATCGCGCCCCCGATGACCAGTTCCACCGCGACCGTTTCGCCCAGCACCCGCGCCGCCCCCAAAATCACGCCGGTGAGGATGCCTGGGCCGGCGGCGGGTACGAGCGAGCGCGTGATCATCTGCCAGCGCGTCGCCCCCAGTGCCAGCGCACCTTCTCGCAGATCACGTGGGACCGTGCGTAGGGCATCGACAGCGATAGTGGTGATTGTTGGGACGATCATGAAAGTGATGACGATGACTGCGGCAACGATTCCCTGGCCGCTGTAATCCGCAAAACCCAGGAGATTGCTAACCTGCGGCACAATCACCAGCAGGCCGATCAGGCCGAAAATGACCGAAGGGATACCAAGCAAAAGTTCGACGATATTGCGCAACAATGTTCCCAGCCAGGGCGGGGCTAATTCGGTGATGAAAAGGGCCGTGGCAACGGAAAGCGGTACTGCGAAGATGAGGGTACATACCATCAACGACAGCGAGCCGACGGTGAAAACGAGAGTGCCAAAGTTTTGCTCACCGTCCCAGATTTTGGTGCCAAAAAACGTACCTGCCGAGATATGACTTTGGCTAAATGTGTTGAAGGCTTGTGAGCCGACAAAAACGTAGACGGCGAAAAGGGTGAGGATGACCAGCGCAGCGAAGAAGCCGAAGACGAGCGCGCCAGGCGTATCGCGGTTGAACTCTAGCCGTAAGGGCTTGCGGAATTTACTCCATACCGCGCCGAGCAAACGTAGTGTTAATCCGGTCGTCATGCGACATCGTTACCTCAGAGCGACGGTGCGCTCCTAACTGTTGAGCCGAGGATACAGTCGTCTCCCCGGCTCGCAGATTTTGTCGCGCGACGCAAGCCTATTGCGCGCCCGCTGGCAGCGGATGCGTGGCCGTAGCCGCACTCGAAAGTTGGTCAACGCGCAGGAAGCCCAACGACGGCACATCCATGCTTTGGAAGTTCGAGCTGGTTACGTAGGCCAGGAACGCGGCTTCATAGGCCGTGGGCTGCCCCTTCGTGTAAACGTGCTCGTAGCTCCAATATTTGTAGTTGCCAGAATTGATGTTCGTCGCTGTCGCGCCGTATCCATCGATGCACACCGGGAAAAGGCTGCTGCTGTATTGTGGGTCCAGCACGAAGCCGGTGGCTACATACCCAATTGCACCTTTGGTCGTCGTGATGGTCGAAGCCACCGCGCCGGTCGAGTCCTTTGTCAGCAGGACACCAGGAATCTCGTTCGTCGCGTTCAGCACGTACTTTTCGAAGGTGGCGCGCGTACCAGAACCATTCGGGCGATTCACCACCGTGATCGGCTCATTCGGTCCACCAATCTGCGCCCAGTTCGTGTAGGTGCCGTTGTAGATCTTCTGAATCTCATCTGTGGTCAGGTTCTGCACCGTGCTGGACAAATCCTGGCTGGTGACGAGGGTGAAGGCGACCGCCGCGACACGGTGATCGACCAGGTCGGTGTATCCAGTGGTCGAAGTTTTATCTTGATAGAAGATATCCGAGTCGCCCAACTGCACTTTGCCGGCTTCGACATCTGCCAGGCCGGTCCCTGAACCACCGACGCCGATAGCGGTGCTGGTACCATTTGCTGTG
This sequence comes from Ktedonobacteria bacterium, assembly GCA_027459785.1. Classification (GTDB taxonomy): domain Bacteria; phylum Chloroflexota; class Ktedonobacteria; order Ktedonobacterales; family JACDGC01; genus JAJPKG01. The sequence continues at coordinate 2,150 of DAIDGU010000071.1, read as the reverse complement.
TCGAATTCAGTCGCGGCCTGCGACAGCAGCGGTTGTAACGCGGTTGAGCCGTCGCTCTTGATCGACTGGCCTTTCAATGAAGGTGTGACAGCTGTCGCGGTAGCTTTACCGCCACTGCCTGTTGAAAGGTCAGACGGTGCCACATGGCAGGCCGTCAGGCTGGCATTGCTCGTCGAACTGACGCTCGTGCCGCCAGCACCGCAAGCCGCCATCGTCAGGGACAGCGCCACCGCGCCGATGCCGAGCATCTTGCGACCGAACTTCTGGAACGCGAAAGGAGACATGGAACCTCCAAGGTTGTGGGAGTGTGGACAATACAAGGGTCGTCTTGCCGGAAACCGCTCAGGTGCGCTTTCCTGCGACCGAGTATTATCGTAATCTCCTCGTATTAAGTATGTGTTATCAATGTTAAATCTATGTTATCTGGATGCTTGATGGTGCGCGAAAACGAGATTTTGCCGGATTTATCGCGGTTGGCGTTGAGATGGTATGCTGAAGTGATCACATACACGCTGCTACTTTACGCCAAAAGGATCGATGTCTTATGGGCTGGCTCATCGCGCTGCTGATCGCGCTTATCGGGGGGCTGGGATGGTATGCCTGGCGCGAGCACCTGCGCGCGCGGGAGGGGCCGCTTCCCGGTGAGGGCCGCGCCGTGCCGGGCGGCGAGATCGACCGGCTGATCCGCACGCTGATCGAGGCGATCCCGCGCCCCGTGTTTTTGACGACGGCGGATCGCGTCATCCTCTATGCCAACTTGCCGGCGCTGTATATGGTGGAGTTACCGCGCGAGCGCGTGCTGGGCCAGGTGTTGGCCAAAGTATTTCAAGATTACGAGACGACGCAGATGCTGATCGCCGCCGCCACCACCGGCGCGGCGCAGGAGCGCACCATCTCCCGCGCGGCGGACCGCGAGACGTGGCATGTGACGGTGCAGCCGCTGGCACTGCCGACGGCGGGCGCGAGCGACGACGGCACGATCTCGCACCTGTTGCTGTTCATCGACGATGAGACGCAACTACGCTACCTGGAAAAGGTGCGCAAGGACTTCGTCGCCTCCGTCTCGCACGAGTTGCGCACGCCGCTGGCCTCCGTCAAGCTGCTGGCCGAAACGCTGGCCGACACCATGGCGGAAGATCCCGTCGCCGCGCCCCCGATGGCCGGGCGCATCGCTGGCGAGGTCGATCACCTGACGGGCCTGGTAGACGACCTGCTGGAACTCAGCCGCATTGAGTCGGGGCGCATCAAGCTGGAATTGGAGCCGACGGACATCGCCGGCGTGCTGGAAGTTTCCGCCGAGCGCATGCGACCCCTGGCGGATGAGCGCCGCATCAGCTTGATGGTGGAGGCGAGTGAGAGCATCCCCGCCGTGCAGGCTGATGGCGAACGTATCGGCCAGGTGCTGATCAACCTCATCCACAACGCCATCAAGTTTACGCCGGATGGCGGCAGCATCACCCTCAGCGCCGAGGCGATTATGCCGCAGGATCACCGGATGGCGCTGACGCCGCGCCCCACGGGCCAGCTCGCGCCCCAGCCGATCACCGCGCCGCTGGTGCTGGTGCAGGTGCGCGACACGGGGGTGGGTATCGCCGAGGAAGACCTACCCCGCGTCTTCGAACGCTTCTTCAAGGCGCGCGACCTGCCCAACCGTGAGCGCGCCCGCCAGCAACGCCCCGCCACGCTGCCGGGCCACTACGGCGGCACGGGCCTGGGCCTGGCCATCGCGCGCTACATCGTGGAGGCGCACCACGGGCAGATCTGGGTCGAAAGCCAGCTAGGGCGCGGCAGTGTCTTCTCGTTCACCCTGCCCCTGGCCCAGCGGGCGAAGTAAGGTGTTATCAACGAAGGTAGCATTCCTTCGTCTAAGGGATGGCACAGCGTTAGGCTAAAGAACTAAAGCTGAAAAGGAGCCATTGGACATGATCGAGCGGTTGCAACGCGCACTACAACGAATCGATGAGGTGCCTACCGAGGTGCAAGAGGACTTAGCAGGATCGCGCGCAATACCCCTTGCTTCTCGCTAGGGGAATGCAAGCGCGGTCGCCCCCAGCGACACGTATCCTGGTACTCGGTGACAGCGTGCCATCTTGTGTGGTACACTGGCTGTATGCGTGAGGATCGGAGCAATCACAACGTCACGTCTATCT
>DAIDGU010000070.1 GCA_027459785.1 Ktedonobacteria bacterium | reverse complement strand
TGCGCTGGTGCTGCACATTGCCGATACTGGGCGGGGCAAGGAACGGCCACAGTTGCAGTTGGTGAAACGCTATCGCCAACAAGAAACGTTGACGTTCTCTCCACGGGGAGATGTGGAAGTCCAGGTGTACGACAAGCCCCGTGAGATTCGGCGCAAGAGTCCCGATAAAGCATGGTTGGGGGATATCTGGGCGCGGCATGGGTGGAATGGGGCGGACCCGGTGGCACGGGTGGAAGTGCGCTTGAAACGGGCGGTGCTGCATGAGGTGGGCTGTGAGACGGTGGCCGGCACCTTCGACCGGCTGGATGCGGTGTGGCAGTATGTCACGGGCAATTGGCTGCGGCATACGGTGCCGAATCGCCAGGCATCCTGTGCGTGGCCGGTGTCGGCGTTCTGGCGGGTCGTGCAAGCGGTGACGTTTGAACAGGTGAACGCTGAGCCGGCAGAGCGCCAGAAGGTGCGCCAGTTCAAGGAACATCAGATGCTGGCGGCGATTCTGGGCTACCTGGAAAGTTGGGCGGCGTGGCAAGGGGGAGAGGGGGCGGTCCCGTCAGATCTGGCGCTGGATGAGGTCTTCGACCAAATTGGGCGGCGGCAGATGAAGCACTATCAGCACAAGGGGACGACCTTTCGGGATGAAGTCATCCGCAAGCGCAAAGTCTTCGGCATGAAGTCCAGTGAACCGTATCGTTCGTCGTCTGATGTAGATGATGCGGCATATGCGGTCTATGCTCAACGGTTGGTATCTCGGTCACAGGGGGAGGGGGCAACGGCTGATGACGATGGCAACGGGAACGGTGTCGCGGTCGGGGAATAGCGACCAGCAGCATGTACCGGTTAAATTGTTGCTGACGGTGATCGAGGCGGCTCAGGTGTTGAACCTGAGCCGTTCGCTTATGTACGAATTGGTGTTGAAGGGGCAAGTTGTCAGCCTCAAGATTGGGCGGGCGCGGCGCATTCCTGCCAGTGAGTTGCAAGCGTATGTGGCTCGTCAGGTGGCGAGCGTTCAGCAAGAGCAAGGGGTGTAGGGGATGGGGAAACGGGGACAGAATGAAGGGTCGATCTATAAGCGGGAAGATGGCCGTTGGGTGGCCGTCTTGAACCTCGGTTATGCTGAGGGGAAACGCAAGCGCAAGTATTTCTATGGCGACACGCGGAAAGAGGTTCAAGAGCAACTTACCGCTGCTCTACGGGAACAGCAGCAACATGTGTTGATTGTCAGTGACAAGATGACAGTTGAGCAGTTTATGAGGAAGTGGCTTGATGAAGTGGTTCAGCCGCCGCGAAGACGTATTCGCACTCATCATTTGTATGATGAGAACGTGCGTTTATACATCAATCCCATGTTAGGAAAGATTGCTTTATCAAAGCTAACACCATTGGATGTACAAGGTTTTGTAAATGCGCTGGTTGCACGAGGGTACAAGCCTCGAACGGTGCAGATTGCGCATGGTATCCTGCGGAATGCCTTGAATCAAGCGCTGCGATGGGGCATGGTGCAACGTAATGTTGCAAGTCTTGTCACGCTCCCAAAGGCACAAAAGGTCAAGCAGAAGTTTTTAAAGCCAGAGGAGGCGCGTATTCTCCTTGAAAATATCAAGGGCGACCGATTAGAGGCGCTTTTTACCGTTGCTCTCGCGCTTGGACTGCGTAAGTCTGAGGCGTTAGGTATCCGCTGGCAAGATATCGATTTCGAGAGCAAGACGGCGACCATTCAAGTAGAGTTGGTTTACAACAAAAAGAAGTTTATGTTGGAGCCGCTCAAAACGGATAACGGACGTCGCAATTTGGCATTACCGCAGTTTGCTCTTGATGCTTTACTTTTACATCGAGATAGGCAATCACAAGATCAAGCGGCTTTAGGTGAACATTGGGCCAATGATTTTGGCTTGGTGTTTACTACGTCTCTTGGAACACCCCTCGGCGGTCGGAACGTCACGCGCTCATTTCATCGTCTGCTGGCAAAAGCTGGATTAGAGCGCATGCGTTTCTACGATATGCGCCACACCTGCGCATCATTGCTGTTAGCTCAGGGAGTTCCGCTTCGGGTGGTGATGGAAGTCTTGGGGCATAGTCAGATTTCGCTGACCGCCAATACCTATACGCATGTTATTCAACCATTGGTAACTGACGCTGCTAATCGGTTGGATGAGTTGTTTCAACAGCCCGGAACAGAGGAATGATTCCGGTGGCTGTCAATTTGGCTGTCAAATGACAAAATGCTCATATCGGATGACCTCTGACATGAGCATTGATGCGGTGCGCCAGACAGGATTCGAACCTGCGACCATCCGCTTAGAAGGCGGGTGCTCTTTCCTCTGAGCTACTGGCGCGTTTGTCTACAGGATACCACATCCATAGCATGCTTTGCACCAGATCGATCTTGCGGTCGTGCGAAAAAGCGGTACAATACAGCAAATATGCCCGTGGCCCCTGCCGCTGGTTGGCACACCGCGTCACAGCACGACGCCCCCCTGCGCCGCGTAGGCGCAACCCCCGCTGAGGAGATTCCCCCTATGGCTAAGACGCTCGCTACACCTGCCGTCACCACCGCCGCGAAGCCCTGGCTGAACGCCGCCGATATGCGGTTGTTGGAGGCGATCTGCGAGACGCTGATCCCCGCGCTGCCGGTGCCAGCCGAGGCCGACACGCATGGGTTGCTGCGCCGCCCGGCGAGCGCGATGCAGGTGGCCCAGGGCATCGCCGATACCCTCGCGGTGGAGGATGCCGAGACGCGCGCCGAGTTTCGGCAACTGTTGGGGATCGTGCGCGGCCCCGCCGGCGGGCTGCTGCTCGTCGGGCGTCCGGTCGGCTTCCTGCGCATGCCAGCGGAACTGCGCGAACGGGCGCTGCGTGGGATGGCGAACTCGAATGTTGCTAAGCTGCGCCAGGGTTTTCAGGCGATCAAGCGCCTGGCGGCGTTCGTCTTTTATGCCGCGCCCGCCCCGGATGGCGGCACAAACCCGAACTGGGCCGCGCTGGACTTCGCCCCACCCCCCCCGCCGCCCAGCCTGGCGAAACCGATCCAGCCGCTCGCCGTCACTGGCGATCTGACGCTGACGGCGGACGCCGTGGTCGTTGGCTCCGGCGCGGGTGGGGGCGTCGTGGCGGCGGAACTGGCGGCAGCAGGTAAATCGGTCATCGTGGTCGAGAAGGGCGGCTATTATAACGAGGCCGACTTCACCGGACGCGAGGCCGAGATGATGCCCAAGGTCTACCTCAAACGCGGCTTGCAGGCGACAAAAGATCTCAGCATGGCGATCCTTGCTGGCAGTTGTCTGGGCGGCGGCACGGTGGTCAACTGGTCCACCTCGTTTCGCGCGCCGGAGGTCGTTTTGCAGGAATGGGAGCGCGACTTCGGACTAGCGGGCTTCGCCGGCCAGGAGTTCGCTGACCATTATGCGACGGTGGAAGCGCGCGTCGGCGTCAACACGGCGGATAGCAATCCGAACGCGAATAACGCCGTCATCGAGCGGGGCGCGGAAAAATTAGGCTGGCACTGGGGGGTGATCCCACGCAACGCCGACCACTGTGACCAACGCTGCGGCGCGTGTGGCTATGGTTGCCCCTACAGTCGCAAGCAGTCCACGCTGCTGACCTATCTGCAAGATGCCGCCGATAACGGGGCGCGCTTCTTGGTCAATACCTCCGTCGAGCGTGTGATCATTGAGCAGGGTGCGGCGGCGGGCGTGGTGGCGACGACGGTCGATCCGCTGACGGGCGCGCGACATCGCGTGACGGTACGCGCTCAGACGGTCGTGGTCGCCGCTGGCGCGCTGCATTCGCCGGCGATCCTGCTGCGCTCCGGCATCAGCAATCCGCACCTGGGGCGCAATCTGCGGCTGCATCCGGTCGTGGCCCTGACCGGCTTCTACCCCGACGCGATCCGCTGCTGGGAAGGCTCGCTGCAAACGCGCTATTCCGATGAATTTGGTCGTCCGGTGGATGGCTACGGCTTCAAGTTCGAGGTCGCGCCGGGGCATCCGGGCCTGATGGCGCAGGCGTTGCCCTGGGAGTCCGGTCGCCAGCACAAAGAGGATATGATCAAGTTACGCCAGGCCGCGCCAGTGATCGTGCTGGTGCGCGACAAGAACGGCGGGCGCGTGACGCTGGATAAGCACGGCGAGCCGGTGGTGGACTATCCGCTGGGCGAGCATGAGCGCCGGCAATTGACGCAAGGCACGCTCGCTGGCCTGCGGCTGCACCTGGCGGCAGGCGCGACGCGCGTGGGGACGCTGCATACGCGCATGACCACCTTCGATGTCCCCACGGATGGCGGCGACGTGTTGGCGTCCGATGCCTTGCGCGCCTTCCTGCGCGAGGTGGAAGCGCGCGGCCTGGAACCGAACCGCGTCATGCTTTTCAGCGCGCACCAGATGGGGACGTGCCGCATGGCGGCGGATGCGCGGCGCGGCGTCAGCGGGCCGGATAATCAGGTCTTCGGCGTGCGCGGCCTCTTCGTCGCGGATGGCTCCGCCTTCCCGACGGCTTCCGGCGTGAACCCGATGCTGACGATCCTCGCCCTCGCGCACCGTGCCGCCCAGGCGATCAAGGCGAGCATGTAGACGATGGGGTCGAATCGATGGAATGTGCCAGTGAGTGAGTCGGGGAGAGTCAGCCATGCCAACGGTTATGCAGCGTATCCGTCGTCGTTGGCGGCAATGGCGTGCCTTGCCCGATCGGCCTTTTTTGCTATGGATCACGCTGGAACTGGTGGGCGTCGCTATCGCCATTTCCGTTCTGGAATACCTGGCAGGCTGGCATATTCGTCCGGGGTTCCTCCTCGTGCGGCGCTTCCCGTGGCTGGATGTCTTCACAGCGGTGCCGGCGCATGGGTTCACCGCCGTTCTCCTTTTCTGGGGGCTATTTTGGCTGCAACCGCGCCTGTGGCCGTGGCCGCACTGGCGGGTGCCGCTGTGGGTGGGGTTGGTCGTACTCTATGGCTTGGGGAGCGCGCTGGCTGGTCCGTTCATTTTGCCGGCATTGCTCATCAGCAGTTACGGGGTGGTGGCCTTTGCCCGCGTGACACGCTCGTTGCGCGAAAGCCGCCTGACGTTGCTCTTGCTGTGCGTGGCGCTCGCGTTGGGCGTCGGGCATACAGGATTATTCAGCTTGGCGCAATTCGGCATTTGGGTGCAAGGCGCGGTGTTCGTGCAGGCATTCACCGGCCTGGGCATGCGCGAACGGAGCGCGCGCCAGCGGAGTGAGGTGCTGCTCGCCGAGTTGCAGATCGCACATGCGCAACTGCGCGCCTACGCCGATCAGGCTGCCGAGAACGCGACGCTGCACGAACGCGCCCGCCTGGCGCGCGAAATGCATGATACCCTGGTGCAAGGGCTGGCCGCGACCGTGATGCACCTGGATGCCGCCTTGGCACCACCAGACGATCCGCCGGCACCTGCACCCGACCTCGTCCGGCGGGCGCGCGACCTGGCACGCGCCACGATGGGCGAGAGCCGGGCAGCGATCCTGGCGCTCGCCCCGCCGACCTCCCTGGCACAGCGCCTTGCGGCGCTACGCGCCGAGGTGCCGGCGACCCTGACGGTGCGGCTGGCCTCCGACTGTCAGCCCCTTCCGCCGTTGCTCACCGAGGTGTGTTGGCGCATCTGCCAGGAAAGCGTGCGCAATGCGCTCAAGCACGGCCAGGCGCAGACCATTCAGGTTGAGGTGACGCGCGCGGGCGCGCGTTTGTTTGTGACGGTGACGGATGACGGCGAGGGGTTCGACGCCGGTGCTGGCGCGCTCCCGACCGCGCAGGGCGGCTACGGGCTGATCGCGTTGCGCCAGCGGGTTGCGGCAGTGGGTGGCACGTGCGAGGTGATCAGCGCCAGGGGCGCGGGGACGCAGGTGGCGGCAGTGCTGCCCCTGCCAGTGGAGGTGCCGGTATAATGCGGGTCGTGTTGATCGATGATCATCCGATCATCCGTGAAGGCTTACGGGCGATGTTGGCGACGCGCCCCGACATCACGATCTGCGGCGAGGCCGGCAATGGGTCTGAGGCATTGCAGCTGATCCGCCGCAGTGCGCCGGATATCGCGTTGTTGGACCTGGAAATGCCTGGCATGGACGGCGTGGGCCTCTTACAGGCACTGCACCAGGAAGGCTTGCCTACCCAGGTCATCGTGGTGACGGCGTATGGCAGCGACGAACATATCATGCGGGCGGTTCAGGCGGGGGCGCGCGGATATCTACTCAAGGATGCCGGTATGCCAGAGGTGTTGCAGGCGATAGACGCGGTGATGGCCGGTGGCGCGCGGCTGGCTCCGAAGGTCGCGGGTCGGGTGTTGGCGACAATGGGGCAGATGTTGCAAACCGGCGCAGTCCCCGCCACCTTGACCGAACGCGAGCGCACCATCCTGGCGCTCAGCGCGCAGGGCTTGCCGAACCGCGCCATCGGCGACCACCTGGGGTTGGCGGAGCGCACGGTGAAGTTCCATCTGACGGTTATCTATCACAAGCTGGGAGTGGCCAACCGTACTGAGGCGGTCGCGCATGCTTTGCGCACCCACTTGATCGCGCTGCCGGAGGCGTAAATGGGGGAAACCATCCGCCGTCCGTAGCGCCGGCGGCGCTCGCCCATCTGCCTCGTCGATGTTGCGATATCAATGTGCTATCGTTTCATAAAATTTTTTTCTGACATCAGGGGTGGACCCGTTCTTGGCACGCGATTTGCACTTTAGGAAACCGGATAGGCCGCCAGTCCCTTAAACGTTCCCGGCGGTATTTTTGGGAGGAAGTGGATCGCAATGGATCAATCGCTCTATACATCAAGTGACTTACTCGTCCAGCGCACGCAAAAGCTGTCCTTGAATCAGATTCAGGCGGTGCGCGTGTTACAATATCCCGGTCAGGAACTGCAAGCCTATCTGGCGAATGCCCTGGCGGAAAATCCCGCGTTAGAGGGTGAAGAGTGGGAGCTATGCCCGATCTGCCACTTTCCCATGAATGCGGCTGCCGGCGAACGTTGCGACTGCATGCTGGGAACGCGGCAGAAAGACGAGCGCACGCCTGATATCGACATGGCCCCCGAAGGGCGCGATGACTGGGATAACTCCCTCCACTCCCTCAATAGCGCCGGCTCCTTTGATGACAATGATGAAGATCCCTTGGTGCGCGTGAGCGGGCGTGCCGAATATGGCGCGGGCTTGTTGCTGGTGCTGCGCGCGATGGTGCCGGCGGCGGATGCGCCCATCGCGGAATATCTGATCGGTAGCCTGAATTCGCAGGGTTTGCTGCCCGCCGACATCATCGACGATGCCGCGGTCGTTTTGGGCGTGGCACCGGAGCGCGTGGAAACGGTGCTGGACGCGATGCAATCACTGGACCCGCCGGGCATCGGCGCGCGTGGCATCGCGGAAGCCTTGCTGCTGCAACTGGAACGGCTGCGCGAGGCTGGCCAGCCGCGTCCCCTGGCCGAGCAACTGATCCGCGATCATTTCGACGACCTCGCCGCCAAACACTTCCGCGAGATCGCCCGCGAGATCGGCATCGCGCCGCGCCTGATCGAGATCGAATTGAATTTCATCAGCCAGAAATTGCATCCTTTCCCGGCCCACGGGTTCGACCCCGACCTCAGCGGCGTGGCGACCGGCGCACCGCCCGTCCGGCCCGACGTGGTCATCCGCCGCACGGCGAACGGCTTCGAGGCCGACATCGTGGAACAGCGGCGCTGGGATCTGCGCATCTCCGATTCATACCGCGAGGTGCGCCAGTTGATGAAAAAGGGCGAGATCAGCACGGGGAAGAACGAGCGCGAACACATCCATCGCAGCATCGAAGAGGCGAATAACCTGCTTTCGGCGCTGCGCCAACGTTGGCACACGATGCAGCGCGTCGCCGACGCCCTCATCCAGATGCAGTACGATTACCTGGAAAACGGACCGTCGGGTCTGAAGCCGCTGACGCGCAAAGATGTCGGCGATCTGATCGGCCTGCATGAATCCACCGTCAGTCGCGCCACCGATGGCAAATTCGTCCTGCTGCCCAATGGCAAAACCGTCCCCTTCGATGACTTCTTCAACGAATCCCTCCAGGTGAAAGAAGCCATCGCGCACCTGATCGAGAATGAAGATCTCCATCATCCCTATAGCGACGAACAACTCACCGCCATGTTGCACAGCCAGGGCATGGATGTCGCGCGCCGCACGGTTGCAAAGTATCGTGAGGAGATCAACATCCTGCCGTCGCGGTTGCGGCGCAACCGCCTGGCCCCCGCTCCCGTGTCGTGCTAGCGCGTGAAGGCCACCCGCACCGTGGCCTTGCTCACGAGGTCGGTGGGAGCGTCCACGGTGAAAGCGCCCAGGTGAACTTGCGTCAAGAAGCGCGCATGCACGCCGGTGTCGAGCGCGGGCAACACGTTCGTGCAGAGCGGCAGCATCGTGAAGACCAACGTGGGATTGCCGGCTGAGTCAATGGGGATGACAACGCCGACGAGTTGCTTGGTGCTGGAATCGACGAAGCCCCAGAGGAAATCGTAAGTCGCCAGCTTCACTGGCTTGAAGGTGAAGGTGCCATCGCTCTGAATCAGCGCGGCGGCGATGAGCGTCCCCTTGACCGTCTGGGCCTGCACATTGACTTTGAAGTTTTGGCCGAGCAGCGCCACAGGGATATCGCCGGATGGCGGCGTGATGGCCCCGGTAAATTGCCCTTGCACCGCCTGGGGCGCTTTCAGCGCCGTGCTGGCCGTCTGGCCCGACGCCGTATCAGCGAATTGCTGCGCCAACTGTTGGTAGATCGTCAGGGCATTCTGGCATGAGCCGCCGTTGAGCTGGGCCTGGCCTTCGCCCAGCAACGCCTTCGCGTAATCGGTGTGCAGCTTGCTCGCGTCGGTCGCGCTGAGTTGGCTGGTCGTCACCTTCTGGAAGGCTTGCACCGCGCTGGTGTAATCACCACTTTGCAACGCCTGTTCGCCCTCGCCGAGATAGGCGCTCGCTTCGTCTTTTTTCGCGCGAGCCACGCCCGTCGTGGCGGCGGTATACGACGTGATCACGGTATCGAAGTTGCCGATGGCCGCTTGGTATTGACCATTGCCGCTCTCTTGCTCGCCCCATTCGTTATAGATGCGGGCGATGTCTTCGGAGCCGGGCGCGGTGGCCCCTCCGAGCGCATATTCATCGATGGCGCGCTGCCACTGGCCTTGCGCTTCCAACGAGCTTGCCTGGGCGGTGTGCAGGGGCATTTGGAACGCGATGCCCGCGCCGCCGAGGGCGACCAGGATCACGCCGACAAGGCCCAGGCCGATCACCTGGCTGGTCATCTGCTTGCCAGCGGCGCGCACCGCCGCGTAGGTCAGCGCGGCCAGCCCGGCGACCGCTGCCAGGATGCCGGCATGTAAGCCGCCAGCGGCCCAGTCGGAACCGGTCAGGAAGAGCGCGATCAGGATCAGCACGACCGCCCCCAGCGCCACGGGCAGCCCCCAGCCCGGCAAGCCGCTGCTCGTAGGACGCGCCTCGGTCGCCACGGCGACGGGCGCGGGCCAGCCCTGCGACGGCGCGCCCGTGTACGGCTGCGAGGGCGCGGGCCACGGCTGCGGCGGCGCGCCGGTGTACGGCTGTGATCCCGGCGGCACATCGCCGTAGTTCGGCGTGGTTGGGGCATAGGGCTGCGACGCCGGTGGGTATTGAGGCTGTGATGGCGGGGCATAGCCAGGGTACGGCTGCGACGCCGGCGGATAGCCCGGATATGGTTGCGACGCTGGTGGATAGCCTGGGTACGGTTGCGCTGGCGGCGGTGTATAAGGCTGTGATGGCGCGGGCGGCTGCCCATACGGCGGCGGCTGAGGATACGGCTGTGATGGAGCCGGATATTGCGGCTGCGACGGTGCGGGATTCTGGGGATATTGCGGCTGGGGATTCTGGGGATTGTTCGCGGGCGGATAACCGCTCGGTGGCTGATTCGGATCGTATGGCTGCGACATACATGCTCCTCGCCCTGGTCGGGCCGGCGAAAATGAGGCATAACTGCCAAGACGGCAATATGCCTCACACTATAGCGTGTAGCAGCCAGGATAGCAAGCCTCAATTTACGGAGCGCAACATCACGCTCCGGTTCCCTGTACCAATCCAGCAAAACGGTCGATATCGGCGCGCACCACATTCAGGCTGCTGCGCCAGAAATCGGGCGTGTGCAGGTCGATATCGAAGCGCGCGGCCAGGGTCGCGGCGTCCGCCAAGCCGGTCGAGGACAGCAATTCGTCGTAGCCCCGGCGGAAGCTAGCTGGATCGCGCTGGTAGTGGGCATACAGGCCCAGGCCGAAGAGCAGCCCGAACATGTACGGGAAGTTGTAGAACGACAAACCAGGATTGTAATAATGCACCTTGGCCGCCCACATGTACGGGTGCAACTGCGATTGGTCCAGCCCGTCGCCATACGTCTCGATCTGCGCGTCGCGCATGAGGTCGCACAATTCCGCGACGGAAAGTTCGCGGGCGCGGCGGCGCTCGAAGACACGGCTCTCGAACAAGAACCGGCTAGTGATGTCCACAACAACCTGAGCGGCGTTCTGGATGAAGGCTTCGACGATCTGGATCTGTTCGGCGGGTTCGGCGTCGGCCAGCGCGGCATCGCGGATGAGCGTCTCGCAGAAGATGCTGGCGGTCTCGGCCAGGGTCATCGGCGTCTGGCGCTGGAGGATCGTGCGGTCGGCCAGGTTGAGGTTGTGGTAGCCGTGGCCCAGTTCATGGGCCAGCGTGCTCATGCTGTCATACGACGGCGTGAAGTTCGCCAGCACGCGCGATTCATCGCCGCGCAGGAACATGCAGAACGCGCCACCCCGCTTGCCCACGCGGGGCGCGGCGTCGATCCAGTTCTCGCGGAAGGCACGGGCGGCGAAGTCGCTCAGTTTCGGCGAATAGGCACCGAATTGGGTGACGATGAAATTGGCGGCATCGGTGAAGGCCCACGGACGCTCCCCACCACCGACCGGCGCGAAAAGATCATAGAACGCCAGCCGTTCCACGCCCAATGCCTGCGCTTTCAGGTGCAGGTAGCGGCGGAAATCGGGGAACGATTCATTTGCGGCGGTCAGCATGGCGTCCAGCGTCGTGCGGTCGATGCCAGCAGTGAAGATCGCTTCGTCCAGCGCGGAGTCCCAGCCGCGCCGACGGGTGAGCGTATTGACCTGACCCTTGATGCTATTCAGCGCGGCGGCGATGGGGACGGCATGCCGCGCCCATGCGGCGGTCTCAGCCGCGAAGCCGCGCCGGCGCACCTCACGGTCCGGCGACATCGCCAGGTTGCGCACGTCGCTCATCGGCAATTCCTGTTGCTGGCCGTCGAGTTCGATGGGGACCATGATCTGCGAGGCGATGTTGCCATAGAGCTTGCTCCACGCGCCGCCGCCGGTGATGTTCAGTTCGGCGGCCAGCGCCTCCTCGGCGGGGGACATCAGGTGGCGAGCCTGGGTCTGCGCCTTCTGCAAAGCATATTCATGGTTGGCGGCGACGGGCGACTGCGCGACAAGCGCGGCCACGTCCAGCGATCCCACCCAGCCGGCGAAGCGCGTGCCAAGCTGGCGCAGCACCAGCGCCACCTGTTCCCATTCGCTCTGCCGCGCCTGGGCGACGGTATCGCGCGAATCGGTGGCGACGAACGACCGGATATACGCTTCGAGCGTGTGCGTCTGCGCCAGCACGGCGTTATACTGGGGGATGACGTGCTCGGCGCGGGCGATGGCGGTGGCATCCAGGCCGTGATGGGCCTGCTGATCGATCCCTTCGGCATCGAACAGGACGCGCAGCGCATCCACAGCGGCGCGGGCGGCGGCGAAGCCGTCAGCGAATTCAGGCGATTCCAAGCTGGGATAGATCGGCGTCATGTCCCAGCGGGGCAAAGCGGCGGCGGTGGTCATAGGGCATCCTTCTTTCAGGTGTATGATGATCGTCTGCCGTGGGTGATGAGATGATCCTACATGGGGCAGTATAGCACGTGGCAATGCAGCACATGGTGGGCGAAGACGGCGGGCGTTGGGCGACACAGGCGGCGCGGTGGGGATGAAGGGCGGTTGATGACGCGGTGGATTGGGACGGCGTGGATGGCAGCGGGATCGTGGGGGGCCAGGGCGACCACAAGGGGAGATCGGATGGCAGCATGATCGTGGGGGAGCCGGGGCGACCACAAGGGGAGATCGGATGGCAGCGGGATCGTGGGGAGCCGGGGCGACCACACCGAATGGTGAGATCAGCGACGGGGACCAGGGCGACCACAAGGGTACGCCCCTACAGACCGGATGGCACGGGGATTGTGGGCCGACGCGGGGCGCGATAAATCGCGCCCGTACAAGGATCGTGGGGATGATTTTCATCATCGTGGGGCGGACATTCCTGTCCGCCATCCCGTACCTACCAGATAACGATCATCGGAGTATGATCGGCCATGTCTGATGATAACCCGTGTAGACGGGTTTCGTCGCCGTAGGCGTTCAGGCGCGGTTTCAACCGCCCGCCCGTCCCCGCCACCTTACCCAATTGCTCGTGCCTGTCTCGTCCTAGCCCGGAGGGGTTCCTTTTCCGAGCCAGGAGGTTTAGCTCCTGGCACCCGCACGGGGCTGGGATGATCTGGCACCCGCACGGGAATGGGATGATCTGGCACCCGCACGGGGATGGGATGATAACGATGATGTTATCAGCGCACCATGCTCTACCACAGACGCCGGCGGACGCTCAGAATACGCCCAGGTTCAGCAACGCGCCCAGGGCTAATACCAAGAGCGCGCTGCTGACGACGAAGAAGAGGACGACGGGGCGGCGGAAGGTCGCCAGCAACATCGCGCCGTTTTTGATGTCGATGATCTGGCCGAAGATCATGAAGGCGAAGACCGCGCCGGGGGCGAAGGTTCCCAGGAACGAGAAGGCGACGGGGGCATCGCTGATCGAGCAGAGCGAGAGGACGCTCGCCAGCAACATCAGCGCCAGGGTGGAAGTGAAGACGCCGTGACCCAGCGCCAGCAAGGGAGCCTGGGGGACGAAGGTCTGGACGGCGGCAGCGATCAGTGCGCCGATAACCAAAAAGCGCCCTAGATCCAGCAATTGCTCGCCGGCATCGGCGGCGATGCTCGCCGCGCGCTGGAGCGCGGGCGGCAAGGGCGGCAGTGTGGTGGCCGGTCTGGTGTGCGGTCGGTGCTGGTGAACGCGCCGTTTGGCCTGTGGTGCCTGGCGGAGCCGCAGCCCGCCGCTGAGTTGGCCACATGCCGGCACGACCGAGGCATGGTCATGGGCTTGGGCGAGGACGGCGGCATGCGCGGGAGTAAAATGCTTTTGTTCAGGATCGCGGGCCGTTTGGCTGGGGGCATGGCTGTGAGCATGGCTGTGGTCGTGGTCGCCCTCTGGCGCGTGGTCGTGGGTGTGGAACTGTGGCAGCGCCGCCAGCACCAGATCGTCCACCGGCTGCGCGCCGAAGGCCAGCAATCCCAGGCCGGCTACGCCGACGGCGACGACAAAGGTCAGCAATAGCCGCGCCAGCGCGATGGTGTAATTGAAGCCGAAGCCGGCGGCGGTGGTGAGGAAAACGATGGGGTTGATCACGGGCGCACCGATGAGGAAGGCCAGCGCCGGGGCGATGCCCAGTTCGCGCCGCAAGAGCGCCCGCGCCGTCGGAACCACCCCGCAATCGCACACCGGCAGCACCAATCCCAGCAGCGCCGCCAGCGGGATCGCCAGCCACTTCTGGCGCGGCAGGTGGCGGATAATGCGCTCATGGGTGACGAGGTGTTCGATGACGGCGTAAGCCAGCACGCCCAGCACCAGCAGGGGAAACGCCGTCACCATGATCGCCGTGAAGCGTGTCAGCCAGTCGTGTATGCGCGTCAGTCCCATCAGCAGCCCCATCCTCATTTCCACTTCCAGCATAGCCGATGGAAGGGCGGGTGTCAATGGAAGGGTGTATGAGGGCGGTTGATGATGTGTTCCCAAATAGGGCGGATAGGATCACATCCACCCCCCGCGTCTCCTGGCCGCATGACCACCTCCCGCCATCCTGATCCTATATACCGTCACCCCTCGTGGCCATAGCCGCCGCTGGGCGGTGGCGTGGGCGCGGAAGATGCGGGTGCAGTTGGCGCGGGAAGAAACACCTGCACGGCCTCACCCACCACGCGCGTCTGGATCTGTGGCAGCGGGCGATAAGCATACGTGCCACTGAGGAACTGCCCGCGATCCGTGAAGCGCCCATTGTGGCACGGGCAATCGAAGGTGCGCTGGGTGCCGTCCCAGGCGACGATGCAGCCCATGTGGGTGCAAGCCGCCGAAAACGCCGCGAAGGAACCATCGTCGTAGCGCACCAGATGCCCCACCACCTGTGGCGTGGTGAAGCGCAGCGCCGTCCCCGGCGCGACCTGCGTGATGTGCGCTACCGTCTGCCACGCGCCATGAGCCACCAGCGCCACATTCCCCGAAGTACCAGGATTCGACGCGGCGGTCAGGTCGTGACCCAGCAGCGCGCCGCCCGCCACGCCTGCCGCCAGTCCACCGGCAGCCGCCAGCCCGGAGCGCAGTAGCCCCCGGCGCGAGGTGCCGCGCGGCTGTGGCGCGGTCGGTGGCGGAGCCGGCGCGACGGCGAAAAGATCGCGTTCCAGCCGGGCGCGCAGGTCGCGGGCGAAGGCGGGGTCAGGTGCGGCATCGTCTGCCAGCGTACCACGTAGCAGCGCGGCCATGCGCAATGCCGCCGCGTCATCCGGCGCGATGTCCGCCGGCACGGAGGGCGCATGCTCCCCTTGCAGTGCGGTGATGGCTTGTTCGAGCTGGCCTTCCGGCGTCGTATCTAGAGGATGCGACCCGTTCGGTGTCACATAATCAGGCATGATGGCGCTCCATTTCCGGCTGTAGTGGCGTGCCTGCCTGCATGGCGGCGGCGCGGCGCAAGGCGCGCAATTGCAGCACCTTCACGTTCGCCTCAGAAAGCCCCAGGTGCTGTGCCGTCTCCTTGATCGAATAATTCAGCAGAAAACGGCACCGTAAAACCTCACGGTAATTCACTGGCAATTGCTGTAAGATCGCTTCGACCTGCGCTACAGGAGCCGGTTCATCCTCGGCCATCAGCGCTTCGGCGGGCGGGCCGTCCCAGCCGCGCGCCAGCAGATCGTCCAACGACGACGTTTTGATCCGGTATACCATCCGCCAATGATCGGCCAGCGTGGTATGCGCCACTTGAAACAGCCAGCTTACCAACGCGGCATCCGCCCGCGACCAATCCACCCCGCGCAGTGCCTTGGTGAACACCTGCGCCGTCAGATCTTCCGCCTCTTCACGGTTGCCCAAGCGGCTATACATGAAGCGATAAATCGTGCTGAGATGCGCTTCATAGAACGCGCGAAAGGCCTCTAGCGCCGCGGGATCGTGATCCTCGTCCACCTGCTGCTCCTCTCGCGTGCAGTCTGTTTTACCATAGTACGTGGCGGGGTTACAAGGATAGCATACGGTCAGGTTGTACGGTCGCTTGACAAATGCCCCACATTCTCATAAGATGAGATGAACATCCCTGGCCGACTATGCTGGTCGGCCTATCTCATTCTAGTGTATCCATGCCCTATTATGGGCTTGATATTCGTACCCGTACAACCGGGGCTGGTCCGGGGAGGACTGCATGCCTGGTATTGTTAGCGCCATTCTGGTGATCGCCGCGCTGGCTGTGGGCTGGGGCGTCGGTCGCTATTTGACCGAACAACAAGCGAAACTGCAACTGGAAGCGCAACTGCGGCGCATGAAGGAAGACGGCGAGCGCCGCTTGATCGAATTGCAGCGCCAACAGAGTGAAACGCTCAAAGAGACGAAGGACGAGAATGCCAAGGTGCGCGCCGCGCTGGAAGCTGAACTGCGCGAGCGCCGCACCGAGACACGCGAGATGGAACAGCGCCTGCAACAGAAGGAACAGGCGCTTGAACGCAAAAGCGAAGCCGTGGAAAAGCGCGAGCGCGTGGCTGCCCAGCGCGAGCAAACCGCGTTGCAGCGTGAACAAGCCGCCGCCCAGCGCGAACAAGAGGCCCAGCGCCAGCAAGAGCAACTGGCGGCGCAGCGCCAGCAGCACGAGGCCGCCCAGCGGGCCTTCGCGCAGGAGATGCAGCAGGATCGCGCCCAGCACGCCCAGGCGCGCGAGGCGGAACTCGCCGCCGCCCGCGACCAATTCGCCGCCGAGCGCCAGGCGGAACTGGAGCGCGTGGCGCAGCTGACCCGCGACCAGGCGCGGCAAGAAGTCATCGCCGTCATCGAAACCCAGGCGCGCGAAGACGCCGTGCGCCGCGTGCGCGAGATCGAAGCCGCCGCGCGCGACGAAGCCGAGGCGCGGGCGCGCGAGATCGTCACCCTGGCGATCCAGCGGTGCGCGTCGGATCAGGTCTCCGAGGTCGCCATTGCCGTCGTGCCGCTGCCCAACGACGAGATGAAAGGGCGCATCATCGGGCGCGAGGGTCGCAACATCCGCACGCTGGAAGCCGCGACAGGCGTCGATCTCGTCATAGACGACACGCCGGATACGGTCATCCTTTCCAGCTTCGATCCGGTGCGGCGCGAGATCGCGCGCATCGCGCTGACCAAGCTTATCATCGACGGGCGCATCCATCCCACGCGCATCGAAGAGATGGTGGACAAAGCGCGGCAAGAAGTCGAGGCCGTCGTGCGCGAGGAGGGCGAACGCGCCATCACGGAGGCCAATGTCATCGGCATCCAGCCGGAATTAGTCAAGCTCATCGGGCGCTTGCACTTCCGCACCAGTTACGGCCAGAACGTCCTCAACCACTCCATCGAGGTCGCCATCCTCGCCGGCATCATGGCGGCAGAATTGGGCGCGGACGCGCATGTCTGCAAAGTCGCGGGGCTGCTGCACGATCTGGGCAAGGCATTCGACCAGGAGATCGAGGGGCCGCACGCGCTGATCTCCGGCGAGATCGCCAAGCGCTTCAACAAATCACCGGAGATCATCCATGCCATCGTGGCGCACCATGCGACGGAAGGCGACCCGATGAGCCTGGAAGCGGTGATCGTGCAAGCCGCCGATGCCATTTCGGCCTCGCGCCCCGGCGGACGCCGCGAGACGGTCGAACTGTACATGAAGCGGCTGGAGATGTTGGAACACATCGCCAACTCCTTTTCCGGCGTGGAAAAATCCTTCGCCGTGCAAGCGGGCCGTGAGGTGCGCATCATCGTTCGGCCCGATGAGATCGACGAACTGGGCGCGACGCAGCTCGCCCGCGATATCGCCCGCCGCATCGAGGGCAGCATGGACTATCCCGGCCAGATCAAGATCGCTGTCGTGCGCGAGACGCGCGCCGTCGAATACGCCAAGTAATAGCCGTATCCTGTAGCCTAGGGCGGCTATTCCTGGCCGCCTGACGGCCATTCACCACCGATGCAAGCCTCTGCTATAGCAGCAAAAGGAACGAACCGTTATGCCGACGATCACTTTGCGCGCCATCGACGCGGATAACTGGCTAGCGTGCGTGCGGCTCAGCGTCGCACCAACCCAGACCGACTTCGTGGCGTCGAATGTCTTTTCGCTGGCCCAGGCGGCGTATCAGCGCCAGCCACGGCTGATCCCGTTGGGCGTGTATGACGGCGACACGTTGGTTGGTTTCGTCATGTACGCCGATCCCGCCGCGCCGCCGGACGACCAGGGGCGCACATGGATCATGCGCGTGATGGTCGGCCAGGACTATCAGGGCAAGGGCTACGGGCGAGCAGCGATGGTCGCGCTGCTGGCGCGGATGAACGTAGCCACACCGCCCCCACGCCTCATCGCCCTCGACTTCCACGAAGCCAACCATGTCGCCGAACATCTTTACGCGAGCCTCGGCTTCAAGCGCACCGGCGAGCAGGAGGGCCACGAAGTCATCGCCGTCCTCGAACCCGTCTGAACGCGCCTTGCCCCGCAACCGCCATGAGAGCAAGTTGTACGAAGATTGATCGCGCTCGCTGATCGCCAGTCCGCGTCGGCGGACTTCGTGGCGGCTTTGCCGCCCTTAGGCGCGGTTTCAACCGCCCGCCGTCCCCCCGCCCTTGATGCCCCGACCCTAACGCCGCCCGCCGTTCCCCCGCCCTTGATGCCCCAACCCTAACGCCGCCCGCCTCCCCCCGCTGCTCCACGGTAAGGATTCCGCGCGACGCTTGCCGATTTCATGACACAATATGTCATATTAGAATGCTACACTGAAAAGGAATCAAGAAAGGCGGCGGCTATGCGAGCAGATCGCTTGGTATCGATCATGCTGCTGTTGCAGGTGCATCGGCGCATGACGGCGCGCGAGTTGGCGCGCCGGCTGGAAGTGTCGGAGCGCACCATTCACCGTGACATGGAAGCGTTGGGCATCGCGGGCGTGCCGGTGACGGCAGAGCGCGGCACCGGCGGCGGTTGGCGCTTGATCGACGGTTATCGTACCAACCTGACGGGCCTGAACGGTGCCGAGATCCAGGCGCTCTTTCTGACGCGCCCGCCGCGCCTGCTGGCCGACCTGGGCCTGGATAAAGCCTCCGATGCCGCCAGCATCAAGCTGCTGGCCGCGTTGCCGGCGATGGCCCGCCAGGGTGCGCAAGATGCCCGCCAGCGCATCTATGTCGATGTCTCCGGCTGGCACCAATCCCACGAAGCCATTCCCTGCCTGGCCGCGCTGCAAGAGGCGATCTGGCTGGAACGCCGCATCCGCTTCACGTATCAGCGCACGGACGGCGTGACGGTGGAACGGCTGGCGGAGCCGCTGGGCCTGGTGGCGAAAGGCAGCGTGTGGTATGTCGTCGCCGCTGTGGAAGGCGCGCGGCGCACTTATCGGGTCTCGCGCGTGCAGGCCGTCACGCTCACCGACGAAGCCTTCGCCCGCCCGGCGGACTTCGACCTGGCGGCGTACTGGGATGCATCCGCCAGCGAGTTCACCGCCAGCCTCCCGCGCTACGCCGCCACCATCCGTGTCGCGCCCGGCGGCATGCGTGCCGTGCGCGCCGGCGGGCGCTTCGCGCGCTTCGTCGCGGAGCATGCCCCCGATGACGCCGGCTGGACAACCCTGGATATGCAGTTCGACGACGAACACGTTGCCGTCGAATTCGTCCTCAGCTTCGGCGCGCAGGTCGAGGCCGTCGAGCCGCCGGCCCTGCGCACCCACGTCATCCAGGCGGCGGAAGCGATCATCGCCCTCTACGCCGCGCCCGTGGGCTGAGCGTTTCCTCCTTTTTCGTGTCCTTCGCGCAATTTCGTGGTTTTCGTGTTCGATCACATCTATCGGGTATACAGCGTGTTCTCGTCGATGTAGCCGTGGGTGAGGTCACAGCCCCAGGCCGTCGCGCCCATCGTTCCCGCACCCAGATCGACCGTGATGATCACCTCGTCGCCGGCCATCTGCGCCGCCGCGTCGTCGCGGGCGAAGTCCGTTGCCAGGCCGTCGCGCACCATCTGCACGCTGCCCAGGCTGATTCCCACGCGGTCGTGCTGGAAATCCGCGCCGCTGGCCCCAATCGCCGCCAGGATGCGCCCCCAGTTCGGATCTTGCCCTGCCAGCGCGCATTGCCACAGCGGCGAAAGCGTGACGGCGCGGGCGGCCTTGCGGGCATCGGCGTCGGTGGCGGCGTTCACCACGCGCACCTCCATCAGCTTCGTCATGCCCTCGCCGTCGCGGGCGATCTCGCGCGCTAGGTAGCGCGTCACATGGCGCAGCGCCGCCGCGAATGCCGCCGATCCCGCCGTCGTGCCGTCGCAAGGCGGATTGCCCGCCTGCCCATTCGCCATGACGATCACCGTGTCATTGGTAGACATATCGCCATCGACGCAGATCATGTTGAAGGAATCGTTGACGGCGGCGCGCAAGTTCTCTTGCAGCCATCTCTGCTCCACAGCGGCATCCGTGGTGATGTAGCACAGCATCGTCGCCATGTTGGGGTAGATCATCCCCGCGCCCTTGGTCGTGCCGGCCAGGCGCACGGTTTTGCCATCCACTGTGAATTCCACGGCGATCTTCTTGGCGCGCGTGTCGGTCGTGAGGATCGCGTCCGAAAAGGCATCGCCGCCGTCCGCGACAGGTTCCACGTGGCCGATGCCCGCCGTCACCTTATCCATCGGCAACCGCCGCCCGATGATGCCGGTGGAACTGACCATCACCAGCGCCGGATCGATGCCGAAGCGCTCGGCCACCAACTGCGCCATCGTGCGCGCATCCTGCAAGCCCGGTGCGCCGGTCGAGCAATTCGCATTGCCCGAATTCACCACGACCGCCTGCGCCTGAAAGCCAGCTGCCGCCAGGTGTTCCTGGCACACCAGCACCGGGGCCGCCGGCGTGCGGCTGGTGGTGAAGGTCGCCGCCGCCGTGCAGGGCGCATCCGCGATCAGCAGCGCCAGATCCTTGATGCTGGCATCGCTCTTGATGCCGCTCGCTGTCGATCCGGCGCGAAAGCCGCGCGGTGCCGTCACGCTCCCCGTGAGGGTCCGCAGTTCGTCCGCCATGTATGTCACCTCAGATGATGAAATGCTCAGGGTGAGAGGGCAACGTTGCCGCTCCCTGTGGCAATATGGTATCACATCCGACATGATACAATATGAAAGAAAAGCGGTGGAGGTTACAGGGCGCTTGAAAGCAGAGAGACACTTTGAGAAAGCGGTACGCTTTGATCAATCGCAGATGAAGTTGATGCCCAATCCTGATTGGGAATCAATCGTTGAGGGCTGTTATATGGCAGCTCATCATTTCATCATGGCTGCCCTTGATTGGAACGGCACTACTCACCCACAGAATCATGATCATGGCAAAAACCAAGGATTACTCCAGCGACTGCCAGCATCCACCGAAGTTATTACTGCTTGGTATGAGCTAGAGGCATTAAGAGGTGGCAATGTCTATGGGGGCCATACTGATACTGATGCTGCTATTCGTGCGCGGATGGCATTAGATGTTATTAAAAAATGGGCTGAGGTTTCCCGTGCCTCTATACCATAAAGGAAAACGAACTATGCGGCGACTAACTGCCAAACGAGCTGAGTTGTATCTTACCGAATATCCTCGCGCTCTGGCCGAATTGCACTGCCTAGCTCGATTGGCGGCTGAACAGGATCCTAATGTCACGGCTATCATTCTCTTCGGTTCAGTGGCGCGTGGTACTCCCCATGATGGCAGCGACATCGATGTGTTATTGCTTCTGCGGGATGTACCACGTTTTTTTGCGTGTGATCACGCAACATTGCTCATTCAAACGGGCAACTGTATTGCTCCAAATGCTATTCCACAATGGGGACTCGCTCCCATTTTAGGTGCGAGCGATCTGCATGATCTGGATGCAGACTTTATTGCCTGTATCGCAGTAGATGGGGTTTTGCTGTACAAAAACGTAGATGTCACTTTGCCACCTGTTTTAGATCACCTCCACTCTTTTGCGGTTTGGGAACGTAATATCGCCGGTTTGCTGGCGCGCTGCGGTCGCCTTACCAGGAGCAGGCGCGTCATGCAATCACCCGCATAGATCTGGACCATCACTGCTGTTTCGGCAGCGTTGGCGTGTCGATGATGTGCAGGAGCGTTGCAGCGTGCCATCTAGCGAGCGCATCTAAGTGAGACATCGAATTCACCCGCAAAAACCGATTGCATTTTGGCACGCGGCATGCATTAGAGATAGCCAGACGGGCAAGAGATCATTTGGTCGGCCCGCTCACAGGAAAGATTCGACTTCCCGCCCGCAACGGCGGCAATCACAAGGCGGTAGACGCTCATACTGGGCGCACGCAACAGGAGGTTTCAGATGTTACTTTCACTGGTACTTTGGCTCATTATCGGTGGCGTCGCTGGTTGGCTGGCGAGCCTCGTCGTGCGCGGCACGGGCCTGGGCCTGGTCGGCGATATCGTCGTCGGCATCATCGGTGCCTTCATCGGCGGCTTCATCATGAACGCTTTTGGGGCATCGGGCGCAACCGGCTTCAACTTTTGGACGCTGGTGGTCGCTTTCATCGGCGCGGCGATCTTGCTGTTCATCGTGCGCCTCTTCGCGGGCAATCGCAGCCTCGCCTAACTTGAGCGAACTGCGAGCGAACTGCAAATCAGCGGGTCGGAGCTACGGCTCCGGCCCCTTTTTTGGTCACCTGCCATCTTCCATCCCCCTACACCACGTAATCATTCAGCACGAAGCCGAGGGTGAAGACGATCAACAGGCTGAGCGCGAGCAGCAGATAGGCCTCGTGCCAGCGTGGGCGCGGAGCCAGCAGCCGGCTCAGCGCGATGAAGACGGGAAACGTCACCAGCACGAAGCGCGAAGTGGACGTGATGAAGTCCGGCACGTTGCCGGTGAGAGGATCGCACAGCGGCACCACGATCAGCACCAGACCGAAAGCGATCAGGCTCACCGGCAGGCGCAGGTGCGCGCGGCCCCGTGGCGTCAGCGCATAAAGCAACACGCCCAGCGCGATGGCGACGACCACGAGATCGAAGACCCGGTTGAGGTTGAGCGTGGAGCCGAACGGCAGTTGCGCTGTCGTCGTCAGGGCAACCCACAGCGTCTGCACCGGCTCCATGAAGTGGCGCGCCCAATGCCCCTCCGCGTGCCAAAACCCCAGCGGATCGCCGATGGCTCCGCGCAGCACCAGCATGAAGCCCCCCAGCGCGACGGATATCGCCGACAGCGCCCAGCTTGAACGCAACCAAGCGCGCCAGTCGCGCCTATGTTGGCGATAGAGTTCGATGCCGAATGGCACCACCAGCAGCACGCCGAAAAAGCGCGTCAGCGTGGCAACTCCCGCCAGCAGCCCCGCCCAACCGAAATGGCCGCGCCGCATCAGATAATAGCTGGCGACGATCAGCAGTAAAAAGATACCCTCCGTATAGGCGGTGAACGTAAACAGCGCCTTGGGAAAGATCGCCAGGTACAAAATCGCCCGCTGCGCCACCACTTCGTCGCCGGTCAGGTGGTTCGTGAGCGCCTGCAACACCAGCAGCGCGCCCAGGAATGCGAGATTGTCGATGACCATGCCCGCCACGAAATAGGCCGGTGACCCGATATGGACGGCGAAAGGTGCGCCGAAAAAGTGCATCAGCGCCGGCAGGAGCGGAAAGAACGCGCTGCTCGGCCCCGGCTTATAGCCCGCGTAGCCCTGCGCAGCGATGCCGGTATACCACTTCGCATCCCAATGATCCCACGCCAGCACCATCTGGCCGGCGGGAATGCCGACAAGGCGCTGGTTGGCATGGCCGGCAGACAGCAACGCCATGCCAGCATAGGTCACGCTCACCATCAGCACGCGGCTCATCGTGAAAAGATAGAGTGGATAGGCTCCCGGCGTTGCCAGCCAGGCCCAGGCGGCGGCCAGCCCACGCCGCCAGCCGGCTAGTTCGGCATGCCACCAGCCGTGTAGCGTTTGCCCACCCGGCATCGTCGGAATGCTCGAACCCTCGCTAGTATGCTCCATCGTGGGCGTCTCCATTGCTGCTCCTCGCCTTGGTTCTGCTTTTAAAAGCTGTGGGTAATATCAATCTGCTGTTACCAGGACGAAAAAGGCCGCAAAAAAGATACCAGGCATCTAGGCGCTGGTATCCTGAGGGGTGGCGCGAACGGCTAGATCCCGTGGAGGATGAGCAGGACGTAAAAGTAAACGACGACGCCGGCAAAGAGCAGGCTGTCGATACGGTCGAGGACACCGCCATGCCCCCAGAAGAAATTACCGCTGTCCTTCACGTCGGCCTGGCGCTTGATCAACGACTCAGCCAGATCGCCGATCGTGGCGGCGAAGCTGAGGATCAATCCCAGCGCGACGATGTGGTACCAGGCGACGGCACCGGCGATAGGCCGCGTGAAGACGAAGACCGCGGCCACCGCCAGCAGCGTCCCACCGATCACACCTTCCCAGGTTTTTTGCGGGCTGATGCTCGGCGCGAGCAGGTGCCTCCCCAGGAAGCGCCCCGTGAAATAGGCCGCACTGTCGAAGGCCCAGACGCCGAAGCAGGCGACCAGCACCCACCAAAAATGCGTCGTCCCCGCCGTCGCCACGAGTCCTTGGCTGGTAAAGGCATACGCGAAACCGCTGCCACGCAAAGTCAGGAGGTAGGAGAGCGGCCAGGCGATATAGAGCGACATCACCAGTGTCAGCGCCCAGTCCATCAGCGCCTTGCCCGTTTCACGGCGCAGCAGCAGCCATGAAAGTGAGCCTAGGACGAGCGCGGTGATCGTGATTTCGAGGATGGTCGTGCGAATCGGGGGAAAGAGTGCGCCGATGAGGAGAGCGGTGCCGACGATGAAACTAAACCAGGGGAGCGATTCATAGCCGATCTTATGGAAGATGGCATAGAGTTCATAGATACCGAGCGCCAACAAGATCTCCGCGCCAACGAACGTGACCCAGCCACCGAACCAGATGAGCGCCAGCACAACCGGGATGGCGATGGCCGCCGTGATCACCCGCCGGCTGACGGAGACCTTCCATTCCGGCGTCGCGCGCTCCGCGACCGCCTGCGCCCACGAACCCTCGGCGCGGCCTTCAGGCCGCTCACGCTGCTTGAAGTGCAACACGTGTTCTCTCATCTCGCCGGCTCCTTGAGTGGTGGCCGGGTCCGTCGGGCGTCGCGGTCGCGCTGCCCGTGGGTCCGCAGGCCGTGATTGTCGCGCGTGGCTGCAACTCGTTGCTGCTATTGTAGCAGATATTCACCTCAGCGTGACGCCGCCGGCAATTCCTCCGGCACCACTTTGCCGAAACGGCGCGTGCGCCCACCATAGCTATCCAGCGCCCGCGCGAACTCCGTCCGGTCGAAGTCCGGGAAAAGCACCGGCGTGGCGTAGTATTCGCTGTAATATGCCGCCTGCCAGATCAAGAAGTTCGAGAGGCGCATCTCACCCGCCGTGCGAATCACCAGATCAGGATCAGGTACGTCATGCGAGTAAAGTTGCTGGCTGATCGTCTCCTCAGTGATGGCTTCGGGTGGCACGCCGCTAGAGACGATTGCTTTCACCGCATCGACGATCTCCGCACGCCCGCCATAGTTCAAGCAGACGTTCAGGTGAAGGCGCTCGTTATTTTTTGTGCGTTCCACCGCATTTTTGATGCCCTCTTGCACGTTGGCCGGCAAACCTTGCAGGCGTCCGAAGTGGCGGATGCGCACGCCCTCGCGGTCCAGCCGGTCCAGGTAGGTGCGGAAGGCGTCCCAAAAGAGTTCCATCAGGCCGTTCACTTCATCGTCGGGCCGGTTCCAGTTTTCCGTGGAAAAAGCATAGACGGTGAGCATGCCCACGCCTTCCAGTGGCGCGGCCTCCACGATGCGCCGCAGCGCCTCGACGCCGGCACGGTGGCCGGCCCCGCGCGGCAGGTGGCGGCGTGTGGCCCAGCGCCCATTGCCGTCCATGATCAATGCCACGTGATAGGGTGTGACGGCGCGTGGTCCGCGCGGCTGCCCCTCCTCACTCGGCGGCGTGAGCGGCGTATCCTCCGCCGGCTCCGGTTGCCGCAGCATCGCAAGCATCTGTCGAAATTTGCCCCACCGGGTCATGGTCGTGCTCCCCCTGCTGAGCGTATTAAACTTCCAGGATCTCGTGTTCCTTCGCCTGTTTCACTTTATCAAGTTCATCAATATATTTGTCGGTCAGTTTTTGCAACCGATCCGTGCTGCGCTTGAGATCGTCTTCGGTGATCGTCTTGGCTTTCTCTTGCTCGCGCAGCTTATCGTGGGCGTCGCGCCGGACGTTGCGCACGGCCACCTTGGCTTCGTCCACCTTCTTGACCAGCACCTTCACCAGATCTTTGCGGCGCTCTTCCGTCAGCGCGGGCAGCGCGAGGCGGATGACGTTGCCATCATTGGTAGGGTTCAGCCCCAGGTCGCTCTTCTGGATCGCCTTCTCGATATCGCCCAGCGCCTTGCGGTCCCACGGCTGGATGGTCAGCGTGCGCGCGTCGGTGGCGTGGATGGCGGCGAGTTGCTGGAGCGGTGTCGGCGCGCCGTAATACTCTACCTTCAATGCTTCGACTAATGTGGGACTGGCCCGCCCCGTGCGGATCGTCGCCAGGTCGCGCCGCAATGCTTCCACTGCCTGTTGCATACGATGTTCGGTGTCGCCGAACACATCATCTGCTGCCATAAAGCCGCTCCTTTGGTGGTTGGTGTGAATCGTCCTGCTACACTCTGTACCCGCTTATATTCGTTTCAGACGAACATTTTGCCGATCGTGGAGCGGACATTCCTGTCCGCCGCGTGACAGACAAGAATGGCTGTCCTCCAGGTTTTGTGCTGTGACAGACAAGAATGGCTGTCCTCCAGGTTTTGTGCTGTGACAGACAAGAATGGCTGTCCTCCAGGTTTTGTGCTGTGACAGACAAGAATGTCTGTCCTCCAGGGTAAGGTGTCAGGCGTCGGCCCAGATGAAGCCTGCGGGCGCTTGCGCCATCTCATGCACCAGCGTACCCACCGGCTCGCCGCGCGCAATGCGTTCGACCGCGCCGTGTTCCATCAGATTATAGACGATGATGGGCAGGTTATTTTCGCGGCACATCGTCAGCGAGGTGCCGTCCATCACGCGCACGCCCATGTTCAGCGCCTCACGGAAGCTGAGTTCGGCATAACGCCGCGCGCTGGGATTCTTCTTCGGGTCGTCGTTATAGACGCCATCGACTTTCGTCCCTTTCAGTAAGACGTTGCAATGCAGTTCTACGGC
This sequence comes from Ktedonobacteria bacterium, assembly GCA_027459785.1. Classification (GTDB taxonomy): domain Bacteria; phylum Chloroflexota; class Ktedonobacteria; order Ktedonobacterales; family JACDGC01; genus JAJPKG01. The sequence continues at coordinate 79,861 of DAIDGU010000070.1, read as the reverse complement.
ACGCAACGCCGCTGCGGTGTCCGTGGTGAAGAAGGGATCGCCCGTGCCGGCGGCGAGGATGACCACGCGCCCCTTTTCCAGATGGTGGTCCGCGCGGCGGCGGATGTATGGCTCCGCCACGGAGGGCATGGCGATGGCTGTTTGCACGCGCGTGACGATGCCGTCGCGCTCCAGCGCGTCTTGCAGCGCCAGGCTGTTGATGATCGTCGCCAGCATCCCCATATAGTCCGCTTGCGCACGATCCATGCCGCTTTCCGCCGCGCTGGCCCCGCGCAGGATGTTGCCGCCGCCCAGCACGATCGCCACCTCGATGCCGCGCTCATACACCTGGCGAATCTCATCGGAAATATGCCGCAGCATGCGCTGGTCGATGCCGAAGCCCTGTTCGCCCGCCAGCGCCTCGCCGCTCAGCTTCAGCATGATGCGCGCATAACGGATGCTCGACTGCCCAGGATTGAGCATATTGACGGTTCCTCGCTTTTATTCTTGCTCACCTAGGGCGGACAGGCATGTCCGCCCCACGATCATTTGTTGCCATCCGGTCTGTCGGGGCAGGGCAAGCACAAGGCATTGCCCCCCACATGGTCGTCCCGTCTTGCCTGGCGATCACCTTGCCACCCGGTCTGTAGGGGCGTACCCTTGTGGTCGCCCTGGTCCCCCGTCGATCCTCTCGCCATGTGGTCGCCCTGGTCCCCGCACGATCACCCCCTCTCCATCGCAGATGGGGAGGGGGCAGGGGGTGGGGCTACTCGCCCAGCACGTAGCGCGTGAAGCGGCGCACCGTGATGTTTTCGCCGGTTTTGCGGATCATGTCATCGATCAAGGCGGCGATGGTCTTGGTCTCATCCTTCAGCCAGGGCTGTTCCAACAAGACTTTGGTGCTGTATTCCTTCTTGATCTTGCCCTCGATGACTTTTTCACGCACATTCGCCGGGCGCTTCTTCACTTCGGGATCGGCGGCGATCTCCTTGCGAGCGGCGTCCAGCACCTCCGCCGGGATCTGGTCGAAGCTGATATATTCGGGATTCATGCCGGCGACCTGCACGGCGAGATCCTTCGCCAACTGGCGGAACTCTTCATTGCGCGCGACGAAATCGGTGCTGCAACTGAGTTCGAGCAGCACGCCCAGGTTGTTGCCGTGGTGAATATAGCTGACAATCGTCCCTTGCGTCATCTCGCGGCCCGCGCCCCTGACCTTGTCGGCGCGCTTCTGGCCTTTTTCTTCCAGCACCTTGACGGCTTGGTCCATGCTCCCCGCCTCGGTGAGCGCGGCGCGGCAATCCGCGAAGCCCGCGCCGGTCAATTCGCGCAACTGCTTGACATCCTGGGCCGTGAATTCCATTGGTGTGTTCTCCTGGGCGCTGTGCGCCCGCTTCCGGGGCATTTTCCCCTATCGTACTTAATTAAGACGGTGCTGCCGTCACATGGGTTGCGTCCATTGGGCGCGCTCGACCGCACCCGTACAAGCCTGTCCGGTCATCACCAAATATGGCGATGGTTCTTGGCTATAGTATCGCACACGAAAAGGGCGTGTGGGCGACCGTGCTGGCCGCCGCATCACGCCCGTTATCGTCCGGGTTACTCTATTCGGTGGGGCCAGCCCCCGGCGTCTCGCCGCCCGCGCCAGCACCGACGGCCTGTGGTGCCGGATTCGCCGGGGGCGTGGTATCGGCCTGGGCGAAGTGCGCCTCGACATCCGCCACGCTCGCCTGGGGCGCTTCCTCGCTGGGCGCTTCGGTCTCGCCGGCGGCGTCTTTGCGCTGCGCTTCAAGTTGCATGCGCCCTTCGACCGCAGCATCCGCGATCTTCGAGCACAGCAGCGCGACGGCGCGGATGGCGTCATCGTTCGCCGGGATGGGGTAATCCATCTCGTCGGGATCGCAGTTCGTATCGGCCAGCGCGATGACCGGAATCTCCAGCCGGCGCGCTTCCAGCACGGCGGTGTGTTCCTTGCGCGTGTCGATGACGAAGACCGCCCCCGGCAGCCGGCGCATGTCCTTGATGCCACCAAAGATGCGCTGCAAGCGATCCATCTCGTCTTGCAGTTTCTGCGCTTCCTTCTTCGTCAGGCGCTCGAATTCGCCCTGCTCCTTGCGCTTCTCGAGATCGCGCAGGTAACGGATGCGCAACTGGATCGTCTGGAAGTTGGTGAGCATGCCGCCCAGCCAGCGCTGGTTCACGTAGAACTGTCCGCTACGGGTTGCTTCGCGCTCCACGGCTTCCTGCGCCTGCTTCTTCGTGCCGATAAAGAGGATCGTGTCGCCGTTCATCACCAGTTGGGTGACGAAACGATACGCCTCGTTCAGCCGCGAAACGGTCTGCTGCAAGTCGATGATGTGGATGCCATTGCGGTCGGTGAAGATGAATTGCTTCATCTTCGGGTTCCAGCGCCGGGTCTGGTGGCCAAAGTGGACGCCAGCTTCGAGCAACTGTTTCATTGCGACAACGTTTGCCAAAAGAGTTGTTCCTCCTGCTGTTATCCTCCGCCCCTGTGGTACGCCGCTGACATGTTGCGCGCGACAACCAGGAGATCAGCGCCGGCAAGGACGTGTGAGGTAGGGGGCATGATTGCCCTGCATGCAGTATACCACCGACACTTGACACACCGCAAGGGTGGACGGACCAAAGGAGCGCATATGACAAATACTCAGCATTTATACCAACCTGGCGCAGATGATGCGCGCATCGTCGATCTGATGTGTAGGCAAGCGCCTGCCACACGGCATCGCACCGATCTCCCCTGGCGGCTGAGTTCGCCCGCCAACGCGACGGGGCGCGACATCATGGTCTGGGAAGCCGCTGATGGCTCACTCCTTGGCGTGGCCGCGTGGCAGGTCAACTGGGCTGCGCTGGACTTCTTCGTGGACCCTGGACCACAGCAAGGTGCCATCGAGACAGCGATTTTCGGCTGGGCGGAAGAACGGTTCCGCGAGTTGGATCGTGAGCGCGGGCGACCGTCGCCCTATTGGGTGGAGTATCGTGATGACGATCAGCAACGCTTACACGTGATGCTGGCCCACGGCTTCACGCTAGATAACGATTAACACGTATGTCCATCTGGTGCATCCACTAACCGATTCGCTGTCAGAGGTCGTGTTGCCGCCGGGTTTCACGTTGCGTTCGCTGGCTGGTGCCGCTGAAGTAGACGCCTATGTCGCGCTGCATCGCGCCGCCTTCGCTAGCGAGGCAATGACGCCGGCCTAGCGAGCACGTACGCTTCAGATACCCCAATACCAGCCAGACCTGGATATCGTTGCGGTCGCGCCGGATGGTGCGCTGGCCGGCTTCTGTGTTGGCTGGCTTGATCCCGCGTTGCCACAGGGGCAGATCGAGCCGACCGGCGTTCACCCTGCGTATCAAGGTCAGGGCATCGGGCGCGCGTTGCTGGCGGAGATTCTGCGGCGCTTTCAGGCGCACGGGGCCAGGCAGGTGATCGTCGAGACGGAGAGTACCCGCCAATCCGCGCAGGGGGGCGTATTGCGCCGCCGGCTTTCGGCAACAGCACACCGTGTTTCGCAAGGGCCGGTGGTTCACGCCCAAGCCCTGATGGGATTGTTTGCTCCTGGCGCATGTGTATGCTGAAAGAGATGGATGCCGCGCACGGACCGCGCATTTCGTGATTAAGGATGGATGCTCCCTCTTATGACCTTACGTTTACGTTACCTCAGCAGCGGCGTGGGCCTGCTGCTCATTGGGGCCGCGCTCGCCGCGCTGGTCGGTCGGGCGCTTTTCGCCAGCGCCGCGCCGGCTTTCGCTACGCTGGCGCAGACGGTGCCGGCGGCCACCAAGGGACGCACGCCGACGGGCCGGCTGCCCCAAAAGCAGACGCTCACCCTCACCTTCACCTTGCAGCCGCAGAACAAGGCCGCGCTGGAACGCTTCGTCGCCGCCGTCACGACGCCCCATTCATCCCATTACCACCAGTTCATCACGCCGGCCACCTTCGTCCATGCTTTCGGACCGTCGCCCGCTGCCGTGCAGCGCGTGCTGGCTTTCGCGCGCCAGACCGGCTTGCGCGTCACACGGGTGCAGAGCGGCGGCTTGTATATCACCGCCAGTGGCTCGGTGCAACAGATCGAAACCGCCTTCCATATCCATCTAAACACCTACCGTGACAGCCACGGGCGGACGTTTTTCGCCAACGACAGCAACATCACGCTGCCCGCCGCCGTCGCGCCAGCGATCCTGGGGGTGGCGGGGCTGGATGACGCGGTGACGCGCCAGCGCATGTCTACCCTGCCCCACAAGGCCAGCGGCCATATCGTCGTGCGGCCCCAGACGCCGGCGGGCTGCCCCCAGGCGACGGGGCAAAATACGCTCGTTCCGGCGCAACTCGCCACGGCTTACGGCTTCCCCACGAATCTGACGGGCGCGGGGCAGAGCCTGGCGCTGGTCGAATTCGATGGCTACCTGCCCAGCGACATCAGCGCGTATGCCGCCTGTTTCGCGCCGAACGTGAACACCAGCAGCGTCGTCACCCCACGCCTGGTAGATCTTTCGTCGCCGTTGCCACCGGGATCTGGCGCGATTGAAGACGAACTGGACATTCAGGTCGCGCTGGGCATGGCACCTGGCATCAGCAAGATCCACGTCTATGAAGCGCCGAACACCAACCAGGGCTTGATCGACATGCTGGCGGCCATCGCCAGCGACGACGCCGACGGCACCGTCAGCGATAGCTGGGGGTCGTGCGAGAGCGACACCGGCTTCAGCCTGGCGGCGAGCGAAGAGATGGCCTTTTTGCAGATGGCCGCGCAGGGCCAGGGCGTCTATGTCGCCGCCGGCGACAGCGGCGCGTATGACTGCCTGAACGATCTCGGCACCGATCCCTATTTCCACGGCCAGACCGTCAACGCCGATGATCCCGCGACCGATCCGTATGTGACGGCGGTCGGCGGCACCACGCTCACCGTCAACGCCAGCACGGCGGCCTACATGGGCGAAACGGTGTGGAACAACACCAACCTGCCGGATCCGGTGCTGGGGGCGACGGGCGGCGGCCTCAGCCAGTTCTGGGCCGCGCCGACCTGGCAGGCGAACGCCAACGCGACGAGCGCCACCGGCGGCATCAGCGATCCCGCTGGCGCGCGGGCCATCCCGGATATCTCCGCCGACGCCGACCCCCAGACGGGCTACGCGGAATATTGCACGGCGGGCGACTATTGCGCCACCGCCCCTTCAAGCTGGTTCGACATCGGCGGCACTTCGGCTGCCGCCCCTCTGTGGGCGACACTGGCGCTGCTGGCGAACCAGGGTGCCGCTGCGCGCGTCGGCCTCATCACCCCCGCGCTCTACAGCTTGTACGGCGCAGACACGGCCAGCAAGACGGCAGCGGGTATCACACTGGGCGGCACGACGTATTACGATTACGCCGCGCAGCACAATGGCGCGTCCGTCACCGGCGGCAGCGTCGTCTTCAACGACATCACCAGCGGCAGCAACACGTTCCCCGGCACCCAGGGCTTCACGGCGGGCTACAGCGCGCAGACGGGCTATGATGCCGTGGGCGGCCTGGGATCGATGCAGGCGCAGGCGGTGGTCAACTTCCTGGCCAGCAATCTACGTTTCACCGCACCCCGGCTCTACTTGGCGGCGCAGGGCAACGACAACCGCTTCTGGCTTGCCGGCTACTTCCTGAATAACGGCGACAATAACGTCTTGCCGGATTCTCCCCAGGCCAGCAATTGGCTTCCGCTGGGATCGCAGACCTTCCAGGGTGCGCCGGCCATCGCCGATAACGGTGTCACTACCGCCGCCCTCAGCGGCAGCACGGCGCTGGTATGGCTCGCCGGCATCGACAGCGGCGGCACGGCGCATATCGGCGCGTGGAATCCAGGCACGATGACCTTCGGCGGCTGGCTGACGGTCCCCGGCAGCACGCTCTGCAAGGGCAACGCGACGGCGACGTATGCCCAGAACACCCTGTTCATCGCGTGCGAAACGACCACCGGCGCGCTGGTGATCGACGCTTACAATCCGACGACGCAGTCCTGGGGTGGCTGGGCCACCATCGGCGGAGGGCTGACCGCTGCGCCCACGATGGCGACCGATGGCACGCAGATCCTATTTTACGCGCAGACGAATCAGAACGATTGGTTCAACACCTACACGGTTGGCAGCGGCGCGCTGGGCATCTGGCGGCACATGGCGACGACCTGCGAGGCCGCGCCCGCCGTGGCGTATACCGGCACGACCGGCCAATTCGCGCTGTCGTGCATCGCCAACGACACCAGTTCCATGTGGGCCAACTCGTTCGACCTCACCAGCGGCACGCTGAGCGGCTGGGTGAACCTGGGCGCGCCCAGCGGCACCGGCTTCCACAACGCCACCGCCATCTCGATGGACCTGCTGGATAACCCCGGCGTGCTGCTATATACCGGCGAGGGCAAGAATAACGCCGCCTACGTGCAGTTGGTGACGGGCAACCTCTTCTATGCTTACGTCGCCGGCTGGCAAAGCGCGTCGCTGCCCGGCATCTTCGCCTCCAATGCCGCAACGGACTATTTCGGGGTGTAGGTGGCCCCACGATCTCCCCCTCCCCATCTGCGGATGGAGAGGGGGAGATCGTGGGGCGGACATTCCTGTCCGCCGATCAGCCTCAGACGCTTTCTCCCCTGCCCTATCATACGCTTTGCGGGTGATCAGTATGGATACCGGAGGACCGCCATTCTTGTCGGTCACGCTGGCGGACAGGAATGTCCGCCCCACGACCACCTGGAGGACAGCCATTCTCCCTAACACCGGAGGACAGCCATTCTCCCTAACACCCGAGGACAGCCATTCCTGTCTGTCCGGCCCCAATGATCACCGTCTGTACCCGCAAGGGGTGTCAGTCAGTAGGGGATGGGGCCGGGCGGCGGCGCGTAGCTCTGCATCGGCGTGCCACAGCGTGGACACGAAAGGGTCAGCCCTGGCTGCCAGGTGGCGCAGGTTGGGCAGTAGAGCATTGGCGCGGGGCCGGCAGCGGCGGACTTGGCGCTGGGCGCGAGCGCCGGCACGGCAACCTGCACGCGCTGCCACACGTATGTGAAGTAGGCGCGCAACTCGCCTTCCAGCGGCGGCAAGGGGGCATCCGGCGGCAGGGACAGGCGCTGCTGGGCCTCGCGGATGAAGAAGCCCAGGATGAGCAGCGCGGGGATGGCCAGCAGGATGTACCACAGGTAGCCGCCGAAGATAGTGAGCGGCTCCCAGTCCCAGAAGGCGTGCAACGTCACGGCGATGGCGAAAGCTAGCAAGACGCCCGGCGTGAAGCGGAACGTCTCATTGCCACGTTCGCGCCAGATCGCCGCCGCTACAATCGCCGTCCAGACGCCATGCGTCGGCAGGTCCGTGATGACGCGCCCGACCATCGTGTTATTCATCGACGACAACGCCGTGTAAAATGCCACGCTGCTGCTATAGCCGTGCGTCAGGACGACGTTTTCCACGTTGAGGAACTGCGAGAAGCCATAGCCGGCGTTTTCGAGCGCGTCGAAGCCCATCCCCGCCGCCGCGCCCAGCACCAGACCGTGCATCTCCGTGCGCAGGCGAGGATCACGCAGGAACCATACGATGCACGCGATCTTCGCGCTCTCTTCGATGATGGCGACGATATAGTTGCCGATCAGCCCATCGGCTTGCAGCGACGCCTCGAAGACGCCCGCCAGCAACAGCCCCAGGATCGCCCCCGCACCAAACGCTTTGAGGATATCCGTCACGGGCAGGGTGATGGCCTGGCTATGTTCCACGCAGAAGATGATGAACGAGATCGGCACCAGGCACGCGCTCAGCAAGATCAGCAACGGCACCATGTTCGTGTTGCCACTGGCGTTGAGCACCTGATTGGTGATGAAGATCGCCACCAGGCCCACCGCGCAAACACGCCAATATTGATAGGGTGCCTGGCGCTGCAAAAACGCTTTGACCGCCGGCAGCACCGTCGCCTGGATGGTCGCCGCCACCCCGCCGGTTGCCGCTGCGGGCGCGGGCGCGACATAGGGTTGCTGGAAGTCCGCATAGGGCGATGGTGGGCCACTGGGCGCTGACGGTGGGTTGCCATATACCGGTGGCGCGTTGTACAGCGGCTGCGGGATGGACCCGACCGGCGCGGGCTGTTCGCCTTCATGCGCTTGGGAATCATACGGAAAAGCCATACTGTGCTACCTCCTTGGGAGGATGCGGGCCATGCACCAACCGCTAACCGCGATAATGGTAGGGTTGGTGAAAAAGCTACTACTCGCACTATATCATCTGCTCGTAGCGTTGTACACTTTTCCGGCAAAAATCCTCATGCTTTCTGCACAAGGCTGTCACACCAACTCTTGTGCATAGAGCCACTGCGGCGCGCGGCCCGCGCTGCTGAAGCCGGCCCCTTCCAGCGCGTCGCGCAGGATCAGCAGTTCCGGCGGGTGAGCGTCGATGCGCGCGATGCCGGCGTCCGCGGCCTGGGCGCGCAGATGCAGCGCGAGCTGGCCGATGCCCTGCACCGCGCCGTCCAGGTAGCGGATGGAGAAGCGCGTGGCGTCGCCACGGCGGCGTGGCCCGCCGATTGCCAGCGCCTGAAGCTCGCCGTAGTCCTCCAGCGTCCACACCTGGCCGGCGGCCAAGAAGCGCGAGAGCGCGTCGTCGGTCAGGGCGAGCGCACGCATGCCCTCCATATAGCAACCGCCAGCCAGTGGCGCGATATTCGAGCGTTCCAGCCAGGCCCACAGCCGTTCCATATCGTCCGGCGTCTGCTGGTGAATCAGCGCCGCCGCTGGTGGATCGGGCGTTGCCCCCTCCGTTGGCGCGACGAAATGCACATACGTTCCCACTTGCACGAAGCCGCTGCCCAAGAAGACCGCCTGCATCGCGGCGTTCGCCTCCTCCGCGCTGGCGCGCAAGACGGCGGCCTGGTAGCCCCGCGCCTGCCGGATCGCCTGCTGCACGAGCGCCGTAGCGACACCGCGCCCCTGCATCGCCGGTGCCACGCGCACCCCTTCCAGCCACGTCTCATCCGCGTTCAACAACGTGCAATGGATTATACCAACCACGGCGTCGTCTACCGTAGCGACCGTCACGCTCGCATCATCCGCCAGCCATTCCTGCCAGACGCTGGGCAAATAGTCCTCGTCGCCATAAATCGCATGGTTGAGCGCCAGCACCGCCTCGGTATCCGCCGGCACCGCCTGACGCAGGTGAAAAGGATTCACGAAACCGCCTCCTTTATACAGATCCAATTCTAAACTTTTCCAATGCTAAACTTTTCCAATGCCAAACTTTGACGAACCGAGCCGGACACGCCGCGTCGTAGCCCGGAGGGGTTCCTGTTCCGAGCCGGGGCAAGGTGTTTCCAGTTCAGCCCCCGGCATGCGCACGGCGATGCACGACCGCGCGGCGTAGCGCCAGCACGAGCATGGTCAGCAGCGCGGCGGGCAGGACGACGGCGACGAGCAGCACCGCCAGCGCCTCGATGCCGGTGGCCGGCCCGGCAGTCTGCGCGATCCCTAGCGCGCCCGCGCCCTCGAAGGCGCGCTGCACGGCGAAGCTGAGTACGCCCGGCAGCAGCGCCACCAGCAGCAACGGCTGCGTGATGACGTGCCAGGTCGCGGCGTCCGTGGTTTGTTGCTGGTTGAGCTGGGCGACGATGGCGGCGCTGATGAGCGCCCAGAGCATTGCCAGCCCGCTCCCCACCGCGACCGCCCGCGTGAACGCAGGGCGCGCCAACCCGCCGCGCACGCGCGGCACCACATACCACGCCCCCACGACGAGGCCCAGCCCCAGCGCCAGGATGCCGCTCAGCCAGAGCACATCAAAGGCGAAGGCGAACCAGTTGAACGCGCCGGGCGGCGGGTAGGCGTGCAGTGCCGCGTGCCAGGCGGGGAACGTGATCTGCCGATACACTACGCGGGTATAGATGATCGGCCAGCCGGCAGCGTAGGCTGCCGGGGCAGCGGGTGCGCCAGCGAGGGGACCGCTGGCATCAAGTTTGCTATCTAGTTCGGTCAGCACCGCCGCGCATTCCGCCACCACCAGCACCGCCAACGCCCCCGCCCGCCAGCGCCACGACCGTCGCCGCAGCCAGGCCAGCGGGGCAATGCGCCGCCAAGCGATCATCAGCACACCTCACGGGATAGGTTTCGCCATGTGGCATTATTGCACATGGTTTCCCATCCCGTTGCAAGAACGGGGGACTCGTGCTACACTCTAGGGAAACGACTGAGGTAGAGCCAAGAAACGCGCCGCCCTGCTGATCCTTCCCGGCGTGGAAGTGGCACGGCCATCGCGTACCAACGGCGAATCCCCCTACCCACATGACCGGTGACACAAAGTGGTCGTCACCCCTATAATCAAGAACAGAGAAAAGTAACTGAGACGGTGGGCTGAAGATGGCACGCTCACCTGGCGAGAAAGCGAGCTAGACCTCCATGCTGCAACGCACACGACGATCAAACTCTGAGCGCGGCAGTCGCCGCTCCCACGCGATGAATGATCCCCAGGGTGGGCCACAGCGCCCGCCGGGCAGCCCGCGCCCAAACGGGACGGGGCCGGATGGTTCCCCCCCGCCGCGCAATGGTGGCACGAACTGGCTGATCCGCCTGGCGCTCTTTGCGTTGGTCCTGTTCTTGGGCTATCAGATCTTCACGATCTATTCTTCCAGTAGCAGCCAGACGCAGTATACTACCGTCACGTATAGCGACTTCATCAATCAGGTGAATAGCAACAACGTCGATAAGGTCATCATTCAGACGGGGACCGTGACCGGCGATTTCAAGACGGCGATCAACTATCCCGCCAACAGCACAACCCAGGTCAAGAACTTCCAGACCTATGAGCCGGACGGCCAGGACCCTTCGTTGCTGCCGCTGTTGGAGACGCATAACGTCAATTATGACGCCAAGCCGGCTGATCAAGGTAATTTCTGGTTGTCGCTGCTGATCCAGTTGCTGCCGGTGGCCATCATCGTGCTGATCATCGTGATGATCACGCGCCGCGCCTCGCAGAACCAGCAGAACATCTTCAACTTTGGGCGCAGCCGCGCCAAGCTGATCCTGGAAGATCGCCCCTCGACGACCTTCGCGGATGTCGCGGGCGTGGACGAAGCCAAGCACGATCTGGTGGAGATCGTCGAATTCCTGCGCACGCCACAGAAGTACCAGCGCCTGGGCGGGCGCATCCCACGCGGTGTGTTGCTGGTCGGCCCTCCGGGTACCGGCAAGACGTTGCTGGCGCGGGCCGTGGCCGGCGAGGCGCAGGTGCCGTTCTTCTCGATGTCCGGTTCGGAATTCGTGGAAGTGCTGGTCGGCGTCGGTGCCAGCCGCGTGCGCGACCTCTTCGATCAAGCCAAGCGCGCCGCGCCGAGCATCATCTTCATCGACGAGATCGACGCCGTGGGCCGCCAGCGCGGCACCAGCCTGACGACCAACGACGAGCGCGAACAAACGCTGAACCAGTTGCTGGTGGAGATGGACGGCTTCGATAACCGCCAGGCCGTCGTCGTTATCGCCGCCACGAACCGCCCGGATGGGCTGGACCAAGCCCTGCTGCGCCCTGGTCGCTTCGACCGCCGCGTGGTGGTGGACCGCCCGGACTGGAAGGGTCGCATGGCGATCCTGGCGATTCATGCGCGCACCGTGCCGCTGGCCGCCGATGTCGATTTGCAGCAGCTGGCCCGCGCGACGACGGGTATGGTGGGTGCCGACCTCGCCAATCTGGTGAACGAAGCGGCCCTCTTGGCTGCGCGCCGCAATCAGGATAAAGTCTCGATGGCGAATTTCGAGGAAGCGCTGGATAAGATCCAACTCGGCGCGGAGCGCCCGTTGGTGCTCTCGGAAGACGACCTGCGCGTGGTGGCGTACCACGAGGGCGGCCATGCCCTGGTCGGCCTGCTGACGCCGCACTCCGACCCCGTGACGAAGGTGACGATTGTGCCGCGCGGCCAGGCGCTGGGCGTGACGCAATATACTCCCATCGACGACCGTTACAACTATTCGCGCGACTATCTCTTCGCGCGCATCATGAACGCGCTCGGCGGGCGCGGCGCGGAAGACGTGGCGCTGGGCAGCATCACGACCGGCGCGGAAAACGACTTCCAGCAAGTGACGGCCATTGCGAAGCAGATGGTGACGCGCTGGGGCATGAGCGACAAAGTCGGCTTGGTCTCGTTCAGCGACCGACCCAGCCCCTTCGGCGGCGGCGGCACGATGGACGGCTCGCACGATTATTCTGAAGAGACGGCCAAGCTGATCGACGAAGAGGTACATCGTCTGGTGCAGGACGCCTATGCGCGCGTCACCAAGCTGCTAAGCACCTACCGCACCACGCTGGACCGCATCGCTCAGGAGTTGCGCCGCAACGAATCGCTCAACGCGAAACAGCTTCAGGCGATCCTGGATGCTACCGGCGCTGGCCCGGCGGCGGCGATGGCGCAAGCCACCAGCGCAGCCAACCACGCGGAAGATGTGCATCCCGCCGTGGAACAGAGCATCGAAGTCGAGCAACAATAAACCGCAGCTTAGCAACATGCCGGCGATCTTGAGTGGGATCGCCGGCGTGCTGCTGTTTAGAGGGTTTACCAGAAACGGGTACACCCCGCTGCCAGGTGTTGCGTCCTGGCAACGGAGCAGTTCAGCGCGAGTAGGCGAGCGACGACTGCGCGGCGTAGCGCGTCAGCGCGTCTTCCAGGGTGGGCATCAGCGTGCCGCGTGCGCTGCGCAGCGCGCTTTGCCTGGGACGCGCTGCGCGCCAGCCCAGCGCATGGGCCGGGCGCGGCTGAATCAGCCGCGCGTCGCAGCCACAGAGCAGCGCCGCGTGGCGGGCGAGGTCCGCCCAACTTAGCGCCCCCGCGTTGGTCAGGTGCCAGATCCCCTGCTCGCCGTCGATCAGCAGATCCAGCAACGCTGCGGCCAGGTCGGGGACGTAGGTCGGCGAGACGATGCAGTCATCGGCGGCGGTGAAAGGTCCCCCTTGCGCCAGCGTCGTCACGGCTTGCGTCACGAAGTTATAGGGATCGTCCGGGCCGAAGAAAGCGGCGGTGCGGATGATCAACGCCTCTGGCAAGATGTTATTGATAGCCTGTTCAGCGAAGGCTTTCGCGCGCCCATAGGCATTGAGGGGGTGCGGCACGTCGCTTTCGACATATGCGCCGCCCTTGGTGCCGTCGAAGACGAGATCCGATGACAGCGTCACCAGGCGGATGTCTGCCTGAGCGCAGGCCCGCGCCAGCAGCGCTGGCCCCCAGCCGTTCGCCTGAAAGCACGCCTGGGCATCCTCCTCCGCGTCATCCACGCGCACAAAGCCGGCGGTGTTGATGATGGCCCACGGCTGCCAGCGGGCGATAGCTGCCGCGATGGCGGCATCATCAGTGATTTCCAATTCGTGCCGAGTGAGCGACTGGTGCGCCAGACCGCGCACCGCACACTGCCGCGCGAGCGTGCGCCCCAGCGTCCCCGTCGCGCCGGTGATGAGGATCGGTCGCGCCGGCGGGGTCGGCGCGGGATCGTGCCGGGGCAGGCCCACGACGACCGGTGGATAGAACAGGCGTTCCGGGCGCTCCCACCAGCCGGTGCTGGCCAGCGCGGGATGCGTCGGCGTCTGGCCCGTCGCCAGATCGTGCGTCAGGCCGGCCAGCGCCGTCGGGCGCGGCTGAGGGGCGCGCACGTCGAACGCGCCCGGTTCATAGAAGCCCGTGGTGCGCGTCACCAGAGAGTTCCAGTCGAACGATCCCAGCAGCGCCCAGACCGTTACGGCGCGCACGGGAATATCTTCCGCTCGCAACGCCTCCGCCGCCTGCCATGTCGCATAGAGCCAGCGTAGTTGCTCCTCGCGCGTGCAGCCCAGGTGCGCTTCCGTCACGGCCAACGGCAGGTGATAGCGTTCCCACGCCTCGCGCAGCAACTGGCGATGGCCCCCCAGACCGTCGGCGACGACGCGCACCGCCTCCACATCGGCATACTCGTGCCGTCCGTTGCCGCCATGCGTCGCTGCTGGGTAACGCTCCATGCGCTCGTCCAGCCAGCGTTCGCTGGTCAGGTAATGATTGATGCCGATGACATCCGGCGGGCAGGGGTGGGCCGCAAACCAGGCGAGATCCTCGGCGGAGATGCCGTGTTCGCACAGATAGTGCCACTGCGGGCGATCTGCGTCGAGTTGCCCGGTCAGCAGATCCAGCGACAGCCAGCGGCGCTCGTTCTCGAACTCGGCTTGATAGGCGAGCGTGGGCGTGCTATAGGTCTTGCCCAGATCTTCCGTTTGGATCAACTGGGCGGCGGGATTGACACGGCGAACGGCAGCCATCGCCAGCGCCACCCCCCGGCACTCGTTGAGCAACATCTCGGCCATCAGGCGCATGTCGCGCGTGTGCGGATACCAGTGGCCATAGAGGCCGCTGAAGCGCGCCGTGGTCAGCGGCTCGTTGACGGGCGTATAGGCGTCCACCCAGGGATAACGTTGGGCGACAGCGGCGGCAAATTCCGCCAGCCCCTCGGCGAAAGCGGGGTCCAGCAGGTCGGTGGCGCGCGGCCCACTCCCATGATGCACCAGGCCGACGATGGGCCGGATGCCTAAAGCGCGCAAGCGGTGCATGCGCGCGTCCGCCCACGACCAATCCGCCGCGGCCAGGCCGTGTGGCGCGATGAGTTCCCACAGCAAGGGATAGCGCAGCGTGCGCAGCCCCAGCGCGGCGAAACGATCCAGATCTTCGATGCGGTGGCGATGCCCGTTGCGCGCCATTTGGTTGAAATAATGGTCGCCGACGCGATTCACGGTGCATTCCACCCCACCCCACAATTCCAACATCAACGTGCCTCCCCGCATACCAACCTCAACTCGCCTCTGCCGCCAATTCGGCGACATCAGCCTGCTCCGTCGCCATGATCCGGCGGAAGGTGACGAGCGCCTGCGCGATCACCTGATCCATGTTGTAATACTGATACGTCGCTAGCCTCCCGACGAAGTAGACGCCCGGCACGGCATCCGCCAGCGCCTTGTAACGCTTATACAGCGCGGCGTTTTCGGGGCGCGGCACCGGATAATACGGATCACCTTCGGCGCGTGGATACTCATAGACCAGCGTCGTGTGCGGATGCTCCTGGCCCGTGAGGTACTTGAACTCCGTCACGCGCGTATAGGGATGCGCGTTGGGATAATTCACCACGGCGGCAGGTTGGTAGACGCGCCGCGCCCGCGTGGTGAAGCGGAACTCCAGTGAGCGATAGGGCAGCTTGCCGAATCGATAGTCGAAGTACTCATCGATTGGGCCGGTAAAGACCACGGCGCGATGCGGGATCTTGTGCCGCACGGCGCGGTAATCGGTGTTCAGCATGACCTCGATGTTCGGATGCGCCAGCATGCGCTGGAACAGCGGCGTGTAGCCCTGCGCCGGCATCGCCTGGTACGTGTCGGTGAAGTAGCGGTCGTCGCGGTTGGTGCGCGTGGGGACGCGCGCCGTCACCGTGGCATCCAGCTCCGAGGGGTCCAGTCCCCACTGTTTGCGCGTGTAGCCGCGAAAGAACTTCTCATAGATCTCACGCCCCACCCGGCTCACCACCACGTCTTCCGAGGTGCGTAGCACGGCGCGCGGCTCGGCGCGCGCCGCGAACCAATCTTCCAGTTCATCCGGCCCCAGGTTCAGCCCATAGAGGCGGTTGATCGTATCCAGATTGATCGGCATGGGCAGCAGGTGGCCGTCCACGCTGGTCAGCACGCGATGCTCGTATGGTCGCCAGGTGGTGAAGCGCGAGAGGTAGGTGAAGACCTCGGCAGAGTTGGTATGGAAGATGTGCGGCCCATACTGATGAATCAAGACGCCGTCTGCGTCGTAACGATCATAGGCGTTGCCGCCGATGTGTTCGCGCCGATCCACCACCATCACGCGCTTGCCGGCTTGGCTCGCCAGGCGTTCGGCCAACACGCTGCCGGCGAAGCCGGCTCCCACGATCAGATAGTCGTACATCCTCACGTCCCCCTCATTCGGCTGAGTCAGTGTCCAGCGCCAGGTCGTCGTGCGCCAGCAATGGTAGGGGCAGCGACATCGGCGCGTCGGTGGCCAGCGCCACCGGATTGAGCACGGGCAGCATGTCCAGGGCCGTCACCGTTTCGTTCAACAGCCGGTTCATCCGCTGCCAGGTGTGGTCCCACGAATGATGCCGCAAGAACGCATCGATACGCGCCCGCCGCGCCTGGTGGTCGGCCTGCATGGCAGCCTCGATAGCGGCGACGAAATCCGCCGGCGTATCGGCGATCTGCACCAAACCTTCGTCGCCATACGGATGCACGACATCCGTGATGCTCGTGGAGACGACCGGCTGGCCGGCAGCCAGGTATTCTAGCGTCTTCGTGGGACTGATGAAGCGCGTGGCGTCGTTCTGCGCGAAGGGCATGATCGCCACATCCCACCCCGCCAGGAAGGCCGGCAGATCCGTATAGGCCTGTTGGCCCAAGTAATGGATGTTTGCGCGTTGGGGCAGCGCGGCACGGTCGATCTTGGCGACGGGGCCGATCAGCATGAAGGACCAGTCGGGGCGGGCCTCCGCCACGGCGGCCAGCAACGCGCGATCAAAGCGTTCGTCGAGTACGCCGTAAAAGCCGATGCGCGTATGACCGATGGCCGCTTGTTCGGGGCGGTCGGGTTGCGGCTGACGCGCGGTGGCGAAGTGCGCGGCGTCCACGCTGCTGGGCATGGCGAAGACGCGCGGGTGCAGGTGCCGTTTGGCATGGTACAGGCTCGCGCCGCCGGTGAACACGAGATCGGCATTTACCAGCAACTCATGTTCGTTGCGCTGCATCTCCGTCGGTGCGCCCTGAAATGCCGCCAGTTCGTCCATGCAATCATACACGGTAGCCAGGGGCGTGAGATGCCGGCTGATGGCCCGCGCCATCGGTGTGTAGTACCATAAGACATAGCGGTTGATACGCTCATCCAGGATCAGGTCATCCAGCAACATCATATGATAGACTTCGGCCAGGAAGCGCGACGTGTTTTCCGGCAGGTGCGGCACCACGACGGTGACGCCGTCGCCCTGGGGCGTGACCTCCAGACGGGGTCTGGCACTATCATAGTACGGTTCTTCGATGTAAAAGACCCGTCGCTCCTTGGCGAAACGGTGCATAAGGTGCTGGGGCCGCTGGTACACGAAGTTCCAGCGCAGATGCGACAGGCAGATGAGATCATAGGGTGTGGACATTCTTCCTCCTTGCAGACACGCGAAAGCGACGGACAACTGCGCCACAGGCCCGTTCGGTAGCCGGCATGTGGGAACATTCATTCGTGAAGGCTCTCGTCTCGTCGGAAGGTTTATTCACATAATCAAGGCCAAAGTCTTCATATAACGCCATGTTGCAAAACAAATGATATGCAACAAGAACCTTTTGGGACTGGGGATATCTGCTACCTTAACAAGCTAGTTGCCATAGCAGTTATTCGCTATGCGAGTATCCGTATGGATAACGGCAGACAGTCCAATGGGTACCGGAGGACAGACATGCTCCCTACCACCGGAGGACAGACATTCCTGTCTGTCCGGCCCCGCTGGCCGCACTCTTTCCCCGCAAGCGGTATTAACTCCCGCGCGTGAGGGGCAGGGCATCGGCACTGAAAGGCCAGGCGTCGTTGGGGGTGAGGTTGGCCTGATCGGCGGCCCAGGTCAGCGCGGCGCTCAGGTCCGCCAGCGAGCGCAGGCGTTGCGCCGGTTCGCGCTGGAGCGCCAGGAGGATCACCTCTTCCAGCGACGGGGCGATCTGGGGGACGAAGACGCGCAGCGGCTGCGGATCGACGAACATGCGGCGCGAGGCCGCCGCCAGGGGCGTTTCCGCCTCGAAGGGTAAATGGCCGGTGAGGATCTCATACAGCACGATGCCCAACGCATAGAGATCCGATTGCTCGCCGCCGGCCTCGCCCATCACCTGTTCCGGCGCGAGATAGTCCGGCGTGCCGAGTACCTGGCCCGTCTGGGTGAGCGTGCTGAGCGTGGTGCTGTTCAGGTCGCGCGCGATGCCGAAATCGCCCAGCTTGGGGACGACATGCGTGGTGAGGTCCAGCAGCAGCATGTTCTGCGGCTTGATGTCGCGGTGGATGATGCCGAGGCTGTGTGCGGCGGCGAGCGCGGCGACGAGCTGGCCGCCGATGGCCAGCGCCCACGACGCGGGGCAAGGGCCGACGCGGCGCACGAGTTGTTTCAGTGTTGGCCCGCTGACATACTCCATCGCCAAAAAGTCTACCGCCTGGCCGGTGTCGAAGACCCACGCCATCCATTCTTCCGTGGCGGGTGGCGCGGTCGTCCCATAATCCAGCACGCGAATGACATTAGGGTGCGTCAGGCTGGCTGCGAGCCGCGCCTCGCGGGCGAAGCGCGCGTGGGAAGCCGGCACAAGCGGATTGCCGCTGCGCAGCAGTTTCAGCGCCACCGTCTGGCCGGTATGCTCATCGCGGCAGCGATAGACCAAGGCCGTGCCACCCTGGCCGATGCGCTGGTCCACCACGTAGCGCCCCGCGATGGTGGCGGGCGCATTGGTTTGGGCCGCAGTGGGCGCTTCTTCCGGCATGCTCTCTCCGTTCCTGCGCGTGTTCGCCAACATTCCTTCTGCATTGTACACCATCATGCATGCAAGCGCGAGGGTGATGCTTTGCCGGTGTTTAACACGTTTGCACTCTTGAGATGATACAATCTGGGGGTGGGGCCGGCCACGTAGGTAAAAAAGGGATCGAATCACGATGCGGGTAGCCATCATTACGGAAAACTTCTTGCCGAAACTGGATGGTGTGACGCGCACGATTGCGATGTTGCTGGAACATCTGCAAGCGCGTGGCCACCATGCCATCGTCTTCGGCCCGGAAGACGCGCCGCGTCGCTATGCCGGGGCGCGGGTGGTGGGCGTGGCGGGGCCGCCCATCCCCTTTTACCCCGAATTGCGCATGCTGCTGCCACAGCGCGAGATGGGCCGCCGCCTGGCGCGCTTCCACCCCGACATCGTGCATCTGGCCGATCCGATGCTGCTGGGCATGGTGGGCCTCTATTGGGCGCACCGCATCGCCGTCCCTGTCGTCGCCGCCTATCACACCAACATCGCCGATTACATGAACCATTTTCGGCTGGGCGCGTTGCGGGGACCGATCTGGCGCTACCGGCGCTTCCTGCACAACCAGTGCGCGGCCACCCTCGCGCCCTCGCCCTCGACAGCGCGCATCCTGGAAGCACGTGGCTTCGAGCGCGTTCACCTGTGGCCGCGCGGGGTGGATAGCACGCTGTTCACTCCCGCCCGGCGCGACCCCGCCTGGCGTGCCTCAGTTGGCGCGGACGACGCGACGACGGTGATTTTGTATGCTGGGCGCATCTCCTTCGAGAAGAATCTGCCCATCCTCACGGCGGCCTATCGCGCGGTGGCGCGGCCCGGCGCGCGGCTGGTGCTGGTGGGCGACGGCCCGGCGCGCGGCACGACCGAAGCGGCGCTCCGTGGGCTGCCCGTGACCTTCACCGGCTACCTGAAGGGGGCCGACCTGGCGCGGGCCTATGCTTCCGCCGATCTTTTCGCCTTCCCCAGCACGACGGAGACGTTCGGCCAGGTGGTGCAGGAGGCGATGGCGAGCGGATTGCCGGTGATCGGCTGCCGCGCCGAGGGCGTGGGCGATCTGGTGCAGCCCGGCGTGACGGGCCTGCTGGCCGCGCCAGACGACGCGCGCGATTTCGCCGCCGCCCTGGCCGCGCTGCTGAACGACCCCGCCCGGCGCGTGGCCATGAGCCGCGCCGCCCGCGCCTGGGCCGCGACACGCTCGTGGTCCGAAGTGCTGGATAACCTGCTGGCACGCTATGCCGCCATCATTCGCGCGCCCACCGTCCCCCTGGATCCCGAATTGGACCCCGAAGACTTCGACGATGATGCGGCGTGACACCACGATCTTATAAACAGCGGACATGCCATATTGGATCGACCCTTGCGGGGTAAGCAACCTAGATGGCCGCGCATGCGACGCAGAGGAGGCGGGCGATGGCAACGCATGATATCGTCGTGGTAGGGGCTTCCGCCGGTGGCGTCGAAGCTTTAATCGGACTCGTTGCGGGTTTGCCAACGGACGTGCCGGCGGCGATCTTCATCGTCCTGCACATCCCCGCCAGTGTGCCGAGCTTGCTGGCGAAGATTCTGGCGCGGGCGGGGACATTGCCCGCTGTGACGGCGGAAGATGGGATGCCGATCATGCTCGGCCAGATCTATGTCGCTCCTCCCGATCACCACTTATTGCTGACAGCGGCACAGGTGCGCGTGACGCACGGCCCGCGCGAGAACCATTGTCGCCCGGCGCTCGATCCGCTGTTTCGCACGGCGGCGCTGGCCTTTGGCCCACGGGTGGTGGGCATCGTCCTCAGTGGCACGCTCAACGACGGCACTTCCGGCCTGATCGCCATCAAGCGGCGCGGAGGCGTCACCCTGGTGCAAGATCCCGCTACCGCGATTTTTCCCAGCATGCCGCTGAGTGCCTGCACGTATGCTGAGATCGATGGGTGCTTGCCGGTGCCGGACCTGGCCGCAAAAGTGGTCGAATTGGCGCACACCCCTGTGACCATCCCAGAAGGAGCGTTCCCCGTGTCGGATGAGTTAGAGTTCGAAGCGAAGATCGCCGGCCTCGATCCGTCAGTACTTTCCAGCGATCAGCATGTGGGCGAATTAACATCCATGTCTTGCCCTGAATGCAAAGGCCCCCTCTGGGAGATTCAGGATGGCGATCTGTTGCGCTTTCGCTGTCGCGTCGGCCACGCTTACACGGCGGAAACCATCGTCGAAGGCCAGGCGGAAACGGTGGAAGATTCGTTGTGGATGGCGCTCAATACGCTGGAGGAGAGCAAGGAATTGTATGCCCGCCTGGCCGCCTCCGCGCAGCAACGACACCAGGAGCCAGCCGCCCACGAGTTCGCCATGCGAGCGCATACGCTCCAGCATCGTGCCAGCCGCATCCGCGAGTTGCTGGTGCCAGACTTTGGCAAGAACGGGCAGACGCCGCCATCGCCGTTGGATGCGAACGCCGTGATCCTGGATACCGAATAGCCTATCTACCGTTAGCCTACCTATGCGGAAACGGCATGATTGATCTAGCCGCCCGGCCCCTGGCGCGACCTACTGGCCCTTGGCGACTTCGAGGTAGATCATCAGCGACATGGCATCCAGCTTCATCGTGTTTTCGGGCGATCCTTGAATCGTGATTGCGCCCTGCATGTAGTTCGAGGCAGGATTCTCGTCGCACCAGAAGATGTTAGCCAGATCTTCGCTGCTGCCGCGCACGATCAGGTCCGGTGGCGCGGGGGTGCCGTCGCTCACGGTGGCGCTGCCGCCCTGCACCGTCATGGTGAAGCCCACGCCGAGATCCGTCGCCTCGATATAGATGACACAGTGCCAGCCTTGCAGGGATTGCTGCACCCGCTGGCTCTTTTGTGCCTGGCTCACGTAATCATCCAACGCCGCCCGTACTTCGTCGCGTGTCGCCATCGCTGCCCCCTCCTTTGATAAGATTCGCGCACCCGGCAGATGAGATGACCGCGTGATCATGCCATCCGCCCAACGATTGTAGCATGGCAGCCGCCGCGCTGCAACCCACCCACCCACCTGTTGACGCCACAGATCGCTGCCCGTATAGTGCAAGGAGTAACGCCTGTGGGTAGTCGTCATGCAATGGGTCGCTACTCCTCACTGAGCCAAGCATCCATCCAGCGTTTGCGTCATTGGAGGTCGGTTTATGCTCCTGAGCATATGTCCGGTCGCGCGGGTCGCGGCCCCCGTCGCCGTCGTATGGGAATTGTTGCAGGTCAATCGGCTCGGCACATGGATCAATGGGCGGGTGGAAGATGTTACACCGCCTGGCCCCACGGTGGTCGGCCAGCGCCTCACCATCGTCGCGCCCAATATGGGCCGCGACTGGAGCGTCGCGGTGGTCGTGGAGGTAGTCGATGCGGAGCGGCACGAGCTTGGCACGTATTGGGATTTTCCACTGGAATTGCACCTGCACCAACGGGTGCGCGTCACGCCCCTCGACGCGGCATCCTGCACCGTGCAGTATGGTTGAGACTTCATCTTCCCGCCAGGCTGGCGGGGCCGGTTGATGCAGCAAGTGGGCGCGCGATCCTTTGTGGCGGGCATCGAAAATTCATTGCAACGCCTGAAGCGCGCAGCGGAAGCGGCGTATCAGGCACGTTGACCGGAATATCGCATATGAACCAATCGCTTCACCGCGCCTGCCACACCTGCACGGTATGGTCGTCGCTGCCAGAGGCGATGCGCGTGCCGTCTGGCGACCAGGCGAGATCATCGACCCAGCCGGCGTGGCCGCGATAGACGACGCTGGTATGGCCGGTGCGCGGCTCCCAGACGCGCACGGTATGGTCTTCACCGCCGGAGGCGATGTGTTTGCCCGTTCGGCGACCACGCCAGCGGATAGACCTCACCGCTGTGGCCGGTATAGACGATCAGGTCCGCGCCGGTGGTGGGGTTCCACACGCGCACGGTATGGTCCGCGCCGGAGGTAGCCAGCCAGCGCCCGTCCGGCGACCAGCGGATGCGGAAGACATGGCCGGTATGCTCTGTATAGGTGCGCAGCAGCACGCCCGTTGCCGCGT
Organism: Ktedonobacteria bacterium; assembly: GCA_027459785.1. Classification (GTDB taxonomy): domain Bacteria; phylum Chloroflexota; class Ktedonobacteria; order Ktedonobacterales; family JACDGC01; genus JAJPKG01. Next base: position 57,308 of record DAIDGU010000070.1, on the reverse strand, counting down.
CCCACACCGTGGCCGTGCTGTCATAGCCACAAATCGCCAGTTGCTTCCCATCTGGCGACCAGGCGACGCCGTTCACCCGTAGCGTATTCGCCTGCTGGGCCAGGAAAAGCTTGCCGGTCAGCGGTTGCCAGATCTGGACGGTGGTGTCGAGGCTGCCGGTGGCGATGCGGTCGTCGTGCGGCGACCAATCCACGCACTCGACATCGCTCGTATGCCCGTGATAATCTTCGAGCAGCGCCAGCGTCACCGGCTGCCAGATCTGCGCCGTGTGATCTTCGGAGGCGGATGCGATCAGATGTCCGCTGTGCGCCCACGCGATCTGGCGCACGGCCCCGGCGTGGCCGTAATAGATGCGGGCATGGCTGCCGTCGGCGGCATCCCACAGTTGCACCGTCGTGTCGCCGTTCACGTCGCCCGCCGCGCCGGAGGCGATGCGTGTGCCATCGGGCGACCAGGCGACGCTATAGACCTTGGCCTGATGGCCCCGATAGGTGAAAAGCAGCGTGCCGGGCGAGGGCAGCGGGGTGGGCGTGCCGGCGACCCGCACCGTCGCCCCCACGGGATGCCCGGATAGGTGCTGGGCCAGCACGGCGCTGGTTCCCGCCGCCAGCGCGACGCCGACGACGCCCGCCCCCACCAGGAAGCGCCGGCGCGAGGTGCGCGCTGGGAGGGCCATCGAGCGCGTACCGCCTGGTCGCCCGCCGGGTAGCGTCGTCGCCGTCTCCGCCATGTTGCCCCATAGGATCTGCGCCAGATGCGTGACCAGCGCGGCGTAGCTCTGCTCGCTGGCATCGATGGGGTGCAGCGCGTGCCAGCCGGAGGGCAGCGCGGCGCGGTCGCCGGGCGCGAGTTGCAGCGCGATGCCGTCTTGCATCTGCCCGCTGTGGATGGCGCTGAGCGCCTGGGCGACTTCGGCGCGCACGGTGGGCGAGGCCACGGCGGCGGGCGTCTGGATGACGACGAACCACTGGCACGCTTGCCAGGCTGCCGTCCGCTCCGCGCCGTCTTCTGGCGCGGCCCACACGGCGATGCCCTGCTCGATGAGATCCTGCGCCAGACGCATCGCAATCGGCTCATCCGCCGGGCTATGGCTCAGATACACGCGCGGCTTGTGCTGCATCGCTCGTTTCCCCGCTCGAAAAGGCCCATCACCCTCGATCTGTTGCTACTATACTATACGTCTGTGACGGCGAATGGTATACATGCTATACATTGATCGGAGATGGAGAGGGGGTGATCGTTCGGGAAGGGATCAGCCCTGATCAACGCGATCAGCCTATACTGTCTGCTCTCCCCTCTCCATCCGCAGATGGGGAGGGGCCGGGGGTGGGGCCGTTAGGCCGGCAGCGATGCCGTTGCCTGGGGCTGGCGGGCCAGCCAATACGCGCCGCCGACGCTGAGGATCTCGGCCAGGGTCGGGAGGAGGCGCGCGGCCAGCACGGCGATGATCGTTGCCAGAGCGAGGTCTGGCACCAGGCCGGAAAGGTGCAGCAGCAAGGCTACTGCGCCCTCGCGGAAAAAGAGGCCGCTGGGCGTGATGAAGCTGAGGAAGCCGATATCCCAGCCCAGGGCATAGATGCCGACGCAGGCGAGCGCGACCGCAGTCGAGGCGTGCAGCGGGGTGACGGCGGCGACGGCCAGCCAGAAGCCCAGCCCGCCGACGAGCCAGCTCCCCAGCCAGCGCAGCACGATCTGCGCGATGTCCTGATAGGTCAGGTGCAGGCGGATGGGCGCGCGTTTGAGCAGCACCAGGGCGCGATTCAGCCCGCCTTCCAGCAGGCGCGGGTGCAGGCCCACCAGCAGCAGCGGCACGCCCAGCAGCGCCAGCGACAGCGAGGCGATATGCCCGAAGCCGTGGCTGAGTTGGCTGAGATCGGACCAGGCGAAGAGGCTCAGCGCGAAGGCCAGCGCGGCGGTGGCGATCTTCGTCGCCAGTTCCACCGTCATGCTGGCGAAACCGTAGGACTTCGGCACGCCCTCGCGTTCGGCCCAGGTGACGCGCGTCAGCACATGCCACACGTTGCCGGGAATGTAGCGCACGAATTCCGCCGCCAGGTAGATGCGCAAACACACCGGCCACGGCAGCAGATAGCCCAGGCGCTGGAGGATCGCCTGCCAGATGAAGCCGAAGGAGAGTTCCTGCGCGACCAGCAGCGCGAAGCCCAGGAACAAGAGCGGCCAATTGATCTGCCAGTGGTGGCGCGTGATGTCGCCCCAACTACCGGATAGCGACTTGCCGACGAACAGGACGATCAACGCCAGCACGCCCAGGCGCAGGGCGCGCTTCGCGCCAGGGCGGCGCGCGAGGGCCAGCGCGGGCGCGAGGCGCGTTTGGAGCGTGGCAACCAGCGTGGCCGTGTTCAATCCAACACCTGCTTCACGCTGAACTCGTCACGCGAGTTGAAGTTGAAGTGGCGGATCATCTCGCTCTGCAAGCCCGAAAGGAACAACTGCACGCCGACGATCATCAGCACCAGGCCCAGGAACAGGATCGGATGGTTATGGATCGGATCGTTCGTGTAAAAGCGGTTGACGACCACCCAGAAGTCGATGCCGAAGCCCAGCAGGAACGACACGATGCCGACCGTGCCAAACAGGCGTAAGGGCGTGCGCATGTAAGTCGTCAGGAAGATCACCGTCAGCAGATCCAGGAAGCCGCGCAGGAAGCGCGCCGCGCCGAACTTCGACTTGCCGAACTGACGGGGATGGTGCTTCACCTTGACCTCGGTGATGCTGAAGCCGCGCCAGACGGCCATCACGGGGATGAAGCGATGCAGCTCGCCATAGAGCTTGAGTTCTTCGATCAACTCGCGGCGATACGCCTTAAAACCGCAGTTCATGTCGTGCAGCTTCACGCCGGTGGTCTGGCCAACGATGGTGTTGAAGACCTTGGAGGGCAGTGTCTTCGAGGGTGGGTCCAGGCGCGGATACTTCCAGCCGGAGACCAGATCATAGCCAGCGTTGATCTGTTCGAGGAACTGGGGGATCTCCGCCGGGTCGTCTTGCAGGTCGGCATCCAGCGTGAAGATGATCGCGCCGCGCGCGCGATTGAAGCCGGCGAGCAGCGCGGGCGACTTGCCGAAATTGCGCCGGAAGCGAATCACGCTCAGGCGCGGGTCCGCCGCATGCAATGACTTCAGCATGTTGAACGAGCCATCGGTGCTGCCGTCATCCACGAAGATGATCTCGAAGGTCTCGCCGACCTGCGCCATGCTGGCGCAGATCTGCGTATAGAGCGGCTGCACGCTCTCTTTCTCGTTGTAGATGGGGATAACCAGCGAGATCGCGGGCGGCGCGTCTTGTTCGGCGAGCAGGTCAGGTTGGGGCATGACGAGGGCATTCGGTTTGTCGAGCAGTGATTTCTGGGGCATGCGGCGCTCCCTATACGTAATTGACGCGATTGTACCTATCTCCATAACGCAAGACGCGCCCCCTGCGTCACATCCCGCCGCGCGAGCGACACGTGAGATCCCCGATTTAGGACACCGATCGGACCAATTTTCGCCGAATCTGTGGCAAAATACCAAAATTGGCCTAAATGTAAACTTGCTCGTAAGGAAGATGCCGTATACTTGATGAAACAACCGGTGGACGCCGTGCCGATTCCCAGTGTATGGGATTGTGCCAGTCCACGACACTGTTGAGAGAGGAGCCATTCCATATGGCTACACAAAAGAAGTCACCAACCGCTAAACCCGTCACCAGCAAGACGACTGCGCCAGTCAAAAACGCCGACGCCGCGAAAGTTGCGCCGGACAAGAACGCTGGCGTGGCGGAGCCTTCCCGCCACGGTGGCCAAGCTGTGCGCGACAAATACGGCCTCGATTTCTTCGCGCAGATCGGCAAGCGCGGCGGCCAAACCGTCAAAGAGCGGCGCGGCCCGGAATTCTACGCGCAGATCGGCAAGCGCGGCGGCGAATCCACCAAGAAGAAGTACGGCGCGGACTTCTATTCGCAGATCGGACGCAAGGGCGGCTCGACGACGCGCAAGCCGAAAGTGGCGGCCCAATAGCTGCTTCTCGCCCCGCATGCTCCCCAGCACAGCACTGCGCTGGGGATTTTTCATCGCCTCGTCTCCATGAGACATAGTACTATATAGCGGCTCCCCCCAGGCGGGCTAGGCGTGATGTACTACTAGATACAGGACCGCTGACCTTGAAATATACTAGATAACGTGCTATACTAAGACAGGTTCATGAACATCAGCCACCCTACAGCAGTGTTTCTCATGATCAGCAGAGGATAAGGAAGAAGCGAACGTGAGCGAGCGAAAAACGCGCGGCGTCGCCGCGCCATCCCATGATGAGCCGCCCCAGGGGGCATGGTCCGATACGGCGGTGCGCGTGTTGCGCGAACGCTACCTGAAAAAAGACGAACGCGGCACCGTCATCGAGACGCCGGATGAGATGTGCTGGCGCGTGGCGCGGGCCATCGCCAGCGCGGAGGCGCAGAATAGTGGCAAGTCGCCAGCGGAGATCGAGCAGGCCGCCGCACGCTATGCCGACCTGATGCTCAGCCGCCGCTTCATGCCGAACTCCCCCACGCTGATGAACGCGGGCAAAGGCAATAACCTTCAGCTCTCAGCGTGTTTTGTGATCCCGGTCGAAGACTCGCTCCCTGGCATCTTCGAGAGCGTGAAACACGCGGCGATTGTGCATCAGAGCGGCGGCGGCTGCATCGCGGGCGACGCGCATATCTTTACGACATTCTGTGGCGTTGAAGCCATCGGCACGCTGTATGATCGCGTGCGCGCGACGGGCAAGACCGAGGAACAGCATGGCGACCATGCCGTGATGGCAGTAGCCGATCTCGGCATCCAGACGATGGCACTGAATCCAGCGACGGGTGCATATGAATTGGCCCCTGTGACGCACCTGTGGCGCTACGATGTGCCGCTGGCGGATCAGGTGCGCGTGCGGGCGGCGAATGGCTTGGAAGTGACGACGAGTTGCTGGCATCCCTTCATGGTGTTTGACGGCCAACACTTTGTTGAACGACGCGCCGATGCCCTCCAAGCTGGCGATATCCTCCCCACGCCAAATGCCTCTGTGCGCGATCAATGGCCACACCACGAATACCGCGAAGTCGCGGGCATGCGCATGGATGAAGAGATCGCCTGGCTGCTGGGCTATTATCTAGGCGATGGCAGCATGGGGTGGGCCAAAGTTCCCATGAGCGAACCGCGCCGCGAGAAGCTCCGCTGGCGGCTATTCGATGGGCGCACAGCGTCGCTGGAATATGCCCGCGATATCCTTGCACGGCGTTTCGGCGTGGAACTGACCGTCCAGCAAGATGCACGTGGTCTGTATAGCCTGAATACAACAAACGCGGGTTTCATCGAACAGTTCCGCGCGCTGCTGGAAGTGCATCCCGGTCCCAAAGGCGAACTGCCGTTCCCAGAGATGGTGGCGAAATCGCCGCTCAGCGTTGTCGGGGCGTTCCTCGCTGGCTTGGTAGACTCCGATGGGCATGTCGAGGCCGAACGCGACCGCGTGACGATCACCTCGCAATCCTATCATCTGCTGGCGAAGGTGCATACACTGTGTGCGCTGCTGGGGTTGGCTCCCGCGCTGCGTTCGCGTGAACCATCCGGCAAAGGTCGCACGATGGTCCATGAAGTAAAGCTCGCCGCTGAGCCACGCATCGCTGATTTGCGCGATCTCATCGGGCCGTACCTTCATGACGAATTGAAAACGACACGCCTGGCTGCCGCCGCGCATGACCACAGCCACTCCACCGCTGAACGCCTGCCGATTCCTTTTGTCGCCATCGAAGATATCTTGCAAAGCGTTGGCATCGAAACGAAGGTGACAGCGATCCATCGCCAGGCTACCGTTATCAATGGGGAGTCGTTCTGGCTGGCAAAATGGAAACAGGGCCAGGGCATCGGCGTCGAGTTTTTGCCACGCCTGATCGCTGCATTGCGCCCGCTCGTCGCTCCCGAATATCTGCCGCGTCTGGCTATGCTAGAACGCCTGCTGCAAGGCGCGACGGTGGTGACAACGGTTGAAAAGCCTGAAAGCAGCACCCCATTTTATGATTTCACGGTTGCCGACCACAGCACCTATCTCGCGGGCAAGCATGGCCTGACGGCGATCCACAACACCGGCTTTTCGTTTAGTCGCTTGCGCCCAGCCGGCAGCATCGTCGCCTCTACGCATGGGGTGGCCTCCGGCCCCGTCAGCTTCATGAAGATCTTTGATCAGGCGACGGATAGCGTGAAACAGGGTGGGTGCGTCGTGCCAGAGACGCGCGTTGCCACAGCACAGGGCATGGTGCAGATCGGTACGCTCGGTCCCACGGAAGCCGATCCGCAAAGCTGGCATCCGCTGCCGCATACGGTTCATGTGGCGAATGACACAGGCGGCAATCGCGCCGAAGAGTTCTATTACAACGGGCTAGTGCCTGTTCGCCGGCTGCGCACGAACTATGGCTATAGCTTCACCGGCAGCATGGAGCATCGCATCCGCGTCATCGCGCCGGATGGCGGCTATGTGTGGAAGCACCTGAGCGAGATCCAGGTGGGCGATTGGGTGGCGCTGCAAAAGCACACCTATCCCGACGATACGGATTATCGTTTCCCGCCATCGGATCGTGTGCCGCACTCCAACGCGACGGCGATCACGACGCCGGAACGCCCGACCGCCGAACTGGGTGAGTTCATCGGCTACTTCATCGGCGATGGTAGCATCAATTACTACAATCCTGGACATAATACGGGGCGGCTGATTTTGACGGTAGCGGATAGCGAGCCAGAAGTCGGCGCACGGCTGTTGCAAATCGCCCAGGATCTTTTCGGGGTGACGCCGAATCCACAGAAGAAGCCGAACGATGCCAGCATAAACTATTTCTTCGCGTCCACTGAGCTTGTTGCCTGGCTCAAGCACATAGGCGTGACGAAACCCTCGACGCTAGAACTGCGTGTGCCAGAGGTAGCTTTTCAGGCGGGCGCGGAGTTTGCGCGTGGTTTCCTACGCGGTCTTTTCAGTGCAGATGGCAGCATCACTGCTGAGGGATATGTATCGCTCTATAGTATCTCTCGCGGGTTGGTCGAAGATGTGCAGCAATTGCTGTTATCTTTGGGAATGCCAAGTACGATAACCGTAACGACCGACCGCGAAACCGCCTTAGGGAAAAATCCCATCTATCGGCTACGCATTATCACGCGCGAGGGCATGCGTGAATTCGCTGAGCAGATCGCCTTCATGTCGCCCACAAAAAATGCGCGGCTGGACGAAGGGCTGGAGAAAGCCTGGGAATTTAATGATGTGATTCCTCATCAAGGGCCGCTTGTTGCGGCTCTCTACGATGGTCCCGGTCGGGGGAGTGGCCCAGGTCGCAGTTCTCGCGGGGCCAACCGTGAACTATATCGTGACATCCAGCACTTCCTGCCGGGCGTGGCCGCACCGCGCCAGTTAACGCGCTCACGCTTACAAAAGTTGGCGGATAAGCATGAGGAAGTGCGCAATAGCCCATTGGCTGCCTTCTTGACCAACAACCAGTTCTATGACCAGATCGCCTCCATTGAGGATGACGAGGCGGTGACGGTGGATATCGCGGTCGCTGAGACGCATACCTACATCGCCAACGGCTTCGTCAGCCACAACAGCCGGCGTGGCGCGAACATGGGCATCCTGCGGGTGGACCACCCCGACATCGAGGAGTTCATCACCTGCAAGATGAGCGGCGGCATCACCAACTTCAACATCTCCGTCGCCATCACCGATCCCTTCATGCAGGCGTTGGGGCGCGACGAGGAATACGACCTGATCGATCCGCACACGCAGCAGGTGGTGGCGCGCAAGCGGGCGCGCGAGATCTTCGACAAGATCGTGCATGCCGCCTGGGCCACCGGCGATCCCGGCCTGGTCTTCCTGGATCGCGCTAACCACTCCACCGCCAACCCCATCCCGGAGATCGAGCTACTGGAAGCAACCAACCCCTGTGTGGTCGGCGAGACCCGCCTGGCGACGAACCTGGGCCTGCGCCGCATGGACGATCTCTATGCCAGCCAGGTGCAGATCCAGGTGGCGACAGATGCGCGCGTGCCAGGGCAATTCGTGGATGCCGCGCTGGTGAACGGCGAACCGCTGGTGGAGACGACCGGCGTGATCTTCCACGACGCCATGCCCGTCTTCCGCACGGATGTCGGTGTGCCGGTGCGCCGGCTCATCACCAGCCACGGCATCGAAATCACCGCGACGCCCAACCACCGCTTCCTGACTACTCAGGGCTACAAGCGCATGGATCACCTGGAATATGGCGACGAACTGCTGCTGCAAAGTGGCGAGGGCCAGTGGTCGCAGGACCGCGCCTTGCCGTCGATCACCCTCGGCGAACGCAGCGAGGCGCGTATGCGCTATCGCACGGCGAACGGCACGATTCATATGCCGACGGAATGGTCCGAAGAACTTGGCGAAGTCGTGGGCTACATCATTGGCGATGGCTGGGTGCGCTATGAAGCCGGGATCGAACAAGATGTCCTAGGTATGGCTATCGACGCCCAGGATAAAGATCTCGCCGATACGATGCGCCAGCGCCTCATAAACTGGTTTGGCATTAAGGGCAATGTGACCGAGCGCCAGGGGCATTACCAGATCCAAACATCTGGCACACCAGCCTCGTTTTTCAGGCAACTCGGCATCAAAGCCGTTAAGGCGCACGAAAAGCGCGTGCCGGAAAGCATCTTCGCCGCGCCGCGCGCCGCCGTCATCGGCTTCCTGCGCGGGTTGTTCAGCGCCGACGGCAGTGTGCAAATAGGCAAAACGAACGGCTCTTGCAGTGTGCGGCTGGCAACATCCTCAAAGGGACTCGCCTTGGATGTTCAGCAAATCCTTTTAAACTTTGGCATTGTGAGTAGCATCAAACTGCGCCGCGAGGAGCAGGTGAGGCTGATGCCCAACGCACAACGGGAACTTGCTGAATATACAACCAAGGCCCAATATGAGCTATTCCTCGACAAAGTGAACCGTGATCGCTTTGCTACGCTTGCAGGGTTCATGCAACCGCGCAAGCAGCAAAAGCTCCTAGGTTGGATCGCCGCGAAAAAACAAGGTTCACTTGCTGAGAAGTTCATCACCAAGGTTGCTGCTATCGAAGATGCGGGCGAAGCCGACGTGTATGATACCACAGAGTTTGTAACTCACAGTGTTATATCACATGGCGTAGTCACAAAACAATGTGGTGAACAATGGCTTGGTCCCTATGATGCGTGCAATCTTGGCAGCATCAATCTGGGCATGTTCGTGGTGGACGGGCAGGTGGATTGGGCGGGGCTGGAGGCGACCACGCGGGACTGCACGCGCTTCCTGGATGATGTGATCGACGTGAACCCGTATCCGCTGGACGAGATCCGCGAGAAGGTGCGCAACAACCGGCGCATTGGGCTGGGCGTGATGGGCTGGGCCGACATGCTCTTCCAACTGGGCATCCGCTATGACAGCGACGAGGCCATCGCGCTGGGCGAGCGCGTGATGGTGGCCGTGCGCGACTGGGCCACGGACGAGTCGGTGCGCATGGCTGACGAGCGGGGAGCCTTCGCCAACTGGGAGCGCAGCATCTACAAGCAGGCTGCGCCGCGCCGCAACTCCACCTGCACCACCGTCGCGCCGACCGGATCGATCAGCATCATCGCGGATTGCTCGTCGGGCATCGAGCCGATCTTCGCGCTGGCCTTCCAGCATCGCGTGAAGCAGCCCGACGGCACCTATCGCGTGCTGGACTTCGTCAACCCCTTCTTCGTGCGGGCGATGGACGCTGCGGACATCGCCGACAAAGTCGGCGTGCTGGCGTGGGTGCAGGAGCATGGCGCGCTGCACGGCCATCCGGCGGCGGCCCATCCCGCGCTGGCGGCGTATGTCACGGCGCACGAGGTCGCGCCCGACTGGCACATCCGCATGCAAGCCGCCTTCCAGAAAGGCGTGGACAACAGTATTTCCAAGACCATCAACCTACCGAACAGTGCTTCGCACGAGGATGTGGAGCATGCCTATATGCTGGCGTGGGAACTGGGGTGCCTGGGCATCACCATCTTCCGCGACGGCAGCAAGGGGGAGCAAGTGCTGAATATGGGCGTCAAGAAGGACGAGCAGCCGGGCGCGGCGGAGGCCCAGGCGGCGAACTCCGCGCCGCTGGTAGCCGATCCGTTGCTGGCGGAAACGCCGCCCGCCGTGACAGTGCCGCTGGCCACCCCGGCAGTCGCCGTGCCGGCTACCGTTCCCGTGGCACCGCCCTTGCCGGTGGCCGCGCCCAAGCGCGGCTACACCAACGGCGTCAAGGATCGCCCGGAGATGGTGCAGGGCTACACGCGGCGGGTGCGTGCGCCGGAAGGCAGCGTCTATGTCACGCTGAACAGCGACGAGGATGGCTTGCTCGAAGTCTTCATCGCCGTCGGCAAGGCGGGGTCCGACGTGGCCGCGCTGGCGGACGCCCTGGGCCGCTTGATCTCGCTGCAACTGCGCACCGAAAGCCCGCTCAGCCAGAGCGAGCGCGCCCGCGCCGTCGCCGAGCAGATGCGCGCCATCGGCGGCAGTTCCAGCATCGGCTTCGGCATCGACCGCGTGCGCTCCTTGCCAGACGCCGTGGCGAAAGCGATCACCCAGCACCTCGACGAAATGGCGGCCAAGGAGGCCGGCACGGCGGATGCTACGCCGGCCAGCACCACCGGCGACACCGCCAGCAACGGCCACACCGGCGGTGGCATGCCCACCTTCCCGCAGATGCAGCAGTTCGCCGTCATCGGCAACCTCTGCCCCCAATGCGGCTGCAACACCCTCGTCTATGAGGAGGGCTGCAAGAAGTGCATGAGCTGCGGCTACAGCGAGTGCTAGCGGCGGCCTGATGCTGACATGGGCGCATGCGGGGTGGATAGATTTGTCTGCCGCGCATGCGCCTTTTGCAAGAAGCTGGTTTCTCTGGCAAAGCGGCACGCGAGCGCGTTGGCGTGGTACACTTTTTGAAGAAGCGTCAACCACTGCGCGGCGGCGTAATTGTTGCCGCCCGCACTACAAGGAGCAACCATGAGCGATCCCAGCAACTATAACCAGACGGTCATTGAAAAGTTTCGGGCTAACGGCGGCAAGGTCGATGGTTCCGGTCCATTGCTGTTGCTGACCACTATTGGGGCGAAAAGCAACCAACCCCGCACGTCACCGGTGGTCTATTCCGTTGATGGCGACCGCCTGATCATTCTCGCCTCTAAAGGCGGCGCGCCGACGAATCCCGACTGGTACTACAATCTGCTGGCGCACCCCACCGTGACGGTGGAGATGAACACCGAACGCTTTCAGGCACGGGCGACCGTCGCCCAGGGCGAGGAACGTGAGCGCTTGTTCGCCCAGCACGCCGCGCAGATGCCCGGCTTCGCGGAGTATCAGCAAAAAACCACGCGGCAGATTCCCGTCGTGATCCTGGAACGCCTCCCGTAGGTAGTCCTGCGCCCTTGGCCCTACGCTCCGTCCGATCATCTTTCAGGAAAATGAACGCAGTGATCGGGTATGCCGCAGGCGATGGGGGCAGGTGGTGCCACGCTGGCGCATGTTCGAGCAAAAGCGGGCGGTGATAGCCGTGCCGAAGGGCGATGCTACGCCGTCCGCTGACGTGTATTGGCAGATCCGCGCTTGATCTGCGGCCTGTAATGTTGCCGATACAATCATTATGTGATAGAATGTATGTACAGTAGATGTAAACTTCTTGCAAGCTCTCCTTTTAATGGGCTGATGGCGCGGGCGTAACCCCCAGGCGATGCGCGATACTAGAGAGCAGAGGATACAGCAAGGATAAACCGGATGAAAACACGCACCATCTTCGTCTGCCAGCAATGCGACGCGCAGGCGCCGAAATTCGTAGGCCGCTGCCCCGAATGCGGTGCCTGGAATAGCTATGTCGAGACCGTCATCAGCACCGGCGCGACGGGTGGCAAGGCTGATGGCGCGCGCGCTGGTGGCGTGGCAGGCAGGCCGCAGTTGCTCAAGGATGTGCGCACGGGCGACCACCCGCGCATCCCCACCGGCTACGGCGAGATCGACCGCGTGCTGGGCGGCGGCATCGTGCCGGGATCGATCAGCCTCTTAGGCGGCGAGCCAGGGATCGGCAAATGCGTTACAGGAGATACCAGAGTTCTCGATCCTGTGACTGGCGATTATCAACCGATCACAGAATATCAAGCGATGGGAACTTCTGTACTGGGAATGGATGAAGCAACACATCGCTTATCAGTGCAGCCTGTCACAGTCTTTCATGATCATGGGGTGCAGCCAATTGTCGAGGTAAAAACGCGATTGGGACGCACGCTGCGCTGCACTGCCAGCCATCCCGTGTTTACATCAGAGGGCTGGCAATCCGTTGGCTCCCTGACCTCTCGGACGCGCATAGCTGCGCCTCGTGTCCTTCCCTATTTTGGGTCAAAAGTAATGCCAGATCCGGAAGTACGTCTCATAGCATATGTGCTTTCAGATGGTTCAGCCCAAAGCGATGTTACAGTGACAGCAACCATTCCAGAGATAATAGAGGATCTTGCAGATCTCGCGCGTCACTTCAACATGACATTGCGGGTATACGAACGACCTGGAAACAAATCCAAGATGTTTAAATTTGTTATTCCGCTTGGTGAGCGTGCTGAGGCGCGCATGCTCATCATGGAAGCGCTCAAGAGCGTGCAAGCCGAGAAAGGATTGACGTGGGTCGAATGGGCAAGCACAGCAGGAGTAACCTATGATAGGTTGAATTGGTGGAGACAAGGGCGCTCCGTCCCAAGTGAAGTCGAATTACACAGGCTTGCGGATGCGGCAAACGTTCCAGTATCTCGGCTTGCTCCTGATGCACGCCATCTTGCCGAGATAACAACCCCGATTGCACGTTTTTTAGCAGATGCTGGGGTGCGTTTTTCAACTGCAAAAAACAAGAAAGTTCCGGCATGCATTTTCCGTCTGCCGCGTGAGCATCTCGCATCGTTCCTGAAAATACTGTTCAGTTGCGATGGCTCTGTCTACGTGACGAAAAACGGGGTACCCGCGCTATCATACAGCACTATCAGCAAACGGCTTGCTCAAGATGTCCAGCATTTGCTGCTCCGCTTTGGTTTCGTCGTTAAATTGCGCACAAAACCGATGACCGTCAAGAGCGAACCTTATACTGCCTATGAGTTGCAAATGCTAGGTGTAGGCGAAGTGCAGCGCTTTTTGCAGGAGATCGGTATTTGGGGGCGCGAAGAGGCAAAAGCGATCATCGTACAAATGCCTGTGCCATCGTTGCCATCGACACATTTTGATACCATTCCCACAGGAACCGTGTTTTGGGAACATATAGAGGCGGTAACTGAGGGCGTTTCATTCAAAGCGATGTCGCGCAAAGCAGGGATGACAATTCATCCGGGACGGATTGAGCGCCCACTCTGTCGTTCAACCGTTGCTGCTATTGCACAGGCGTATCCGTCGCCCCTGCTACAAAGATTAGCGGACGGCGATATCTATTGGGATGAGATCGAAAGCATTGTCCCCGCTGGTGAAGAAACAGTCTATGATTTGACTGTGCCAGGAACAGCAAATTTCGTTGCCAATGATCTCATCGTCCATAATTCGACCTTGCTGCTTGGTGCGGCAGATCGCGTTGGCACCTCCGATCAGCCGGTGCTGTATGTGTCCGCCGAGGAGTCGCCGCAGCAGATCAAGATGCGCGCGGAGCGGCTGGGCATCGCGGGGGATCGCGTGGCGTTGCTGGCGGAAACGGATGCTGAGACGATTATCGAGACGGCCCGCGCCATGCAGCCGCGCCTGGTGATCGTGGACTCGATCCAGACCATCGCCACCGGCAACGTCACCTCGGTGCCGGGATCGATCAGTCAGGTGCGCGAATGTACGGTGCAGCTCATGCGGATGGCGAAAGCGTCCCACATCGCCGTCTTATTGATCGGGCATGTTACTAAAGATGGCACGGTCGCCGGCCCGCGCGCCTTGGAGCATATCGTGGACGCGGTGTTGTATCTGGAAGGCGAACGCTTCCATAGCTATCGTTTATTGCGCTCGGTCAAAAATCGCTTCGGCGCGACGGAGGTCGGCATCTTCGAGATGCGCGGCGAGGGCATGGTGGAAGTCGCTGACCCCAGCGGCATCTTCCTGGCCGACCGCGCCCATCGCGCCACCGGCTCCGCCGTCACCATCAGCCTGGAAGGCACGCGCCCGCTGCTGGTGGAAGTGCAGGCGCTGGCTTCGGCGACGAGCTATGGCACACCCACGCGCACCGTCACCGGCGTGGACCACACCCGCCTGCTGATGTTACTGGCCGTGCTGGCGAAACGCACCGGCCTCCGCCTGGGCCAGCACGATGTATACGTAAATGTGGTCGGCGGCATCGAACTCAGCGAGCCTGCTGTGGACCTGGGTATCGCCGCGGCCATCGCCTCCAGCTTCAAAGAGCGCCAGATCGGCGGCGATCTTGCGCTTATCGGCGAAGTGGGCCTGGGCGGCGAACTGCGCTCGGTCACGCGCGTGGAAACCCGGCTGCGCGAGGCGGCGCGGCTCGGCTTCCAACGCTGCATCGTCCCTCAGGCGAATGCGGCCCAGGTACGCGGCGTCACTGACCTCCACGTCATCACCGTCGGCAGCCTGGCCGAAGCCCTCAGCGCCGCTATGGAAGGAGGCGATTGAGACAAGATCTTATCTTTATTCTGGTCTGTAGGGGCGTACCCTTGTGGTCGCCCTGGTGCTGGGGCGGGTCGCCCTGGTTGGTGGGTTGGTCGCCCTGGTGCTGGGGCGGGTCGCCCTGGTTGGTGGGTTGGTCGCCCTGGTGCTGGGGCGGGTCGCCCTGGTGCTGGGGTTGTTCGCGCGGAATTGGCGGAATTATCCCCTGGCTTCCTGGGAAGTTTGGGTAACAGCCATTGACCAAAGGGTACTTCGTCTGGTAAACTAAGGAAGATAGGCACTGTGTCACATATTGTGTGACTCCCGTGTCTTAACGGTTATCTTCACTTCATCGCAAGGCCGTTGCCGTGGCGTCAGTGGTTGTAGGTCACAGCCCGGCTGCACGAGGACGCAAAGCGAAGCTTTTTTCCGGCGTGCCACGTTGATCTAGAAGGATCGACCATCAACACCACGCGATTTCATAATCGCGTGCATCATCCCTCGCGCGAGATGGCGCAGTTGATGCGCCAGTGCCGTCACAAGCACCACCTTCGTGCGAATGTAATCGTAGCCTGCCCGTTCTGAGGATGTGAACGCAGCTACGTGGATTTTGGAGGCATTCATTATGGCTAAAAGAGTTCTTCAGGTATTAGGCGTCGGCGTCGCGGTTGCCGCTGGTGCGTTGACATTGCAATTCGCCCCAAAAGGCACCTTTCCGGTGGTGGATGGGAATAGAACGGTATGGCCCTGGGCCGTGGGCATCGGTCTGGTGGTGCTGGTCGCCCCTTACGTTATCCTTGCCCTTGTCGGCTGGATCGTCAAGCAGATCCAGCGGGCGCGCTTCTGGGATCTGGTGGCGGCAGCAGGCGGCTTGATCGTCGGTCTGCTCATCGCGCTCCTGTTGACGATCCCGCTCTCGGCGATCCGCTTCGGCGATCTGAACCAGTGGTTGCCGGTCCTGTCGGCGCTGCTTTTCGGCTACCTGGGCGTGGCGGTGAGCGTGCTCAAGCGCGAGGAAATTCAGCATGCCGTCGGCAGCCTCTTCCGCCGCCGCCGCGACCGTGAGGTCAGTGACCACGACGAAGCCGATGTCGCGGAGGAGACGCGCCCCACCAAGCGTGGGCGCAAAGCGGCCCTGGCGGCAGTTGAGAAGCAGCAAGAAAAAGTATTACTGGATACCAGCGCCATCATCGACGGGCGCATCGCGGAGATCAGCAATACCGGCTTCATTATGGGAACTCTGGTGGTGCCGCGCTTCGTCCTCGAAGAGTTGCAGCACATCGCTGATTCCGCCGATACCCTACGCCGTAATCGCGGTCGCCGTGGCCTCGACATCCTGAACCGCTTGCAAAAAGAAGCCAACGTGCCGGTGGAGGTGTCGGATACTGATTTCGAGACCGTTCACGAGGTGGATGCCAAGCTGGTGAAGATGGCCCGCCAGATTCACGCGCCGATCATCACCAACGACTTCAATCTGAACAAAGTCGCGGAGTTACAGGGCGTCAAGGTACTCAACATCAACGAACTGGCGAACGCCGTCAAGCCCGCCCTGCTGCCCGGTGAAGACATGTTTGTCAAGATCATTCAGGAAGGCAAAGAGTACGGTCAGGGCGTCGGCTACCTGGATGACGGCACGATGATCGTCGTCGAGAACGGCAAGACGTTCATGAACAGCGAGCTGGAAGTGACCGTGACGCGCGTGCTGCAAACCGCCGCCGGGCGCATGATCTTCGCCCACCCGAAAGCAGCTTCCGGCACGAACGTGATGCGCCGCTCGTCGTAGCCCCACCCCCAGCCCCTCCCCATCTGCGGATGGAGAGGGGAGAGCGTGGGGCGGACATGCCTGTCCGCCTTCCCTGACAGACAAGAATGTCTGTCCTCCAGGTGATCGTGGGGCGCACCGCACGGTGTGCCTCTTTTTTGATGTGTGAAACGACCGCTTTTTCTGAGCAGCTATGCCGTATTGCTGCATGACAAATTGCTCTGCTTTTGCTATCATAAGAATGGTTCGTCTGTGCTATGGCGTTGTAGGCCGGTGTTCCGAGAAAGCTGAGGAATGGTTATGCGTTGGCTCACAAACCTAGCGATCAGTGTTGTTAGCAACAGTCTGGCGATTGGCCTGGTGGCGTTGATCTTGCCGGGGATCCATACCTCGCCGCATACCTGGGAGACATTTGTATTGCTGGGATTGGCCATCGGCATCGTGAACAGCTTCATCCGCCCGGTGGCGAATTTCATCTCGTTCCCGTTGACGGTGCTGAGCCTGGGCCTGTTTCAGTTGGTGCTGAGCGCGCTGATGTTATTGCTGGTAGCCTGGGCGCTGCCCCACAATTTGCAGATCGACAATTTCTGGTGGGCGCTGCTCGGCGGCATCATCCTGGGCATCGTCGGTGGCATCCTGCAGAGCGTCCACAAGCAGATCAATCGTTCGTGGACGAAGCACGATGCCCAGCGGCGCATGGAAGAACGTTTCAGCCGCGCCACCTACGGCAAGTGAGCGTGGTTTTGGCGGCGAACGTGGCTGGGATGTGAAGCAGCAGGCAGCAGCGCGGGATCGATGGGGGGAGGGTATCACCGGCGCGTGGTCGCCGGGATCGTGATACCCAGTGCGGGGGCCGGGAGCATCGATTGAAAGTAACAATCGTCCCGGCTCGGAAAAGAAACCCCTCCGGGCTGGCAGCCGCATATCCGCCCCACGATCCTTGTACAGGGGTGATTTATCGCGTTTGCGCGTCCCCCACGATCCGTTCACCATTGTGTCTGTAGGGGCGTACCCTTGTGGTCGCCCCAGCTCCCTTACGATCCCGCTGCCATGCGGTTTACCCCGTGTGGTCGCCTTGGCACATCTGCTTAGCGGCCAAGCGGCACGGCTTCCGCGCTGTCGTTAGGATCGCGGTCGCGCAGTAGCGCGTCCAGCATCGCCTCACGCTCGGACAGAGTAGTGGGGGACGGCACATGCGGACCAGCGGGCGGCGTATCGCGCTCGCCGAAGGCGCGGGCGCGCGGCCACCAGTTCCAGCGGCCCAACAGGCGCATCGTCGCCGGCACCAGCAATGCGCGCACCACCGTCGCGTCCATGATCACCGCCAGCGCCAGGCCCAGGCCCAGTTCCTTGACGAAGATGATCTGCGACGCGATCGTAGCGAACAGCACGATCGCCAGCAACAGCGCGGCGCTGGTGATGAGCCGCCCGGTACGCTGTAAGCCCGTCGCCACCGCCAGCCGGTTGTCGCCCGTCAGATCATACTGCTCCTTGATGCGGCTCAGCAAAAAGACTTCATAGTCCATCGACAGACCAAAGGCGACGGTAAAGAGGATCATCAACTGCGAGGGATCGATGTTGCCGAGCGGCGTGAAGTTCAAGATCTGCTGGCCGTGGCCTTCCTGGAAGACGAAGACAACCGCGCCCAGCGTGGCCGACAGCGAGAGGAAGTTCAGCACAATCGCCTTCAGCGGCACCACGATGGAGCCGGTCATCAGGAACAGCAGCACGAAGGTCGAAAGCACGATCATCAGCGCCGCCGGCAGGAGGTGACTGCGCAATGCGTCGAACAGGTCCATCTGGCTGGCCGTCGTGCCGCCGACATATGCCGTGAAGCCGGCGGGCGGCGCGAGCGCCCGCAAATCTGTCACCGCCGTCTGCGCTGTGGCGGAATTATCCGCGCCAGCTACCATAACGGTGACGTTGGTGGCATCGCCGTTCGCCAGCGCGTGCGCGGCGGCGACCAGTTGCGGATTGAGCTGCGGATGGGCATAGAGGTACTGGTATTGGGCCAGGGTGAGGTTCGGCGCGAGCGAGACGACGCTCGTCACCCCTGTCACGTTCGGCAACGCCTGGATCTGCTGGACGAAGCCGGCGAGTTCGGCCAGGTTGGCGGCGCTGAGGGCATCGCCGGGAGTCTGGATGACGACATCTTGCTGCGAGCCGCTACGCTGGGGGAAATCATTCAGCAAGCGATCCGCCACGTAGCGGGCGGACTGTGTTTTCGGCAGCGCCTGCACATTCGGCGCGGCGAAGTTCACACCCAGGAAGGGGAGACCCAGACTGATCAGCAGCGCCAGCGTCACCAGGATCACCGGCACCGGGAAGCGCATGACGAACTGCGAAAGACGATACCATGCGCCCTCACTGTCGCCCCACCCCCGGCCCTCCCGTCGCTTCACGGGAACCCTGCTCCCCATCTGTGGATGGAGAGGGGAGATCAGATCTGTGGCGGCTGTTTGTTGCTCAGTATTCCGTGGGACAGCCATTCCTGTCTGGCGTTGCCGCCGCCTGAACATCCCGCGCACGGAAAGCGCGTTGATGCGCCGGCCCAGCACGGCCAACAGTGCCGGCAAGATCGTCAGCGCGGCCACCATCGCTACCAGCACGGCGGCGATGGCCCCGAAGCCGATGCTGCGCAAGGTGAGCAGCGGGAAGAACGTCAGCCCGACCAGGCACGTGCTGACCGTCAGGCCGGAAAACAGCACGGTACGCCCGGCGGTCTGCATCGTGCGCATCAGCGCCATGCGCACATCGTTGGCGTTGGCGCGCAACTCCTCGCGGTAGCGCATGATCATGAAGAGGCCGTAGTCAATCGCCAGGCCCAGCCCAAGCACACTGGCGATATTCACCGCGAAGACGCTGATATCCAGGAAATTCGTCAGGCCGCGCAGCGCGGCCAGCGCGCCCACGATGGCGACGCCGCCGATCAGCAGCGGCAGCGCCGCCGCGATCAGCCCGTCGAAGACCAGCACCAGCGCCAGCGCCACGATGGGGAACGAGATATATTCCATCTGGGACAGATCGGCCTTGATCTGCGCCGAAAATTGGTGATTCGCCGGAACCGCGCCGCCCAGGCTGACACGCAGCAGCGGCGCATGGACCGTGCGCAGCATCAGATCATAGACATCATGGGGATCGTTTTGGTCTTGTAAGCGGACGGCAGCGAAGGTCGCATGCCCATCGTTCGAGATGAAATTGGGCGATTTGGTTGAATAATAGGTGGCGATGGCCGCGACATCCGGATCAGCCTGAATGGGGGCGAGCGCCTGGGCGACCGCGCTTTGAAACAGCGGATCATGCGCGTCCAACTGATTGTTCTCGAACAGCACCACGATATCCACGCGCGAGGCGCTCAGCTTGGTATCCAGCAGCGTCTGCGCCTGGGCCGCACCACTCTGGGACGAGTGATCGATATTGCTATCCAACATACCGATGGCGTCTTTGCCATACCAGCCGGCCCCGGCGAGCGCGACCACCGCGCCCAACAACACGAACCAGCGCGCATGATACAGCGCTTTCCCAATCCAACGTAACATAGCTTGTTGCCAATCCTCGTTTCACGATCATGCACAATCAACAACCAAGGCGACCCGCCCAATGATCCAGGACCAGGGCAAGCAGCCCCACAACCAGGGCGACCACAAGGGTACGCCCCTACAGACCACATGGCAGGAGGAGCACCAGCAGGACCGGCAGGCGATTGATGGTGTTTGCCCATGTACGCTGGCCATGCTCGTTCCTAGCCCGGAGGGGTTCCTTTTCCGAGCCGGGAGGTTTAGCTCCCGGCGCTTGCACGGCGATGGGAATGCTGCCCTCAGCAGGCCGACGGTGGCTGGCAACGTCTCTGGCGACCGTGCCGGAACTGCCCGCGCTAGGGGTTACAACACCATACCCGCGCCGACAATCAGGAAGCATACCAAGCCAGGCTGGTGCTCGGCAGCGCCCGCCAGGGCGCATGGTAAAAAATCACATCTTGTGCCTTTGGCAAAGGCGCTGACTATCCTCGTGGGGCGGACATTCCTGTCCGTCGCCTTCTGCCTGTTCGCAGCACCGGTGCCACTATGTCATAGTATGCCCGCCCCATTGCCACATATGATATAGCATAGCTCACAATGGCTAGAGTAGATCTGAAAATCGGGAAATATCAGAATAAATCCCTTGTTTGGCCGGAGCGGGCGTTCGCTGCTCCGTTTGCTATTTGGCGAACAGTGATTTTGTGGTAGAGTTGGGGCGAGGTGGGCGCAGAGGAGCGATAGCATGGAGACGGTACTTGGGATCGATCTGGGGACGAGCGGCGTGAAGGCGCTGTTGGTGACACCGGCGGGGCAGGTGGTGGCGGCGGCCACGCGGGACTACCCGCTGCATCATCCCCAGCCGGGGTGGGCGGAGCAAGATCCGGCGGATTGGTGGCGGGCGACCAGTGGGGCGATCCGCGCCTGCCTGACGCACGCACCGGCGGCGCGAGTGGTGGGCGTGGGCATCAGCGGGCAGATGCATGGGGCCGTGCTGCTGGATGCGCAGATGCAGGTCGTCCGCCCGTGCATCATCTGGGCCGACCAGCGCACCCAGGCGGAATGTGATCTGATCACCGCCCGTGTGGGAGTCGCACGCCTGATTGATCTCGTCAGCAATCCGGCTCTGCCCGGTTTCACCGCGCCGAAGCTCCTGTGGGTGCGCGCCAATGAGCCGGAGGTGTGGGCGCGGGTGCGGCACGTGTTGTTGCCGAAAGATTGGTTGCGCTTCATGCTCACCGGCACGCTGGGCAGCGAGATCTCCGATGCCGCCGGGACGTGCCTGCTGGACGTGGTGCGCGGGCAATGGTCCGCCGAGGTGCTGGCGGCGCTGGACCTCGCGCCGGACCTGTTGCCGCCGGTAGTGGGCGCGGCGCAGGTGGTCGGAAGGATCACGCCGGAGGCGGCGGCAAGCACCGGTCTGGTGGCGGGGACGCCGGTGGCTGGCGGGGGCGCGGATAACGCCTGCGCGGCGGTCGGCGCGGGGATCGTGCAGCCAGGGCAGGCGCTCGTTTCCATCGGCACCAGCGGCGTCGTTTTGGCCTTTGCCGCCACGCCAGCGGTGGACCGCAGCGGTCCCGTACCCCGCGTCCACACCTTCAATCATGCCGTGCCGGCGGCGTGGTACCTGATGGGGGTGACGCAGGCGGCGGGGTTGTCGTTGCGCTGGGTGCGCGATCAGCTTGGTGCTGCTGCACACGCTGGCGATCAGGCGACGGAGCGCGACGCCTATGAGGCGCTGACTGAAGAGGCAGGGACCATCCCCGCCGGCAGCGAGGGGCTGCTCTTTTTGCCCTATCTGCAAGGTGAGCGCACGCCTGTGCTGGATAGCGCGGCACGCGGTGGCTGGGTGGGGCTGACGGCGCGGCACACACGGGCGCATCTGGTGCGCGCGGTGCTGGAAGGCGTCGCATTTTCCCTGCGCGACTGCCTGGACGTGTTGCGCGCGACGGGCGTGGCGATCACCGAACTGCGGGCGACGGGCGGGGGGGTGCGCAGCCCGCTCTGGCGGCAGATCCTGGCCGATGTCTTCGATCAGCCGTTGGTGCCGCTGGCGACGGAGGAAGGTCCGGCGCTGGGCGCGGCGCTGCTGGCCGGCGTGGCCGCCAGCGTCTATCCCTCCATTACCGCCGCCTGTGCGCAGGTGGTGCGCCCCCTGCCCGCGATCCAACCCGATCCAGCGACCGCCGCGCGGTATGCCGAGCTTTACCCTGTATACCAGGGGCTGTACCCGGCACTGCGGGTAACGATGCACGGACTGGCGCGGTACGGAGCGGCTTAACACTTGTTCAGTGCGACCGGCGGGCGGTTGATACCGCGTTAGTAGGCGGCCACCCGGACGGCAACCGGCAGTTGAAACCCGAACGAGAGCCGGCGGTGGCAACCCGAACGAGAGCCGGCGGTTGAAACCGCGCCTGAACGCTACGCGACGAAACCCGTCGTCACGGGTTTCCAGTAGGCCACTGTTACCGCGCGTAGGAACGATGCGTTAGGGGAAACACGGGATGGTCGGGCAATGTGGAAATCCATGCAGATGGGTTTCGTCGTCGTCAGACGTTCAGGCGCGGTTTCAACTGCCCGCCATTGGTCCCGAATTTGGCCTGAACAGCATAATTGCCGGCGCAATCGGGTCACAGTGCGCCAAACGCGGCACCTTCATAGAGTGCGATGGAGGTGAGGCGTATGAGTATGGTGGAAGACGATCTGACATTGTTGCCGTCCCAGGCGGACTTCGTGGCGGCGGAAGAACGCTTTGTGGCGTTCGTAGGCGGGGTGGGCAGCGGCAAAACGGTGGCCGGCGCGGTCAAGGCGATTCGTTACGCCGAGGCGCACGCGGGGGCGGTCGGCGTGGTGGGCGCGCCGAATAAGACGATGCTGCGCGATGTGTTGCTGCCGACGCTGCTGGAATTGCTGCCGGACGCGGCGCGGCGATCATATAAGCAGACCGAGGGCAAAATCACCTTCCCCAACGGGAGCGTCATCCTGGCGCGGTCGCTGGAGGACTTTGATCACCGGCGGGGATTGAACCTCGCGTTCTTTTGGCTGGACGAGGGCATCTATTGCGATTTCGCGGCATGGCGAGTGATGAAGGCGCGGCTGCGCCAGCGGGGTTATCCCGTGCAGGGTTGGTTGACGAGCACGCCGAGGGGGCAGGATGAATTTTACCGCGACTTCGAGCGCGAGCCGGCCCCCAGTCACCGGCTGATCCGTGCCGCCACGCGGGAAAACACCTATCTGCCGGCGGATTACGCGGATTCGCTGGGATACACCGGCACGTTCGCGCTGCAAGAGTTGGAGGGGCAGTTTGTCGCGCGCGAGGGGTTGGTCTATGAGTTGCAGCCGGAGCATGTCGCGCCCGCGCCGCCCGTGGCTGAGATGGACGAGGTCTTTGGCGGCATCGACTGGGGCTATACCAATCCCTTCCACCTGAGCGTCGTGGGGCTGCGCGGCGGGGTCGCCTATCTGCTGGCGGAACACCGCGTGACCAAAGCATCGCTGGCCCAGGGCATCTTGCCGGCGATTGAAAAGCTGACGCGGGATTATGGGGTGACGGCGTGGTACGGCGGACCGGATCGGCCCGATAACATCGCGGCGGCGCAGGAATGGCTGCACCAACAGGGATTGCGCTGCACCGTCACGCCGGCAGATAACGCCGTGCTGGCGGGCATCGAAACGACGCGCAGCCTGCTGGAACGCGCGCCGGTGGGCTTGATCATCGATCCGGCGTGCGTGCATACCATCCGCGAGTGCCATGAATATCACTACGAGGATGCCGGCTTAAACGCGCCGGCGGGTGCGGCAGCGGAACATCCGCACAAAGGCACCGACCATGCGCTGGATGCGTTGCGCTACGCGCTGCACACGCGGCTGGGGCCGGAACGGCAGCGACGGCTGGGGGTGCGCTTCCTGGCGCAGTTGCGACGGCGCAGGGAGGCATATGATGATTCGGGATGATAGAGGATTTTGGGTATTGACAGCGTGATGTATACCCCAAATGACTTATCCCTTGCGATTTGTCTAGATATGAGATATACTGCTATAGTTGTCTCACTATGACTTATGTGTTTTTGGGATACCGCCGTCCGCTTTTGCCGCAGCACATTGCTGCTGTCGCCAGGCGTCACTGCGATCCAAAAACGCATGGCACCATATCGCGCAGCTCGTCCCTGGCGAGAAAGGATCCTATGCCCAAACGTGACGTCATCGAGGTCGAGGGAACCGTCGTCGAATCCCTGCCGAACGCGATGTTTCTGGTGAAACTCAACGACGGCGAGCATCAAGTTATGGCGACGCTGGCCGGGAAGATTCGCATGAATTTCGTGCGTATCGTGCCGGGCGATAAGGTGCGCTTAGAGCTATCGCCCTACGACCTCACACGGGGCCGCATCGTTTGGCGCAACCGGAGCTAGCGTGGCGTGGCCTAGCAAGGAAAGAGGAAAAGATCATGAAAGTGCGAGCGTCGGTGAAACCGCGCTGCGACAAATGCAAGGTCATCCGCCGCGAAGGGGTGGTCATGGTCATTTGCAGTAAGAATCCCAAGCACAAGCAGCGCCAGGGCTAATGCCCGGCGTCATTTCAATCTGTTGGAGGGACGTGGCTCATGGCCCGTATCGCCGGCGTTGAACTCCCCCGCGAGAAACGGGTCGAGATCGCGCTCACCTATGTGTATGGCATTGGCTTAACCACCAGCCAAAAGATCCTCGCCGCCACGCATATCAATCCGGATATCCGCGCCAAGGATCTGTCGGAAGAAGATGCCAACCGGCTGCGTGAATACGTGGACCGCAACATCAAAGTCGAAGGCGACCTGCGGCGCGAAGTCGATCAGAACATCAAACGCTTGATCGAGATCGGTTGCTATCGCGGCATCCGGCATCGGCGCAATCTGCCCGTGCATGGCCAGCGCACGCGCACCAACGCGCGCACGCGGCGTGGCCCGAAAAAGACCGTGGCCGGCAAGAAGAAAGCCACGAAGAAGTAAAAGCGGAGGAAAGAGCCAGGCATGGCAGAAAAAGGGAAAAAGGGGCCGCGCCCCCGGCGACGCGAACGCAAGTCCGTGCCGGTGGGGCGTGTCCACATTCAGGCGACTTTCAATAACACGATTGTCACCCTCACTGATCCCAATGGCAATGTGTTGTCGTGGGGATCAGCGGGCGCGTCGGGGTTCAAAGGGTCGCGCAAAAGCACCCCCTATGCGGCCCAGGTGGCGGCGGAAGGGGCCGCGCGCAAGGCGATGGAACATGGGCTGCGGCGTGTGGATGTTTACGTCCGTGGGCCGGGGTCGGGCCGCGAAGCGGCGATCCGCGCGCTGGCCACCGCGAACTTGCAGGTGACCTCAATCGTCGATGTGACGCCCATCCCGCACAACGGCTGTCGCCCGCCGAAGCGCCGCCGCGTCTAGCCGTCTGGCTGATGTGCGACGAGGGGCCGGGTGAGTGGCGATGGCCATCGCCCATCCGGTTCCCACCAGCGGCACACATGCATGCGCCCGCGTTGTTCGCGGGCGGGAACGATGCCTTCTTGCTCATCTGGCGTGAACCGTGAACACGCACGCCAGCGCATCATGTTCGGCGAGCAAGGTGTGTTCGTGTCACGGAAAGCAACCACAGAACGTCATTTGATCTCGTACAGGAGAGGATAGGCACCATCACATGGCCCGTTACACCGGTCCGGTCTGCAAGCTGTGCCGCCGCGAGGGAGTGAAGCTCTTCCTCAAGGGCGACCGCTGCATGAGTCCCAAATGCGCCATCGAGCGCAACAACACCCGTCCTGGCCAGCACGGCAGCGCGCGCCAGCGCAAAATCTCTGGCTATGGTCAACAACTGCGCGAAAAGCAGAAAGTGCGCCGCACCTATGGGGTGCTGGAACACCAATTTTATCTCGAATTCGAGCGGGCGGCGCGTCGCCCCGGCAAAACCAGCGATAATTTCCTGCAAATTTTGGAAACACGGCTGGATAATATCATCTATCGCTTCGGCTTCGCTGACTCGCGCGCCCAGGCGCGGCAACTCGTCACACACGGCCACTTTGCCGTGAACGGGCGCAAGACCGACATCCCCTCCGCCCTGGTCAAGGCCGGCGATGTCATCACCGTGCGCGATCATAGCAAAGGCACCGAATATTTCAAGACACGCGCGCTGATGTTGGCGCAAAAGGCCGTGCCACGCTGGCTGAGCCTGGATATCGCCAACCTGTCGGGCCGCGTGATTGCGCTGCCCACCCGGCAAGACATCGAGGTGCCATTCAACGAGGCTCTCGTCGTCGAGTATTATCAGCGCTAACAAAAGGAGCGGATCTCCGTGCTGCAATATGATACCAATCAGCCGCATATTACGGCAGTCGAGACATCGCCCAATTACGGGAAGTTCACGATTGAACCCCTGGAAGCGGGCTATGGGCGCACGCTGGGTAATTCCCTGCGGCGTGTCTTGCTGTCGTCGTTGCCCGGTGCCGCTGTCACGTCGATCAAGATCAACGGGGTCAATCACGAATTCCAGGATGTCCCACATGTCAAAGAAGATGTGACGGAGATCGTGCTCAATGTCAAGCGCCTGCGCCTGCGCTCGCTGTCGGATAGCCCGGTGGAGATGCACCTGGAGGTCAGCGGCGAACGCGAGGTGACGGCGGCGGATATCGATGCGCCGGCGAGCATCGAGATCGTCAATCGTGATCTGCACCTCGCCACGCTGGATAGCGCGGAGGCCCGGTTGGGGGTGATGCTGCGCGTGGAGCGCGGCAAGGGCTATCAGTCGGTGGATGCGAGCGAAGAGCAGCCCATCGGCCAGATCCCCATCGACGCGATTTTCACACCGGTGTATAAGGTTCGTTACGACGTGGAAAACACGCGCGTCGGGCAGATGACCAATTACGACCGCATCGTGATGGAAGTCTGGTCGGACGGCACCCTGGCACCTGAAGACGCGCTGCGCCAGGCGGCGGATATTTTGGTCGGCCACTTCTCGCTGATCTCCAACTATCAGCGTGATGTCATCGAAGAACCCCCCGCCACCCCGAATAAGTTGCTTTCGGATTACCCGATCCCGGCGCACATCTATGAAACCCCCATCGAAGACCTGGATCTTTCGGTGCGCGCGTATAACTGCCTCAAGCGCAGCAACATCACGCGCGTCGGCCAGGTGCTGACGATGAGCCAGGATGATCTCTTGGCGGTACGCAACTTCGGTGAGAAGAGTCTGACGGAGTTGCGCGATAAATTGATCGAACGCACGTTCCTGCCCGATGTTTCGGCAAATGGGACGGGGAACCATCACGACTTGGAGGACTAACCGTGCGACACCGCATTGCCGGCAATCGCATCAATATGCCCGAACCGCGTCGGCGGGCGGCGATTCGCAGTATGATCGAAGGGCTGATCCTGCACGAGCATATCACGACGACGGAAGCCCGCGCCAAAGCGGTCAAGGGCGAGGCGGAAACCATCATCAATACGGCCATCCGGGGCCGGCGCGAGGCGCTGGCGCATGTGCGCGCGGTTGCCAAAGACGACAGCCTGGTGCTGACACTGTGGGATCTGGCGGGCGAAGCCAAGTTTGACCTCGACACGGAAGTGTTGAGCAACGACGAGCGCGCCGGGTTGAAGACGCCGAAGCCGCCGCTGCGGCCCGAAGTCTTGCAGCAGAAGCAGCGCGAGCTGGCCGACCGCAAGCAGCGTTTGCTGAAGCTGATCAAGAATGAGGATGATGCGCGGGCGGCCTTGCAAGCGGCACGCGAGGGCCGCGCGATGGAAGTGCGCGCCCGCCGCCTGATTCAGAAGCGGCTTTCGACCAATGGCGCGAAGTTTGTGCTCCGCAAGCTGTTCAGCCCGGAGTTCTATGAGCGGTTCGAGACGCGCCCCGGTGGCTTCACGCGCATCGTGAAGATCGGTCCGCGCCACGGTGACGCCGCGCCGATGGTGATGTTCGAGTTGGTGGACTACACGCCCATCGGCTGATACTGATCTCGTGGTCGTGCCGGGCGAGGGGACGGCGGGCGGTTGAAACCGCGCCTAAGCGCCTGACGGCGACGAAGTCCGCCGTCGCGGACTGGAGAGAGATGTCCGTCGCAGTGTTGCTGGCGTATGACGGCACCGACTTTCACGGGTATCAGCGGCAGACGCTCGCCCGTGAGCCGACGGTGCAGGGGACGCTCGAAGGGGCCATCCAGCGCACGTGTGGCCAGCCGGTGGCGACGGCAGCCGCCGGACGGACGGATGCCGGAGTGCATGCGCGGGGCCAGGTGGTGACGTTCACGCCGCCATCGGGCAATCGGCTTGATCCCGCTGCGTGGCAGCGGGCGCTGAACGCGCGCCTACCCGCGAGCATGGCGATCCGCGCGGCGTGCGCGGTGGCAGACGGCGTGCATGCGCGCCTTTCAGCGACGGCGCGGGAATATCGCTATCGCCTGCTGGTGGCAGGGGTGCGCGATCCCTTCCGCGAACGCTTCGCTCAGCGGGTGCCGCGCCCGCTGGATGTGGCGGCGATGCAGGCGGCATGCGAGCATCTGCGCGGCGAACATGATTTCGCGGCCTTCGGCCAGAGTCCCTGGAATGTTCCGGGGCAGCCGAAACACCCTACAGTGCGGCACCTATACCGCGCCGAGGTGAGGCCGCACGGCGACGAGATCTGGTGTGACTTCGCCGCCAACGCCTTTCTGACCGGCATGGTCCGCCGGTTGATGGGCGTCTTGCTCCTGGTGGGAGCCGGCAAACTGACCCCGCCGGAGGTCGCGGCGATCCGCGCCGCGCGCCGCCCGGACCATCCCGGACCAGCCGCGCCTGCATGCGGCTTGTGTTTAATGCAGGTGACGTATCCTGCCGGAACGCTTTGCTGGCCGGCAGAAACATCTGATGGAGTAAGCGACCATGACTACCTATAGCGCGCGTGCCTCCGAGCTTGATCCTCGCTGGTACGTCATCGACGCGCAAGATCAGGTGTTGGGCCGGCTGGCGTCGCAGATCGCGCAGATCTTGCGTGGCAAGCATAAGCCGACCTTCACCCCCAACATGAACTGTGGCGATTTCGTTGTCGTCATCAATGCCGAGAAGGTCGCCGTCACAGGCAAGCGGTTGGATCAGAAGATCTACTATCACCACTCGCAGTATCCGGGCGGTCTGAAGCACGAGACACTGCGCCTGGCGCTGCAAAAGCATCCCGACCGGCCCATCATCGCCGCCGTCAAGGGCATGTTGCCCCACAACCGACTGGGCGACGACATGCTGCATCGCCTGAAAGTCTATGCCGGGCCGAACCATCCTCACCAGGCCCAGCAGCCGGTACCGTGGACCACGCCCACGCCCGAAACCTTCACGGACATCGTGCGCTAACAGGAGAGAAGAGAAGAGTGCCTAAAACCACCGGACCCGCAGATTACATCCCCGCCGTGGGACGCCGCAAGACGGCGGTGGCGCGCGTGCGCGTCTTCCCGAACGGCGACGGCAGCATCGTCGTCAATGGACGCGATTCCAACGCCTATTTCGGACGCGAGGCGCTGATCGGCGTGATCCGCCAGCCTCTGCGCCTGCTGGACATGGGCGGCAATTTCAACATCACCGTCAAGGTCGTTGGCGGCGGCGTCAGCGGCCAGGCCGGCGCGGTGCGCCACGGCATCGCCCGCGCGCTGGTGAAGATCGACGAGGCTACCAAGCCCGCCCTGCGCCAGGCTGGCTTGCTCACGCGCGACCCACGCGAGAAAGAGCGCAAAAAGTACGGCCTCAAGCGCGCCCGCAAGGCTCCGCAGTACACGAAGCGCTGATCCCTGGCATCACGTCCAATTTTCAAGAGCCGCTCATACGAGCGGCTTTTTTGTTATGGTAAAACGCCCCTGATGAAAGCAACTTCAATGAGCGGGCGGTTGAAACCGCGCCGGAGACGCGGGCGGTTGAAACCGCGCCTAAGGGCTATGCCACGAAGTCCGCCGTCGCGGACTGGAGGGTTATGAACCATTGCCGGATACATAGCGGTAAAGCGGGCGAATAGGTTGGCGCTACCCTGGCAACGGAGTTGCGGAATAGGTCGTTGCAAAATTGGCCGGAAGGAGCAACCGCGACGTGTTACCAACGAATGAACCGCCGCCGGAACAACAGATTGCCGGTGGCACGGATGCCGATCATCTCATCGAAGAGGTGGTGACGAAGCTGCACCTGCCCGTGGAGGAGCAAGATATCCCTTTTTGGCGCACCGCTTTCGTCTATGCCAGCGGGAACCTGGGGACGGGACTTTTCTTCGCGTTCAGCAATTTCGTGCTACCTATCTTTCTGCAAGGGCTGCTGATGCCTACCTGGCTCATCGGTCTGCTCAGCAGCACGCGCACCTTCGAGGGCGCGCTGATCCAGCCCGTCGTCGGGGCGTGGAGCGACCACACGTGGACGCGCTTCGGGCGGCGGCGACCGTTCATCGTCGGCTTCTTGCCGATCAGCGCATTTTTCCTCTTAGTGACGCCGATCCTGGCGTGGCTGCTGATGACCTCCCATGCCGCATTCCTGGGCGACACGCACACGACGACGGTGGTTCTCGTCACCATCAGCATCGTAATCTTCACCGTCACTTTTAATGTCATGTACGATCCCTACACCGCTTTGCTGGCGGATGTCATTCCCGCGCGGCGGCGGGGCAAGGTCAATGGGCTGGCGCAATTGCTGTTGCTGGTGGGCCAGTTGGCGCTGCCGCTGCTGGGATTGGTGCTGATTCCCCTTTTCGGCATCGGCCCGCTCTTCCCGTTGGTCGCCGTCGCCTTGCTGCTGGCCTTTGTGCCGACGGTCTTCGGCCTGAAGGAACCGCGCCGCTTGCCGGGCCATTTGGGCGATTGGCAAGACGAGGCGCAGCAGGCCGTCAAGGCAGTGAAGCACAACCGCGCCCTGCTGCTGTTTTTCGTGGCACAGTTCTTTTTGTGGTCGGGCAGCAACGCCATCGCGCCGTACTTGACGCTCTATGCCACGACCGCCGCTGGCCTTTCGACGCAAGCCGCGCTCGCGCTCGTATTGTCATCGCAGATCGCCAGCGTACTCCTGGTTTATCCGCTGGGCCTGCTCAGCGACCGCGTGGGAGCGAAACGGGTCTTTATGGGCGGCATCATCTGCCTGACAGCGGCGGCGCTCGCCGGCACCTTCACCGTGCAGCATGTCGCGCTCTTCGCCATCCTCCTGGTCGCGGGCATCGGCAACGCGGCGCAGATGGTCAGTTCCTATCCCTTGCTGACGCAACTGGCACCGCCGAATCAGATCGGCCTCTTCACGGGCCTGAACAGTACCGTGACCTCCATCGCCGCGCCATTGGCGACGCTGTTGGTGGGCTTGCTCATCGACACGTTTGGCTACCGCGCGATGTTCCCCTTCGTGACAGTGATGTTCCTCGCCGCCATCCCGCCGCTACTTTTCCTGCACGTGCATGAGCCATGGACGGCGCGGGTGCGCCACGCGCTCACCGGCCAGCGCGCGGCATGAACGGCACCCCGCAGGGCAACCACAGGAGGCAGGTTAATCATAGGGGGCAGGGCAACCACAGGAGGCGGGTTAATCATAGGGGCCAGGGCAACCACAGGAGGCAGGTTAATCATAGGGGGCAGGGCAACCACAAGGGATTGCCCCTACAGACCAGGGGAAGGAGAGGTGGCCTACCGGCCCAAACCGGCGGGTGGCAGATGGGAACCCGCCCTTCCAAAGCGGGCGGGCGATCACCGACATCGTCCGCCCGTCGGGACGTTATACCCCTTGAGGGTAAAGACGGTGGTCAGTGGGGCCGGACAGACAGGAATGTCTGTCCTCCGTTTTCCATACAGATCACCCGCAAAGCCTAAAAGCCTATTAGAGGTTATACCCGA
Organism: Ktedonobacteria bacterium; assembly: GCA_027459785.1. Lineage (GTDB taxonomy): Bacteria > Chloroflexota > Ktedonobacteria > Ktedonobacterales > JACDGC01 > JAJPKG01. The sequence goes on along the minus strand of DAIDGU010000070.1, from coordinate 25,602 downwards.
ACTGATCGGGGTTTTCCTCGAAGGTTGCCTTGCATTGCGCCGAGCAGAAATAGAGCGTCTCCATCGGCTGGTTGACTGGCGCAGCCATCGTGTTTTCTGCGGTGCGTTTATCCACCAGCGTGCCACAGACGGGGTCGCGTGCTACGTTGGGATCGTTCGGGTCCAGGTTCTGTGGATTGGGGTTCAACGCGCCCTGCGCGGGATCGTTCTGCAGATTTGGTTGCTGATCTTGTGGATTCATGATCGCTCCTCCTAAGACGTGCGCCGATCCTCGCTCGGCGCGTTCATGCTCTCTCTTCCGCATGAATCATGCCGTCTGCATTGTTGCTCACGCTTCATCGCCGGTCGCCGGCACCGTCGCGCTGACCGGCATGGCGGCAACGGGAACCGGCTTATCAATGGCCGGCAAGGGGCGCTGGTCGATCAATGCCTGGTAGATCGCTTCCAGCCGATCCGTCACACCGTCCCAGGAATACTGCGCCGCGATGTAGGCGGCGTTGACGCGCCGTTGCGCCTCCACTAGTTCCGGCTGCGCGATGAGCAGCGCCAATTTCGTCGCCAGATCATCGGCATCGCCGCTGCGAAAGGTCATGCCGCATGCGCCCATGCCTTCCAGGTTTTCGGGAATGTCGCTCGCTAGCACGGCGGAGCCGTGGGCCATCGCTTCCAACAGTGTCAGCGCGATGCCTTCATGAATGGAAGGATGAACGTACAGGTATGCCTGGCGGTACAGGGTATCGAGTTCTGCGCCATAGCGATAGCCCAGGAAGCGAATGTGCGGTGTGGCATGCTTGCGCAGGCTGGCGGCATATGAGGCGTTCTTCTCAGCGTCGCCCACGATGACCAACGGCATTTCCGGCGCGAGTTGTTCGTATGCTTCGATCAGCAGGTGGATCGCTTTTTGGGGAACGAGCCGACCGACAAAAAGAAGATAATTGCCGGGTTGCAGATCCAGCGCGTTCAGGGACGCCAGATCGGCGCGCGGGTCCGCGGGCGGTGGTAGCGCAATGCCCGTCGAAGTGAAGCCGATTGCCTGGTTTGTGCGCGGCTGGTAATACTCCAAGAAATGGTGCGAGATGACGGCGGTGGCGGAAGGGAAGCGCAAGGCCGTCACATCCGCCGCCCGAAAGAAGATTTTGCCCACCGGCCCCCAGCGCCCGCCCCGCCATTCCTGGTTGTGGACGTGAACCAGCGTGGGGATATGGCGCAGATGCGGCAGCCAGGCGAAAACCGACGGTCCCAGACTATAATAGTGTGCCACGTCCACCTTGCGCCGCATGAGATCCAGCGAGGCGGTGAGCGTGTGCGAGAGGGTGTCGGCTGTCTTCGTGTGGATTGTGCGCTGGCGAACGAGCGTGACCCCCTTGTACTGCGTCTCGGTGGCGCTATTCGGGGTGTAATGGGCGCGGCAATAGACGATCACTTCATGACCACGCGCGGCCATGCGTGTCGCCACCTCCTCGGCGTAACGCTCGACGCCCCCATAAGTTGCGGGCAAGCCTTTCAGCCCCAGCATCGCAATGCGCATCGCTCGTTCCCTCCTTCTCGCTCACACTATGCTTCCTCGAATGATCGCGCTTGGCCAGATGCAGGTGCGCGTCAATGGCGCAGATACAGTTCTTCCACCACGCGCTGTTTATCGCGTTGATACTCCGGCACCGAATAAGCTGGTGTGCGGGCAAGTTGTTTTTCAGCATATTCTTCGACAGTGCAAATCACCCGCGCGGGATTACCCGCTACGACGACCCCCGGCGGCACGTCCTTGTTGACCAGCGAGGCTGCCCCGACGATTGCGTTCGGGCCGATGGTGACGCCTGGTAAGATAGTTGAGCGCGCGCCGATGAAACAGTTATCCAGGATACGGATCGCGCCGTAGCTGATGACGTGCTGATAGCGGGGTTGATCGCGGAAGACCCAGGTCGCGCCGTCGTGGGTGATGAGCATACAGTCGGAGGAAATGGTAACGTGCCGTCCGATCTCCACTAGATAGGGTTCAGAGCCGAAGCTGGGTTTGCCGATAATGCGGCAGTCCGCTGCTATCTTCGCGCCACGCCGGCGCAGTCGTTGCACCAACCAGCGGTGATAACGCTGCTCTAAAAATCCAATAATACTCATCGCATCGCTCCTCATTGGCGCTCTCAGTGAGCGCGATTATGCCTGTGCCATCCCTGATGCGTCCACAGCGGTGAAGACGCGCATCAGCCGGTCGTAGTGGATCTCTGGATTGAATTCGGCCTCGGCGCGTTGCCGTGCGCCCTGACCCAGCCGCGCCACTAATGCGGGATCGTCGCAGAGGCGCTGCATGGCCATACGCAAACCGGGGATGTCATGGGGTTCCACCAGCAGGCCGCAATCCGGCGTCAGTTGCTCGGCGATGCCACCCAGGTTCGTGCCGATAACGGGTTTGCCGTGTGCCAGGCTTTCGTAGACGCTCATTGGCGCGTTGTCGTGCCACAGGGATGGCTGCACCACGGCCAGCGCCCCATCGATCAGATCAGCTAGTTCCTGCCCAGACTTGAAGCCGACAAAAGTGACGAACGGGCGCTGTTCTGGCGTGATCAGTGTTGCCAGGCGCTCTTGTTCGCCATCGCTGCTTTTGCCAGCAATGACCAGCGGCACCGACGGCGTCATGCCAGCGTGTGCGTGCAATAGCCATTCCACGCCTTTATCGCGCGCGACGCGCCCGAAAAAGAGCAGGTATCCCTGATTGCCGGTCGCGGGGGTGATACGTGCCACATCCATGAAACTGGGGATGTGATGCAGCTTGCCCTGTGCCGGCGCATATTGTTCCATCTGTTCCGCCATGTAGCGCGACGGTGTGATGTAGGCATTGACGCGCGCATACACGCCCATGCGGCGCTGCACCTGCATCGCCAGCACCCGTGCTGTACTCACCGCGACGGAATCTTGTAGACAACGATGCTGGATGGCGTGATGCAGCCCATGCAAGCATTCCTGGCAGACTTGGCCGTCACGCAAAAAGAGATACGACGGACAGAGCAAGTTGAAATCTGACAAGCGCATCACAACGGGGATGTGCCGGTCAGCGGCGGCATCCACGACGCTGGGCGAGAGCATGTTGGCGACATGCAGCACGTACATCAGATCAATGCCTTCGGCCTCGATGATCCGCGCAGCGGCAGCCTTGGCGACCTGGGAATAAGCCGAGCGTGAGAACAGCCGCCACTGAGCCTGAAGGCCCAGGCGATCTTTGTATTGCCGGAAATAGACGCTTTGGCCGTCGACGGGGGGTGGCACGAAATACTTGGCATATGGCGTAGGGATGTTCTCATCCCAGGCGATGGCCAGCGGGATGACGGTGTGACCGTGGCTTTCAAGCAAGGTGGTGACGTTAAAGAGATAGCGTTCCGGCCCTGTCGAAGGAAAGTAGCGGTTATTACAGATGAGAATGCGCATGCGCTACCTCCCGTTCATGCGCCGCAGTGGTTGGTGCTGGCTGGCGGTTGGGTGCCTCCGAGGCGAACGCATACATCGTGACGCAAGCCTCCACCATCTGCGCCAGGGACCAGCGTGCCAGGATCTGCTGGCGGCCTGCCGCGCCCATTTGGGCTGCATGGGTTGGATCATTGATGAGCGCCAGCAATGCCCCGGCCAGGGAGGTGGGATCGCCTTGTCGCACCAGCGCGCCGGTGATGTGTGGCACGACGACATCCGGCACCCCGCCGACATTCGTGGCGACGACGGGGACACCCCAGGCCAGCGCCTCCATCACGGCGTTTGGCAACCCCTCGCGCACGGAAGTCAGCGCGGCGATGTCCCACGCTGGCATCACGTCTGCCGCCCCCGCGACCGCCCCGGTGAAGACGACCCGCTCGCGGATGCCCAGGTGATCGGCCAGGGCGATCAGCCGGTCGCGCTCCGTGCCGTCACCCGCGACCATGAAACGTGCATCGGGGCGGGCTTGCAGTACCAATTGCGCCGCCCGCAGGAAGGTACCGTGATCTTTCACCGGATGCAGCCGCGCCAGGATGCCCACACAGGGCGCTGCCAGCGGGATACCATGGCGAGCGCGGATCGCGGCACGCATCACGGATGCCTGGCTGAGATCGGGTGCGCCGACGCCGTTCGGCACGATGCAAATGCGATCCGCCGGGAAGTGATGCGCGATGAGATAGCCGCGCAACAGCATCGTGTTGACCATCATCGCCGCCAGGTGCGGTGACAGCCGGCGGTCGCTCCATGCGCGCAAGCGCCCCAAACGGGCATCATCATAATAAAGCGAGACCGTTGAGCCGATGGCGCGCAACCCCGGCACGCGCTGTGCCGCCAGCGCCGCGAATGTGCCAGAGAGCCAATGCATGCCATGCACGATGGCGATCTCCTCGCGCCGGCAATAGGCGGCCAAGCGCGCGACGGGCGACAGATCCCAGCGCCAACGCCGGTGGAAGGGGACAATGGGCCGACCCAGCGCAGCGAAGTCCGCCGCCAGCCCGCCGCCCGGCTTCAACGTGCCGATGCGCACATCGAAGCGATCTGGCGGCAGGTGCGCCGCCAGGTGGTGAAAGCTGCGCTCCGCGCCGCCGGTGGCAAACGCCTCCATCAGCAAGAGCACGCGAATGGGAGCTTCAGGGGTCATACCGCTGCCTCCACCGTCGCTGGCATGTGGAATGTGCTGCCGCTGAGTTGGTGAACCAGGGTGAGATACTGCGCCAGAACCATATCCGGCTGATAGCGCGCTGCCACCGTCAGCCGCGCCTGCTGCGCGCACTGTTCGGCCAGCGCGGGATCGTCCAGGAAGCGGAGCAGCGCATCGGCCAGCGCCACGTGGTCCAGCGGCGGCACCAGCAGCCCAGAGACGCCGTCGGTGATGATATCTTCTGAGCCGCTGACGCGCGTCGCCACGCAGGGCAGCCCGTGGGCGCAAGCTTCCAGCAGCGCGTTGGGCATACCCTCCCAGCGCGACGGCAAGACGAAATAATCGGCGCTGTGCAAAAGTTCAGGAACCATGTGATAATTGTCGAGGAACGCGACGCTGTCGCCCAACCCTGATGCATCCGCTAACGCGCGATGTGCTTCCAGCAACCGCCCGCCACCGGCCAGCAATAAACGGGCGGCGGGGTAGCGCACCCGCACGATCTGCCAGGCGGCAAGCAACACATCCACGCCTTTTTCATAATTGTGCCGCGCTACGCAGACGACGCGCGGGGCGGTGAGGGCGGTCGCGCGCGGAGCCGCTGCCAACGGCAGGTGTACGGTATTTGGGATCACATGGATGCGTGCGGGAGCGTAGGCGTAACGTGCCAGATAGCGGGCAGTCCGCGACGAGATGGCGAGGAAATGCACATGCCGAGCATGGAGGGCGCGCTGGGCCAGCAGCCATGCGGGCCACCAACTGCGCATGGTGGTGAGATCGCCACCGACCCAGGAGCGCGGCGGCACGCGCTTCCAAAGTTGATCGGGCGCAGGCGTGCCAGGGTATAGCCATGCCTCGTCACCCACCTGTACCCTACTATCCGAATCAGGCCCGACATTTGAGCAACGCACGAGGACGGGCTTGCCAGTCAAGCGCCCGAACAACGCCGCCACACCGGCCCATGGCGTGATGGTTGTAACGTGCAGCAGATCTAATTCACGGCGCGCCTGCCACAGCGCACGCCACGTGTTCAGATAGCTGAGCCAATCTGATCCGAAGCCGAGCTTGAGGCGACAGCGCAGTTGCATGCCGCCGATGCGCGTCACCGGCACGCCATCGATCACCTCCCGGCGTGGCCATTGCGACTGAAAGCGGAGGGTAAAGACACGCACCTGATGACCGCGCGCCAGCAGTTCCCGCGCCAGCGTGAGCGCCTGAGTCTCCGCGCCACCCACCAGAGGCGCGAATTGCAGGGCGAAGATGGCAACACGCAACGGTTGTTCTGCCAGAGCAGGGGGAGCGGGCTGAGCCACTTGATCCATCTCCATCATATTTGCATCCCCTTGTCCATTGGCGCTACCAGGCGTGTGAAACAAGCGAGGTACTGTGCCGTCACCTGCGCCTGGGTGAAATGGGCGCGGGCGCGTTCCCGTCCGCGCGCCCCCATCTCCCGCGCACGTCGGCGGTCTTGCAGCAGCGAGATGATCCCCTGGGCCAGCGCCTGATAATCTCCAACCGGCACGATGGTGCCGTTGTCGTCCGGCACGACCATCTCCCGCGCGCCACTAACATCTGTCACCGCGCAGGGTAGGCCGGCGAAAACCGCTTCCAGCAAGGCATTCGAAAACCCCTCCCAGCGCGACGGCAGTACGAAGACATCCGCCGCGCCTAACTCCTGAGCAACATGGGGCGAGGCACCCCGAAACGCCACACTATCCGCCACGCCTAGCCGCGCGGCGATCTCGCGCAACTGCGCATGGATGGGACCATCGCCCAGCAACACCAGCCGGGCTTCCGGTAGAGCTGCATGGACGATCTGCCAGGCGCTCAACAGGACATCCATGCCCTTTTCATAACTATGGCGTCCGACTGCAATGGCCGTCGGTGGGTGCGCTGCGTGGTCAGGTGGGATCGGCACAGCGGCGCGAAAGCCGGCTTCGTCCAGCCCATTTGGGATGATGATGATGCGTTCCGGCGCGAAGCCATCAGCGAGCAGGCGCGCCCGCATCTGCTCCGTCAGCGCGACGATCCACACGTTGCGCCCGCGCATAGCCCGCAAGAGCGCCTTAAACCCCAAGGGATGCTGTCGGCGCAAGGTCAGCAGGGGCGCGCCCACCCAGGAGCGCGGCGGCGCATAGATCTGCGGGGTGGCGGGTGTGACGGGGCCGGCAAGCAGCGGCGGGGAGGCGGCGATATCCGTGCCGGGGTCGCCCGGAGCAGGGCCGGCGCTGGCGATCTGAATGATCGCCGGTTTGCCCAGCCAGCGGGCGAGTGATACGACGATAGCGGCCAGCAAGCTCATGCGTGCGCAAAAGACCAGATCTGCCTGCCGCAGTTTAGGTAGCGCGCAACGCGCTACTTGTGCATAGAGGATAGCTGAAAGGATGCGCCCGGCGCGCAGTTCGCCGCGCCGGAAGACGCCGCCTACACGCGTGATGGGGATGCCGTCAAGCGCATCGTGCAACGGCCAAGCCTGCTTGCGTCGCACGGTGATGACTTCAACCTCATGCCCTGCTGCCTGGCAGGCGGCCATCAGGCGATGCAGCGCGATCTCTGCGCCGCCGATCTGCGGCCAAAAGGTTGAGGTCACAAAAAGCACACGCACCTTGCTACTCCTCCGGCAGATTGGCTGCCGCCAGTGATGCGACGGAAACCGGGGCGGGAGACGCTGCTTTCTGCTGTGCTTCGCTCACCGGTACATCTTCGGCAAAGGCGCGCGAGAACGGCAACGAAACTACGATCCAGAAGCTTGTGCTGATGACATAGAGCATATATTGATTGGCGAACGTGACGATCGCGCCGAAGACGAGTACGCCGAAGCCCAACGCCCGTACTGCGCGATATTCTTTGCTTTCCTCACTCGGCCAGATCAACATCACGCAGGGCGCGAAGATCGTCAACACAAAGAAGATCATGCCGATGATCCCCGTGTCGAACATGACCTGAAGGTAGGAATTGTGCGGTGAATTGACAAAACCGCCTGTCGCTTGTGCAATCACTTTGTCTGCCGCGCCAAACCCATTGCCCAGCAAGTTCGTGACGCTCGAATGCGCCAGCAAAATCTGCCAGTAATTGGTGCGCCCGTCGAGCGAGGTGCTATCGCCGGAGGTGAAGCGATTGAGCAAATTGAAACCGATGAAAGGCCCGATGAAAACAGCGGCAACCCCCGCCACGCCTACCGCAATACCCAAGATGCGCGTGCGCCAGTCAATGATCGACAGCATTGCCACCACGGCCAGTAGCACGGTCGCCTGCGATGAGCGGCTGTAGGTATAGAAGAGCGCGATGACTTCGACGACTAAGGTGATCGTCCACCAGATGCGCCAATTGGTCTGTGTCAAGTAGGCGCGATAGATCGTCAGGATGATCATGATGCCCAGGTAATAGGCGAAGGTATTCGACCAGTCGAAGATGCCCGGCACCCGATAATTGGCATTATCCTGATAGCCGCTGAAACGTAGCACGTGTTGCGCGATGCCAAACACCGCATTGCCGAAGGCGACGAGCAACATGGCATCGATGAGGGCGTAGATCTGTTGTTTGCGGGTCATGATGGCCGTCACCACCATGATTCCCAGGAAATTGATAAAGATCTCCAATGTCTGGAGCAGTGCGGTTTTATTCAACCCTGCATGTAGCGACCCGATGGCGGTCCAGATGACGAAGCCGCACATCGGCAAAAACGCCGGATGCTGTTGGAGGATAAACCGCCAGTGGATTGCGGCTAAGATGGTGAAGCTTACCAGCGAGATCGTCACCAAAAGGCCACCATAGGTAAACCCGTTGATGAGATCGTAATGCTCGAAGTTGACGGTTGTTCCCCAGATGAAGAGCAACAAAAAAGGAAATGGCACAAAGATGCAGGCCAAAGCGACATTCGTTGTCACGCGCATGGCGCGCGGCAGGTTTGACGCCGAGGCTGCGGCCACGGCGGCGAATGTGACCACGGCGACCGCTGCCTGCACGATGGGCTGGCGCAGGATCCGGCTTGCGCCACTCGCGCGCCATTGTGTATCCAAGTGAAGGAAAACCTTGCTCATGCGCATGAGATCGTCCAGCACTTCGTCCAGCCGGAAGAATCGTAAGCGGCCAATCAGGTAGCGTAGGATCAGCACCAGCACAACCACGTTGAAGGCATACACCGCCGAGGTTGAAAGCGCGATCCCGATTGGCCCCACAACATGCACTAGAACGACATCCAGGCCCGCGTTCACCAACAGGCTAAACGGCGCGAGCCAGAACAGGTAAATATGCTTTTGCAGTGAATTAATCGTTCGCGCGCAGAAATTGCTCAGGCCCATCAGTGGCACACCCACCAGGAAACCGCGCAAAATCGTTACCGTCAGATCGATCTGAGCTTGCGTGACCAACCCGTGTTTGAATAAGAGCGGAACATACATGGGGGCGGTATACATGGCGAGCGCCGTGATCACCATCAAAACCAGGAACATCCCCCACATATACAGCCGAATGGCGCGCTTGAATTCAAAGAAATTGCGTTCGGCAACCAGCTTTGAAAACGTGGGAAAGATCGACCGCGTTACCGGCCCAAAGAAGAGCGCGATAAAGATATCGATGATCTTCAGCGCATAGCTGATGGAAGCGATGACGCCGGTTCCCAGGGCAGAAGCAACGATCTGATCGACGAAGGGGTTGGCGAGAACGAAGAGTGAACTGACCAGCGCGGGCGCGCCCAGCTTGACAAACTGGCGTACCTCTGGCATCTGCCAGTCGAGCGCGAGACGATAACCGATGTGGAGTCGGCGCGCCAGGAAGAGTGTCAGCAACAGTTGCAAGAATGACCCTGCACACGTGCCGATAGCTAAACCTTCGATGCCATAGCCCAGCCACATGCCACCCAGCGTGCCGAGGGTCATGGCGATTGGCACCACCGCGCCGATGATGGTGGGCATGCCAAAGCGGTTTTGCGCGTAGAGGACCGCACTAAAAAACGACGTGACCGCATTGAAAAAGAAAATCGGGAAAATGATATAGGCCAGCGTGCGGGCGAGGTCCGCAGTCGCCGGGTCCAGGCCGGGCGCGGCAAGCTTGATGAAGATGGCGTCGCCCACGATCAATGCGGCGGTGATAATAAGCACGAAGCCGATCAACCCATTGAGCGTGCTGCTATAGAGTGCAGAGAGCTTACGCTGATTCTTTTCGTTCAAGACCTGCACGAAGATAGGGATCGTGGCGACTTCGATGGCGCTCACCATGAGACCTGTCAACAGGACGGGAACCGATTGTGCCACAGTGAAGGCATCCAATGTGGCCCCGATGCCGAAGCTGGCGGAAACAATTGCCTGGTTGATAATACCAAAAAAGCGCACGGCGATTGTGGTTACGATGATCGTGACCAGCCCGATCAAAATATTCTTATGGATCGCGCGCGAACCGGCTGTCCCTAACGTCGAGAGCATGACGGTATCAGCACTGGCAGTGGCGGGAAACTCGTCGCTACGCTCAGCATTCGCCATCGTGATGACCGTTGTTGCCGGGTCGGTGCGTCCACGCGAAAGATCGCTGTAGGATTCGCTCATCTTGCCTTATCCATCTCACCCTTTGCCCGGCTGATGACCGATGGGGCATCAAGACGGAGAACATCGTTAGCCCGGTAGACCACAACACCAGCCGGGGTGATGGCATAGTTGCGCAGCCGGTTCATGCTTTCCTGTAAGGTATAGAGGCTCGTTTTCCCGGCATCTACCGTCACAACTGTGTGGGTGGTATAGCCAGCCAGCAGTGCAGTGGAGATGTTCTGAAGCAGCGGCGCACCTGTAAAGATAATGCAGTCTGGTCGCATCGCTGACAAGGCCAGCAAGAGTTGCTGCATGGCGTCGGACTCGAAGAGATTGCTATCATCGGTGATCGGCGTGCCAGCAGTCAGCAGCCGAATAGAAGCGGTGATCTGATGCGTCGGCAACTGATTCGGGATGTCACGCTGTTGGTGCTGCATATCACGCAGCACGGTTCCGAGGCCGGCCTCATTTTTGACGCCGGGGAAGAAGGTGTGGAGACGGGGACGGGTGAGATTGGCATCTACCAAAACGATACGGTGGCCGCGCTGTTCCAACACGTAGGCCAGATTGCGCGCGACCATCGCCGCGCTGCCGCTATCGGCTTCGGGGCTGGCCAGCAAGAGGCTGGTGACGGAGCCGGGCGTGAGGGTGAGGTGAAGGTTTGTTGCTAGCTCCTGATATGCTTTCAGGTGGCGCGAAGGGCGGTCGGCCCCTTTCAGGCGCGCTGGCTTTTCAGCTGGCAGCGCAGCCAGCACCGGCGCGGCCACGCGCTGCACCGCCGCGAGCGTGCGCGGACGATCATCAAGCACAGTGAGCGCGAACGCTACCATCAGGCTCAGTAATAGCCCCAGCGCTGCCGCCGCCAGCACATTTTGGATGTTGGATGTGGAGCCGATCGGAGCGGTGGCCGCGCTAAGGATTTCAATCGTCGCTTGGCGTTCCAGTTGCGCGTTTTTGGCTAACGACCGCTCCGTATTGATCACCTGATATTTGACGAAACCGTCGGCGAGATCGACTTCGAGATTATGCACGAGGGTTGAACCGGTGTTTACCGCTTCCGCCTGCTTGAGCGTGAGCTCTTCTTGTTGCAGTTGATGGAGCAACGTCTGTGCCTGTTGGGCTAATAAACTCTCGCGGGTTTGATAAACGGTGCCTTCCTGATTATAAAAGTTCACGACGCTTTGCGCCACCGCGTTCGCCAGATTTACCGCCAGGGCGGGATCGGCTACGGTGACGGTGATGATGACCGGCGGTAAAATGGTTGATGAATTGTTGGATGCCGGCGATGTCACTTTGATGGCTGCTCGTAACGAGGCTACGCTGACCTGGGGATATTGCGCGGCCACCGGCGTAAGGACGACATCGCTGCGGATGATCGGATCGATGAGTGCGATGACATTTTGTTCGCGGGCCAATGGATTCAAGTTTGTGAGATTGAGCAGACTGATCAGGACGGTAGCCGAAGAGGAGTAAGAACCTTTCGCTTGCTTTATACTCACCGCCAGGCCGATGCTGGTGCTGAGGATCACGCCCACCATCAACAGCCAGAGCCATTTGCGCGCGAGTAAAGCATAACGCTTCAACTCAGCTATGATCATAATTGCATATCTCCTACTGATTGATTTAGTATGAGGGGACACCCCTTGGATGGCAGCGGCGTGCCTGCCAGGTGTGTGACCGCATGCTAACATGGAAAAGCCAAGGCGTCAATAGCCTATTCGTTCCCATGATTCGGCAGGATCTGACCCGCCAAGACATGCCGCAAGCCTTCGGTGAAACCAAGCGACGGTGTGAAGCCCAGCTGTGTCTGACTCAACCTGATATCTGCGCGGCTCACACGCACATCACCACGCCGCGCCGGGGCATAGTGGGGGTGGATAGATTGGCCGGTGATCTCAGCGAGATGCGCGATCAGTTGATTCAACGTGATGCACTGACCGGTGCCGATGTTGAAGACCCCGCCGCTGACGCCTTCAGCTTGTGCCGCACGCAGGTTCGCTGCCACCACATCACCGACATAAACGAAGTCGCGCGCCTGCTCGCCATCGCCATAAATAACTGGCGCATGTCCTGCCTGAACAGCCGCGATGAAGCGCGGAATGGCCGCACTATATTCGCTCGTCGGATCTTGCCCTGGCCCGAAGACGTTGAAGTAGCGCAACGCCACCGTTTCCAGGCCGTATAGCGCCGCCCACAGGCGGCAATACGTCTCTGCCGCCAGCTTTTGCACCGCGTAAGGCGAACGCGGTTGGGGCGGCATATCCTCGCGCTTCGGTTGCGCGGGATCATCGCCATAGATGGCGCAGGACGATGCGAAGACCACGCGCCGCGCGCCGGCAGCCCGTGCCGCTTCCAAAACGTGCAGCGTGCCAGTCACATTGACGGCGTGCGTTAGCAACGGCTCCCCCACACTGCGCGGAACGGAAGCGATGGCCGCCTGATGGAAGACGACTTCGACCCCCTGACAGGCCCGCGCCACAGCCACCGGATCGCGTACATCCCCCGCGATCCAGGCGACAGCCGCGCCGAGATCGGCCACTCGCGTCGGCGTGCCGGTCGACGTGTCATCCAAGATATTCACCTGATCGCCACGTGCCACCAGGGCGCGCACTAGATGCGATCCGATGAAGCCGCCGCCGCCTGTGACCAGATATCGTGCCATACCCGCTACCTCCTCCACAGCTCATGCTTGTCCATTTCCTTCGTCGCGGCTGACGCCGCGATCAGGTGCGTTGCCCAAGGGTCAGTCGCCTCCACCGCCGCCAACGGGACCGGGAGTCACATTACTCGCGCCGGGCGGGGAGGCCAGGGCCAGCGCATCGATTTCAAAAACCAATGGATTAACAACCGCATCGAGCAAATTTTCTGTTACCTTCTGCAAGCGAGGGTCTACCGCGACAGGATATTCATTGCGGGGAAACGAGATCTGCGCGCCAAAATCATCTAAGCCTAAGCTCCACCACACCGTGCCACCATCGAAGGCAAAACTATTACCAGTAGGATAATAAAAGGCCGCATTCGAATGCACGATTAACCGATAGTGATCATCGTAGACCAAAGAGTCGGAGACGGTGGTAACGTATTGTGGCTGCACGTGATTATCAACGAATGAATCCATCTCGTGGCCCATGATCCCTTTGATCACATCACCGTTATGTAAGCCGCTGCCAGCAAACATCCACTCATTCGTATCCGTCACCGTGAAATTCATTGGCTTGTTATCCGGAAGGGTACGGCCAAGATTCCACATCTCGCCCAGAAAGATATTTTCGGTTTGGTTGATTGGCGGATTGCGCCAGGGAACCGTCGTATCCTGGATTGTTGCGGGATTCTTGTAAGCGGGATCGGTGAGGTCGCGGTAATACACCTGCTCGCGGTAAGCATGGCCGTTGACATCCGGTTGGAAGCGAATCTTCTTATACGCCTCGTTGCCGGAAAAGGCCATGAGATCCATGCCATTTTTGAGGGCATCAGTCACGGCGGTGCGCTCTTGCGGCGACCAATATTCATCGTGTCCCACCAGGATCAATGATTTGAAACGGCCAAGCACACTGGGATTTCTGGTGATATCGACATTCGTTGTATATGAAACGTTGTAGCCCTCTTTTTCCACGAAGCGCAGGAAGTTGATCTCCGAGCGCAGGAAAAGATCGCCGGCTCCATCGCCACGCACATACGGGCGGTTATAGGAGACGATGCGCGAGCGCCCGGTGCCGTCCTGGATCGTGCCGTTCCAATAGCCATACGCATTGCGCCCGCCCCAATAATTGTACGCCTGCCAGGTGGTGACGCTGGCCTGCACGAGATAGGCACCGCGTTGGGCATCATCACGCACGATGAAAGGAATATAGCTTTGTTTGCCTTCCGCCGTAGTCAGCAGCACCAGATAATAGCCCGTCACCCAGGTGGCCGGCACATGCAACGTTTGCGTCACCTGCCAGTTCGCGTCTATCATATAGGTGTGCTGGTTCAAGCTGTCGAGCGGATCAAAGATACAGGATTGGCAATTGCTGGGCAGTTGGTTGGCGAGACCGGTGACAAAACTATGATCCACATAATACCCTTGTGCCAGGCCCACCTGATTATCCAACTCATACACTTGGCGACCGCCGAGACCCTGATAGTAGCCCAGCCGGAAGATTTTGAAGGAATACCCGTCGCCAGCGAAACGGGTAGAAACGGCGAAGCTAATCGTTCCCCCCTCGTTCACGCTGACATCCGTGGCATAGCCGGAGATTTGGCCTGCGGAGGCGTATGCGTTGGTTGTGATGATCCAGGATGATGTGCCAGGGAGGGCGTTTTCCGCGGCAATGGGATTGCTGATTTGCGCTGTCGCCGCCGGTGGATGCAATGCATGGAGTAATGTTATGCCAATGACGGCAGTGGATGAGCCAATGATCACGAAGATCAGCGTCGCGAAGGTCAACGTCTGGAGCGATGATACCGCCGATGGCGATGGTTGAGGCAAACGAAGGCTTTTGATGGTCGGCCTTTTACGCACGACCGTAACCGCCAACGTGGCATCGCGCTCGTTCGACTGCATGGCGGCACATCTCCCCGACGGTGATTGCAGCAGCAGGACGCAACAATTGCTCGTCTCGCTGGCCGCTCTATCGTAGGGGATTGATGCATGTCACGTCAAGTACATTACCTGATTAGGCTATGGTATATCTGTTTGCCTGGCGCTGATTGCCGCTTGCAGATATTTGCTGGTGAGCGGGCGCTGGACGATGGTGGCCAGGTAGCTGCTGGCGCGCACGACGGCGGCCAGGTCGATGCCCGTCTGGATGCCCATGCCGTGCAGCATATACAGCAAATCTTCGGTCGCCAGGTTGCCCGCCGCGCCGGGGGCATAGGGACAGCCCCCCACGCCGCCCGCCGCGCTATCGAAGGTGCTGACGCCCAGGTGCAGCGCCGCCAGCACGTTCGCCAGCGCCGTGCCGCGCGTGTCGTGGAAGTGCAGCGCCAGGCGGTCCAGCCCCGCTTGTTCCGCCAGCAAAGGAACGAGGTCCGTCACCTGATTCGGCGTGGCGACGCCGATGGTATCGCCGATGCTCAGCTCGTCCACCCCCAGCGCCAGCAACTCCGCCGCCACCCGCACCACCTGCGCCGGTGCCACCGCCCCCTCGTAAGGGCAGCCGAACGCCGTGGAGATGTAACCGCGCACATGCATCCCCGCCGCCCGCGCTGTGGCGACCACGGGCCGGAAAGCGGCGATGGATTCGGCGATGGTCATGTTGATGTTGGCGCGCGTGAACGACTCCGAGGCTGCCGTGAAGACGGCGATGGCAGCTACCCCCGCCGCCACCGCCCGCGCCATGCCGCGCTCGTTCGGCACCAGCACGGAATAGCGCGTCCCTGGCTGTTGCGCTACCGCAGGAAAGACCTCGGCGGCGTCCGCGAGCTGCGGGATCGCCTTCGGGCTGACGAACGACGTGACCTCGATCTCTGGGAAGCCGGCTGTGTTCAGCAGTTCGATGAAGCGCAGCTTAGCTGCCGTGGGGATAATCGTCTTCTCGTTTTGCAGGCCGTCGCGCGGCCCCACCTCGACGACGCGCACCTGGCGTGGGATAGTGGTCATGGTTCTTGCTCCTGCTGGCTTTGTCGCTTTCTTATGTATAGCATGCCACACGCCGGCCAGGTACCGCGATCATTCTTGCAAAATTGATGGTTATAGCCTAAACTTCAATGTATGTTTGCCATACGAGGAGGGCTTGTTGATGGCGGGGCCGGTTGCTATCTTGGACGCTAACGTGCTTTTCATTGCACCAATTCGGCCAGCGCGTCATGAGTTCGTGCCGCTTGCTCACGCGCATACGCGATGACATCCTGCCGACGAAGGGATCCTTCCGTCGTTGGTTGCAGCACGCCATCTTTGATCAGTTGTGCGACGTACATCTGCGGCACATTGAGTAGCGTTGCGGCATCCGCAAAGGAAAGGATATCAAGCATCTTGGCCATTTTAGCTACTTCTTTTGGTCTATGTATTCCTGTTTCAGGATAGCGCAGGGCAACGTAAAGCAATCGTTTGTTGCCAATGGTCCCACCCTCGCGCGCCCGTTGGTCCCGCGCCCTTGAACACCCCGCCGCCAGTTCCGTATACTGAGTGATAGACCATTCTGCCAAAACTCAGACGAAGCGAACACGCAAGCCCCGCAGAGGCGCGAAGGCCACGACATTGCCGTGCATACTCCCGTGTTTTTCGTGGCGTTTCGTGATTTTCGTGTTCGCTCTCGCCCCATTTGTTTGATGGAGATTCCGCTCGATGGCTGCTGAATTCACGCACCTCCACGTCCATAGCGAATATTCCCTGCTGGATGGGCATTCGCGCATCAAGAAGCTGGTGAAGGCCGCTAAAGATCAGGGGATGAACGCGCTGGCGCTGACCGACCACGGCGCGATGTTTGGCACCATCGAGTTCTATCAGGCGTGCAAAGACGCTGGCATCAAACCTATCATCGGTGTCGAAAGCTATCTGACGCCGCGCGCGATGAGCGACCGCACGGGTCAGTATGATTACTGGCACCTGCTGTTGCTGGCCGAAAACGACGTGGGCTATCGCAATCTGCTCAAGCTGACGACGCTGGCGCACACGCAGGGCTATTACTTGCGCCCCCGGCTGGACCGCGAGACGCTGGCGCAGTATAGCGAAGGCATCATCGCCACCTCAAGCTGCCTATCGGGCGAGATCCCGAAATTGCTGCTGAAAGGCGACCTGAACGGCGCACGGCAGACGGTGAACTGGTACCGCGAGTTGTTTCAGGACCGCTTCTTCCTGGAGATCCAGGAGCATCACGGCGAGGGCAGCGAGCAAACCAGGCTCAACCAGATGCTTTACGATCTCAGCCGCGAGACGGGCCTGCCCCTGTTGGCGACGAACGACCTGCACTACGTCAGCAGCCATGACGCCGACGCGCAGGATGTGCTGCTGTGCATCCAGACCGGCAAGACGCTGGACGACCCCAAGCGCATGCGCTTCGACAGCAAGGAATATTACCTGAAGAGTCCCGCCGAGATGGCGGCGCTTTTCGGCGACGTGCCAGATGCCTTGCGCAACACGATGGCCGTGGCCGAACGCTGCAACGTGACGATCCCCTTCGGCGAGGCATCGTTGCCGGAATTCCCCATCCCGCCGGAGTTTCCCTCGCAGGAAGTCTATCTGCGCCATCAGGTGGAGCAGGGCGCGTTTCGCATCTTCGGCGAGATCAATGAACGCGCCCGCGCCAAGATCGAATATGAGCTAGGCATCATCAATAGCAAGGGCTTCACGTCATACTTCTTGATCGTGTGGGATTTCGTCAATTATGCGCGCAGCAAGGGCATCCGTTGCGTGGCGCGCGGCTCCGCCGCCGGCAGCCTGGTGAGCTATTGCCTGGGCATCTCGAACGTCGATCCGATGCGCTATGATCTGCTCTTCGAGCGGTTCTTGAACCCCGAACGCAAGTCTATGCCTGATATCGACACCGACTTCCCCGACGACCGGCGTGAAGAGATCATCATCTACGTCGCCGAAAAGTACGGCTGGGATCGCGTGGCGCAGATCGTCACCTTCGGCACACTGGCGGCGAAAGCCTCGGTGCGCGACGTGGGCCGCACGCTCGGCATGCAATCCGACGCCGACCGCATCGCGCGGCTCATCCCCACTGGCCCCAAGGTCACGCTGGATTCCGCGATGGATGGCGTGCGGGATCTCCAGCAGTTGTACCAGAATGATCCGAACACCAAGAAGATCTACGACATGGCGCGCTCGGTCGAAGGCTCGGTGCGCTCGACGGGCGTGCATGCCGCCGGCGTCGTCATCGGGCGCGACCCGCTGGTGAACGTCGTTCCCCTGCACCTGCGCGACCCGAAAGATCCGAAGTCGTGGATGATCGCGCAGTACGAGCAGGCGCACATCGAGGCGCTGGGCCTCTTGAAAATGGATTTTCTGGGCCTGTCGAACCTGACGATCTTGCAGAACGCGCAGAAGTTCGTCAAAGAGACGCGCGGCATCGACCTGGACCTGGATCGCCTGCCGACGGAGGGGCCGGAGGCGGAGAAGACGTTTCAATTGTTGGGCCAGGGCGAAACGACCGGCGTCTTCCAATTCGAGTCCGGGGCCATGCGCCGCTACCTGGGCGAACTGAAGCCGACCTGCGTCGAAGATCTGACCGCGATGGTCGCGCTCTATCGCCCCGGCCCGATGGATTCGATCCCCGACTTCATCGCCTCCAAGCACGGCAAGAAGGTCGTGACGTACCTGCATCCCGACCTCGAACGCTTCCTGAAAGAGTCCTATGGCATCATCGTGTATCAGGATCAGGTGCTGCTGATCGCCGTCAACCTGGCCGGCTTCACCTGGCTGGAGGTGGACGCTTTCCGCAAGGCGATGGGCAAAAAGAAGCTGGAGGAGATGCAGAAGTATCGGGAAAAGTTCATCAACGGCTGCATCAAGAACAAGATCAGCGAGAAGATCGCCACCCAGTTGTACGATCTCATCGAACCGTTCTCCGGCTACGGCTTCAACAAGGCGCATGCCTGCGCCTATGCCTGGGTGTCGTACCAGACGGCGTTCCTGAAAGCGAACTACACGGCGGAGTTCATGGCGGCGACGCTGACGACCGAAGCCAGCGACACGAAGAAGGTGCTGGGAGCCATCGCCGAGTGCCGGCGGATGGGCGTGCAGGTGCTCGCGCCGGATGTCAACGCCAGCGAGGCCGGCTTCACCGTGGAAACGGCGGCGGATGGCCGGCGGGCGGTGCGCTTCGGGCTGCTGGCCATCAAGAACGTCGGCAGCAAGCCCATCGACGAGATCATCAGTGAGCGCAAAGCCAACGGTCCCTTCCGCAACCTGGCCGACCTTTGCGCGCGGGTGGACGGCAAGACGGTGACGCGCTCGACGGTCGAATGCTTGATCAAGGCCGGCGGGCTGGATACGCTGGGGACGCGCACGCGCCTCTTGAATGCACTCGACAGCGCCATCAAGCTGGGCCAGCAACAGCAGAAGAATCGCAAGACGGGCCAGACGAGCCTATTCGGCGACGTGGAAGAAAACGGAATCGCGCGCTTCGACCTACCTAACATTGCCGAACAGCCGCAGGAACAATTGCTGGCGTGGGAGCGCGACCTGATCGGCTTCTACCTCTCGGCGCATCCGCTGAGCCACCTGGAAACGATGTTGCGCGCGAAGGTGACGACGTTCATCCCCGCGCTCAGCGACGAGTGGGCCGGCCAGCAGATCACGCTGGGCGGGCGCGTGGTGGAGGCGCGGCGCATCATCACCAAGAAGAACACGACGATGCTGATCGTCCAGTTCGAGGATCTGCAAGGCAGCATCGAGATCACCGTCTTCCCGCGCCTGTATGCCGAGACGGCGGCGCTATGGACAGAGGAAGCTCGGCTTTTCGTCACCGGCAAGGTGGAGATGCGCGACGACGAGGTGCGTTTCACGGCGGAACGCGCGGAGGCTATCGTGGTGAGCGAGGACGAGGCGCAGCGTGTGCGCCACCACCTGCACATCACGCTCCCGCGCACCGGCAAAGACGCCGTGGATATCACCAAAGCTCATGAGGCAATGCAAACGTTAGGTAAGTTTCGCGGCCCCGACACGTTCGATCTGCTCGTCCCCCTGGCCGCTGACCACGCTGCCCAGGCCGTGCTGGTCCCCGCCGACAACCATGTGAAGTATTGCCCCGAATTGCACGCCGCGCTGGAAAACTTGCTGGGACCGAACTCCGTCACCGTGGGGACACAGGACGAGGCCGCACCGCCAGCGCGCGAACTGGTGGCGGAGGGCGCGGCGTAGCCTGCCCTTTCGTCTAGCTATCGGTATCCGGTTGGCGGAGCGATTCCACCGCATACCCGTTGCGGGGAAAGATAGCTTGCAAGGTGGCACAAAGCTGGGCTTGCCCTTCCTCCCATGGATCCAATGTGGCAACTTTAGCCAGGAGCAAGCCGAGGATATGTAACTGCTGTCGAAACTGCTGTCAAAACGGCGGCTTGCGCTCGCCACCCCAGGTGTGGTATAGTGTGGGCGTTGCGGGTATGGTATAATGGTAGTACACGTGCCTTCCAAGCATGGGGCGCGAGTTCGATTCTCGCTACCCGCACCCATTCCCCCTTATGTTCAAGCCCCCAGTGTTTTTGCGTCGGCTGGTGGGCGATAGAGGAATGTGCGCCGCGTGCCGACGGTGCGAAAGCCCAGCCGCTGGTAGATCGGGTAGCCCTCGTCCGAGGCAGTGAGGACGGCATGGGTCAAGCCCAGCGCGCGGGCCATCCGCAGGACGGCGCAGGTCATGGCCGTGCCGATGCCCCTGCGGCGCACGTCCACATGCGTTACCACATAATGCACGGTGGCGATGCCGTCGCTGACGAAGAGCTTGGCGCAGGCGACGGGCCGGCCCGCCAGCAGACCCAGGATGTGCCGTAGCGGGCGGGCGGGGGCGTAGCCCAGGCCGGCTTCGGCGGCGTAACAGCGCGCCCGCACCTCTGCTGGCACCGCATCCGGAAAGAGCCAGACGTTGATCCAGTCGCGCATCGCGGCATCCGTATCGACGAGCTGGATAACCAGATCCGCCGGCATGGGTGTGCTATCGTGCCAGGTGGCGAGATCCAGCACCATCGCGGGTTCGTCTTCTTCGTGGGTGAGGCCGTGGGCCGGCAGAGCCGCCGCGAGATCCGGCGCGGGAGTGGCCGGGCCGAGATGCCACAGTGCCGGCACGTCCCGCGCGGCGAAGGGCGCGAGCGCCGCCGCGATCTGCGCATCCAACTGATTCGGCGCGAAGCTGGCGCGCTCCACGCCGTTATAGAGCGCGTCGGGAATGCCCGTCAGCAGCCAGTCGCAGGGCGGCGTGGCATGCCACTGTGCGCCGGGCAACGTGCCGTAATTGGCGGCGTAGGCGATCAGGCTCGTTTCGACGATCTGGGCGAGATCAGCGGTGTCGGTCATGCCGATGCCTCCTATTGATGTCAGAGGGAACTGGTGGGATCGATGTCGATGGTCCAGCCGGGGCCGAGTTCGCCAGGGGCCAGCGCGGCGATCACGGCGCGTGGGTCGGGGCCGCGCAGGATCATCTGCCAGCGATACTGGTCGCGCAGGCGCTCAATGAAGGCCGGTGCGGGTCCGACGATATCGGTGTCCGCCAGGGCGAGATCCTCGATCAGCCGCGCGAGGTGATCGCCCAGCGAGAGCGCCTCCACCTGGCAGGCGTGGCGATCTGGGTGGGTATAGGTCAACTTGACGAAGCGGCGGAACGGTGGATAGCCGAATGCCTGGCGCGTGGCGATCTCGACCTCATAGAAAGCATGAAAGTCGTGGCGCGCGGCGGCTTCGATGCAGCTATGGTCCGGGCTGAAGGTCTGCATAATGACGCGACCGGGCAACTCGGCGCGACCAGCACGGCCCGCCACCTGGGTCAGCACCTGGAAGGCGCGTTCGGGGGCGCGATAATCGGGCAGGTAGAGCGCGACATCGGCGGCGATGATGCCAACCAGCGTCACACCAGGGACATCCAGCCCTTTAGCGATCATCTGCGTGCCGATCAGCACGTCCACCTCGCGGTCGGCCAGGGCGCGCGCGAACTGCGCATGGTCGGTGTAACCGCGCACCGTGTCGGCATCCCAGCGTAAAATGCGCGCCGCCGGGAAGTGCTGGCGCACGGTCGCTTCCACGCGCTCCGTTCCCACGCCGAAAAAGCGCATGCCGTCGCCGCCACAGCGCGGGCAATGCTGGGGCGGTGTCTCGCGCCAGTTGCAATAATGGCAGATGAGCTTGGCCTGGCCCTGGTGGTGGGTCAGCGGCACATCGCAGCGCCCGCAACGCATCGCATGGCCGCAGTCGCGGCACAGCACACAGGTGGCCGAGCCGCGCCGGTTCAGGAATAGGATCGCCTGCTCGCCGCGTGCCAGCGTCGCGCGCAACTCCGCCAGCAAGGCGCGGCTGAGGATGCTGGTATGCCCGGCATGCAACTCCTCGCGCAGATCGACCACCGTCACCGGTGGCAAGGGGTGGGGATTGGGCCGTTCGCGCAGTTCCACCAGGGCGAATTCGCCGGCCTGCGCGCGCTGATAGCTTTCGGTGGCGGGGGTGGCACTGCCCAGCACCACGGCGGAGCCGGTGAGCCGCGCCAGCGCGAAGGCGACCTCGCGGGCATGGTAGGTTGGCGGGCGATGATCTTCTTTGTACGAGCCGTCGTGTTCTTCGTCCAGGATGATCAGGCCCAGATCGGGCAGGGGCGCGAAGATGGCCGAGCGCGAGCCGATCACGACATCCACCGCGCCGGCGCGGATGCGCCGCCATTCGCGCTGGCGTTCCGGCGGGCGCAGGGCGCTGTGCAGCAAGGCCACGCGGCCTGGGAAGCGTGCGGCGAAGCGGCGCACCGTTTGCGGCGTCAGCGCGATCTCCGGTACCAGCACGATGCCGCGCCGACCCCGCGCCAGCGCGGCGGCCAGCGCTTGCAGATACACTTCCGTCTTGCCGCTGCCGGTGATGCCGTGCAGCAGGATCGGGCGCGCGGCCTCCTGGAGGCTCGCATCAGCGACAGCGTTTTCCGCGGCCTGGGCGGCAACTTCGGTGGCGGCGTCGAGCGCGGCGACGATATGATCGAGCGCGGCGTGCTGCGGCGCGGTGAGGTCCAGTGGCAGGGTGCCAGGACCATCCGCCGCGTCGGGCTGCTCGGCGGCGATGAGGCCGGCAGTCAGCAGCAGCCGGAGCGCGGCGGGGGTGGCGCGCGTCAGGCGCATAACCTCGCGCTGGGGACGCACGCCGTCTGGTGTCGCGCCCAGCAGATCGACCACGGCAACGGCGGCGCGCAGGCGCACGAGATCGCGCGCGGCCAGCGGGGCCACGGGCGGTGCATGCGCCGGCCCACCGGCGGTGGCGATGCGCTGCAACAGCGCGCCACGGCTGCGACGCGGGGTGGAACCACCCCCCCCCAATCCCTCCCGTCGGGCCACGGTAACCCTGCTCCCGCTCGCGGGCGCGGCGGGCGTGGGGGTGAGTTGGGCGATGGCGGTAGCCCGCCAGGTGGCGACGGCTTCCGGATCGGCGACCAGGCGTAAGAGGGGCAGGGCGGCGAGTGCGCGCGGCGTGGCCACATGGGCGACGCGCGCCAGCGCCCCCTGCGCTTCCAGCGCAGCGAGCAGGGCATCCGCCCGGCGCGGCCCCAGCGCCCGCCGGACGGCGGCTTCATCCGCGCGCCCGCCCGCCGCCAGCAGCCCAAGCAGCGCCCGCGCCTGGGGGTCGTCCGCCGCCGGTGGCGGCAAAGCCGCAGCCGTGCCGATGATCTCGATCTGCTGCTTGCCCGTCATGCCGGGCGCGAGCAGCCGCACGACATCGATTAGCGGGCAGACGTAATAGTCCGCCAGCCACTGTGCCAGCACACGGCGCGTCGCATCCAGCAGCGGAACGGGATCGAGGATGGCGCGGAGCGGGCGCGGCCCCAGCCCGTCGCTCCACGGGAACCCTGCCCCCGACCCCTCCCCGTCAGTGATGGAGAAGGGAGAACAAGACGGCCCCACCCCCGACCCCTCCCCATCGGCGATGGAGAGGGGAGAACGCCCATTAGGCTGTGCAGGTGAATCTTGCCGCTCAACTTGATGAGCAGGTAGATCTTGCCGCTCAGCCTGAAATGCCGATCTCCCCCTCTCCATCACCGATGGGGAGGGGGCCGGGGGGTGGGGCCGGCGCAGTTCCCAGACGATGCCGCTGACCAGCCGCGCGCCAAAGGGGACGAGCACGAGGTGGCCAGGTAGGATGTGCGCTTGCAGTTCCGGTGGGATGGCATAGACGAAAAGCGGCGCGTGGCGATGTTCGCCCCACGCCGCCCCTTGCAGCACCAACACCTGGGCCTGCATGTCATCTTGCATAAAGCGCGCTCGATTTTCTGCGCTCAGCGCCGCGCGCCAGCGGTGCGCCGCCGATTGCTATTGGGCAGAAATTTCGAGAGTTCGGCGCGTTTCTGGTAAGCGACCATGTGGCCGGGATACTGGCGGATGAAGTAGTAGATCCAATAGGCGACCAGCCCCAGTGCCCACGCGACCCACGCGACCATCCAAATGCGCCAGGCGAAGAAGGAGGTGGTGAAGGACCAGCGGAAGAAGAGGACGGCGATGCCGACAAACGCCCACGGCCAGATCTGGTTTGTCATGCGGTCTAAGATGTATTTCCAGACGCCGTGATCTTTCAGGCCGGGGATCTTGCGGCGCCCTTCCAGCGCGTAATAGATCGGGATCAGCAAGGCGATGACGACCAGGATGATCCAGGGGGTGAAGTTCATCGGCGTCGCGCCGCTCAGGCCCGCGTTCGCTCCTTCTGTCGCGGGATCAGTGAAAAGCCAGGCGAACAGATTACCCATCGTTTCCTCCAGAAAGCGGACAACTCATAGCAGTGCAATGTCCGCCGCGCGGATCTCTTTTCCTCATCATACCAGACCCGTACCTACAGGTCAAACCGATGGGACTGCATTATGCTAGTGGACGACGAGCGCGAAGCGCACTTCCAGAATGAGGGGGGAGCAGATGATGCCCTTGGTGCAGCGCATTTGGCGCGTGAAGCCGAGGACGTTTTGGCCGGCGGCGGTGGCTTTGAAGCGCCACACACAGGCATGCTGGGCGGCGTCGTAATAGCCGGCGGGGGCGAGCATTTGCAGCGCCGTGGTGGGGGCGGGCAAGGCTGACCAATAAAATTGCGTGCTGGAAGGGAGGGTGACGGCGATGATATCGCCGATATGCGCCTGGGTCGTACTATTGGCCGCGCCCAGCGTGATCGTGGTCGTGGGTGCGGGCGAGCCGGCAGGCAGCGCGGCGGCGGAGGGGCAGCCGGTCTGCGTGGGATTGGCGGCGCTGGTGGGTGCCGCGCTATGGTTATGCGCGATGATTCCCAACACCGCCCCCACACCCAGCACCAGCGCGGCGGCACCGAGGGCGACGCGCCGGCCAGCCGCAGGGCGGCGGGGAGGAGTTGGAGAAACGTCTGGGGATGTGTTGGAAGATGATGTCGTCTGTGCCATAGGAGCCTCTCGTTTTGCGCGATGGATGAAAGAACGATCTCGTTCCTTAACGAGTATAGCCTATGGTCGTGACCGGCGACAGCATCTTCAGTGCCAGTGTGAGGTATGCACCTCAGTCTGCTGTGACACGCTTGCGGGTGGCGATGCCGCCCTTGCGCCCGGCGGCCCGCGCCTCTTCACTGCTCCATTCGTGCGCCGTGCCGGTGGCATGCGCCGCCCTGCCGCCCTTACTGGCGATCTGGCGTTGCTTATCACGATCCATTGAGGCGAATCCGCGTCCGCGTCCTTTGGTCTCGGCCATTGTGCATTATCCTTCCGTCGTTTCGTGAAATGGGATCGACCGTCGTCAGCCGCTCTGTCGGCAGAGCGCCTGGGTGCTCTGCCGCAATATCCATACCGAAACGGCGGATATAGGGATGAATCTCGGCCATTGACCAGGACGGGACGCACTGAAAGCGCACTTACTCCATTAAGGGCGTAGCGGTGGCGATATGGGGTGGGT
>DAIDGU010000069.1 GCA_027459785.1 Ktedonobacteria bacterium | reverse complement strand
GTCATAAGGTCGCTGGCAGATCACCAGTTCGATAGGCCGCAGGTCGACGCCCGGTAACGGGTGGAGCTGAGCGGTCCTAATGACCGAATGGCTTCACACCCCCGCAGGGGGCCGGCAAACTCCACGGTTGCTCTTTCCTGTAGACGCTAGCTCGCGCTCCTCACTTGATAAGGCACATATCCCTCGGCGATCCCTGGTGATCCTGGGGGTTTTGTCGTATCTCTCACATTTTTAGCCGTAACTCAGGACATTTGGGCCAAAAACCCGTGCTTTTTGCTTTTCGATATGGTATAATACAGAAGTACGAGATGTCAGAGGATAGCGTTGTCTGTGATCTTCGAGTTGGCATCCTTTTTGCTCATCCCTTCGCCATCACTGTGTCCAATTCGGAAATCAACGCTCCCCTCGTAGGCATTCGTTGATCGGGTGGGATTGTTCCTGCTCGCCATGCTGTGTCTCGCTTCCTGGCTGCTAAGACGTTGTAGCGATGCCAATCCGCTCATAAGCGCCGGTAACGCTACGCACGTGATGTGACGAAAGCGGGGGAATGCCCGTTATACTCATGCGGCCTTTTCCGAGACCACACCAGTAACCACCAGCGCCCACCAGAAAACAGGTAACGGATGGATGTAGTGTGCAGCTTTCTTGCGCGTATGAAACCGTACCATCAGCGGAGTACACTAAAGTAGTAGTAGACGAATGGGAAAATCGAGATGTATGCCCAGCCAGGCAATCTCTATCCCGATCACTTAACGCCAACGGCCTCCCGGCGGTGAACCGGTAGTAGTGCCGGGCGACGGAAGAAACGACGATGCCACGTAAGAAAAAACAGGAGACAACCGAATCAACGCCACCCAAGCGGTCTTCCAAAAAGCAGGTGTCCCCGACCGCAACCCTGGCGTCGCCCGAACAGACACATTCCCAGTTCGACCGCTTGCTCGAACAGGGACGTGAACGCGGCTGGGTGCGCCGCGACGAGGTGGAAGCTGCCTTGCGCGCTTCGCGCTCGCGCGGTGTGAATCAGCGACAGACTCGTGGGTCCAAGTCTGCCGCCGATGCCACCTTCGAGATCGCCGAACTCGTTGACTTGAACGAGGCGATCGACCGGCTCCAAGCCGAAGACATCGACATCATCGACGATGACGATGACCTCGACCAGTTCCGGGACGATGAGGACCTTGAGGATGAGATCCAGGCCATGGAAACTGAAACCACCTCCCTTGTTGATTTGCCGGATGAGGTCGAAATCGGCCTCGACCGATTGCATCGTTCGCATGATAACAACCATGCCGCTGAAGCCCGTGGCGAAGGCGAGATCGATGCGATCACCGCGTACTTGCGCGAAATCGGTCGGGTGCCTATGCTCAGCCACACCCAGGAAATAGAACTGGCGAAGCGCATCGAGCGCGGCGACAAAGAGGCGGTGCAGCAGTTCGTGCTGGCCAACCTCCGCCTCGTCGTCAGCATCGCCAAGCGTTATGTTGGGCGTGGCTTAACCTTGCTTGACCTCATTCAAGAGGGTAATATCGGCCTCATGCGCGCCGTGCAACGCTATGACTGGCGGCGTGGCCACCGCTTCAGCACGCATGCCACCTGGTGGATTCGCCAGGCGATCAGCCGTGCCGTCGCGGATAAGGGGCGCGCGATCCGCTTGCCGGTGTACGTCAATACCGCGCTCAACCGTGTGCGCCGCGAGCGCCAGCGTCTCGTGCAGGAACTGGGCCGCGACCCCTCGGAAGAGGAATTGGCTCAGGCCGTCGGCATCGAGGTGCATCGCCTGCATGAACTCGAATCTGCCCCCGGTGCACCGATCTCGCTCGAATCGCCCGTCGGCGAGGATGAGGAGCAGGAACTCGGCGACGTACTCGCCGATGAAGCCAGCACCTCGCCCGAAGAGGTCGCCACCGCGCACACCCTCACTCAGGAGGTGCGCGACGTGCTTGCCGACGTGCTGACCCCGCGCGAACAACTCGTGCTGGAATTGCGTTTCGGCCTGGGCAACGGTCACACCTATCCGCTGGAACAGGTGGGCCGCCAGCTCGGCATCACGCGCGAGCGCGTGCGCCAGATCGAGGCCGGCGCGCTGGCCAAGTTGCGCCAGCCGAAGGTGCTGGAGCGCCTGCGCGGCTAAACGCCGGGCATTCGGATAGAAGGACGAGACACGAAGGCCACGAAGTCGGACGAAGCACACGAAGATTTTGAGAGCGTTGTCATAGCGCACGGGCATATCAGTTTCATTGATCTTCGTATCTTCGCTTCCTTCGTTTACCTTCGTGTCTTGTCCTTTTTGCGCGATAGGAAAATGAGTGATACGCCTGAGCTTCCGCGTCGAACGACGGGGCGACACCATTGCCACCGCCGCTTAAGGCCAACTGCACACGCTGGCACAGAATGAGAAAAAGGTTTAGCTTAGGGTTAAGCCGTGCTAGGCGTCGGGATCGTGCGCCTGCTCATACTCATGGGCGATGGTCGTGAGGACTTCCAGCAACCCGGAGAGTGGGTGATTATCATCGCCTTCCGTAAGCATGACCACCTGATCGATTACTGCGAGCAGGTGATCAAACTCGGCATCGTTCGTCGGCACGAAGACGGCGGGGGCGACGTGGCTCCACGCGCTGGCGGCGTCTTGCACGACGGCCTGAGCATCGAATTGTGTTTGAGCCATGATAGCACCTCTCTACTTCCATTTGTCTTTGTCATACTCGGCGTGGGTCAAGATTGCAAGGATATACACCGTATAGCTGGTGAATTTCATGATAGCGACCAGGCGCGCTGTATGGCCGCCGATGTTGAAGACGAACAGATTCTTCTTGATGAGATCCACCGATGGAAACGCTGCCTTGAGTTCCGCGAGATTGTGGAAGGAGCCAACTTTCATGGTGCGATACCAGTCATCAAGCGCGCTGGCACTAATCGGATGTTTTGCGGCGAACTCCACAACACGCTTGTGTGAGATGATGCGCACGCCCTCACCTATCTTTTTCTTTGGCAGCAGGTGCGAAGTATACTAGCACCGCTTGTATCTCAGCATCAGTGAGTTCATAATCACCTCGGGTTTCTTGCACGGTCATGCCACCCACAAGCTGACCAAGAAGCTGGGATACTGCGATGCGATGGTTCTTGACAATCGGATGCCCGCCAAGGATTTCGGGATCAGATACAATGCCCGGCGCAATCTCTTGCATAGCTATCCATCCTCTCTGTTGAGATTTCTCACTATAGCATACCATATCAGATGCCTCATCGCCTTTCGCCTGAGCCGTCAAACCATCCTGATAGAACTTCAGGTAATCCAGCGGCGGGGATGGTAGCGTTGGTGGCCTCAGCGATGGAGGCGGCGGTGGTTTGATCAGGTAACGATACGACAGGATCAGCGTATCCATTGGTGGTCATGGTAAAATGGCATAAAACGCTATTCCACAATGCGTGAAAGGGAACCGATGGCGCTCTCATTGCACCTACCCATTGCCGCGATCATCTGCGATATGGATGGCTTGCTGATCGACAGCGAGGGGCTTTCGACGGATGCCTGGCGCATGACCCTGGCGCGCTATGGCGTCGCCTTGCAGGCTGAGGATATCGCCGCCATGTTCGGGCTGCGCATCGACGAGGATGCCGCCTTTCTCATCGACCGCTATCACCTGGCGGCAACCGTTGCCGATCTCGTGGAGGCGAAGAACACGAACATGCTGGCGTTGGTGCGCGGGGGCTTGCAGCCCATGCCCGGCGCGCGTGACCTCGTCGCCTGGTTCGCGGCGCAGCGTATACCGCACGCCCTGGCGACCTCTGGTTTGGCGGAGTATGCCGCCGTGTGCCTGGCAGCCGTCGGACTGGGCGACGCCTTCCCGATTCGTGTCACCGGCGACCAGGTGCCGCGTGGCAAACCCGCGCCAGATATCTTCCTGGAAGCCGCCCGCCGGCTGGGCAGCGAGCCGGCACGCTGCCTGGTGCTGGAAGACGCGCCCAACGGCGTCGCCGCCGCGGTCGCCGCGCAGATGCCCGTCATCGCCGTGCCAAACGCGCACACCGCGCACCTGGCCTTCCCGCCCGTCACCGCCCGCGCCACTACCCTAGCCGATGTGAGCGCCTGGCTGCATATGGACGCTTGACGGCAGCGGCGTGGGCGTCAGGTTGAGGGTGCGGGTGTTGATGTGGTCGATGTACCACGTCCCGTTGCTCTGCACCAGTGTCAGGGTATCCAGCGTGTAGGTGATCGTCGCCGCCTGGTTCTGCGTGGTGGTGCGCGTCACATGCACCGTCGCTGTCGCCTGGTTGCCACTGACGGTGGGCGTATCAATGGTAAAATCGGAGATGGGGCCGTTGACAGTGTCGAACTGCTCATAGGTGCCGGAAAAGGCGCCCAGGCTCTGGGCATCGCGTTGCGCTGGCGAAAGTTGCGTGTAGGCTTGCGTATAGTTTTGCTGGCGTAGCGCGCTATAGAAAGCGTCGATCGTGCTATCCGGTCCGCCCAGCGAACCTTGCACGAAGATCGCACTGATCACAAACGTGGCGGCGACGGCGATGACGGCGATCAGCACCAAACCGCCCGCCGCCAGGCCGAAGATCTGGCGGCGCGACAGCGTCGTCTTTTGCGCGTCGCGCGCCATCGCCCCCGTCTTTTGCAGATCGCGCGCTGGTGGCAAGTACCCCGGCGGCAAAGTACTATTCGGTGTATAGCCCGGCGGCAACGATGTTTTGGGCCGGTTGGCTATGAGGGAATCGGCGGGACGAGCATTGCTCCCACGCGGGGGACGCTCGGAAAAGGCCATGATCGATCTCCTTCATCCCGAACCCGCGCCACATTGCCAAGCACGCGGCCAGCGGCGTCGGGGAAAGCTTCAAGCGCAAGTAGTATAATCGGAGTGCCATGTTGGATGCAACCACCTACCCTGGAAATACTATACCGCAGCCAGCTACTGACGCCGCGCGGCAGGCGCGCACACGACGTATCGTGGAGGCGGCGGAGGCGCTCGGCTTCGACCTTGTGCGCGTTACCAGCGCCGCCCCTTTCCCCGCCGCGCGGGAAGCGATCCAGGAGCGCATCGCGCAGGGCTTTTTCGCCGGCATGGATTGGTTTACGGCGGAACGGGCGACGGTCGCCGCCGATCCCCACGCGCTCTTGCCCCAGGCGCGCGCCGTCATCGCGCTCGGCACATTTTATCTGACGGACGCTCCGCGCGACCTGACCATCACCGGCGATCCCCACGGCCAGGTGTCGTGCTATGCCTGGGGCGACGACTACCACACCGTCATTCGCCGCCGGTTGGATGCGCTGGCGGAGGAGATCCGCAAGATTGCCGCCGACGAAGCAGGCGCTGCGGCGGATCTGGCGGCGACGCGCCTTTTCGTCGATACCGGGCGCATGGTCGATCGCGCGGTGGCGCAACGTGCCGGCCTGGGGTGGTATGGCAAGAACACCAACCTCCTCACGCGCCAATGGGGTTCGTGGCTCTTCCTGGCGGAGATTGTCACGGCGCTGGATCTGGCTCCCGATCCACCCATCGCCGCTTCCTGTGGCCACTGCACGGCGTGCCTGACGGCCTGCCCCACGGGCGCGCTGGTCGCGCCGGGCGTGTTGGATGCGACGCGCTGCATCAGCTACCTCACCATCGAGCATCGCGGCGCGATCCCCCTGGAACTGCGCCCGCTGATCGGCAACCTGATCTTCGGCTGCGATATCTGCCAGCAAGTGTGTCCGGTGAATCTGGTGGTGGAACGCCGCTTGCGGGCGCGCGGCGCATTAGGGCCGGGCAGCGCGGGCGAGCGCCAGCGTGCCATGTTCGCGCCGCGCACGCCGGCGAGCGCCAGCCCGGCACTCATCCCCTTGCTTGCCCTCAGCGAAGACGAGTTCCGCGAACGCTTTCGCAACAGCCCGATCAAGCGTGCCAAACGGCGTGGCCTGGTGCGCAACGTCTGCATCGCGCTGGGCAACCTGGGCGATCCGGTTGCCGTCCCCGCCCTGGCCGCCGCGCTGCGCCACGACGAAGCGCTGGTGCGCGGCCACGCCGCCTGGGCGCTGGGGCGCATCGGGGGCGACGCCGCCCGCGCCGCGCTGCGTGCCGCGCTGGCCGATGAGCCGGCACCAGAGGTGCGCGGCGAAATGCGCTACGCGCTGGCGCAGAGTGATGACGCCTGAGTGCTACCCCTCACTGCAATCGCCTCACTGTGTCTTCAGGCGTTCGCGTCCCGTGGGGCAGAGGTCCAGCAGCACACAGCCGGGGCAGGTGGGGCTGGGTGCTTTGCAGACGGCGCGGCCATGATAGATCAGGAGATGGGAGAAATTGAGCCAATCGGGCTGGTCTATGACGGCCATCAGATCGCGTTCCACCTTGGGCGGATCGTCCTCTTTCGTCAGGCCCAGCCGGCGCGTAATGCGTCCAACGTGCGTATCGACCACGACGCCTTCGACATGCTGAAATGCTTCGCCCTGCACCACGTTGGCCGTTTTGCGCGCCACGCCGGGCAGCCGCAGCAGGTCATCCATCGCTGGTGGCACTTGACCACCGTACTCCCGTACCAGTAGGCGTGCCATCGCCTGCACGTTTTTCGCCTTGTTGCGATAAAAGCCGGTGGAGCGAATGGCCTGCTCCAGTTCCTCAATGGGCGCGTCAGCATAGTCCGCCGCCACACGGTATTTGAGGAACAGCTTGGCGGTGACGGCGTTGACCCGCTCGTCGGTGCATTGCGCTGCCAGGATCGTCGCCACCAGCAATTCCAGCGGCGTCGTGAAGTTCAGCGAACACCTGGCATCGGGATACGTCTGGCGCAAGAGGGCGACGATCTGCCGCGCCCGCGCACGTTCGGCCTCGGCAATTTCAGGCATAGAAACCTCTTCCATTGTAATTTACGCCTGCATTATAGCAGATTGGGCAGATGGGCAGGACGGGAACACGAAAAACACGAAATAGCCGGACAGACCACGAAATTGAAAAGTTTAGGGAATAGCGGCACCCCCAGCCAGGTCTGCAACACGCCTGTTTCGCTCGCCCATCCGCTTCCACCTCCACCCAGGAAGCAGCTTCGGCAAAGATCGCCCACGTTGCGAAGGCTACGATATTCAGCAACTGGTGTTCCACCAATTCCGGTTGGCGCGGGTCGGGGAAATCCGCAAAACATCAACCAGGAACACATCTGCTGCCCCCTCTATCCTGTGATGCCTTTAAGGTCTCATCCCTGCCTCTCTTTTCTTGTCTATCCGATAGCCCTGAGAGGTTGGTGATGGGGGGTTGCCTCCCCATCAAAAATATGGGAAAAAGAAGGGAAACACGGGCTGTGGTGGGCCGGGCAATTGATACGATCTGTAAGCGCATGGAGAGGACGATGAGGTGATGGTCGATGTCGTGGCGGTGGGCGAGATCTTGATCGATCTGATTGCGACCGCGCGGGATGTGACGCTGTTCGATGCGCCGGCCTTCACGCCCCTGCCGGGCGGCGCGCCAGCGAATGTCGCCGTCGGGGTGCAGCGGTTGGGCCGTTCAGCGGCCTTCATCGGCAAGGTGGGGCGCGACGAGTTCGGGCAGGGCTTGCGGGCGCTGTTGGCGCGCGAGGGCGTGGAGACGCGCGGCCTACTGGACGATGCGCAGCACCTGACGACGCTGGCGACAGTGGCGCTCAGCGCGACGGGCGAGCCACATTTCGCCTTTTTCGTCGGCGCGCACGCGCGCCTGACCGTGGCCGACCTGGACCGCGCCCTGCTGGGCGCAGCGCGCATCGTGCATGGCGGCTCGGTGGCGCTGGCCCATGAGCCGGCGCGCAGCGCCACCCTGGCGGCGTGGGCGATCGGGCGCGCGGCGGGCGCGATCTGCACCTATGACGTGAACTGGCGGCCCGCGCTCTGGCCGGATGGCCCCGCCGGGCTGGACCAGGCCCGCCTGCCGCTGGCCTTCGCCGACGTGGTGAAGCTGAACGCCGCCGAACTGACGCTGCTGACGGGGATCGGCGATCCTTCCGCCGCGCTTGCCGCACTGGTGACGCCCGCCGCGCTGGTGGTGGTGACGCTGGGCGCGCACGGCTGCCTCTATCGCTACCAGGATGTGCTGGCCACCCTCCCCGCACCGCCCGTCGCCGCCGTGGTGGATAGCACCGGCGCAGGCGATGCCTTCATGGCCGCGCTGCTAGCCGACCTGACCGACCATCCCGCGCGCCTGGGTCCAGACGCCGTGGCGGCGCTACTGCGCCGCGCCTGCCGTGCCGGGGCGCTCAGCGTCTCCCAGCGCGGTGCCATCCCCGCGCTGCCCACCCGCGCCGCGCTCGACGCGGCCCCATCCCGTCGCGGCACGGGAACCCTGCCCCCAGCCCCCTCCTCATCGGAGATGGAGAGGGGGTGATCAGACCGCGACTGTGAGCGCGCAAATGTTGCTGGTCAGCCCATCCTGCCCATACTCCCCTCCCCATCGGAGATAGGGAGGGGCCGGGGTGGGGCCGTCGTATCTCCCCTCTCCATCCGCAGATGGGGAGGGGCCGCGTCGTGTGATACAATGCGCGCATGTTTGGCTCGCGTCTATCAGTTCCCTCGCTGATTGGAGGCCGCCCTATGCCGTTCGATGTCGAGCTCTACCGCCGCGCCGTGGCCGCGCCGCCCGTCGCCCCACGCGCCTATCCCCGGCACATCAGCGTGATTGACATGCAGCCGGAAGGGGCGCAACATACCTTCGTCTTCGTGCATGGCTATGGCGGCAGCGCGTTGCAATGGCTGCCGCAATTGCGCTACTTCGGCCAGTTCGCGCACGTTGTCGCGCCGGATCTGCGCGGCCACGGCTTCAGCGACGACCCGCCGGAGTTAGCGGCATCCATCGACGCCCTGGTGGACGACCTGGCGCTGGTGATCGACCAGTTGGGGCTGGCACGGCCCTTCATCCTGGTGGCGCACTCCTTTGGCGGTGCCATCGCCACGGAATATGCCCTGCGCGCCCCCGCTGCCGTGCGCAAGCTGATCTTGATCGGCGTGCCGGCGCAATTTCGCGTGCAGCCGTGGGTGCGGCGGCTGATGGGCGTGCCGCCCGCCCTCTTCCAGGTCGCCGTCCAACGGGCCAATGTCGCGCTGTATGCCGGGCTGCCAACCTTGCGCCGCTTGCATGATGACGCGATGGCACCCTGGCCGGGCAGCGCGCGGCTGCCACAATTGGCCGTGCCGACGCTGGTGGTGCTGGGCCAGCGTGACCGCGTCTTCGTGCGTGAACGCTACGAGGATGTCACGCGCCTGATTCCGGGCGCGCAGCAGGTGGTGATCCCCGTTTCGGCGCATCTGGTGCAGTTGGAACGACCTGAAGCGGTGAACCGCGCGATCCGGCGCTTCGTGGCCGGCCAGGGGCAGGCGGGCGTGCCGCAGCCGGGGTCCGGCGCGCTGCTGGGAGGGGGCGGCTTCAACCGGCGCGTGGCCGCGCCCTGGCTGGCGAGCTATGATAACGAGGTGCCGGAAGAGGTGCCGGTTCCCCGGCAAACCATCGACGAGCTGCTGAGCAATGCCGCCCATGAGTTCCCCGACCGCCCGGCGCTGCACTTTTTCGGCCAGCAGATGCCGTACCGCGAACTGGATCGGCTGTGCAACCGCTATGCCCATGCCCTCCACGCGCAGGGGGTGCAGCCGGGCGACCGCGTAGCCGTCGTGCTACCGAACATCCCCCAACTGCTGATCGCCTTCTACGGCACGCTGCGCGCTGGTGGCGTGGTGGTGCTTGGCAGCCCGTTGGCGCAGGAGGCCGAGATCGCCGAGCAATTGCGCGATGCTGGCGCGACGGTGCTGGTGACGCTGGCCAACTATCGCCGGTCGATCAGCCGGATCTGCGCCGGCACAGCGGTCCGCGTGGTGATCTACACTGACGCCCGCGAATACCTGCCGTTGCCGGAACGGCTGCGCCTGGCGCAGCTGGAAGGGCTACGCCCCGCCCGCAGCGATACGTCTACGGCCAACGACGACGCCGCGCCGCCGGGCTACGCTTTCCAGCGGCTGCTGGCCGAACAGCCCGCGACGCCCTTGCCCCCCAGCCGACACACCGACGATGTGGCCCTGCTGCAATACACCTCCGGCACGGTCGATCCACCCAAAGGTGCGATGCTGACGCATGGCAACCTGATGGCGAATGTCGCGCAGACACGCCACTGGATCGCCGACGCGCGGCGCGGGCGCGAAGTGGTGCTGTGTCCGCTGCCGCTCTCGCATGCGTATGGCGTGACGGATGGCATGAACCTGACCGTGGCGCTGGCGGCGGCGCTGGTGCTGCTGCCGACGACGCGCATTCCGGTGATCCTGCGCGCGATCCGGCGCTACCGGCCCAGCCTCTTCCCCGGCGTGCCGGCGCTGTACCTGGCCATCGCCAACACGCCCGGCGTGCGGCGTTTCGGGGTGGCGTCGATCCGCGTCTGCATCAGTGGTTCCGCGCCCCTGCCTGTGGAGGTGCAGGAAGCCTTCGAGAAGCTGACGCGCGGGCGCTTGGTGGAAGGTTATGGCCTGACCGAAGCCGCGCCCTCGACGCACTGCAATCCCTTGCAAGGCGAACGGCGCGTGGGCAGCATCGGCATTCCCTTGCCTAGCACAGAGGCACGCATTATCGATATCGCCACCGGCGCACCCCTGCCGCCCGGCGCGGTCGGCGAATTGCTGGTGCGCGGCCCCCAGGTGATGCAGGGCTATTGGCAACGCCCCGCCGACACCGCCAGCGCCCTGCGCGACGGCTGGTTGCACACCGGCGACCTGGCGCAGATGGACGAGGAGGGCTTTTTCACCATCGTCGAGCGCAAAAAAGATCTGATCCTGTATGGCGCGTACAATATCTATCCGCGCGAGGTCGAGGAGGTGCTGTATGAGCATCCAAAGGTGCTGGAAGCCGCCGTCGTGAACACATCGGCAAGCGCGGGCGACGACCATGCCTCGCCCCTGCTTAAGGCGATTGTCGTGCTCAAGCACGGCGAACGGGCTACCCAGGAAGAATTGCTGGCTCTGTGCCGCGAACGGCTGGATGCCTACAAAGTGCCGCGCCAGGTTGAATTTCGCACGGAGTTGCCCAAAAACTTCGTGGGCAAGATCCTCCGCCGCCTGCTAGTGGAGCCTTCCACCACCCCATGACATCCGGTGTCTGCTTTGTGGAACTTGCGTGGGCTACAAGGTCAAAACGCGCTTGCGCATCCGTTACGCACTCAGGTGGCGTGTGACGCCGCGCTCAACAGAGATGGGCAGATCGATCAAGCGGAACGGCTTGCAGCGTTCGCAGACCAGATGGGTCGCGCCGGTGGTCGAGAGCGTGCGGCGGGTGAAAAACATGCCGGGTGGGATGGTGCCGCCACATTGTGAACACCGCTGAGGGGCGACATCCGTGACAAGCTCGCCGGTGAACCCAGAACGGACGCGGTCGATGTGCAAACGGTCGATCATGACGAACACTCCTTTGAACGAATGCTAATGCGCTCTCTAAATGCAAGTTTCAGACCAGATTGTGACGGGAGGTTGGAGATGGGCGAGCGAATCGTCTATTTTGATCCGGTGGCGGGGGCGGCGGGGGATATGATCACCGCCGCGCTGATCGACGCGGGGGGCGATCTCGCCGCTGTGCAGGCGGCCATCGCTAGCCTGGGGATCGCCGGCTTGCGCGTGCGCACGGCACCGGTGATGAAGGGCGCGCTCGGCGCGCTCAAATATATCGTCGAGGTCGATGCGACGGCGCAGCCGGAGCACATGGGGCCGGACGAATTGCTGGCGCTGGCGGCGCGAGCGGAGGCGTCGGCTTGGGCGCGCGAACGCGCGGCGGCGATCATCGAGCGCGTGGCGGCGGGGGAAGCGGCGGTGCATCGCGTGGCGCGTGACGCCGTCCATTTCCACGAATTGGGGGGGCTGGATACCATCGCCGACGCGCTCGGCGCGATGGTGGCCCTGGACGCGCTCGGCGCGGCGCGTTGCCACACGGGACCGCTGCCCATGACGGGCGGCACCTGGGGCATGACACACGGCCTCATGCCGCTGCCTGCGCCGGCCACGCTGGCGATCATCGCGCAGGGCCGGCTGGCCGTTGTCGCCGCGCCCCCCGCGATCCCACGCGGCAAGGAACTGGTGACGCCGACGGGCGCGGCCATCCTGGCCGAAATCGCGCACCCCCACCTGCCCCAGATGACGCTGGAACGCATCGGCTACGGTGCCGGCACCCGCGACCTACCCATCCCCAATGTGTTGCGCGTGTGGGTGGGGGCGACGGGGTAGCCCCACCCCCAGGGCGAGCACAAGGGTACGCCCCTACAGACGCATGGGACCGGTTGCAGCAATCGCGCGGCAGACAGAAATGACCGCCCTACGATTTATTGCCTATACGATCCGCCCCGTCCCAGCCTGCGGCGGTGGGCTTCGTGATCGCTGGCGCGGGTTTACAGGCGACAGGTGCCGCCGATTCAGTCTTGCAGGTTGCTCACCCCCTCTCCATCTTCGATGGGGAGGGGGCCGGGGGGTGGAGCCGGAGGCTAGTCCGCGTCGCCGGTATCCAGAGCGGCGCGCAGCGCCTCGGCTTCGCGCTGGGCCTCGTCGGCTTCGTCGGTGCGGCCAGCGGCACGCAGGCTCTGCGCCAGCGTCTCGTAGGCCACGTCCATATCCGGCGCGAGGGCGATGGCCATCTCCGCCATCTCGATGGCGTTGCTGGTGTTGCCCACTTTCAGATACGTATCCGCCAGGTCGTTATACGTGTCGGCATTGAGCGGATCGTTTTCTAGCGAGGCGATGTATGCGCCGATGGCCTCTTCATGGCGACCTAGCGCATCCAACGCGGTCGCTTTCTGATACAGCCCCATCGACTCGTCGGGATATTCGTCCAGCAATTCCTCGCTGACACGCAGCGCCTCGTCGTATTGCTCGGCGGCATTGAGGCTTTCCGCCAGGCCGACATAGGCGTCGGTTTTGAGGTCGTTCGCACCCATGCCGCTGTACTGGCCCTGCGCCAATTGGCGATAGAGCGCGATTGCCTCGTCATACTGGCCCATCTCCAGCAGGGCTTCCGCCAGGTTGAAACGCGGCGAGGGCGCGGAGGGATCTAGCTCCATCGCCTTGCGATACGCGGCGACGGCTTCATCCAGCATGCCCTGTTCCATGCGCCAACTGCCCAGGTGTTCCCAGGCGTCCACATCGTCGGGATCGATCTGGGTGACGCGCTCCCACGCCGCCACGACCTGATCGATATCGCCCATCGCTTCCTGCACCAGCGCCATCGTCTCGAAAACGCCCGGATCTTCGGGGAAGAGTTGCATCATCTGCGTGGTCTTGGCCTCGGCGTCACCATAGCGCCGCGCCTCCAGATACGCGCCGATCACCTCGGCATAGCGGTCGGGGTCGCTGGGGTCGGCATCCAGGTGCTGTTCCAGTTCGCTGATGCGCTGGGCCTGGTTGTTCACGCGGTCGCGCACGTCGCGCAGGTTGTCCTGCGCCAGCGGGTTCTGCGGATTCAAGATCTCCGCCTGGCGATAGGCTTGGATGGCGTCTTCGTAGAAGCCGATGTCGCGGCACACATCGCCCAGCGCGACGAAAAGTTCGTCGTTGCCAGAGTCGAGTTCGATGGCGCGCTGAAAGACTTCGAGCGATTCTTCGTCCAGCCCCAGTTCGCCATACAGATGCCCCAGATTGATGTAGGCTTCGATCAGATTCGGGTCAAGCTGGATAGCGCGCAGGTAGGTAGCCACCGCGCCTTCGAGATCGCCCAGGTTCTGCTGCGCCAGCGCCAGGTTATAGCGCGCCCGCGCGTTGGCGGGGTCCGCCTCGATGACACCCTCGAAGGCTTCCGCCGCCGCCTCATAATCGCTATCCTGCGCCGCCTGATACCCTTGATCGAGCAGCGCCTGGACTTCCGGTGTGACCGCGTTGGTGGGGTCAGACATAGATCGCATTCCTCTCCGTGTGGCAGTTGCCTTACTTCCCACTCCCTACCCGATTCGCGGGCGCTTTGGGAGGAAAGCTACGTCCATTGTGCAACGCGCAACGGCTATAGGTCAATGGGACTGACCATTGGTGGGCGCAAGGGCTGTCCCAGCCAAGATGAGGACGGCAAGGGGCAGATCGGCGATCAGGCGCTGCGCGCCCGCAGATCGCGCATTTGGTCGTCGATGGTGGTCCAGACACGCTGCACGGCACGCGCGAGCGCGCGACCATCCGGTGTCGTCATCTCGCGCATGTCCTGCTGGCGCTGGGCGATCCACGTTTGCGCCGCCTCGGACCACGCCTCGTCCGCATTCAGGCCGCTGGCCGCCGCGACCGCGGCCATCTGGTCGGCGAGCGCCGGCGCAACCGGCACCTGACGGCGCGCGGGGGTCGGTGAGGGCGTGGTTGGTTCCTCCTCCGGTGGTCCCACCCACAACACCGGCGACTGCGTGTTCAACGCCATCGGCGCGGGCCAGGCGTTCTTCGCGTCGCCCCCCGCCGCCGGCGCTTTGTGGATGTCGTACTGCAACAGCAGCCCGTACAGTTCGCTCATAGTCACTAATCGGCTCATCGTAGGTTGTCCTTTCCTGGTGCGTAAGGTCGTGAAATAGAATATTTGTTCTAAGTATACCAGGGAACGAGCCGGTTGTCGAGATGACTTTTGGGCTAGTTTGCCCTCGCAGGACGCGGGACGGCGCATTGATCGCCAGATGTCAGAGATCTCCTGACAGGCGCGCACGATCTTGGCGGTGCCAAAGAGGTACAATCCAAAGAGCAACACGCGCACGTACATCTTTATGACGATGGCTATTATCGGGGAGTGAGCAGCGATATCATGCAGCATGTTTTTAGCGATCAGCGGCGGCGCATCGGCTGGCTGGCGGTCCTCGCGCTCGCCGCGTGGTGCGCGCTGTGGCCGGCGGCCGCGGCGCAGGCGCACGCCATCCTCGTGCGGTCCGATCCCGCGGCGGGCAGTCTGCTGACCCAGGCTCCCGGCCTCGTCCGGCTGACCTTCTCGGAGCAGATCAATCCGACGCTGAGCCGCGCGGTCGTGCTGAATGCGCTGCACACCCAGCAGCAGATCAATCCCGCGCCCTCGCGGGCTGTGAGCGCCCTGGAAGTGGACGTTCCCCTGCCGCCGAAACTGGGGCCAGGAACGTATCTGGTGGTGTGGCGCTCGGTTTCCACTGATGACGGGCATATCCTGGAAGATGCTTTCTGTTTCGCTGTGGCACAGGCCGATGGTTCCCGGCCTGCCAGCGGTCCCTGCACGGTGCCGGCGGGCAGCGTCCCCGGCCTGGGGGCGACCAGCACGACAGGCCTCAGCCCGGCAGCCTTGCTGAGCGCGCTGGGAACGTGGCTGGCGCTGCTGGGCGCGCTGGCCTGGGTGGGCGGCTTGCTGTGGCAACTGGGCGTCTTGCGCCTGGGAACCGGCTTGCCAGCGACGGCGCAGGATGCCCGTGGACTGACCCGCGCCGCCAGGCGCGGCACGATCCTGCGCTTCGAGGGCTATCTTGGCTGGCTGATCGGCGCGGTGCTGGTGGGCAACCTGCTGTTGCTGACGGGCAACGCGCTGCAAGCTGGCGCGGGGTTGGGCGATGGCGTGCGGGCGCTGCTGGCGACACAGTTCGGCACCTTCTGGCTGCTACGGCAGATCGCCGCGCTGGCGGGCGCGCTGGTGCTGGTGCTGGTGCCTTTTGTCGGCCTGCCAGCGGTCGAGGTCGCCGCGCCGATCCCCGCACCTCGCGCTCCTAAAAAGGGAACGCCGCCCAAGCCTGGCGCGCTGGCCATGACGACCGCGCAGGGCAACACCGTGACGGCAACGGGGGGCGCGGCACTCACCGCCGCGCCAGCGGCGGAACGGCGCGGGCTGTGGCGCGACGGCATGGCGCTGGGCGCGGGCGTGCTGGTGCTGATCGCCACCGCGCTTTCCGGCCACGCGGCCTCCGTCACCGGCCCCCTGGCCGGCGTGGCCGTGCCGGTGGATGTGCTGCATCTGCTGGCGACCAGCGCGTGGGTCGGTGGGCTGTGGTACACCGCCGCGATCCTGCTGCCGACGCTCGCCGCGACGACGGCGCAGGAGCAAGGCACCGTCCTCACACGGCTGTTGCCGCTCTTTTCGCCGGTCGCGTATGTGGCCGTCTTCGTCCTGGCGCTCACCGGCAGCTTCAATACAGATGTGCATCTGACCAGCCTCAGCCAGTTCGTCACCACCAGCTATGGTCTGGCGCTCTTCGTCAAGCTCCTGCTGGTGGCGGGGATGATCGGGATCAGCGCGTGGCATGTCTTCCGGCTGCGCCCCCGGCTGGCCGCCGCGCTGGCGCGGTCCGCGCAGGGGACGGCGCGCGTCATCCCCACGCAGGTGCGCCACCTGACGACGCTGCTGCGCACCGAGGCGGCGC
This sequence comes from Ktedonobacteria bacterium, assembly GCA_027459785.1. Lineage (GTDB taxonomy): Bacteria > Chloroflexota > Ktedonobacteria > Ktedonobacterales > JACDGC01 > JAJPKG01. Next base: position 8,003 of record DAIDGU010000069.1, on the reverse strand, counting down.
TGGGCGTGGGCGTGGTCCTCTGCGTGGCGCTGATGAGCGTGCTGGCTGGCTCGCTGGGCGCGGCCCCCAGCAGCGCGGGCGGCCAACCCGTCGTGCTGCACGCGACAACGACGGACGGCATGAATCTCACCTTCGCGCTGGCCTCGACCAAGGTCGGCGGCAATGCCGCGACGCTCACCGTGCGCGATGGTGCTGGCAACCCTGTCACCGACGCGACGGTGGCGATCAACGGCACGATGCTGGAGATGCCCATGACGACCCAAGCCGCGCTGAGCTATGCCCCCAGCGATCAAGACTACGCCGGCACGGTCTCCTTGCTGATGCCCGGCCACTGGTCGCTCGCCATCAGCATCACCACCACCGCGAATGGGGCGGCGCACACCGACCATGCGACCGTCACCGTTGTCACCACCGCGTGAGGTTGCGCTATAATTCAGACAAGAGGGCTAGACAAGAGGGCCAGGCAGGAGAGCTAGTATGGCATGGCATGTCGATCCGATTCGCATCGTGCGGTGGCTCAGTGGCGCGGCGCTGCCGGACGTGATGCCGATTCACGATCCAACACCGGATGCCGGCCTGATGGGACCAGGCACCGTCACCTGGCAGATCCACCGCGAGCAATGGTTGATCCTGGGTGGCGCGCAGGCGTTCTTGATGCAGGCGGCGCACCCCAAAGTGGCGCAGGGCGCGCTCGATTTCAGTGCCTATGCCGAAGATCCGTTCGGGCGCGTTTTCCGCACGGTGATGGCGATGACCGTCTTCCTCAGCGGCACCCGGCGCGAGGCGGAGGCGACCGCGCGGCGCATCAACCGCATTCACGCGGATGTGCAGGGGACGTTGCCGGAAGCCGTCGGACGCTTCCCCGCCGACGCACCCTATAGCGCCCTGGAAACCGGTCCGCTGCTGTGGGTACACGTCGCCTTCGTCGCCAGCATGTTGAATGCCTATCGCCATTTCGTCGGCCCGCTCTCGTATGACGCCTGCGACCGCTATTGGCGCGAATCCTGGCGCTATGCCCGTCTGTTGGAACTGACGGATGCCGACCTGCCGCCAACCTATGCCGCGATGGAACGCTACATCACGGATGCGCTCGCCAGCGGCGAGGTCGCCGTCGGCACCAGCGCCCGCACCATCGCGCGCACGGTCCTGTATCCGCCCGTGCCGTGGCCACGCCGGCCCGCGTGGGCGCTGGTACGCCTGCTGGCCAGCGGCCTGCTGCCAGGGCCGATCCGCGCGGGCTATGGCTTGCGCTGGGGACCGCTGCACCGCGCGGGCTTCGCCGCGCTCGCCGCCACGCTGCGCTGCGCTCGCTTTCTGCTGCCGTCGCTGCTGGGCCGCTCGAAGGTGATGGACTTCGCCCAGCGCCGCGTCCGCGGCCAACTGGCCCCCGCCGCCACGACGATGCAGGTCGGGACGGATGCCCAGGGTTGACACACTCCCGCCAAGCAGACAGGGGGAGTATGCGCTTGTTGCTAAAGGATCACGAACATATGTGAGTGAAATAGTTACTCTTGACTGTGGTTGTCGCTATTTGGCAAAATACAGCATAGTCTATAAAACCCATTAGCCGATGACGAACGGCTGCGGCGGTGGGGAGGGTGTGATGAAACGGATCGCCTGGTTGTGGAGCGGGATCATACTCGCGGCGCTGTTCGTCACCGGCTGCCAGAACGCGCCGACCATCGCGCTGCCCGGCATTCCCACGGCGACCCCGACGATCACGCTGCCACCGGTCCAGACGACCGTTTCTGGTTGCCCCACACCGTCCGCCGCGCTGGATGATCGTTCGACAGCGACCAACATCGTTTTATCGTATTACAACGCGCTCGATCTGCAAGACTTTCAGCGCGCTTACGGCTACCTAACGCCGCTAACACCATTGTCCTCCGGTACGCCCCAGCCGGCGAACCCGCCTTTCACGCAATGGCAAGCGGGCTACGCGCAGACGGCGTGTGACATTATCACCTATCATGGCGCGGAAGCGCCCGTCACCAGTGCCACCACGGGCTACGCCGGCATCGGCACGGGCATCGCCGTCCCCATCAGCCTCACCGCCATCCTCACAGACGGCTCGATCCAGCAATTCACCGGCATCTACGCCATCCGCTACAATCCCGCGCAGGGCATCAGCGCCACTGGCTACATCGCCCTCAACTATTCGCAATTGAACATCGCCTGATCACCTGGGAAAGCAAGGGCGCTTGATGCAATGCCAGGGCGCTGTCATGCCATGCGCCCTTCGCTCACAGGGGCGGCGGCGCGGGGAAGTCCGCATTCGAGCGCACGCGCGCCTCGATGGCTGCCATCAGCGCCAGCACCAGATCGTCGCGCCAGTGGCGGGCGACGACTTGCACGCCCAGCGGCAGCCCGGCGCTGCCGTGTTCCACCCGCTGCGCCATTTGTTCCACGGGATCGCGGCTGGTGGAGCGGTCGCCCTCCTCGCCGGCGCGCACGCGCGTCACAGGGACCACGCCGCCCGGCATGCCCAGCAGATTATAGAGCATGCTATAGCTGGCAGCGAGGGGTACTTTCGTCGTCGCACCGTGAGTCAGCGCGGGCAGCGCGTGCGGCGGGCAGATGATAGCGTCGTAGCGCCCGACGGCGAGCGATTCCAGGAAGCGCGCGCGGTACTGCGCCCGCTGCGTCAGCAGTTGCCAATAGCCATCGGTAGAGTACGGTTTGATGTGCTTGACCATCAGCGCATCGCGCCGCTGGCCGGTAGCTTCCAGCAGGCGCATCACGGCGGGGCGCACAGCGTTGGGCAGCGTGGCCGCCTGGAAGAGCGCGGCGATCTGCGGCGTCGGCTTTTCGCCTTTCAGCGTGCGCTTGAAACCCACGCCAGCGTCCGCGCCGAGCAGCGCCACGAAAAGTGCCATGCCTGTCGCCACATCGGGCGGCGACCATTCTTCCACCGTCACGCCGGCATCGCGCAGCGCATCGGCGGCTTCGCGCACGGCCCGCCGCACACCAGGGCTGGCGGGGAAAAAGCCATCGTCGGTATACAGCGCCACGCGCAGGCCGGCCACCTGCACCTGTGCCGGATCGGGCCACGGCACCGGCGGGATCAGCGGATCGACGGCCTCCAGCCTCGGCGCGGTGAAGATGCTCATCGCCAGGCGCACGTCGGCGACGGTGCGCGCCAGCGGCCCCGTCATGGCGAGGATGCCCTCCTGGCCGTTGTCGAGTTCGACGGCGTTATCCAGGCCCGTATAGCGCCGTTCGGTAGGTTTGAGCGTGGCGATGCCACAGAAGTGCGCCGGCACGCGCAGGCTGCCGCCGATGTCGCCGCCCAGCCCCAGCGCCGAACCGCCCGCCGCGATGATCGCGCCCTCGCCGCCGCTGCTGCCGCCCGGCGTGCGATCCAGGTTCCACGGGTTATTCGCCCGCCCATAGAGGGCGTTGTCGGATTCCGCGTAAAACAGCAGTTGCGGGATGTTCGTTTTGCCCAGAATGATCGCGCCCGCCGCGCGCAACCGCCCCACCAGCGGCCCGTCGGCGGCAGCGCGGTGGCCGGCACGATGCTTCAGTCCCCAGGTCGTCGGCGTCCCTTTGACCAGGAATTGATCTTTGATGGTGATCGGCACGCCGTGCAGCGGCCCCAGCGCCGCGCCCCGCGCCCGCGCTTCATCGGCGGCCTGCGCCGCCGCCCGCGCCTCCTCGAAAAGCGGGAAAACGACCGCGTTCAGCTTGGGATTCACCGCTTCGATTCGCTGGATATGCACTGCCACCACCGCTTGCGCGCTGATGTCGCCCTCGCGGATGCGCGCCGCCAGTTCCGTCGCACTCAACTGCAAGATTTCAGCCTGGATGCTGTTCATCGCTCGTTCCCCCTTTAGATCTCCGCTCCAATCTATCATCAATGCATAGCGTGGAGTAGCTCACTTGGTGAAAAAGTGTAACCTTTTTGCCACGCGAGTAGGCGGGCTGCCATCCTGAGCAGCAGACCATGCCTGGCACGTTTGTATGGTAAACTTGGGGTGGATGCTCAGACTATACCATATTTTTTCAGGAGCGCACCGATGAGCGACACACCGAACCCCACCCCGCCCGCGCAGCGGCTGATCGTGAATCCCCTGCTGGGCGACCGCGTGGTGCAGACACCGGGGCGCATGAATCGGCGCGAGGGCGCGACCGTCTGCCCTTTCTGCGCCGATATCGCCGCCGGGCGCTGGCCCGACGACCAACCGACCTGGGCGCGGCCAAATGACTTCCCGCCGCTGCGCCCGCCGCTGGGTGAGTGCTATGTGCTGCTCTATGCCCGCGAGCACGATCTGACGTTCGTGCAACTGGGCCAGGAGCGCGTCGCCGCCGTCGTAGACCTCTGGCAGCAGATCTACCTGGACCTCAGCGCGCGGTATGCCTGCGTGATGACCTTCGAGAACTCCGGTGAAGCCATCGGGCAGACGCAGCATCATCCCCACGGGCAGACCTATGGCGTCAGCTTCCTGCCGCCGACCATCGAGCGCGAACTGGCGCATGTCACCGCGGCGTATGCCCAAACCGGCACCTGTTTGTTTTGCCAGGTGGTGGCCGGCGAGGCTGGCGGGCCGCGCGTGGTCGTCGAGACGCCGCACTGGTTGGGTTTCGTGCCACAGTGGGCGCGCTATCCTTATGAGGTTCACCTCTACGCCCGAACCCACGTGGCGAACATCGGCGCGCTGCCGCGCGGGGGCGACGCCGCGCGGGAACTGGCGACCGCGCTCATCCAGCTCGTCGGTGCCTATGACACCCTATATGAAGCGCCGATGCCATATATGCTGGCGCTGCATCAACTGGCCGACGAACGTTACCACTTCCACATCGAACTCCTGCCGGTGGGCCGCGCGCCTGGCAAACTGAAGTTCGCCGCCAGCGCCGAATCCGCCTTCGGCCTGTGGCTCAACGACGCCGTGCCGGAGATCAAAGCCGCCGAACTGCGCACCGTCCTAGCCGGTGGACAATGAGGAGCGGCGCACACACCCACACCAGATCGTTACATAATCGGCAAAATCCCCACCTGCATGTCTGGCATCAACAATGCAATATAGGAAAACGAACGCCCTCCGACTCGCTCCCCCGCTTGTTGGTGGGCGGACTATAACAGATGCAACAGTACCACATTCGTGGGCTGAAGCAAAGGGGCTTGCCTATGTTCAGGAAACACTGGTGGATCGCCGGTGTGAGCGCCGGCGTCGGCATGTTGGGGTTGGCGGCGACGAGCGGCATCGTCGCGCTGGCGACGTTTTTTGTCGGCGAGTTGACCGCGCCGCACCAAACCTTCAAGGAAGATGAATTGCAGGGCATCCTGGCCGATGCGTGGGCCGTCCCTGATCCTGAACCGGAGCCACCGCCGGCTTTGCAGCGCCCGCTGCTGTTTCCCACCACCGATGGGGTTATGTTGCGCGGCGATTTCTGGGCGCAGCCCCACCCCGCGCCGACGGTGATCATCTGCCACGGCTATCGGGTCGGGCGGGCGCAGTTGCGCCCGGTGGCGGCCATCGAATATAACCACGGCTGCAACGTGCTGTTTTTCGATTTTCGCGGCCACGGCGAGAGCGCGGGCGAGATGACCAGCGGCGGCGTCGCGGAGGTACGCGACCTGGAAGCCGCCATCACCCTCGCCAGCCAACAGCCGGAAACCAGCGCCGGCCAGCTCATCGTACATGGCTTCTCGATGGGCGCGGCCATCGCGCTGCTGGCGCTGCCGCACCCTGCCGTCAGCGCCGTCATCGCCGACAGCCCCTATGCTCGGCTGGATGACATCCTGCGCCGACTCGTCCACTGGCGGCTGACGACTGAAAGCAACCGGTGGCAGCCGGCCTGGCAACGATTGCGCAGTGTGTTCCCCGGCATCGCCTGGGCCACCGTCGCCGCCAGCGCCGTGCTCTTTCGGTTACGCTTCCGGCAAGATCTTTTCGCCCGGCCCGACGTCGGGTTACGCCGCTGGCTGGCGCGTGACCACGCGGCGCACCACGCCCATGCCACGCCGATCCTGCTGATTCACGCCGCTGGTGACCAGATGATCCCTATCGCCCACGCGCACCACATCGCCGCAGTCGCCGCACGCCAGCACATCCCCATCGAGACCTACTTCCCCGACGAACATAGCCATTGCGGCGCGTATGGCTACGACCCCGCCGCGTATATCCGCGTGCTGCAAGATTTCGTCGCGCGCCACGTCGGCATCACATTCGCGCGCCAGCGGCGGGCGGCGTGAGGGGGCGTTCATTGCCGGCGGGCGATGCCCTCGCGCCAGGCGAAGACGGCTGCCTGCGTGCGGTCGGCCACGTGCAGTTTGCTGAGGATGTTGCTGACGTGGCTTTTTACCGTCTTCTCGCTGATGACCAGCCGTTCCGCGATGGTGGCATTGCTCAGCCCATCAGCGATCAGGCGCAGCACCTCGATCTCGCGCTCGCTCAGTTCAGTGAAGGGATTGGCAGGATCGTGCATTGCGCCGTGCAGCTCCTGAATGACGCGCGCTGCCACGCGCGGATGCATCACCGCCTCGCCGTGTGCCGCCTTGCGCACCGCGTCGGCCAACTCCGGCGGCCCAACATCTTTGAGCAGGTACGAGAGCGCGCCGGCTCGCAGCGCCGGAAAGATATGCTCATCCTCGTGGTAGGAAGTCAGCACGATCACCTGCGAACGCGGGCTGATGCGTTTCACCTGGCGCGTCGCCTCCACGCCGTCCATCCCCGGCATGATCAAATCCATCAGCACGACATCCGGCGCGTGTTCGCTGACGAACTGCGCCGCCGCCGTGCCGGACTCCGCTTCGCCCAGCACGCTGAGGTCGGGTTGGGTTTCCAGGAAGGCGCGCACACCCTGGCGCACCAGCGCGTGGTCATCCACGATAAGGATCGTGATCGGTTCAGCCATAGCAGCACCTCGCAAAAGTAACAATCACCGAAAAGGGCGCAGGATGCCCCGTCTCCTTAGAGCGGGGAGGAAGGCGCCCGTCGTCCGCAGACGACACCGTTCCCATTGCCATTGCCAAACTCCTTCACTTGGGGTACCCTTGACCGATGAAACTGACCGTGCAAACGAAACTGGTTCCCACACCCGAACAGCATGCCGCCCTGTTGGCAACCCTGGAACGCTTTAACGCCGCCTGTGGGTACATGGCGCGGATTGCGTTCAGGGAGCAGTGTGCCAACAAGTACGACCTGCAAAAACTGGTCTACTATGATGTGCGGGACCGTTTCAAGCTGTCGGCGCAGATGACCATTCGCGCCATTGCGAAAGTCGTTGAATGCTACAAACGCGACCCCTCCCAAGAAGTGACGTTTCGCGCACATGGGGCCATGACCTTTGACGAACGGATGTGTTCGTTCCCAGTGGTGGATCGTGTTTCGCTCTTGACGCTTGATGGCCGCGCGGTCATGCCTTTGGTGTACGGCGCGTACCAGGCGGCGCGCATGGACCGCAAGCGCAGGCAAGCTGATCTGGTGTACCGCCGTGGCACCTTCTATCTGCTGGTCACGATTGCTATCCCTGAACCAGACCCCGCCGAAGCGAGCGAATACATCGGCGTGGATCTGGGTATCAACACTATCGCCGCCACGTCCGATGGGGAGATGGTGCCGGGCAACCATGTCAACAACGTGCGGGCGCGGTTCAGCCGCCTGCGCACGAAGCTGCAAAAGAAAAACATGAAGTCGTCTAAGCGTCTGCTGAAGAAGCGCAGAGGACGCGAAAGTCGCTTTGCTACCGATGTTAATCACTGCATCAGTAAACACCTGGTCAAGACGGCGCAAGGCACAACGCGCGGGATCGCTGTGGAAGATTTGCAGGGCATCCGTGAGCGGGTAACGGCTAGAACCAAGCGCCGTAGGAGAGTCTTGCATACCTGGAAGTTTGCGCAACTCAGGCAGTTCATTGAGTACAAGGCCCAACGCGACGGCGTACAAGTCGTGGCCGTCGATGCACACTACACCTCGCAAGAATGCAGTCGTTGTGGTCATATCGCTGAGGCGAACCGTCCTTCCCAAGCTGTTTTCCACTGTGTCGCCTGTGGCTTCTCC
>DAIDGU010000068.1 GCA_027459785.1 Ktedonobacteria bacterium | reverse complement strand
CCCGTCTCGCGCCCGCCCGTCTCGCGCCCGCCCGTCTCGCGCCTGTCGTTCCCCGTCCGCTCGCCCCTTTTTCGCTCATCTGCCGCCCGTCGCACCTCACAACCGCCCGCATCCTGGAGCGAATCAAGTTATGTTTCGGCGTCCTTGCGCGCGGGGACGATGTGGATGGCCGCGCCCAGCGGCAGGCGCAGCAAGCGGTTGGCGACCGAGGGGTGCCAGAACTCCTCCCAGCGCGAGCGCGTGGGTTGGCCGATGACGAGTTGGGTGATGTGGTGTTCACGGGCCAGCGCCGCCAGGGTCAGGGCGATGTCGCTGCCGCTCACGCGATAGACCTCCGCCCCCAGATCTTCCGCCAGACGCATGACATCCGGCAACAGTTGGGGGCCGTGGACGCGCCCGCGCACGACCGTCACCGCCAGCAGCGGCGCGTGCAGCCCGCGTGCCAGCCGCCAGCCCGCGCGCACCACCTGGCCGGCGTGCGGCGTGCTGTCGAAGCATACCATCACCCGTTCCGTCGCCACCGCGCCCCACAGCGGTTCGGCATCGCGCCCGCGCATCAGCGCTTCTAACTGGTCTTCGGTCTTCTCGGCAGCCCGCCGCAGGGTCAGTTCGCGCAAGGCCGTCAAGTTGCTCTGCGTGAAATAGCGATCCAGCGCCAGTTGCGCTTTATCAGCGGGATAGACATTGCCGTGGCGCATGCGGGCGCGCAGGGCATCCGGCGAGATATCGACCAACTCGATCTCGTCGGCGCTATCCAGCACGCCGTCCGGCACCGTCTCGCGCTGGCGCACGCCGGTGATAGATTCGATGATGTCGTTCAGCCCTTCCAGGTGTTGGATATTGAGCGTCGTGATGACGGTGATGCCGGCGTCGCGCAACTCCTCCACATCCTGATAGCGTTTCGCGTGGGGCGACCCTGGCGCGTTGGTGTGCGCCAGCTCGTCCACCAACACCACCTGGGGGTGCCGGGCCAGCACGGCAGCGGTATCCATCTCCTCCAGCGTCGCGCCGCGATACATCACCTGGCGGCGCGGGATGACTTCGAGATCACCGATCTGTTGTTCCGTCAACGGGCGATGGTGTGTTTCGACCAGGCCGATGACGACATCCGCACCGCGCGCCTTGCGCCGGTGGCCCTCGTTGAGCATGGCATACGTCTTGCCCACCCCGGCGGCCATGCCCAGGTAGATGCGCAACCGCCCCCGCCGGCGCGGCTCCGAGGCGTCCGCCGTCGCGTCTTCATCCGCTGGCGTGGCCAGCGCCGTGTCGCGCAACTGATAGCGATCCAGCAGTTCTTCTGGATCAGGGCGGTGATCGCTGATGGTCATTGAGCGGCCTCCCTAAGTTTTCCCGCTTGCCGTGGTTTCTGTGAATATTTCTATGACCTCCGTGTTCCCGTTTTCCTTTGTCATCGCTCGCCCGCTATTTCCCTTGGGCTTGATCCAGCGCCAGATTGAGATCCAGCACGTTGATGCGCGGCTCACCGAAAAGGCCCAGGAAGCGACCATCGATATGCGCGTCCACAATCTTGCGCACGGCGTCCTGGCTCATGCCGCGCACCTTGGCGATGCGTGGGATCTGGTAATACGCGCCGGCGACCGAGATATCCGGGTCCAGGCCGGAGGCCGAGGAAGTTACCAGATCGATCGGGATGGGCGTCGTATCCGGCACATCGGGATTCTGCTGGCGCACGATGTCGATGTTCGCCTGCACTTCGGCTTGCAGCGCCGCGTTGGTCGGTCCCAGGTTGGAGCCGCCGGAGTTGGCTGCATTATACGGGGCGGGTGTGCCAGCCAGGTTCACCGTCGCCGAGGGCCGCCCGTGGAAATACTGTGGCTGCGTCCAATACTGGCCGATCAGCGCCGACGCGACCGGCTGCCCATTGTGGTACACCAATGAGCCGTTAGCCTGGCTGGGGAAAAACACCTGCGCCAAACCCGTGATCGCCGTGGGATACGCGATCCCCAGGATCACCGTCAGTGCCAGCGTCAGCACAATCGCCGGGCGCACGCTCGCTCGCACGCTCTGTATGATGCTCCGCTGCGACGCATCTGTCATGGCTGGCGTCCCCGCCGCGCGTTCGACTGTGGTTGCCATATGTATATCTCGCTTTCGCTATCGTAAACCCTTGTCACGTTTAACGTGGGGCGGACATTCCTGTCCGCCATATCACCCATCGTGGGGCGGACATTCCTGTCCGCCATATCACCCATCGTGGGGCGGACATTCCTGTCCGCCAAATGTCCGCCCTACGACCTTGTACGGGCGCGATTTATCGCGCCCCTGGCCTGGCAGCGCCGCCCCTCCTCACCCCAGGTGCAGTGCCGTCAGGAGGAGGTCGATGACCTTGATGCCCACGAAGGGCAGGATGATGCCGCCCAGACCGTAGAGCAACAGATTGTCGCGCAGCAGCCGCCCCGCGCCCACGGCGCGATACTTCACCCCACGCAGGGCCAGCGGGATCAGTGCGATGATGATCAGCGCGTTGAAGATCACCGCCGAGAGGATGGCGCTGTTGGGCGTGCGCAATTGCATGACGTTGAGGGCTTGCAGTTGCGGGAAGGTTGCCACAAACACCGCCGGGATGATGGCGAAATACTTCGCCACGTCGTTGGCGATGCTGAAGGTCGTCAGCGCGCCGCGTGTGATCAACAGTTGCTTGCCCACTTCGACGATCTCGATCAACTTGGTCGGATTCGAGTCGAGATCGACCATGTTGCCGGCTTCTTTCGCCGCCTGCGTCCCCGTGTTCATCGCCACGCCCACATCGGCTTGCGCCAGCGCGGGGGCATCATTCGTGCCGTCGCCGGTCATCGCCACCAGCCGTCCGCCCGCCTGTTGCTCGCGGATCAGCTTCATCTTCGTTTCGGGCGTCGCTTGCGCCAGAAAGTCATCCACGCCCGCCTCGTCGGCGATAGCTTTGGCCGTCAGCGGATTATCGCCGGTGATCATCACCGTGCGAATGCCCATCTTGCGCATCTGGTCGAAGCGCGCCCGCATGCCGGTTTTGACGATATCTTTGAGGTAGATCACGCCCAGGATGCGCGGCTTGCTGCCGGCGCGCGCCTCGGCCACCACCAGCGGCGTACCACCGCCCTTGGCGATGCGTTCCACTGTCGGCGTCACATCGGCGGGCAGCGCACCGCCCAGTTGGTTCACCCACGCCAGCACGGCATCCGCCGCGCCCTTGCGCACCTGGCGATCGCTGACGTCGACGCCGCTCATGCGCGTGCTGGCGCTGAAGGGAATGAAAGTCAGCGCGCCGTTCGCATTGAACTCCGGTTGGTGATACGTGTCGCGGGCCAGCACGACGATGGAGCGGCCTTCCGGCGTCTCATCGGGGATGGACGAGAGCAGCGCGGCGGCAGCCAGATCGTCCGGCGTCGCGCCATTCACGGTGATGAACTCGCTGGCCATGCGGTTGCCCAGCGTGATCGTGCCGGTCTTATCCAGCAGCAACACATCCACGTCGCCGGCGGCTTCCACCGCGCGTCCGCTCATCGCCAGCACGTTGCGCTGCACCAGGCGATCCATCCCCGCGATGCCGATGGCTGAGAGCAGGCCGCCGATGGTCGTCGGGATCAGGCACACCAGCAGCGCCACCAGCGCCGTGATCGACACCGGATTGCCCGAATAGATGGCGAAGGGTTCCAGCGTTACGACGGCCAGCAAAAAGATGATCGTCAGCACCGCCAGCAAGATGTTCAGCGCGATCTCGTTGGGCGTCTTCTGCCGGTTCGCGCCTTCCACCAGCGCGATCATGCGGTCCAGGAACGTCTCGCCGGGATTGGAGGTGATGCGCACGATGATCCAGTCCGACAGCACCTTCGTGCCGCCGGTGACGGCAGAACGGTCGCCGCCGCTCTCGCGGATGACGGGCGCGCTCTCGCCGGTGATGGCCGATTCATCGACGGAGGCGACGCCAGCGACGATCTCGCCATCGCTGGGGATGGCATCACCCGCCGCCACCAGCACCAGATCGCCTTTGCGCAACTGCGGCGCGCCCACGGCCTCGAACGCCATGCCGGGCGCGTAATCGGTTGTACCGGCGGGGAGCCGCTTGGCGGGCGTCTCGGTGCGGGCGCGGCGCAAGGTGTCGGCCTGGGCCTTGCCGCGCCCCTCGGCCATCGCCTCGGCGAAGTTGGCGAACAGCACGGTGAACCACAGCCACAGCGTCACCGCCAAAACGAAGCCCTGCTGGCCGCGCAGATGGCTGTCGAGCAACGACCGCACCCACTCGACCGTCGTCACGGCGCTGCCGACTTCGACGACGAACATCACCGGATTGCGCGCCTGGACGCGCGGATCGAGCTTCTTGAAAGCGTCGATGATCGCGCGGCTCAGGATCTGCGGCTCGAAAAGCGCGATATTGCGGCGCGGCTGCCGCACCTTCGCCTGCCGCCGCCCAATGCGCCCCTGCGGCGGATTATCGGCGGTCGGGGGCGGTGTTGTCACAGGAACAGCCATGTATGCTCTACTCCAAACAAAAAGACGGAACGCGAGCTGCCACGAAATGGCCACGAGATGACGCGACATGCGTTTCTTTCCCAATAAGGCCAACCGCCCTCTGGGCTAAAGAACTGCGAAACACAGGTTGACACAATAGCAACCATTCTTTCAACGCATTTCGTGGCATTTCGCGCCTTATCTCGCGTCATTTCGCGTGCCGTCCCTTCTCTGCGCTAAAACGACTTACCGTTGATCATCAGCAGGTGTTCGACGATGGGACCGAGCGCGTAGGCCGGGAAGAAGGTCAGCGCGCCGACGATCACGATCACGCCGACCACCAGCGCGGCGAAAAGCGTTCCCGTCGTCGGCAACGTCCCCGGCCCCGCCGGTGCCACGCGCTTGCCCGCCAGCACGCCCGCCAGCGCCATCACGGGGATGACGAAGCCGAAGCGCCCGATCAGCATGGCGAACGCGCCTGTCCAGTTATAGAACGGCGTGTTGGTGGCGAGGCCCGCGAAGGCCGAGCCGTTGTTGCCCGTCTGCGACGTGTAGGCATACAGGATCTCCGAGAGGCCGTGCGGCCCTGGATTCGTGATCTGCGAGACGCCGTGCGGGTAGACGATGGCGAAGGCGCTGAAGCCCAGGATCGAGAGCGGCAGGATCAGCAGCGCGATGGCCGCCATCTGCACTTCCCGCTGCTCGATCTTCTTGCCCAGGTATTCCGGCGTGCGTCCAACCATCAGCCCAGCGATGAAGACGGCGAGTACCACGAACATCAGCAGGCCGTAATGGCCGGAGCCGACGCCGCCGAAGACGATCTCGCCCAGCGCGATGTTGAGCATCGGGATCATGCCGCCGATGGGCGTGTAGCTGTCGAGCCAGCTATTGATCGCGCCGCACGAGGCGTCCGTCGTGACCGTTGTGAAGAGCGTGGAGGAGCCGATGCCGAAGCGCATCTCCTTGCCTTCCATGTTGCCGCCCGGCTGTGCCAGCGCGAATTCGTGGTAGGTCTGATCGACATGCACCACGGCATCATTGGTCGCATGCACCGTCGCCAGCAGCGGATTGCCGTTCTGTTCCGCGCCGAAGCAGATGACCGCGCCGACCAGGAAGAGGAAGCCCACCGCGCCGAAAAGCGCCCAGCCCAGCTTCACGTTGCCGGCCACCTTGCCGAAAAAGTAGAGCAGGCCCGCGCCCAACGTGAAGATCGAGAGCATCTCGATCAGGTTGCTGAAGGGCGACGGATTCTCAAAGGGGTGCGCGGAGTTGGCGTTGAAGAAGCCGCCACCGTTGGTTCCCAACATCTTGATCGCCTCTTGCGAGGCCACCGGTCCCAGCGCGATGGTCTGCCTGAACCCTTCCAGCGAGGTCACGACCGCCGACCCGTTGAAGGTCTGCGGCACGCCCTGCCACACCAGGAAGAGCGCGTAGACGATGCAGATCGGCAGCAGCAGATACAGGATGCCGCGCGTGAGGTCCACCCAGAAGTTGCCCAGCGCCTTGCCGCTGCGCCGCACGAAGCCGCGAATCACGGCGACGGCCAGTGCCAAACCCACAGCAGCCGAGGTGAAGTTATGGAAGGCGAGGCCCAGCATCTGCGTCAGATAGCTCATGGTCGTCTCGCCGCCGTAGTTCTGCCAATTGGTATTGGTGCTGAAGCTGACGGCGGTATTCCACGCCAGCGCCGGATCGACCCCCGTCCGGTGGGTCGGGTTCAGCGGCAGTGCGCCCTGGAGCCGCTCGATGGCATAGAGCAACAGCAACCCGGCGACGGTGAAGATCAGCATTGCCACGGTATAGGCTTTCCAATCCTGCTGCTCGTCTTCCTTGACGCCGCTCACCCAATAGAGGCCGCGTTCGATGGGATGCAGCACCGGCTCGAACCAGGTATTCTTCCGCTCGAAAACGGCGACGAGGTACAGCCCGACCGGCTTCGCCAGCAGCACGATCAGCAGGAAGTAGACGGCGATCTGCGCCAGACCGTTGAAGGTAAACGTCACAGCCGACTCACCTGCCTAAAATTGTTCGGGGCGCAGCAGCGCCACCACGAGGTACACGGCCACCGCCAGAGCGACGATGCCGGTGATGAGATATTCCCAGTTCATCCCTAGCTCTGCCTCCGGATCAGGCGATCACAGCCGGCCACAAAGGCGAGCAGGACCACGAACGTTGCCAGAGTCACCAGCACGAACAACAGATCAGCCATAGAGTTCCTCCGTCAGCGCGCTCACTTCCGGCTGCGTCGCGCCCAAAACGCGTTCGATCAGCCGCAGCAGCACCTCAATCGGGAATGGCTTGACCAGCACGGCATCCGGCGCGAAGGCGTGCAGCCGCTCTGGTGTGGGCCGCACCGCCGTCACGACGATCACCCTGGGCAGCGCGCCGGCCTGGTGCTGGCTGCGTTGCCGCCAGTCGCGCAGCAGATCCCACCCCGACCGATCGGGCAGGTTGATATCAAGAAGGACGAGGTCAAAGGGGGGATCGGCAGCCTGGATCAGCGCCTCGGCATCCATCACACTGCCCGCTTCGGCGACCGTATGGCCGCGCCGGGCAAGGTTCAGCGTGAAGACACGCTCCAGCGCCTGTTCGTCTTCCACCACCAGGATATTCGCCATTGGTTCGTCTCGTTCCTTTCCGCGCCATGCGTAACCATTCCCATAAGCAATTATGGGCGGCGGCGCATTCGGGAAAGATCAGAAAAACGCGGAAGGGAGATCAAAAAAACATAATGATCTGGTCAATCGAGCGATGGGAAGATAGGGCTGGTCAGGATGCAACGGTGAGCGTGGGCTAGCGTGGTCCATGGCGCAGGAGGGTGCCGACGACGCAGATCAGCGCGATGAGGAGGAACGACGCCAACACGAAGGCATAGCAGCCCAGGTTCGACTGGCGGCGATTGGTGACGGCTTGTAGGAGTTGCTCATCGAGATCGGGGGGATCGAGCGTGATGTGGGGGGCGCGTTCTTGTAGCAGGGGGAGCAGGTCACGGAAATCGCGCACATTGGTCATGCCCTCGGCGGCGATGACAGCATTGCCATCGTCGAGTTCCACCACCACTTCGAGTTTGCTGGGGATGCGCTGGCCCGGCTGCACGATCAGGCGGCGGATATTCGCCAGGGCGAACTGGTTGTTTTCAGCTTCTTCATTTTCGATGAACGCGAGCGCCGTCGGATAGAGCCGGATCTCCTTGCCCAGCCCATAGCGCACCAGGGCCAGGAGGTCCGCGCTGTCTTCCGGGTCAGCAGTAGTATATTCGTCAGGCAGATCAGCCATAGCGTAGCACGCCCTGTCACTTATGCCCGCGCAGCATCTTTGTTGCCGCGCATGAGTACGACACGACAGGTGGCATGTTCCAGAATATAGCTGGTGTCACTGTCCATCTGCGCGGTGCCGTCGCTTTTCGCCTCATAGGGCAGACCCAACACCAGCAGCGTGCAAGGATGGTTATTGACTTCTTCCACCACGCTGATAGCGAATCTGCGCGTCTTGACCATTTCGGTCTCGATGTCAGCATCGTAGTGCTCAGCGAGCTTGGTGGCGAATTGCAGCGCAAGCGTAGCCTGCTTTTCTTCAGTCGGCAACGGCTCTTCCAGTTCGTTCTTGCGCGGCACTTCAATGCCGTACATGGCGACGATCTGCGCACCCTTGGCGCGGGCAAAGATGCAGGCCATCTTGACGACTTCAGCATCCATCCCGTCACCGCGTACCACGGCGTAAACCTGCTTGGTGGCGGTGGGTGCGCCGCAGTTGGCTAGCTGAGGCGGCATGCTTGTCTGCGATGGTGTCGTTATGGTGGGCGTCGCTTGTGGGGCGGCGTTGGTGGTTGTCATGGTTTGACGTTCGCGTGTGGTAGCCACACTTTTCTCCTACTTGTGACCACAGGATGGCGTTGAACGTTGCCCTGTGGCGATACCTAATCCATTATACCAGCAACGATGCAAGGACGCAACTACCCAATGCATTTATCTAGCCAAAATGGGTGGTAATTTTCCCACCATATCCTCGGATGTTGCGACGGGTGGTGCTGTCGCCTGTTCTTGTGGGTACAGATTGCGCCGGTTATAAGCCAAACCGACTCCCAGCAGCACGACGCACAGCAACAGCACGACTGCCTCCGTGCCGCTTTCCAGCAGCACCAGGGTGCGCGTCAGCCCCTTCGCCAGCGGCCCCGGCTGGGCGACGTTAATGCGATACTCCGTCAACACCATCAGCACGGTGAAGACGATCACCATGAAGAGCGGTTCCCACACCCGTTCGCGCACCACGGGGCGTGTCACCAGCCATGCCAACACCCAGATCAGCGGATCGGCGAAGTAGTAGCCCCAGATCGCTTTGATGCTCAGGGGGAAACAGATCACTGAAACCGCGATGACGGCATACAGCGCGGCATCGCCACGCCGCACGCGCCCGATCAGGATCAGCGCCAGGCTGAAGACGCCGCTGAGGAGCAGGCCCACCGTCGAATCCCAGCTTTGCACCGACTTCTCATACACCGTGCCACGGAAAAAGGTCCAGAACGAGCCGTCGCCGATGCCCAGGAATTGGCGGAAGCCAGAGAGCGAGTACAGCAGATCGGCTTTGTCATGCAGGTAAAACGGCAGCAGCAGCGCGCCGGTGACGACGGCCAGCGCCACACCGAGGCGCAGTGCGCCCCACCAGCGGCGATCCAGCAGGAGGATGATGGCGAGCGGGATGATGATGAAGGCCGACGAGGCGCGGCTGAGTACGGAAAGACTGAGCAGCGCGCCGCTGAGCGCATAGCGTTCGCTCTGGAAGAAGCGCACGCCCAGCAGGCCCAACCAGATCGCCAGCGGCTGCTCGTAATGGCCATAAAAGATCATACCGTCCCACAGCGGCGGATTGAAGAGGAGCAGCGCCCATACGAGCAGGCGTTGCCAGCCGGTGAACGGCTCCGGTTGCCAGCGATCTGCCAGGCGCAGGATCTCCGCGCCGATGGCCAGCGGCACGATGGCGAAGAGCATGATCACCCAAATGTGCAGAGGGATGGAGTCTTGCGGCAAGGGATAGGGATCGCTGACGACGCAGATCGGGTTGACATGCTGCAAACCCAGCGCCCGCCCGACATAGAGGACGCCGGCGATGGCGAATTCACTCACCGGCCCATTGGCATTCGGGTAGACGATATTGCCTTGCGCCCGCACCTGATACATGTCAAGCGGCTTACCGGCCAGGACGAACCGCGCGCTGGGCATGAAGAAGCCGCTGTAATCATTGTTGCAGCCGGTCTGGGTCGCCATCAGCGCCACGCAGACGAAATAGAACGCCAGCAGCGCCGCGATGACCCACGGCGGACCGATGCGCGGGCGCGGCGTGGGTTTGGGTTGACTCGCTGGTTCCGTCCCCACCGGATGCTCGATCACATACCCCTCCTCGATGTAGCCATTCCCGTTGCCCAGGCGGTTCTGCCTATAGTATAGCAAACGGGGCAGGAGATTGGATAGCATGTGAGGAAATTCACGCTAGCCACCTCAACGGGTGGTTTCTGTTCTGGGGCTGTCAAACACAGGCAAAATGTCGTACAGTTTCTAGCATCACCCATTCACCAGGAGGCTTACCCCGATGACCCTCGACCTCACACCCGATCAACTTCTCACCACCACGCGCTCGGTGCGCAAGCGGCTCGACTTCACGCGCCCCGTCCCGCCGGAACTGATCCGCGAATGCCTGGAGATCGCCGTGCAAGCGCCGACCGGCGGCAACAGCCAGACGTGGAGCTTTGTCGTCGTCACCGATCCGGCGAAGCGCCAGGCGCTCGGCGACATCTACCGGCGCGGCTTCGCGGAGTATCGCCAGTTGACCGCGCCCCTCGCCGCCCGCACCTTGGCGGACCCTGCCCGCGCCGCCACGCAGCAGCGCGTCATCGACTCCTCGGAATACCTGGCCGAGCATATGCACGAGGTTCCAGTCATGGTCATCCCTTGCATCCGGGGCCGCCTGGAAAATAAACCCAATCGGGAGCAAGCTGGCGCGTGGGGATCGATCTTGCCCGCCGCGTGGAGCTTCATGTTGGCCGCCCGCGCCCGCGCGCTGGGAACCGTCTGGACCACGATCCACCTGTTCTACGAACAAGACGCCGCCCAGGTACTCGGCATCCCGTATGAGAAAGTCACTCAGACTGCGCTCATCCCCGTCGCCTACACCATCGGCACCGACTTCGCGCCCGCCAAGCGCGAGCCGCTGGATAAGGTCGTGCATTGGGAGCAATGGTAAAAAGACCAGCCATCATGGCGTAACGGTGAAAGTCTGGTCGCGCTCGAAGATCTGTTTGGCCGGCGTCGTATAGTTCAGCGCCGGCTTTGGTGCGCCAGCGGGCGTGATGCTGACGGCGATGGTGATATGGTTACCGGCCTGGTTTTGTATGGTGAAATGATAGGGCTGGCCGGGGCTGACGGCGTTTGGCACGCGCCAGCGCAGTGTGATCGTCACCGGCCCGCCGTTTTGCGGCACATACACGAAGCCGGCCCACATCGCCCGTTGCGCTTCATCGCTCGCCACATGGCTGATCGCGCTGGCACTGCTGCTCAGGAAAACGCTTTGGGGGGGAACGTAGACCCGTAGGTAGGTTTTGTAACCGGGATAATAGCCATACGTCGGCGCGTCGCCGGGGTTGACGAAATCATAGCTGATCGTCGCCGTATGGGTCGCTGTGCCGGAACTATCAAGCTGAATCGTATCAGCGATGTGTTCCTGCACATAGGTATTCTGCTTGCCGGATAGGTTCGTATCCACCGCGAAGAGGCTGTCATTCGGCCCGCGCACCATGCTTGCGTCCACCTGATGCGCGCTGAAAAACTGCTCCACGGATGGATCGGCGGCATACACTTCGATGTCCTTGTTCTTGAGGTCGTCCAGCGCCTCGCGCGCCAATTGCAACAGCATAGTCTGGGGGAGCTTATGCAGTCGATCCTGCAACGCGCGGCCCAGCAACGCCGTGAAGCGTTTGCGCGGCGATGATAGTTGATCGGGCGGCGGGAGATCGGTACCAGGGTTGGCATGGGTCAACTGAAACTTGTGGATGGTCGCTTCCAGATTCGCCCCCGTCACCGTGACGTTATAGCCCAGGCCGATATAGACGGGGCCGGTGAGGTCCAGGATCTGCTGGATGGGGTGCAGTGTCAGCGCGATCATCCCCTGCACCGCCGGCCCGCCTTCAGTGTGGAGCAATTGGAGCGAGGTGCGCGCGGTGGTGGGGAAATCAGCGGAGATGTTGGCGTCGCGCAGTCCCCAGCACGACCACGGCCACCAGGATAGATACGCTGCCGGCACGCTGGAACTCGCATTCCAACAGACGCCGTTTTTCTCATCCAAGAGATACGTGTCGGTCAGTTGGATGTTGCTGGTGAGACGCCCGTCGCTGACCTGGGCGAGCGCGTAATTGCCCTGGAATCCCCCCGTGGGGCGCAATTCGCTGCGGTCCATCGTCACCACTAAATACGTCACAGGGGACTTCAGGCCCAAGACCGCTGGCGCGATGGCGATGAACTGGCGGACGGTGGTCAGCGCACCCTGAATCTGCGGCAGATCGCTGATGAGCTTATTCAGTAACACGCTTTGGCTGGCGGAAAGCAGCGCGCCGAGGTTCACGCCCTGTGTCTGGGTGGTGATGTCACTTACCAGCGGCGTGATCGTGTTCAGCGTGGCCGTGAATTGCGTGAGGTCGGCTTGCGTCAGGAAGGGTACGGTGGTACTCAGCGGCGAGCGATGCAGGATCGCCCCGACGGTGGTGGCCGCGCTGATCACCGCTTCCGCGAGCTGGCAGAGATCGGTGCCGATATGCACCAGATGCCGTGCCGCCGTCACCTTGGCGCTCAGCGACGGCAGGCTACCGGCGATAGCGACGAACTGCGAGTGATTCAGCAGATCGTTGAGTTGCGCGAAGTCGCTCTGCGCCGCCTGGATGTCGGGTTGTAAGCCGGCGAGCGTTTTGCTATCCAGCAGCGCGCTCAGGTTGTTGCTGGAAGTCGGCAGCTTCGCCTTAACGGCTTCGAGGTGGCGCACGCCATCCAGCGCCAGCGCCTTCGCATGGGCATAGGTGCTATATGCCGCAAGGCTGGTGGGGATCGTCAGCGCCAACAGCACGGCGACCAGCGCCAGGGCGATGAGGTTGCGCGGGCGGCGCAGTCCAGACAAGCGGCGGCCCGCCAACGCGGCAGCCGGCATGCGGTCCGCGAGGAGTATGGTCGGGCGGTGGTCGAGCGAGGCTTTGCCCAGCGGCAAGGTCGGCGTGAGTGCTTCCTCAGGCACCATCTGCCCTTCGCTGTCTTGCATACCTATATGTAACAGTGGTGGCATGGGTGTCGTATCCGGCGCACGCTCCGGCCCTGAGCCACCTGAGCCCGTCTGGTGTTCCTCGTTCTGCATCGCTGCTCCCCCCGCCGCGCCGGTCCGCTATCTTGGCTGCTCCACCATAACCGATGCGCCGCTGTGCGTCAAGTGGAGTAGGCAAATGGGCAGGGCCGTTGCACAACAACAATGCCGGTGGGTAATGACGTTTGCCAGAATGCGGTGGCCCTTAATCGGCGCGCCGTCGCCGGGAGGGAGGAATCATCCCGGCTTGGACCTGCGAATCCTACGGGAGGGCAGTGATAGATGAGGATCTGACTCACCATACCCCCTACCCTTTTTCCATAGACTCCCTGACCTGGCGCTGCCTGCTTTTATTGCACCTTTGGTACCAGCGCCAGCAGTTCGTTGTCGAAATAGCGCACCTGACCTGCCGGCAGGAGCAGCGCGAAGTCCGGTTGCAGCGCCTCGACGAAGGCGACATCGTGGCTGACGATGACCAGCGTGCCAGCGTAGCCGGCGAGCGCCTTCAGCACCCGTTCGCGCGAGGTCACGTCCAGGTTGTTCGTCGGCTCGTCCAGCAGCAGGGTGTTATGGCCGCCCAACATCAGCCGTGCCAGCGCCAGGCGCGTCTTTTCGCCGCCGGAAAGCGTGCCGACCTTCTGGAACGCCTGCTCGCCCGAAAAGAGGAAGCGTCCCAGGAGCGCCCGCAGCGCACGTTCGCCGGGCGGCGGACCTTGGCGGTGGGGCAGCTCCTCCGCCGCGCCGCGCAGTTCGTCCAGCAGCGTCAGGTTGGGATGCAACTGCTCGTGTTCCTGCGCGAAATACCCCAGATCGACGTTGTAGCCAGGGTGGACCGCGCCCGCCGTGGGGGCCAGCACGCCGGCGATGATCTTCAGCAGCGTCGTTTTGCCCGCGCCGTTCACGCCGATGATCACCAGCCGTTGCCCGCGTTCCACATCGAAGGTGATATCAGCCAGCACGCGCTTCGCCCCATAAGCGTGCGTCACGCGCTCCACGCGAAAGACCTCGCGCCCACTCGTCCGCGTGATCGGCAGGTCCATCGTGAAGGCGCGTTCGCGGTGTGGCAGGTTCGCTTGGTCCGGCAGATCCTCGCGCATGCGCTCCACCAGATGATCGAAGACCTTGGCGCGTCGCGCCATCTTCTCCGTCTTGCCGCGCATCCAGTTGGCCTGCTCTTCCAGGCGTGTGATCTTCGCCTGGGTGCGCTCTAACTGAGCCAAGGCGCGTTCTTCCGCGCCCTCGCGTTGCCGCAAGTAAGATGAATAATTGCCGGTATAGGCCGTCAGCCGGCGCGTGACGGCGTCCAGGTGCAACACGCGCACGATGGCGGTATCCAACAGCGCCAGGTCGTGGGAGATCAACACGACAGCGCTCTCGCAGCGCGCCAGATAGTCCATCAGCCAGCGAACGGCCTTGCCATCCAGGTGATTCGTCGGCTCATCCAGAAAGATCATTTCTGGCGCGGCGAAAAGGACACGTGCTAGCGCCAGGCGCGTCTTTTGGCCGCCGGAAAGCGCCTGCACAGGCCGATCCAGCTCCAGCCCTTTCAGGCTCAGCCCCGCCAGCAATTGCGCGATCTCGAACTCGGCCTCGTAGCCGCCCGCCTGCAAGAACTGCTCTTCCAGCGCGCTATAGCGGGCCAGCAGCGCATCCATGTCGGGCGCGGTCCCCGTGCCGTCGCCTTCCGGCGCGGTAGCGCGATCCAGCGCGGCTTCCACGTGGCGCATCTCGCTGGCCACGGCATCCAGCCCGCGTCCCGCCAGCATAAAGTCGCGCACGGTCAGCGGCTCCGCCTGTGCGGTCGGCAGATGGACATGCGCCGCCTGTGCGGTCGGAGGATGGACATGCTTGTCCGTCAGCGCATCGGCCAATGGCTCCTGCCCCAGATAGCCGATGGTCGCCGGACGAATGATGGTGCCATTATCGGGGTCTAGTTCGCCATACAACGTCTTCAACAGCGTCGTTTTACCGGCACCATTCACGCCAACGATACCCACCTTCTCGCCGGGATTCACCCGCAACGAGGCATCTTCCAGCAACAACGTGGCCCCACGCCGAATCTCAATATGCTGTGCTTCCAACATCGGGAAAGCCGCTCCTCTCGTATGTACCTGCCGCTCGTCTTCGGTCAATCACCAACCGTCCGCCGCCCATCGCCAGCGCAAACTGGGGGAGCGGTGTGGGTCCATTCGTCGGGGAGCATGCGTGGGGGCGTCCAGCGTCGTGCGCCACAGCGCGCACGGTGGGCGGGGAAAGCGGGAGGAATCCGGCGGACGACACGGATCAGATCGCTGCATGCTTGCCAAAAATGGACACACTGCTCCCTGGAACTAGGAGTTGGGTGCGCTCGTTTTCACCAACCATACAGGATGCATCGCGTCAAATCCTCGGATTGTATGACAAGCGTCTATCAGCGTAGGATAGACATGCCTATCAGCGTAGGATAGACATGCCTGTCTGTCAAAGGGGTTTTCAAAAGCACCAAGGCTTCGTGACACAGTATACCAGATGCGCGGGGCAAAGCGCAAGGGGCGAGCGGGCGCTACCTGACCATAACTGCTTGCACTCATGTCCCCATCTGTGGCATGCTGCGTGTATATCTCGCATAGATGAGTGACTGAAGATGCCCATTTCACCAGATTTCCTCATCCTGGGCAAAGCTGCGTTGGCGGGCTTCCTGGGCTTCGTCGTGGGTTGGGAACGCGAATCGCACGGCCACGCGGCGGGCGTGCGCACCATCGCGTTGATCACGATGGCCGGCGCGGTCTTCACCGGCATCGCGCTGGACTCCTTTCCCGTGGTTGATCGCCTCGTGGCAAACATCCTCACCGGCGTCGGCTTCCTCGGCGCGGGAATGATCCTGCACGCGCAGAGCAGCGACCAGCCGGGTCAGGTGCGCGGCCTCACCTCCGCCGCCGCCGTCTGGGCCATGACCAGCGTGGGCATCGTCATCGGCCTGGGCCATTATTTCTTGGGCGTCGGCCTCACCGGCTTTGTCCTGCTGCTGCTCTGGTGGCAATTCCTGCCCTTCCTCGCCCAACTCAATCCCGCGCCCACGCGCCGCAAGATGGCCGCCTGGCGGGCGCTGCATTACGACGACACCAAGGACGACGACGCCAAGGACGACGACGCCAAGGACGACGCGGAAGTGCGCCATTGAAGCACCACCATCTGGCTGCGTGGGAATATATATAACGCCGCTAGATAGTAAAAAGTTGCTGTCCAGCCATAGCCAGAACAAGCTTTATGTGATGTTACCAAACATGTCCAACCATAAGAGACGCCACTAACTGTAAATCTGCAAGCGCGACACGCCCATTCGCATGCTTCACCGGCCCGCTTTTTGCACAAGGCGACGCCGGATGGATGGGGCGTAGGCATTGTCAAGGGGACAACCTCTGGCTGAAGCCGACGCACGCCCTTGCATCCGCACGCCCTCAAGGGACGGCGGCTTTACGGGCTATCTGTAATTGTAGGGGCGCGCTTGCGCACGCTTGTGATTCCCCTGCATGCCGAGCAATTATCAGTAAGGGAAGGCGAGACGATGGTTATGGAAGCCGACTTCTCGACGGAGAACCTTTTCAACCAGCCGATCATGTTCCTGAAAAGTGGCACGGTCGTCGCCGAACGCTATGTCATCGCAAAGGTGCTGGGCAGCGGCGGCATGGGCAATGTCTACCTGGCGTCGGATCAGACGATCCCGAATGGGCGCGCGTGCGCCATCAAGGAGACGCCGACACCGGCGGACGAGCCACCGACGCGCGAGCAATACGTGCGCATCCGCGCCTTGCAGATGGAAGCGGATATCATGTCGAAGCTGCACCATCCGGCCATCCCGCGCGTCTTCGACTTCTTTCCCTGGCAGCGGCGGCACTACTTGGTGATGGATCACATCGACGGGCAGACGCTGAACGACCGCCTGGTGGCGCAACTCAAAGAGCATGGGGCCGGCTTCGACGAGCCAACGGTCATCGGCTGGGCGCTGCTGATCTGCGATCTGTTCGACTACCTGCATAACCAAGACCCGCCCGTCATCCACCGCGACATCAAGCCCGAAAACTTCATCCTGACGCCCCAGAACGAACTGCGCATGATCGATTACGGCATCGCGCGCCGGCTCACCGGCAACCAGCGCATCACCGAGCAAGGGACGCAGGGTTATGCCGCACCGGAATCGTACCACGGCTACGGCGACCCACGCACGGACATCTATTCGCTGGGTGCGCTGATGCATGCTTTGCTGACGGGCAAAGATCCGCGCCATGTGCCGCTTTTCGCGTGGGAACAGCACCGCGCCCGCAAGTATCGCCCCGCGCTCTCGCAGGAGATCGACGACATCATCATGCGCTGCTTGCAGACGGAGATGCGCGACCGCTGGGGATCGGCGCGGGAACTGCGCGAGGCGCTCATCACCCTACGCCAGTTCTTGCAGCGCGCCCAGCCGGGCCAGGAGCCGGCGCGCGTGGCGCACAGCGTCGCGCCCAGCCATCCCAGCGGCACCATGCCCCGCCCGCTGTGCATCACCGGCGTGGAAGGCGACGTGCTGGATATGCCCGCGCTGGCCCCGCCCATCGCCTGGGTCTTCGAGGCGCAGGGCGCGATCCGCTCCTCGCCGGCGGCGCGCGACGACCTCGTCTATTTCGGCGCGCACGACGCGCATGTGTATGCCCTCAACGTGCGCGACGGGCAGCAGCAGGGGACTTTTGCCGTCAATGGCAACGTGTGCAGCGATCCTCTCGTCACGGAGCGTTCGGTCTTTTTTGGCGCGGAAGACGGCCACATGTATGCCCTCAACCGCAGCCTCACGCGCAAGCAGTGGAGCTATCCCATCGGCAAGCCCATCGTCGCCTCGCCCGCGCTGTGTGGTGATCTCGTGGTCATCGGCGCGAACGACGGTTTAGTGTATGCTTTCCCCCAGGCGGGCGGCGCGCCACGCTGGCGCTTCGAGACGTGGGGGCCGGTGCGCGGCACATTGGCGGCTTTCGGCGAGCAGATCATCTTCGGCTCGCAGGATCAGCGCATCTACGCGGTGGATGCCGAAGGCCAGCGGCGCTGGCACCGCACCACGCGCGACAAAGTGGAAGCCCCGCCGGTGGCGCGGCGTGGTGTCATCTACATCGGCGGCATGGATCAGCATCTGTACGCGCTGGATCAAGATCATGGCACCATCCTCTGGAAACGACACCTGGAAGGGTGTATACTAACCGCTGCGGCGACACGTGATGGGCGTATCTATGCTGGCTCGGCTGACGGGCGCATCACCTGTTTGGATGCCCGCACGGGTGAAACGAAATGGCGGTATAATGTGCGCAGTCAGATCACATCGGATCTCGTGCTGCGTGAACAATGGCTTTATTTCGGCTGCGCCGATGGTGGCATGTATTGCCTGGACGCCCATCGCCAGGAAGTCTGCTGGCGGCATCAGGCGGGCGGAGCCATCGTCACGCGCCCCGCGCTGGTGAACGGCCTGGTCATCATCGGCAGCGTGGACCATCGCGTTTACGCGCTGCACGACACCGCCGCCAGCGCGCAAGAAGCCTGATATATCTAGCGTAGAGAAGGTGTAGGAGCGTGGAAGATTCACCAGAGGCCGCCGTGGCCCAGTCGGCGTCGGACGGCCAGACATCGGATATGGCACCGCTCGCGGTCGGCACGGTCGTCGGCAGCTATGTCATCGTGCGGCAGCTTGGCCGGCACGCGGGGCGCATGCAGTACCTCGCGCGCGTCGCCAGCGATGATGACGATATCACGCGCCCGCATCCCCATGAACCTCATCTGCTGCTCACCAGTGCACCAGCGGGCGAACTGGCAGCAGTCCATACCGTGGAATCGCTGCAATTGCGCCACCCGCGCCTGCTGGCGCTGCGCGACTTTTTCACGCAGGACGGGCGCGATTATGCCGTCAGCGATGTGCCAGGCGATACGTGGCCGATCCCCCCCCAACTGCCCCTGACCGCCGAAGAGGCGCTGGCTGTCGGCGTGATCATCGGCGAGGCGGTGCTGTTCCTGCATGGGCGCGGCGTGACCCACGGGCAGCTATCCACCACCACCATCGTCATCGCCGTCAACGGAGTTTTCTTGGGAAATATCGAAGACGCGACTGTCATTCAGGAGCAACCTGAAACGGCGATCCAACGGGACGCGAACCAGCTAGCGATGACGCTGGGTGATTTCGCTGCCGGGGCCACCGGCAATCCCGTCCTGCAAGCCGCCGTGACGGCCATCGCGGCCAAGGGGCATGCGGGGGGCTATGAGCGCGTGGAAGATGTCATGGCGGATTGTCTGCGCGCCCTGCCTGACGGACTGCCACCATTGAGCGATGAGGCCGCCAGCGCGCCCTTCACCATCCAGCTTGGTCGCGCCACCAGCGTCGGCATGGTGCGCCAGCAAAATCAGGATGCGCTGGGTGTGTTGGTGATGGAGATCTTCGACGACCAGCCAGAAGCCGGGCCGGGCGGCATCTTTTTGGTGGCGGACGGCATGGGGGGCGAGGCGCAGGGCGAGGTCGCCAGCCGTATCGCTGCACGCATCATCGTCGCTGAAGTGGCCCGCCGCTTCCTCGGTCCCGCCGCCCGCGCCACCGCCAGCGACGCCCCGCGCGATAGCGAAGCCAAGGACGACGCCGCCACCACGATGCACCTCGACACCATCGCCAGCATCACGGAAGCCTTCCGCGCCGCCAACGCGCGCATCCGCAATCTCGCCCGCCGCCTGGAACAGGCCACCGGCACAACCGCGACGGCGCTGATGCTCTTCGCCCACGAGGTCGTCATCGGTCACGTCGGCGACAGCCGGGCGTATCTCTGCCGGGGCGGCGAGGCCCACCAGATCACTCACGACCACTCGCTGGTGCAGCGGCTCATCGACATGGGCCACTATCGCCCGAACGAGATGGAATACAATATGCCGCGCAACTATCTTTACCGCTCGCTGGGCCAGGCGGACGACCTGGAAGTGGACACGCGCGTCATCAAGACCGGCGCGGGCGATACCTTCATGATCTGCTCCGACGGTCTGTGGGATCTGGTGTCATCCGACGAGATTCGCGCGATTCTCAGCAGCGACCGCACGCCGCAGGAGTGCGCCGAAGAACTGGTGCGCCGCGCCAACGCCGCCGGCGGCTACGACAACAGCACGGCGCTGGTCGTGCGCTTCGTGGCGCGCTAGAGCCGGCGGTTAAAACCGCGCCTAAGGGCTTTTGGCCACAAAGCCCACCTGCGCGTGGGCTGGCATGTGATAGAGTCGTGCAGTCTTTTTACATGATGTTTTGAAGGAACCGCCGCATGAGTCAACCCGCTATCACCCCCGAAGATCGCTATGCCGCGTTGGTCGATGAATTTCTGGGCCAGCCGGGCGTCTTGCAAGGTGGGCAAGGGTTTGGGTCGCAGGGATTGAAGGTTCATGGCAAGATCTTCGCCATGCTGGTGCGGGGCCGGCTCGTCGTCAAGCTGCCGAAGGCGCAGGTAGATGCCCTCGTCGCCGCCGGTGACGGCACACGCTTCGATCCGCGCAACGATGGCCGCCTGATGAAAGAATGGCTTGTGCTCGATCCCACCACGCAAGACCGCTGGCTCTCGCTGGCGCGGGAGGCGCTGGCTTTTGTCGGCGCACAAGCGTGAGGCTGTAATCGGCTTACCGGGGCAGCGTCACGCGCGTCTGGGCGGCGTCGGCCCAGGCGGCCAGCCCGTCGCGCGCCAGGCCCGCGACGATGGTGCGCAGCCAGTCCGCGTCAGCCGCGCTGTAATCCGGCTTGAGTTGCGGGCCGATCTCGTCCAGCGCCAGGGCTGCCCCTGCCGGGGCGGCGCGTAGCGCCGCGACGACCCGCCCGCGAAAGTAGCGATTGGATTCCTTGAAGGGCTGGGATGGTTTGGCGACACGCGGTTTGGTTGCGTAGCCGGCGGGCGCTTCGGCCACGCGCAGCGCGGGTAATTCCGCGCCGGTGGGGAACAGCGTGCGCGCCTGTAATTGCGCGAAGGTGCGGCAGTGCGCCGTCAGCGGGCAGCGGTCACAGGCCGGCGCGCGGGCCAGGCACACCATCGCGCCCAGGTCCATCAGCGCCTGGTTCCAGGCATACGCCTGATCCGGCTCCGCCGGCAGCGCGGCCTCCGCCAGCGCCAGGGCGGCAGCGGGTTTAGCGCAAGCGGCAGCTTGCGCGCTCAGCTCGCCGATGCAGACGCGCACCAGCACGCGCCGGATGTTTGTATCCACCGTCGCCACGGCCTGGCCCAGTGCGAAACACGCCAGCGCCCCCGCCGTGTAGCGCCCGATGCCAGGCAGCGCCAGCAGGCCGGCCAGCGTCGCGGGCATGCGCCCATCGTGCTCCGCCACCACCACACGGGCGACCGCCTGCAACCGCACGGCGCGCTGGTTATAGCCCAGCCCCGACCACGCGCGGATCACTGCCTCCGTTGGCGCGGCGGCGAGCGCCGCGAAGGTGGGGAAGGCGACCAGAAATGCATGATATTTGGGGATGACGCGCTCGACCTGCGTCTGCTGCAACATGATCTCCGCGACCAGGATCGCATACGGGTCGCGCGTGTGCCGCCACGGCAGATCACGCCCCTGGCGACCATACCAGGCTAGCAGCGCCTGCTGGATGGGGACGATTGGTAGCATGATTAATTATCTCGTCCTCCAGTCCGCGCAAGCGAGGGCGACCACAAGGAAGGCCAGGGCGACCACAAGGGTACGCCCCTACATCGTGGCCGGAGGCGCTTTGGCGCGCACATGGTTTCAATCAATACCACCCGCGTCTTTTAGTGTTCCTCGCGCCAGTGAACCTCGCCGTGGGTCGAGGCGACGTGCGGCGAACTCCACTCCTTCACTTCCTGCGACTTCTCGGCGCTCTTCATGCCGGTGGCAGGGGGCGAGGAGGTGCGATAGGGCGGCAGCGTCACGGGTGGATCATTCTCGCGCCAATGCACCTCGCCGTGGCTTTGACCATAGCGGCGGAAAGGGGGAAATTCATCGGCATGGACGGTACGGTAACGTACCGCCGGCACATCTTCCGCGGTTGCGTGCGCTGCATGCGTGGGCCGGGCGGTGGTGATCGGGGCCAGCAGATCAGGCAGGGGACGCAGCACCTGGGCCGTGAAGCCAATGCGTGCCATCTCGATCTTGGCGAACGTCAGGTCGTCCTCTTCGTTGCGCAACAACAGCGCCTTCACCTGCTTGAATACCCAGAATTGTTCGGCGTCAAGTCCCTTGGCGAGCGCGCTCATCTCGCCGTTTTCATAGATGAAGGTCGCGGTGGCCCCGCTCGGATGACTGAAAATAACCGTATAGTTTGTCGCCATGTCAACCCTTCCCCAACGCCTCAATTTCGCCAATGATGCTTGCTGAACATCCGTATTGTATCACGTTTGCCAGCGCATGGCAACTTCCTTTCAGCCTCCGCCGGTCGCCAGGCCGACGACCAGGAAGACGACGCCGACCACCAGCACCAGCGCGGCCAGCCCCAGGCCCGTATTTGTCAGCCAGCGCAGCCGGTAGGGTCCCATGATGCTGCGGTTGTTGCCCAATATGAGGAGCAACACGATCAGGATCGGGGCCAGGAAGCTTTGCAAGATGTTCGCCCAAAACATCAACTGGACCGGATTGAAGCGCAGCAGCGCCAGCGCCAGGCTGGCGACCAGCGCGACAGTGAGGATGAGGTAGAAGCCCTCGTTCTGCCAGGGCTTCTTCCACAAGCTCGCCGCCCAGTTGAATGACCCCGTCAGCACATAGCCAGTGCTGGCCAGCAGCACCGGGATCGCCACCATGCCCGCGCCGATGAGGCCAGCGGCGAACAGGTACTTGGCGAACGGCCCCAACAGCGGTTGCAGCGAGCGCGCGGCATCCGCCGCCGTCGTGATCGACTGGTGGTGCGCGAAGAGCGTCGCCGAGGTGCAGACGATGATGAAGTACGCGATCAGGTTGCCACTGAGGACGCCGCTGAAGATATCCCACGCCGCCAGGCGCACCTGCACGCGCTTGGTGCCGGGGCGCTGCTCCTCCTTTTCACCTTGCACCTGCCAAAACATCGTATAGGGCGAAAGCGTCGCGCCGAGCAAGGCTACGATGCTGCTGATGTCCACGAAATTGAAACTCAGCGACGGCACGAACGTCCCACGCAGCACCGCGCCCCAGTGCGCGCCAGACAAGAAGCCGGTGATCAGATACGCGATAAACGCCAGGCTCAACACCATAAACACTTTTTTGATCGTATCAAAGCTTTGATAGACGGTCATATACCACAAGAAGGCACCTGCCGGCACGACGAACCATTCCCAGGTGATGCCGGTGATCAACTGGAAGCCGCTACCGATGGCGACCAGATCGCCCGCGATCAGCGCGATGTTGGCCACCAGCAACAGCCCCGCGACGGGCAGCGCCACCTTGCGCCCATAGTGGAGGCGCAGCAGGTCGGCGAAACCGTGCTGGGTGATGCGCCCGATGGCCCCACAGGCGAAAAGCACACATTGCAGCAACGGCGTCGCCAGCAGCATCAACCAGAGTTGGCTGAAGCCCGTCGTCGCGCCCGTCACGGCATAGGTGGTGACGGCGGAAGCATCATTGCCCGACATGCCGCCCAAAAAGCCCGGCCCCAACAGGTGCAGCACATCGCGCAGGGAATGCACAGTAGCCGATGCGCGGGTGGGCGTCGCACTCGGTTGCGCATTGCGCGCTTCCTTGCGGCGCATGCCCACGTCCGTCGGCATGGGGGGTTGCTCTTGCGCTTCATCAATGATGTCGTGCGCCGTCAGGTCATCGCCTTTGGTGATATCCTCTTCCCCTACCGCCGAGAGCGCATTCACCTCCTGCGCGTTCGTCGCGATGGTCACGGTTCCCGCCGGCGCATCCTCCTTGGGCTGCGGATCGACGGCGATGATACGATCCGCCGGGACGACAATCTCTTTCTTGAAGACCGTTCCCTTCTGCACGATGACATCTTGCACATGGCCTTGTGCATCGCGCTCCACGGCTTCGATCTTGGGAGGGGTGATGTCGCGCTGGCCCAGGTCGCCCTCGGTCGTCGCCACGCGCATGCCCGGTGCAACGCGCTGGCGCGGGGTATTTTGGCGCTTGTTAGTGCGTTTCGGCGTGGTTCTGCTTTTGCCTTGCGTCATGATCGCCTTCCTTGCACATGCAAACGCCCCTCCCGGCGGCTGAGAGGGGCGCGCTATGAGCCGTGTTTTGCTTGTCGGGCGGCCATGCCGCACAGCTTTCCCAGCAAGCTTATTCGATCTCGCCGACCGCTTTGGTCACATCTTTAGTCGAAGCGAATTGGTCGCCCGGCAACGCTTTGATGATCTCCATCACGTTATCTGGCGCGTGATTCTCCTCCGCCAGATGCACCAGATCGTCCTTCGACGAGGGATAGTGCGCCCCTTTGAGGTATTTCTGCATCTGGATGGGATTGACCTTCGCGTGGCCGCCCGCTGTCGTATGTTGCGCGTGGTCGCCGCCCTTGGCATGGTCCGCGGCCTTATGCTCCGTCCTGGCGTGGTCCGCCGCTTTCGGCTCCGTCTTCGCGTGGTCGCTGGCCTTATGCGCGGCGTCGGTATGGTGCTGGGATTTTTTCTCGTCGTCTTTGGTCGCCATCTTGGTCGCCATCCTTTCACGTGTTTGCATGTCGGGCTGAGTGGAACAGGGGTGCAAAAGGTATGCCAGGGACGACAATCAATAGGTGTTTTCAGCCATAAAAAAACCGCTCGCGCGCAAATCTCGTAGGCAGCGTGACCAATGGAGCCTTGATCCCAGCACGACGCGGTATGGTTTCCTCTATCGACCATTCGCGCGACAACAACACCCGAATAGCATTTCAGCCCAGCAGGGTCGCCAGCAGCGCCCGCCCGGCGGCGTCCAGGTCGCCGGCCAGCGGGAAGGCGGCGGCACGCACGCGGATGTCGCCGACGGTGAGGTTCAGCGGGTCCGTGGGTGCGATGGGGTAGATCAAGAGGGCGTCGTGGCAGCCGAGCGCCTGGGCATACGCGACGACCTGAGCGACATCGTCGGCAACCAGAACGGGGTTGACGGTGTATTTGGTGTCGAAGACGCCCAGCGGCGCACCCGTCGTGCGGTCGCACCACACGCCATCGGCCACGAACGCCAGCCCGCCGTCATGCAGCGGCACGCGCTGCTGCGGATGCAGCCCGATCTCCGCCGGCAGATGGGCCGTCAGCCAGGCCGCCACGAAGCGCTCGAAGAGCCGCGCCAGCAGCAGCAGGAACGGCACCATCGGCGCATCGCCGCCCGGCACGCCGGGGCCAACCTGATTCAAGAAGAAGCGACACAGCGCGTGCAGCGCGCGATACTCCTCGTTCAGTGGATGATAGGGCAGCGCGGCCAGGTCGTCTGCCGTGCAGGGGACGAGCGCCACGGCGCGGCTGAGCGCGCGGTGCGCCTGGCGCACGACGGGCAGCGTGCGCGGTGAACACAGGCGACTGCGCAGAATCAGGTGCAGCGTCCAGTGCAGCGCACGATTTTCCAGGCAATCGGGTGTATAGTCCGTGAAGGCGCAGGGCAATGGGGCCGGCCAGGGCCGGCGGGCGCGTGTCGCCATGTCGATGCGTCCGCGCACCGCCGCGCGCTCTGCCGCGTGCGGCATATACGCGCCGCACAGGCCGCGCTGGACCTGCGCCAGCACCCGCCGCGCCAGCATGGACGCCAGCCCCTCATAAAGATCGGTGACGGTCGCGCTCGCCGCCAGCCCATCCAGCAGGTGGAAGCTCTGGAGATCCCAGGCATAGGCGAGCATACCGAAGAGATTGCGAATGGGGATGCGCGGGGCCAGCTCCAGGGTGAGCATGGGCGCGACCGGCGCGAGGCCGACCCACCCCAGCGGCGTCAACTGCCACTGATCGCCGGTTTTCGGCGACGGAAACTCCACCGCGATCTGCCGCCCGTAGCGCCGCCACAGCCGCGCGCCCAACGCGGGGGCAATGGTCGCGCGCGGGAACAGCGCCGGTGTGTATTCCGTCAGGTGGAGCGTGACCGGCTGCGCTTGGCGCGGCCCAAAATTTGGGGAGCGACGGCTTCCCAACGCCATGTGGCCACCTCTTCCGGCTGATCAAAGAAAATGTCGGCGAGATAGGGTTCGATCTCCATCTGCCAGATGTCCGCGATCGCTTCCGCCAGGTCGCGCCGTAAGAAGTAGCTGACGCCCAGCGCGTAGTGGGGATCGCCGATGGCGGCGTTTACCCGTTGCAACACCGTCACCAATTGGGCGACGGGGAAATCGGTGCCGGCATGAAACTGATGGAGCAGATGGTAATTCGGGTGCAAGGCCAGGATGGCGAAGCGCCGCCGCAGGGCGTGGTCCACCAGCGCCAGCGAACGGTCGGCAGTGTTCATCGTCCCAAGGATTCGCACGTTGGCAGGGATCTGTAAGGTGCCGCCGCTGGCCAGCGGCAGCGTTTGGTCGCGGTATTCGAGCAGCGCCATCACCTCGCCGAAGACTTGCGCCAGATGCGCCCGGTTGATCTCGTCGATCACCAACACGCACCGCCCGGTATACGCCTGCGCCTTGCGGCAAAAATCCAGAAAGCGCCCCGGCACCAGCGGATAACGCACCTGGCCCGTCGGCGTCGTCTGGGGGCGGATGCCCTGCACGAAGTCTTCATAGGTATAGGCGGGGTGGAACTGCACCATCGACCACATGCCGTCCGCCGCGCTGAGCGCATGGGCCAGCCGCTGCGCCAGGTACGTCTTGCCCGTCCCCGGCGGGCCGGTGATGATCGCTTGGCCTTTGCGGTCGATGGCCCGCACCCAACGCTCCAACGTCGCCGGCTCCATGCCTGTTTCCGTCGCGCAGCGCGCCAGGTCATAGTCCGCTGCCGCCGTTTGCCAGGCTGGGGCGACATGATATGGCGCAGCTACCTCGCGCAGGGGCAGCGGGTCGTCGCATGGCGGGAACGCCGGCATTGTAGCAGGTGCGGTGGCCGTCGGCGTTAAGCGATCCTGCATGATCCGCGTCAGCACGATCTCATGCAGTGCGCTCAGGCCGCCACGAAATTGCGCATAGCCCCACCCGTTGGCCGGCGTCGCCTCCCAGCGGACGGGGAGCCGATGGGCATCTTCGGCCTCCGCGACATAATAGTACGGGCCGGCAATCGTCCCCAGGCCCATGACCTCGCCTTTGTCGGTGTGCGCGACGATCCATTCACCTTCGTGCAGATCCTGCGCGAGGGCCAGTGCCCATTTCGCCTGCTGCTTCCCCCGCACGGAAGTCGCCTGGGGGAGCATGCCAGGCGGTCGCTGGGCGAGATCCCGCACCTCCGGCGCGACGCACGCGACATAGCCCCCCTGCTGCCACGCGGGCCACTGCGCCTTATACGCCAGGGTGATGTGCCACGCGCCCGCTGTCGCGGGGGTCCAGTGCTTGACGCCGACGAGCCACTGGCAGAAATAATCGAAGAGATCGACCGGCGGCAGGTCCGGCGCGCGGCGCTGGCGCAGGATGTCGTCCGTTTCCGCCAGCATGCGCAGCACCGTCGCGTTCGCGGCGGCATAATCCAGGAGGGGGATACCATAGTCCGTGCCGGCGAAGTGGTTGATGACGCGCCGCGCGGGACGGGAGATGCGGCAAAAGGCGTCGGGGCGCAACGCATGCAAGATCGGCGAGACCATGCCCATCTGTAAGCCCTTGATGTACGGTCGCCCGGCGAAGTCTTCGCAGGCGGCAGCGAGATCACCTGGCTCCGCCAGGCAGCGGCGGACGAAGGCCAGCAGCGCCGACGCCACGCGCGGCCAATCCTCCGCCCGCACCCAGCCGACTTCGGTGAAGTGCCGGCGCGCGTCCGCAGCGATGGCCGGCAGATGCACGATCCACACGTCCCGCGCTCGGTTCGCCGCCGTATCCGCGTGGGGCAGCAGCCCGTCCAGCACGGCATCCGTCACGTCCGCTCCAGTCTCCGCCAGCGCGGTGATCGCTTGCCAGTGCTGTCGCGCCGCCGCTCGCTCCGTCGCATACGCCAGCAAGTGCCGCTCGCCCGCCGGTAGGTACGGGTAGGCATAGATGCACTCGCGGAAGCGCAACGCGAACTCCGCGCGCCGCGCCGCGCTCAGCACGGGCGTCGCGGTCGAGGTGGCCATACAGCGAACTCTCTTTACTACATGGGGGAATCGGGGAATACGATGATGCTACCTCAGCATACCACATCAGAAGCGCCTGCCGCCGCGCCTGCTGCCATTACAGAACCACTGTACATGATTTTGGCGGCTTTCCTTCCACAACTTACTACCATCATTATTTCCATTGGAATGGAAGGGGGATGTTTATGCAATTCCCTCGCTTTGCGCGGCGATTGACAAAGGCGGTCGCTGCGTTATAATACAGCCGTTGCCATAATTCGCACTGGCTGTAGGAGAAATCATATGGATGCGCTGCCAGCAGGGATCATCATCGTGGCACCGACCGAGGTTGGGGTGGCGGATCAGCTCGCGGCAGCGATCCAGCAGCACGGGATCGCGGTGACACGGGTAACGACGCCGGAAGAACTTGCTACGGCACCATCGCTGCCCTGCGCCGTCGTACTGACGCCCGCGACGCGCGCCGCACCAGTGAGCGCTGTTGCCGCGATGGAAACGCGCTTCCCCCAGCGCCTGCCGGTTTTCGCGGAGCCGATGGTGCTGCCAGGTGGCGTATGGACCGCGCCGCCGCTACTGCTCAGAACGAGCGTAGCAGAGACCGCGCCATTAGTGCTTCGTGCGCTCATGGCTTCGCCACGAACAGCGGTGCAAGCTGATCCCCATGCCGAGCGGCAGCGGGCGCGCATGTTGTGGTGGCATCACAACCAGCGTCAATTCCAGGCGTTGGCGGTGATCCTTGGTGTGCTCGTTGTCGGGTTCGTCTGTCGCCTCTGCTATGTGGTCGCACTCTCGCTCTTCGTGCATTTTTTCGGCGGGTAAACAATGCGTTCGTCTTCACCCAAAAGTCCCCTCGCGCTAGGCAGCATCAGCGATACCGGTGATAATGAGAGGCACCAGACACACAGTAGTATCAGGGAAGCAACGCAGCCAAGGAGACAGTATGCAACCGATAAACGATCCGACGATAGCGCAATTGGGGCCGTTGCAGCGCACCTATCGGCCCAACACCGCTTCCACCATGACCATGATCGTCCTCATCAGTCTGTTCCTCGGTGGCTTTGGCATCGTGATCGATTACCTCGCGTTCGGCGGGGCATCCGACACGGCATCGTCGAATGTGCTGGGCGAGGCACTGATCGGCACGGCGGCACTGGCATTAGTGATCGCCTACGATGTGTATGCCGTCCGCGCGTTGCAACGCACGGTGAACGTCCACCAGAACGGGATCGTGGTGCTGCAAGGCAAGCAGGCCCAGGTGTATCCGTGGGATCAGGTGGCGAGCGTGACGCAGAGCATCACGAAGCGGTATACCAACGGCATCTATACCGGCACGACGTATACCTACCGTCTGCACATGCTTGATGGGCGCAAGGTGAATTTTTCCAGCATGATTAAAGGTATCGCCGACTTGGGCCAGACGATCCAGTCGGCAGTGACGGCGGTGCTGTATCCGCGTGCAATCGCCGCCGTGCAAGCTGGCCAGACGATCAGCTTCGGCACGTTGAGCCTCAATCAACAAGGCATCGGCAAGAATGGATCGCTCCTGCCGTGGAACGAGATCGCCAGCATGACATTGAACAAGGGCTATATCACCATTCGCAAGCGCGACCAGCGCATCGGCTCCTGGGCGAATATCGCCGTGGCCTCCATGCCGAACGTTTTCATCTTCCTGGCCGTGAGCGAGCAACTGCGCAAAGCGGCGGGCGTGCGCGGGTAGTCCCACCTCCCCACCTTCCGTCGCGCCACGGCACCCCGTCTTCCGCCCCGCTCTCTCAGTGGATAACGAAGCGCATACATGCAGAACGGACTGATCAGCAAGTTTTATGCGCTCAGCTACGGATGCTGTCACCCCCTCTCCATCTGCGATGGGGAGGGGGCCGGGGGGTGGGGTTAGGCGAAGTGTTCGGCGTTGATCTGGATGTATTGCCGGTCGCTGGCAGGAACGGCACTCTCCTCGAAGATCGCCGAGACGGGGCAAGCCGGCTCGCACGCGCCGCAGTCGATGCACTCATCAGGATTGATGTAAAGCAGATCGACCGTCTCGAAGTCGGGTTCGTCTTTCGTGGGATGGATGCAATCGACGGGGCAGACATCCACGCACGAGGCATCCTTGACGCCGACGCAGGGCGAGGTGATGACGTAGGTCATAGCGAGTAAACGCTCCTTTAGATTAAGCTGATGCGCGCCAGACGGAGCTGGCACGGAAACGGCATGGGAAACCGTCTGATACTGCCCCCATTATAGCTGACATTCCCCGCCTTCCGCCAGGACCACGCGGGCGGAAATCGGGCGGAAATATCATAGGATCTCGCCGATCACCAAGAAGGGCGCAGGATGCCCCGTCTCTTTAAAGCGGGGAGGAAGGCACCCGTCGTCCGCAGACGCCACCGTGTGCCTTTAACCATTGACAATTCTTTTCAATGGTGGTACCCTTGACCGATGAAACTAACCTTGCAAACGAAACTGGTTCCCACACCCGAACAGCATGCCGCCTTGTTGGCAACCCTGGAACGCTTTAACGCCGCCTGCGGGTATATGGCGCGGATTGCGTTCAGGGAGCAGTGTGCCAACAAGTACGACCTGCAAAAACTGGTCTACTATGACGTGCGGGACCGTTTCAAGCTGTCGGCGCAGATGACCATTCGCGCCATTGCGAAAGTCATTGAATGCTACAAACGCGACCCGTCCCAAGAAGTGACGTTTCGCCCGCATGGGGCCATGACCTATGACGAACGGTTGTGTTCGTTCCCGGCGGTGGATCGTGTCTCGCTCTTGACGCTTGATGGCCGCGCGGTCATGCCTTTGGTGTACGGCACATACCAGGCGGCGCGTATGGACCGCAAGCGCGGGCAAGCTGATCTGGTGTACCGCCGTGGCATCTTCTATCTGCTGGTCACGATTGCTATCCCTGAACCAGACCCCGCCGAAGCGAGCGAATACATCGGCGTGGATCTGGGTATCAACACTATCGCCGCCACGTCCGATGGGGAGATGGTGCCGGGCAACCACGTCAACAACGTGCGGGCGCGGTTCAGCCGCCTGCGCACGAAGCTGCAAAAGAAAAACACGAAGTCGTCCAAGCGCCTGCTGAAGAAACGCAGTGGGCGTGAAAGTCGCTTTGCTACTGATGTTAATCACTGCATCAGCAAACACCTGGTCAAGACGGCGAAAGACACAACGCGCGGGATCGCTGTGGAAGATCTTCAGGGCATCCGCGAGCGAGTAACGGCTAGAACCAAGCGCCGTAGGAGAGTCTTGCATACCTGGAAGTTTGCACAACTCAGGCAGTTCATCGAATACAAGGCCCAACGCGACGGCGTACAAGTCGTGGCCGTCGATGCACACTACACCTCGCAAGAATGCAGTCGTTGTGGTCATATCGCTGAGGCGAACCGTCCTTCCCAAGCTGTTTTCCACTGTGTCGCCTGTGGCTTCTCC
>DAIDGU010000067.1 GCA_027459785.1 Ktedonobacteria bacterium | reverse complement strand
ACGCAGGTGGACTTTGTGGCGGCACGCCCTTAGGCGCGGTTTCAACCGCCCGCCCCGTCCCCTTCACGTCGCCAATCGCCCGCCCGCCCCGTCCCCCTTCACGTCGCCAACCGCCCGCCGTCCCCTCCCGCCTAGCCGGCGACCTGCACGCGCGGCGTGGCCTCGCGCACTTCGGGGCCGTACTGGCTCTGGCGGATGAAGCGCACGCGCACGGCGGCACCATTGTTCAAGCGTTCGAGGATGCGCCGCAGATCGACGGGGGTGCGCACCTCCTGGAACTCGACGGCCAGGATGATATCGCCGGGGACGATGCCGGCCTGCGCTGCCGGACTGCCGGCCACGACCTGCACCACCTCGACGGCGCTGGCGCTTTCCACATGCGCGGCGCGGCGCAACGAAAGCGGCAGCGGCACGGGCTGCACGGCCACGCCCAGCCGCGCGCGCTGCACCTTGCCGGTGCGCAGCAGGTGCGCCGCCACCCATTGCACCGTGTTGGCCGGAATGGCGAACGACAGCCCCTGCGTCTGTTGCAACATGGCCACGTTGAGGCCGATGATCGCGCCGCGCGCGTCCACCAGCGGCCCACCGGAGTTGCCAGGATTGATCGGCGCGTCGGTCTGGATGATGTCTTCGATGATCTGCCCGCCGTAACCGGGCAGGGCGCGGTGCAGCGCGCTGACGATGCCGGCGGTGACGGTACTCTGCAAGCCGGCGGGGCTGCCGATGGCGACGACAAGTTGCCCCACGCGCAAGCGATCCGAATCGCCGAAGTGCGCTGCGGCGAGCGGGCGCTCCGCAGGCGGCGTGATGCGCACGACCGCGACATCGGTATCCGCATCGACGCCGATGACCTCGCCAGGCAGATCATGCCCGTCGGCCAGGATGACGACGACGCGCTGCGCGCCGTCCACGACATGCGCGTTAGTGACGATGTAGCCGTCCGGCGCGAAGATGACGCCGGAACCGGACCCCTGCGCTAACTGGCCGCCGCGCGGACCGTTGACCGTTTTGGCGACGACGATCTGCACGACCGCCGGGCCGATGCGATCAACCACGCCGGTGATCGTCTGAGAGTAAGCGTCCAGTGCTTCCTGCTCCGTGGGGAGCGGTGCGTTGGCTGTGAAAGGTGAATTGGCCATTGATGGCACTTCGCTGATGGGGCGCGCTGAGCAGCCGTTGGGTTGAGCGGTGCATCGGAGCGTGGGGGGATGAGATAGGTGTCCCATCCCGCTCGTTACTTTTCTATACTATACATTGGACCCCAAACGCGGCCCGCTGTCAACTGGCCGTTTGGGCAGGCAGCGCCCCTTCCTCGCGTTCCACCACGCCCTCCTCCTGAACGGGATCTTCCGGCTGCGCTGCCGGCAGGGGCAGCGGCGGTGTCGTGGTACGGCGACGCGCTCGCGCCTGGCTGCGCCAGCCATAGATGCCCGCCCCCACGACGCCCACCAGGCACGCCGCGCCTAAGATCACGATAGCCACCTGCACGCCGAATTGCGCCGTCAACACGCCGACGAGAAAGCCACCGATCGGCGTCGTCCCCGCGAAGAGCAGGAAGTAAAGGCTCATGACGCGCCCACGTAAGGGACCGGGCGCGCTCAGTTGCAGACCGGTGTTCGAACTGGCGGTATAGACGATGCCTACTGCGCCCATCAGCACCAGCAGGCCCAGCGTGAGCGGCAGCGACGTTGACAGGCCCACCAGCACCAACAGCACGGCGAAAATGATGGCCGCGCCCAGCAAGACGACCTGTGATGTGCGCCGCGCCGAAGCGAAGGCCAGCGCCGCCACCAGCGATCCGACGCCGACCGCCGAGGTCAGGATGCCCAACCCCTCCGCGCCGGCGTTGAGCGCATATTTGGCGAGCAGCGGCAAGATCGTGCCGTAGTTGTAACCGAACGTCCCCACAATCGCCATCGTCAGCAAGATCAAGAAGATGTCCGGCGTGCGCACGGCGTATTGGATACCCTCGCCGACCTGGCGGAAGACGTTGCCACGGGCGGGCCGTTCCGCTGGCTGGAATTCGCGCGACCGCATTAGCACCAGGCCGAGGATGACGGGGAGAAAGCTGAGGCCATTGAACAAAAACGCCTGCCCGATGCCGACGACGCTGATCACGATGCCGCCCAGCGCGGGACCGATGATGCGCGCCATGTTGAAGAGCGAGCTATTGAGCGCGACCGCGTTTTGCAGATGATCTCGCCCCACCAATTCACTGACGAACGCCTGGCGCGTCGGATTGTCGAACGCATTGACGATGCCCAGCAACAGCGCCAGCAAATAGATGTGCCACAGTTGCACGGTGTTGGTGAGTACCAGAAATGCCAGCAGCAACGCCTGCACCGTCGCCACGGATTGCGTGACAAAGAGCATGGCGCGTTTCGGGAAGCGATCCGCGAAGACGCCGCCGAATAGCGTCAGCAGTGTGATCGGCAGGAATTGCAGCAGCGTCACCGTTCCAAGGGCGACGGGGGAATTCGTTAGTTTCAGCACCAGCCACGCCTGCGCGGTCGTCTGCATCCACGTGCCGCTGAGCGAGATCAATTGGCCGAACCAGAACAAGCGGTAATTGTAAAGCGCCAGCGACGCGAAGGTGCGGCTGAACGAACCGCGCAGGCTCATGGCCGCACCTCCGCCGGCGCGGCCACCGGTGCCGGGTGCCGCGCGATGGCCGCCGTGAGGCGTTCCAGCGCCAGCGTCAGCGGTTCGAGGTCAGCGCCAAGGTCGGCAGCCAGTTCGTTGAGGTACGCCTGGCTGTTCTGTGAGATCGCTCCCACCAACGACTGCCCCCCAGCAGTCAATTCCAGGGGGATGACGCGGCGGTCGTCGGGATT
Source organism: Ktedonobacteria bacterium (assembly GCA_027459785.1). GTDB lineage: Bacteria > Chloroflexota > Ktedonobacteria > Ktedonobacterales > JACDGC01 > JAJPKG01. The sequence goes on along the minus strand of DAIDGU010000067.1, from coordinate 8,589 downwards.
TTGCCCGCGCGCCACGAGGTCGGCGCGCACCAATTTATCGATGAGGCCGCTGACGGTCGGCGCGGTCAGGCCCAGCAGCTTCACCAGCCGGTGGGTGGTCGTGCCGGGGTGCGCCCGCAGCGCGAAGAGGATGCGCAGTTGGGGGAGGGTGATGCCCTGTTCTTCCCAGGCGCGCAACCGCATGATGTCCATGGTATGCACCAGCGCCCAATACGCGGTGCGAAAGCGTGAGGTAAGTGATGTTTCTTCCATCCTCTTATTATACGGCAACACCGAACTATTTGGCAAGAGCGAACGATACCACGCCGGGCGGCGGACAACCGTTCTTCCCAACGGCGGATAGGAATGTCCGCCCCACGAGGACTACGGCGAACAAGAATGTCCGCCCCACGCTCCGAGAACATCCATTCCTGTCTGCTCTACAATCCCAGCCATTCCCGTCTGCTCTACAATCCCCGGAGGACAGACATTCCTGTCTGTCCGTGCCTGTGCCTGATTCCCCACTCACTTATTCCCTAGAACGTGTTATACTTGGGTGAGGCATCAGCAACGGAAAAGGGGGCGACCAACGGATGGAAAGCATCGAGATCGAGACGCGCGACGGCTTGCAGCGCATCCCTCTGGATAAGCCGCGCATCACCATCGGGCGCTTGCCTGGCAATGACATCGTGCTCCCCTACACGCAGATCTCGCGCCACCACGCCGAGTTGCGCCAGCGCGGCGATGATTGGTGGATCATCGATCTGGGCAGCACGAATGGCTTGCGCGTGGCGGGCCGGCAGGTCAAAGAATATTTGCTGCATGGCGGGGACCGCGTCACCCTGGCTCCGGCGATTTTCGTGCATTACGTCAGCCAGCGCCCCGTGCAACCCGCCACGGTGGAAGGCAGCACCACCGAACTGCCCGCGCTCCCGTTGTCGCCTTCGCCCGCCGTCTCCTCAGCCGCCAGGGATAGCGCCACGCCGACCACCACGCCGGCGGATGACCTGGCCGCCGCTGCCGCCGTTCCCGCGCCGCGCCGACGAATGGGCATGGTGCCGCCCCCCAGCCTGGCGCAGCCAGCCGCGACGCCCGCGCCCAACGGCCACGCCGCTGCCCAGCGGCCACCCCCGCCGGCGGAAGCGCCCCACGTGCTGCCCGGTTCACCCCCCGCGCCCGTGACGGACGAGCAGGATCTCTGGCTGCTGGGCGATAATCCGGCATACATGCCGCCTGCGCCGCCCGCCAATGGCCTGCCACCCACGCCGCCCGCCGCGCAAGCCTTGCCGCTGAGCAGTCCCTTCGCGCTGATGCGCCAGCAAGCGCACCCGACCCAAACGCTGCCGCGTCGCCCCATCCTCATCGTCTGCCCCACCTGCGGGGCCAGCACCGCCCCCGACAGCCCCTATTGCTGGAGTTGCCGGCAGACCATCGCGCGCCCTTGCCCCCAGTGCGGCATCTTCCTGTTGCCCATCCAGGCCAATTGCCCCCGCTGCACAACCCCCAACCCCCACGCCGTCAAACGGACATGAGCATTCCGTTCGCATTGTAAACCGACCATGCCTGTCCGCCTTGTGATATCTTCTAGTATGGATCAGTCTTGAGGCGTAGCATACCAGAGATCGTACTGGTAGCAGTCCGCTTGCCCGCGAAAGGAGACCCGCGATGCACGTTGATGACATCACCAAGATGGCGAAAGAGTTCGTGCTGAAAGATGGCAAACACGGCCCGACCCTGTTCGTCGAAACCGATGCGCCGCAGATGTTGCTGTTGGGTATGGCTGAAATGCCGCCGACCCCAGCCCAGCGGTTAAGCTATTTCATCGCCATTGGTCGCAAGTTTGGGCAGGAACATGCCGGCACGACCATCCGCGAGCTTCTTTACGTGATGCTGGCGTGGGCCAGCTTGCAAAAAGTCGGCGATCCCGCGCCACGTGGGCGTCCCTCGCAAGATCCGAATCGCAAGGAAATGCTGGTCATCACCCACGCGACCATCACCGGCACGAAGGTTACGTATACCACACAGATGATGGAAGTCATTCGCGCCAACAAAAAATCGGTCGATCTCATGCAACTGCCCGCCCCCACTCAGGAAGGCAGCAATCCACAATTGGCGCTGTTCATCACCGCCTTCCACCATCCCCAGTTGACGGATGCCGAGATCATGCGGCTGTCGCGCGATGCCCAGGGGCCGGCGTAACTACAACCAGCGCGGCATTGCCCGAAGGATCAGCATCGCCTGCGCCCTCAAGAGAACAGTGCCACTTGCCGATAGTGGTGTGAGAGGAGATGCGATGCGGATGCTCATCTGGCATGTCAGTCATTTCGCCAGCACGCCGGGCCAGCGTGGGCGCTCCCCCGTCGCCGACGCGGAGCCGTGGCCGGTGGCGATGGATGAGGGCTTGCTCGTCTTCGCCGCTGCCGAGCCGGAAGATGAAGCCGACCCCGCCGCGACAGGCCAGCGCGCCGCTGTGGTCATCCAGCGGTTAGCCGGCCAGGTGAAGGTGACGACCGTTGTGCTGCACTCTTTCGCGCATCTGTTCGGCGAACTGGGCCAACCGGACGCCGCCCGCGCCGCGCTGAACGCCACGCAAGAGCAGTTGCAAGCCCAGGGCTTCACCGTGCAACAGACGCCTTTCGGCTGGTTCAACGCGCTCGACATCCAGGCGAAGGGGCATCCCCTCTCACGCGTCTCGCGCATCGTTTAGGTTGCCAGGCGACCGGCGGACAGGAATGGCCGCCCCACGGGCATCTGGAGGACAGACATTCTTGTCTGTCACACGCTGATCTGGAGGACAGACATTCTTGTCTGTCACACGCTGATCTGGAGGACAGACGTTCTTGTCTGTCACACGCTGATCTGGAGGACAGACATTCTTGTCTGTCACACGCTGATCTGGAGGACAGACATTCTTGTCTGTCACACGGCGGACAGGATTGTCCGCCGCACGCTGATGAAACCATCCCCACGATCTTTGTACGGGCGCGATAAATCGCGCCCATCCCGCGCCCGCGCCCATCGCGCGCCTTCGTGATATTCGACCCCTTCGTGTCCTTCGTGTTCGTTTTCGTGGCTTTCGTGTTCGCTCTCGCCTCCCCCCTCGGTTAATAAGTAGGGCAGGATCGTCCCAAAGTACCAGGCATCTCGCCAAGCGGCGCGGAAACGAGTACAATATCATATACAATAGCAGGCAACACGCCAAGCACTGTAGAGGTTTATGACCTATGCGACGAACAACGATCACGACGCTGCTATGGGTCGCGGTGATGGGGATGTGGCTGGCAAGCTGTGCATCGAGTTCACGGGCTACCACAGCGACAAACGGCCCCCTCACGCCCCATGCCCTCGTGTGGGCGCGCGTGCCACAGGCCCAGGCCGTCATCCTGGCGCAACGTTACCTGGCCGGCATGACCCTCGACCATAAGATCGGCCAGATGTTTATGGAGCAATTCATCTCATCGACCTATGACAGTGACGCCCAACAGATCATGCAGCAGATTCAGCCGGGCGCGCTGGTGCTCTATCGCTATCAGATGACCAGTTTGTCGGCGGCGCAAACGATGATCGCCTCCGCCCAGCACGCTTCGCCCATCCCGATGCTCGTTTCGGCGGATAACGAGGGCGGCGTCATCGACAACCTCAGTCAGATGTTCCCGCCACGTCCTTCTGCCACCGAAATCGGCTATACCAACAATCCGCAATTCGCCTATGACCAGGGCAAACAATATGCCCATGATATGCTCGAAGTCGGCCTCAATACGGACCTCGCGCCGGATGTCGATGTGCAGACGGTTGACGGGCCAGACCAGAGCACGCGCACCTATGGTAGCACACCGGATCAGGTGATTCGCCTGGCGGGGGCGGAGTTGCAGGGCTTGCAGGATAACGGCGTCATCGGCACGATCAAGCACTTCCCCGGCCTGGGCGATGCCACGACCGATGCCCACCAGAGCTTGCCTGTCATCCACGAGACGCGCGCCCAGATTGAGAGCATCGATCTCGCGCCTTATCGCGCACTGATTAATTCCAGCGATCCGCCCGGTATGATCATGACAACCGACCTGTCGATGCCGGCGCTCGACAACTATTGGCCGGCGGAACTTTCGCCCGCGATCATCACCGGCATCCTGCGCAACGAACTGCATTATAACGGCGTGGTGCTGACCGACGCGCTCTATATGAAGGGTTTGAGCGATAAGACGGGCAATTATCCCGGCGTAGATCAATATCAGGCTGGCGTGCTGGCGATCAAGGCCGGCTGCGACATGTTGCTCGATGGCTACGACATCACCTCCTCGCATCTGATGGTGCAAACCATCGAAAACGCCATCCAGAGCGGCCAACTCACTGTCGCGCGCATCAATCAATCCGTCATGCGCATTCTGACGTTGAAGTTCGAGCGCGGCCTGTTACCTTTCACGCCACAACCCGTCCCAGGCGCGCCCCAGCCACAATTCCTGAGCCTGGCGCAACTGCCCATCGACAACCGGGGCTAGCGGCCCCACCCCCAACCCCTCCCCATCTTCGATGGAGAGGGGCGTTCGATTTCCGTTTGTGCCGGCGGACTGCGTCGCCACTTAGGCATCCACATAGTTTCAATCACTACCGCCCGCCTCCCTTGGCATCGTTTGCTTCATGCGCCTCCCTTGGCATCGTTTGTTTGATGCGCATCCCTAGCATGGTTTCTATCACGCAATCATACGAGGAGTTATTGGCTATGTGCTATCGATCCGGCCAGCGGGCGCGCTGGCAGCCGGCGGTGACGCTGCTGGTGGCCCTGGTATGGCTGGCGGGCTGCGCCTCGAACGCGGCGGCAGGTGGGCGGCTGACGGGCGTCAGTACGCCGGGGGCCGCAGTGCTACCACACCTGCCATCTCAGGCAACCATGCTGAATGCTTATGTCACGCGCTTCGTCAACGGTCTGTCGCTGGACGACCGCATCGGCCAGATGATCTACGCGCAGATCTACAATCCCTCCTGCCCGCCAAACGGCATCCCCGGCTGCATCAGCGCATTTCATCCGGGCGGCATGATCGTCTATCAAGACCAACTCGACAACCTCTATGACGCTCGCCTGATCACCTCCGAGGTCCAGGCGAACTCGCCGATTCCGGTACTAATTGGCACGGATAACGAGGGCGGCGCGGAAGATCGGCTGCTCAACATCCTGCCGCACGGCCACCCCGCCGCCGGCGCGATCGGCGCGACCAACGATCCGGCATATGCGTATGCCGAGGGCGCGCAGATGGCGCGCGATTGTCTCTCGATCGGCCTGAATACCAATCTCGCGCCGGTCGTCGATATCAATCCCTATGGCAATGTGCGCGACTTCGGCACGACGCCCGCGCAGGTGATTAAGATGGCGGGCGCGTGGATGCAGGGCTTGCAGGATCACGGGGTCATCGCCACCTTCAAGCACTTCCCCGGCCTGGGCGGGACGAATCTGGACCCCCACACCACCCTGCCGACGATCTACAAATCGCGCCAGGACATCGAAAACTTCGATCTCGCGCCCTACCGCGTTTTGCTGAACGGCAACGACCCGCCCGGCATCGTGATGTCCACCGATATCATGGTCCCCTCGATAGACCAGCATATGCCCGCCGAGTTCTCGTATCCGCTCATCACCGGCATCTTGCGCAACGAACTGCACTATGACGGCGTCGTCCTCACCGACTCGCTGTACATGGATGGCGTCGGCTTGTTCCTCACTCACGGCCAAAACCCCAAGGCGGCGCGCGAAGATCCGCAATTGATGGCCCAGGCCGGCCTGCTGGCGATCAAAGCTGGCGACGATATGCTGCTGGGGACGTATAACGAGGTGACGATGCAAGCGATGGTCGATGCCATCAAGGGTGCGCTCAAAACGGGCGATTTGACGGAGGCGCGCATCAACCAATCCGTGCAGCGCATCATCCGCCTGAAGATCCAGCGTGGCCTCTTACCCTTCCGCCCGCTGACGCCGCCGGCACCGCAATACTTCAGCATCACCGCCGCGCCGCTGAATGTACGGGCGACCCTGTGATTTTCCGACGGGCGGTCGAAACGGGATCTGCCCGATCCGTCTAGCTAGTGTCCGTGGGCAACGGACACTGGCCCTAAGTCAGCAGCTTGGGCTTGCCGCTGAGGGGTGGCGGCGGAGGCGGGAGGCGTTGCCGTCTCTGCCGCCGTTTGCCCCGACGGAGCACCCGCTACAGCGACGCTTCGTTGATGGTCGCCCCAGCAGTGCGATTTCGCAACAGTTTCTCCACGGCGTTTGCCAGCACCTGACGCACCAGGGTAAGCGGGGACTCCTCATCTGGGACAATACCTCCTGACATGCCAGCAAACGGAGAACAGACAGAAGGATACCGGAGGACAGCCATTCCTATCTAACCGGCCCTGTAGACCACCGTCTTTCCCCAAAATGGATATATACGGTTGCCGATCTGATCTTGTTTTCTCTGGTTGCAAAAAGAGATCAAAATGGATGGGGTTTTTTGCGTGCCTTGCCTAAAGCACCTTGCGGTGGCAGTGAGCCAACTGGCGAATGAATTCATGCCTCTGGCCAGCACCATGAAGTCCACAGGTGCGGATGGCAATACACCCTGGTTCCTCAATCATGCGGCACAGTACTCAATGGGGTAGCTTTTTCGGGCAAATCAGCGTCTTGTTCGCAACTCGTGCAACTGGTACGGATCAAACTGTTACCTCCCAATCACCATATCACCGGCTTATTGGCCTCCATCGGCATGCTGGCTGGATTTATACCCCTCGCAACTCCCCCTGTTTTTCATGCAAATTATGAGTTGCGGCTATCAATAGTTTCCCCTTGCTTTTTAGCCCCTTGACATCCTGATCTCGACTGGTTATACTGCATCATAGAGGCTCTGTTTACGCTTTGAGGTGGTTTCTTACGTCTTTGACCTCTGCGCCAGCGGCGGCTCCATTGTTCAACGATCCGCTGAGGATACTGAAAGATGCCCAGCGCCGGCGGCATACGGACGAAGGGGTGGGCTCCATTGTTCAACGATCCGCTGAGGATACTGAAAGGACGGATGTGCTGGAGCCGCATGATGGCCGTGGGCGTGGCTCCATTGTTCAACGATCCGCTGAGGATACTGAAAGGCATCCGGCAATTTGCGGAGATGCTGACCGGCGCGGCTCCATTGTTCAACGATCCGCTGAGGATACTGAAAGGCGTTGCTCCTTTCCTGGCGGGCGAGGGGGGCATAGAGCTCCATTGTTCAACGATCCGCTGAGGATACTGAAAGGCCAGCGCGATCTGATGAGCGCGACGCGCCGATCTCGCAAGCTCCATTGTTCAACGATCCGCTGAGGATACTGAAAGCCCGCGATCTGCTGCATGCAGCCCTGTGCCACCTGGGCGCTCCATTGTTCAACGATCCGCTGAGGATACTGAAAGCCCGGACCTATACTGCTATTGCGCCCGGTGCGGGTACGGCTCCATTGTTCAACGATCCGCTGAGGATACTGAAAGAATGGGGCGATGACCCAGGGCGACGTGCTGGATCTGGCGCTCCATTGTTCAACGATCCGCTGAGGATACTGAAAGGCGGATAGACGGCTACTTTGCTCAGCAAGCACAACAGCTCCATTGTTCAACGATCCGCTGAGGATACTGAAAGATTTTTTGCGCACATTTTCCGTATAAACTATTTAATGCTCCATTGTTCAACGATCCGCTGAGGATACTGAAAGGTAAAAAAAATTTACTTTCCACCGCCAAAATTACTGCTCCATTGTTCAACGATCCGCTGAGGATACTGAAAGTTAAATATATCAGAAATGGAACATGACGCAGTTTATGAAGCTCCATTGTTCAACGATCCGCTGAGGATACTGAAAGTAGTCATTTTTATCCTAGAACCTTGTTGTATTTTTTTTGCTCCATTGTTCAACGATCCGCTGAGGATACTGAAAGTATAACCCTGGAACGGAAAACGGCGTTGATATCGGCATAGCTCCATTGTTCAACGATCCGCTGAGGATACTGAAAGGCCAGGTCAATTACTGCCCCCGCCGCTGCACGTGCCGCTCCATTGTTCAACGATCCGCTGAGGATACTGAAAGATTCGAGATCTCCCGGCCCCCCAAACATATCATCGGCGGGCTCCATTGTTCAACGATCCGCTGAGGATACTGAAAGTCGTGCGTCCACCATGGCACGTGTGGAGGAATGAAAGCTCCATTGTTCAACGATCCGCTGAGGATACTGAAAGCGATGGCGTCGTTCTGGCCCATAAGGGTCATCTGGGCTCCATTGTTCAACGATCCGCTGAGGATACTGAAAGGCTACCTGACGAGCGGCCTGGCACCCTATAACGTTGAGAGCTCCATTGTTCAACGATCCGCTGAGGATACTGAAAGCTGGCGTAGGCGGGCGCACCGTCTCATGGAAGACCGGCTCCATTGTTCAACGATCCGCTGAGGATACTGAAAGGCCTGTCGCCAGACTCAGCTTACTGGTCAGACCCAGCTCCATTGTTCAACGATCCGCTGAGGATACTGAAAGTGATGCTGTGGGACGTGACGGCGGGGGCGGCGTCGCGCTCCATTGTTCAACGATCCGCTGAGGATACTGAAAGGGCGCGGGCGGCGATGTAGGTG
>DAIDGU010000066.1 GCA_027459785.1 Ktedonobacteria bacterium | reverse complement strand
CCACGGTCGGTGTGACCGTGGTTTCCTGTTGTGTTTTGCTCGCGTTCTTCACTTGTTCAGGTACCGCGTTTCCCCTGGCGTGTGTTGCCGTGGGGGCGCTCTGATAGTATCGCATCCCCTTGGCGCTTTGTCAAGCTCTATGCACCATTTGGCACAATCCGCTGTGCTATAGCTCGCGGCTGAGCATTTTAATCCAGCGGAAATGACGCTGACATATGGCCACGCCTGGGGTGGCCGGTGATGCGCAGGCTGACGCAAGCAGCGATCTCGCGCAAGACAGTGCCAGATCGTGATAGTACTGATGGTTGGTAGCGGTGGTGTATTATAGTGTATTTTTGCATGCCCTGGCCCCTTGCGGCTTGCGGCCCCACCCCGATTGCTGCTACAATCCACGCTATGAGACGTATGGCGCGCTGGCGCTGGTTGCTGCTGCTTGCCTTGTGCGGGCGTACCTGGCGGCGCTGGCCGCGCGCGAACAATCGCCGTTGGATTGAGAGATTGATGAGCGAGCCGATGAATCCCCCCGCCCCGCCACCAGATGCCCCCGCCACCGAGGCCGCGACGCCCCCGCCGCGCAAGGTAACGCTGTATCTCGTGCGCCACGGCCAGACGCCCTTCAACGTGGAACACCGCCTGCCAGGCCACCTGCCCGACATTCATTTGAATGATGAAGGGGTGCGCCAGGCGGAACAATTGGCTGCGGCGGTGCGCGAGATGCCGCTGACGGCCGTCGTCAGCAGTCCCCTGGAACGGGCGCGCGAGACGGCAGAGATCGTCCTACGCGGGCGTGATGTGTCGCTGAGCTTCGATCCGCGCTTGATGGATACCGATGTCGCTCGCTGGGCGGGGCAGAAGATCGAGGATCTCAACAAGAGCGATCCCGCCTGGCAGCAATTCGCGCGCCGGCCCACGCAGCCGCCGGAGGGCGCGGAGGGCTTCTATCAGGTATCGGCCCGCGTGGTGGCCGTGGCGGAAGATGCGCGGCACAATGCGGCCCTCGGCGATTTCGTGATGTTGGTGGCCCACGCGGATGTACTCAAGCTGATCATCACTCACTATCTGCGGCTGCCGATTGAGGGCGCACACTGGTTGCAGGTGCCGAATGCGTCGATCACGGCGCTCAGCTTCGTGGGCGAGCATGACCCCAGCGTGCTGGCCCTGAATTGGCTGCCCGCGCCGACTTGGCTGCGCCCCACCATGCCGCCACAGAACGAGAGCGTCGCCAGCGTGCAAGCGCCGCCTGCTGATGATCCTGTCGGCTTCCAGTCGGCACCCGAACAACAGTGATGGAGCGTCATCCCCAGAAAGCGAGTAAGATGATGTATTTCGACGCCAGCAATCCGTATCATCGCTATCGGCTGCACTATGAGTCGAACCACCAGCTTTCGGTGCCGGAACTGATCGCGCGGGGCAGCGTGGATGCACATACCGCCGCAATCGTGTGGTATCTGCTGGAACACCGCGCGTCGTATATTATCGCCGGACCGACCGATCCGACGCCGGGCGTGGGCAAAACGACGACGCTGAACGCGCTGCTGCCGTTCTATCCCGCTGGCACGGGTCTGGTCTATACCCTGGGGATGTATGAGGACTTCGAGTTCACCAAGGAGACGCCGCCGCGCGAGACGACCGTCTTGGCGAATGAGGTCAGCGACCATCTGGTGATCTATATGTGGGGTAAGCCGGCCCGCCGCTTCTTGCGGCTGCCGGGGCAAGGCTTCGCCATCGCCACCAGTTGCCACGCCGACACGCTTAAGGACGTGCTGGCGATCTTAACGGATGACATCCGCTTGGCACCGCGCGAGATCCAGCAGATTCAATTGATCGTGAATATCGGGCTGCACGGGCAACGTTGGCCGCAGCAGCGCCGCTGGCTGACGACCCACTTCATCGCGCCGCCAGTTCCCGGCGCGGCGAATGTGACGGATGCAGCGCGTGAGGCGAAACCGACCGACAAAAACAATGTGCCGGTGCAGGTGGTCTCGTGCTGGGATAAGACGGCGGATACCTTCGTCCCGCCCGCGCCGGAGGTCGTGGCCGCAATGGCCGCCTGGATCGGCGTTACGCCAGAGGTTTTTCAAGCCGAGGTCGCCCGCCGCGAGGCGGCGTTGGCCGACTTGGCCGCGCAGAAAGCCGACCAGCCAGATACCATCCTGGCCGTGCAGGCGTTCCGCGAAGGCACAGCTGACACTCCGTGACAAAACGATAGAGCCTGTCGTCTTCCAGTCCGTGCTTGCGGACTTCATAACGACAGGCTCCTCGGTGCGGCTGCAACCACTCATAACGCTCAGTGTCGGTGCAAGTTGCTTTAGCATGAACGGATTGTTTGTTCATCCAGCCAACTCAAGTCAGGGCCGATAAGATATTCCCGAATAATGGCGTGATGCGTGTTTTGCATGGGAATGGGACGATACTCCAGCCCATGCCGTATCGCTAATTCCCGTACCTCATCTGCTATATCATACGTCATGAGACAATCGCCTTGCAGCGTCGCAACAAGGGCGAAAAGTTGTTCATGATTGAGTTCGCAATAACGATATAAACGTCTCCCCGCGCGTTTGCCCTTGCCATTGACCGTATATGGTGGGTCGATGAAAAATACATCGTCTTCACTTTGGGCCTGTGCTGCGATTACCGCCAGTCCATCGCCAGCGATGAACGTAATGCGGTGGCGTAGCTCGGTAATCTTCCTGATTCGTTGTGCCAAAGTCGCAGGATACCAACGTGAACTGATCCCTTTACCATTCTCCCCATATTTAAGTAACCCTGCCCCCGCTGCAAGTATGCCGCCATGATACGTTCTGTTTTTAATAATCGTGGCAAAAGCGCGTTCCCCATTTGATGTAGGCGTCTTGGTGAGGAGTTCTACCACCGCTTCATAGGTGAGATTAAAAGTTAGGATCTGTTCTATCAGCCAGGCACTTCCATCGGGATCGAGAGATGTCTGCCAGACTGCCGCGACATCTTCATCACGCTCAACCATAGTGACATGTTCAGCCAGACTTTCAGCAGCAACCGTCAGGCCCACACTGCCTCCGCCGGCAAACGGTTCAATGAATTCTGTAACCTGCATTGCACGCAGGTGCGCTTGCTTGCGTACAGAGGGGTTGAGCCATTGGCGGATGCGTGGAATAAGCCATGTCTTACCGCCGGGATAGCGAAATAGGCTACGCTGTGGGACAGAAGCGACGTTGACGATACGCTCTGGATCATCAAACAAGCGTGGTTGATACATCCTATTCACCTATAATATCCAGGAGAGGTGGTGCATCTGGAGAAATTTCCCTTGCTTCTTCATCTTCTTCATAGCCGCCAGTAGCGAGCTTGCTGTTAAGACGTTTTTGCAATGATGCTTGTTCGATCAGCATCGAAGACGCTACAAACGCCGAGGGGATCAGCGGCTTTATCTTTCGTACAATTGGGAACTTTATTGCCAAAAGGACAGAGATGATCGGTGCGGGCGCGTATGGCGGCAGGAGAGAAATTATCAATAGGATAACCAAACACTTCGGCAAGCGGTTGTTTGGAGGTGACGTTACTTTTTTTCGGCAATGATAACTCCTTACGCGAAAATAGCCAGTCTAGCACTGAGAACAGCATACCATATGCGATAACTTATTGGCAAACGGTCATAAGTTGCCACAACTGACCCCGAAATGTATTGCTTTTTTGCTTGTTATACTGCATACTACTTCTATCCCCAGATCGGGGATGCCAGCGAGCGATGTATTCCCCCTGATTGATTCGTTGAAGTTGCCGCGAACGTTCCTCTCATGATCGCGGCCCTCCCCCTCCGCGAAAGGACACTGGTTGCATGCAGAACAAAGCCGTTCCACGCGCGTTGCTCCGTCCACAAGTCCTCGCGATCCCGCTGAGCATCATCCTCGCATCGAGCCTTTTTTTCTTTTTCACGCGCCCCGCGCCCGCCCTCGCCTGGACGCGCGGCTACGACACCATCGTCCTCGTGCATGGCTTCGACGGCGTTTCCACCAACGGCTCCAGCGCGGGCGATGATTGCCACAGCACGTGGGGCAATGTGGTGGATTACCTGAGCAAAGCGCACAATATCAACGGGCAGTCGCTCACCTGGCACCGGCAGGACTTCCGCGAACTCAGCTATTATCGTGGTGACACCAACTGCGGGCGCTTCGGCGCGAACGCGCCCACGGACCCGCGCCCCTATGGCGACAGCAGCGAAGACCTGCACAATCCGGAATATACGAGCCATTGCGCGAAATACTATCCCGAAGGCACCAATTCCAGCCAGGACGGCACCAACAACGAGAGCCTCTATCATCTCAGTTGCCTGCTGGACTGGTACCTCAATCTCAACTTCAGTTCGTCCTGGAACGTGGAGATCGTGGCGCACAGCATGGGCGGCTTGATCGTCCGCAACGGCATCTATCAGGTGCAAAAAAGCAAGGCCACCTGGACGATGCCCAGCGTGTTGCCGAATATCTCGGATGTCGTGACGCTGGCCACCCCACACGGCGGTGCCTATGGCGCACCGCTCCTCTGCCTGGGTTGCACCCAGGGCGGCGATATGCAACCGGGTGGCATGTTTATGAACGAGATGTACAACTCCGCGCAGAATCCGCAGTCCGGCAGCACGGACTGGACGATGATTGGCAGCCAGTGCGATGAAGCCGTGAGTACGAGCGAGGCCACCTATATGAGCGGCGGCCACAAGTCGTACTTCACCAGCGATTCGCCCAATTCCTGCTATAGCCACGGCGGCTATCTCACCGACGAGAGCGATTCGATGGATGCACACATCTATTGGTGCGACGGCTGCACCACCTCGCCTTCAAGCTGGAACTATTGGTCCGGCGCGCCCCATTCCTTGCATCATATGATGTATGCCCTGTGGCTCTCGAACTGGTGAGGCCGCCCACCGGCGGACAGGAATGTCCGCCCCACGTCTAGACTCCCCTCTCCATCCGCAGATGGGGAGGGGTTGGGGGTGGGGCCACGCGACCTGCCAGTCTTTCGGCACCTTTCTTGCATTCTCTCCCCCCGACCTAGCCATTTGACCATTACCTCCTTTGTAGGTGTACGTTAGAATAGATAGTAAGAGAGATCGTGACAACGGGAGCGTCACAGTGCATCTCCTGCTCTCTGCGCTTTGCAACCCTACGGGAAGGTGCATGGCTCACATCTGCGACCACGCGATGGGCTACGACAATGCTCGCCTGTCACGAGGCCGCTCGTCATAAGGAACAGTGCGGCATGGCGGCGCTTGACGCCGGTACCACATCTGTCGTACAATGACCGCACAGTTTACCGGGTGGAGACGCTTCGCAGGCTCCTCCCTCAGCTTCAGGAAAGGGGGGCGACGCAGGTGAACGAACGAGAACGTTTCGATAAATTTACCGAGCGGGCCCGCAAAGTGTTGAGCTTGGCCCAAGAAGAAGCCCAACGCTTCAACCACAACTATATTGGGACCGAGCATTTACTGCTGGGGTTGGTCCGGGAAGGCGAAGGGGTCGCCGCCCAGGTGCTTAGCACACTTGGGGTCGAACTGAACAAAGTCCGTAGCGCCGTCGAATTCATCATCGGGCGCGGTGATCGCATCGTACTCGGCGAGATCGGCCTGACGCCCCGCGCCAAGAAAGTGATCGAGTTGGCCGTCGATGAGGCGCGCCGCCTGAATCACCATTACATCGGCACCGAACATTTGCTCCTCGGCCTCGTGCGCGAAGGCGAGGGCATCGCCGCTGGCGTGCTGGAAAGCCTGGGCGTGAACCTGGAAAAGGTCCGCACCACGACGATCCAGATCCTGGCGAATAAAGGCGACAATCCGCGCGCCGAGCGCGCCGACCCGCGCCATTCCAAGACGCCCACCATCGACCAGATGGGCATGGATCTCACCGCCGCCGCGCGCAATGGCAAGCTGGACCCCGTGGTGGGCCGCGAACAAGAGATCGAGCGCGTCATCCAGATCCTCAGCCGGCGCACGAAGAACAATCCGGCGCTGATCGGCGAACCGGGCGTCGGCAAGACGGCCATCGTCGAAGGACTGGCCCAGCGCATCATCGCCAACGAAGTGCCGGAAACCATCGCCGGCAAGCGCCTGCTGACCTTGGATGTCGGCTCGCTCGTCGCCGGTACAAAGTATCGCGGCGAGTTCGAAGAGCGCCTGAAAAAGATCATCGAAGAGATCCGTTCCAGTGGCGACTGCATCATCTTCATTGATGAGGTGCATACGCTCGTCGGTGCCGGTGCGGCGGAAGGCGCGGTGGATGCCGCGAACATCCTCAAGCCCGCCCTCTCGCGCGGCGAGTTGCAGTGCATCGGCGCGACCACGCTGGACGAATATCGCAAGTATATCGAGAAAGATGCCGCGCTCCAGCGCCGCTTCCAGGAAGTCATCGTCCGTGAGCCGAACGTGGACGAGACGGTGCAGATCCTGAAAGGCATCCGCGAGCGTTACGAGCAGCACCATCGCCTGAAGATCAGCGACGAAGCCCTGAAAGCCGCCGCCGAGATGTCGAACCGTTACATCACAGATCGCTCGCTGCCAGACAAGGCCATCGACCTTATCGACGAGGCCGCCAGCCGGGTGCGCATGCAGATCTCGGTGACGCCGCTGAACCTGAAAGAGGCGATGAAGGCGCTGGAAGCCGTGCTGCGCGAGAAGGAAGACGCCATCCAGCGGGGCGACTACGAAGCCGCCGCCCTGGCCCGCGACCGCGAGGTGAAACTGCGCGAGCGCATCGGGCGCCTCGAATCTGGCTGGCAGCAAAACCAGGGGACCGAGAAGCCGACCGTGACGGCGGAAGACATCGCAACCATCGTGGCGATGTGGACTGGCATCCCGGTGAAGGCCATCGACCAGGACGAGTCCACTCGCCTGCTGGGGATGGAAGATGCGCTGCACCACCGCATCGTCGGCCAGGAAGACGCCGTCGCTACGATCAGCCGCGCCGTCCGCCGCGCCCGCGCCGGATTGAAAGATCCCAAACGCCCGATCGGCTCCTTCATGTTCATGGGACCGACCGGCGTCGGTAAGACGGAGTTGGCGAAGGCACTCGCCGAATTCATGTTCGGCAGCGAAGAGTCGCTCATCAAGATCGACATGTCGGAGTTCATGGAGCGGCACGCCGCCGCCCGCCTCGTTGGTGCGCCGCCAGGCTACGTCGGCTACGAGGAAGGTGGCCAACTCACCGAGGCCGTGCGCCGCAAGAGCTATTCCGTGATCTTGCTGGACGAGATCGAGAAGGCGCATCCCGATGTCTTCAACATGCTCCTGCAAATCATGGAAGATGGCAAGCTGACCGACGCCAAGGGGCGCACGGTGGACTTCCGCAACACGATCATCATCATGACGTCGAACATCGGCGCGCAACAGATGACGCGCGGGGCCATCGCTTTCCGCTCCGGCAAAGACACCGAGCGCCAATCGCAGATGGATTACGACTCCATGAAGGAGCGCGTGACGACGGAACTCAAGAACAACTTCAAACCGGAGTTCTTGAACCGCATCGACGCCGTGATCGTCTTCCACCAGCTCACGCTGGAACAGATGCGCAGCATCATCGACCTGCTGCTCTCGCGCATCCGCAAGCAGTTGACGGAGCAAGAGATCGAACTCCAGATCCCGCAGGAGACGAAAGACTTCCTGGTGGATAAGGGCTTCGACCAGCAATACGGCGCGCGCCCGTTGCGCCGCACGCTGCAAAACATGGTGGAAGATCCGCTGGCGGAAGGCTTGCTGCAAGGCAAGTTCCGCGCGGGCGACATCGTGGTGGCCGAAGTCGTCGACGGCCAGCTGGTGCTGGAAGCGCGCGGGCGCACCAAGGCACTGCCCGCCGGGCAGCCGGCGCTCGCTGGCGACGGCGAGTAAGCGCAGCCGGGTTCGCATGTTTGCCAGGGGCTAAACCCCCTGGCTCGGAACAGCAACCCCCTACGGGGCTAGGGCTTCATCCCCTCTCTGGCATTAGCTGGGGAGGGGTACTTGTAGACGGTGATGCACAGCTGCTGCCGCTTGCCGAGCTTGGTCGCCGCGTCGCTCTGCACCCCGCACAATAAACATAAGGAAACGCCCGCATACCTGGCAATTATACACTTTACGTATCATCCGTGTGGATACCGGAGAACAGCCAGAGATAATAAATACCGGAGAACAGCCATTCCTGTCTGTCTAGGTCTGCTATGCCTCGTGTTGACCAGAAAAGCGTATTAGCCCCTTGCCAGATTCTCCCCGCTGATGCAGAATAGCATAGTAGCACCCGTGGTCGAGGTGTTCGTATTGCATTTCGTGTAGCATTCAAAATCAGGAGGACCATCCCGTGCCGTTCGCCATCCCCGCTGATTGGCAGCCGATCCTCGCCGCTGAGACGCAGAAGTCCTATTTTCCCCTGCTCGAACGCTTCGTCGATGATGAGCGTAGCAAATACGCCGTCTATCCGCCGGCGGAGGATGTCTTCAATGCCTTGCGCTATACGCCGTATGCGCAGGTCAAGGTGTTGCTGCTGGGGCAAGACCCGTATCACGACGAGGGGCAGGCGCACGGGCTGTGCTTTTCCGTGCGGCCCGGCATCAAGCCGCCGCCATCTTTGATGAACATCTTTGGCGAACTGAAGAGCGATCTCGGTTGCACCTTCCCCAACAACGGCTATCTGGTGCCGTGGGCGGAGCAGGGCATCTTGCTGCTGAATGCCGTGCTGACGGTGCGCGCCCATCAGCCCAACTCACACAAGGACAAAGGTTGGGAGACCTTCACCGATGCCGTCATCCGCAAGGTGAACGAGAAGCCTGATCCCGTCGTCTTCGTGCTGTGGGGCGGCTACGCGCGCAAGAAGGTGCCGCTGATCGACACCAGCCGGCACACCATCGTGCAGTCCGCACATCCCTCGCCGCTCTCAGCGCGCAGCGGCTTTTTCGGCAGCAAGCCATTTTCCAAGATCAATGCCGCTCTGGAACGCGCCGGCAAATCGCCGATCAACTGGCAACTGCCCAACCTGTGAACGCACGCAGGCACTTGCCATCGCACCGAACGTTGCACGGGGCGGACGGCGAGGGCGAGCGGGTGGATTGGCAGCATGGCAGGGACAAGCGGGCGGTATGGATTGAAACCATTTGCGCGCCTAAGCGCCTGGCGGCGACGCTGTAGGGGCGTACCCTTGTGGTCGCCCTGCCTACGTAGACTAACTCCAGTCCGCATCGGCGGACTTCGTGGCGGCACGCCCCTAGGCGCGGTTTCAACCGCCCGCCGTGTCGCGTCCTAGCCCGGAGGGGTTCCTTTTCCGAGCCGGGAGGTTTAGCTCCTGGCGCTCCCGCGCCAAATGGGATCATCCCCGGCGACCGCACGCCGGCTGGAATGCTGCCTCCGGCGGACCGGCGAGGCATGGCCGCCCTATTTTGTAAAACCCCGATAACTACCCGCCATCCCACTTATCGCTTCGATGCAGAGGTGCTTGGGCTTGGGCTTTGGCTGAGCCGGAGGGTCAGCAGCATCAGCGCAATCGGCAGCAACAAGAGTTTCAGCCAATCCCAAAATGTATTGCCCTGGAAACCCGTCCACGTCCAGTTCATCCCATAGCCGCCGACAGCCAACACCACCAGCGCGATGAGGAGGAGGACCAAGAAGGCGCTCCATTCCTTGCGCCAGGTGGTGCCTTTGCTGAACCACGTGGTCGCCGTTGTCAGGGTCAGCGGCAGCACCAGCAGTTGCAGCCAGTCCCAGAGCGTATTGCCCTGAAAGCCCGTCCATGTCCAATTGAAAAAGTAGCCACCCAGCGCCAGAAATGCCAGCAACACCACCGAGATGATAGCCAGCGTCCCCCAAAAGGATGCGTGCTGATCAGCCTGGTGCGGCGGCGTGATAAGCTTCGGTGGTCGCTTGGTGTGTACGCCCTGCGTCGTTTTACTCATGGAATACCCCGCATTCCTTGGATATGAGAGCTATGCTCACTCCCTTCTATTATAGCCGATAGAGCAGAGAGGCGAAAGCAATACCTTACTCTTGCCCCAAGGATAAATCAACCGATGCCCAGCGCGCCGGCGTGGTCGGCGAGGAAGTTGGTGTAGGTCTCGCCGCGCAGATAGGGTTCGTAGACCAGCAGGCGTTTGAAGAAGGGGATCGTCGTCGTCACGCCGTCGATGCGATATTCGTCCAGCGCGCGCAGGGCGCGCTCGATGGCCTGGCTCCGCGTCGGCGCCCACACGCACAGCTTGGAGATCAGCGAGTCGTAGTGCGGAGGGATGCTGTAGCCGCTGTAGAGATGCGAGTCCACGCGCACGCCGGGGCCGCCGGGGGGCAGGTAGCCTTCGACATCGCCGGTGACAGGGCGGAAGTCATGGTCGGCATCCTCCGCGCAGATGCGCAGTTCCAGCGCGTGGCCGTCGATGACGATGTCGCGCTGCTGCAAGGCCAGTGGCTCGCCCGCCGCAATCAGGATCTGCTGGCGCACGAGGTCCACGCCCGTCACCAGTTCGGTGATGGGATGTTCGACCTGCAAGCGCGTGTTCATCTCCATGAAGTAATAGCGGCCCTGGTCGTCCAGCAAGAACTCCATCGTGCCGGCCCCGCGATAGCCGATGGAGAGCGCCGTTTTGACGGCCTTCGTGCCGATCTCCGCGCGCAGTTCCGGCGTCAGCACCGTGCTGGGCGCTTCTTCCAGCACCTTCTGGCGGCGGCGTTGCAGCGAGCAGTTGCGTTCGCCCAGGTGGATGCCGTGGCCGTGTGCGTCGCAAAGGATCTGGATCTCGATGTGGCGGGCGCGTGGCAGGTAGCGTTCCAGGTAGATGCCGTCGTCGTGGAACGCCTCGCGCACTTCGCTCTGCGCCGTCGTGAAAAGATGGGTGAACTCCGCGCGCGTCTGCACCGGACGGATGCCGCGCCCGCCGCCGCCCGCAACGGCCTTGAGGATCATGGGGAAACCGATGTGGTCGAAATACTGCTCCGCCTCGCTGACGGTGCGCAGGATCGGCGTCCCAGGCAACACGGGCAGGCCGGTGTCGATGGCCACCTGGCGCGCTTGCACCTTGTCGCCCATCTTCGTGACGGCGGTGGATGGCGGACCGATGAAGACGAGATTACACGCCTCACAGATCTCCGCGAAGTTCGCGTTTTCCGAAAGAAAGCCGTAGCCGGGATGGATCGCTTCGCAGCCGGTCAACATCGCCGCGCTGATGATGTTCGGGATGTTGAGATAGCTTTTCGCGCTCGCCCCTGGGCCGATGCAGACCGAATCATCAGCCAATTGCACCGGCAACGAATCGCGGTCGGCCTCCGAATGGGCCACCACGGCCTCGATGCCCATCTCGTGACACGCGCGAATCACGCGCAAGGCAATCTCGCCCCGATTGGCGATCAAGATCTTTTTGAACATGCTGCCAACGCGCTCCCCCTCGAATCTCTACAGCGGTGTGGCAGACACGCATGTCCGCCCACTGTATTACCCCAAACGATACGCCGCTCCCGCCAGTATAGCACAGATCCTACACCGGCGCGACCTCTGGTGCGGCGGGCGCGGATTGGGGCGGCGCGGGATCGTCTTCGCCCGCGAAGCGCAGCGGATCGAACTGGCGCGGCGTCAGCAGCAGGACGACGATGGTGGCGAGCGCGATGGCGACGAGCGCGATGAAGACCAGATGCATCGCCGTCGCCAATCCGTCGCGGACGTAAGTCGCCGCCGCTGGCGTGAGCGCGCCGGTGCCGTTGCCGCCGATCACCTGGGTGATGGTGTTGCTGGTGGCCGGCACCTGGCCGGCGATGGACGCGGGTGCCTGTTGCAGCCAGGCGAAAAGCGTCGCATTAACGATGCTGCCGAAGATGGCCGCGCCGACGGCCTGGCCAAGCTGGCGCGCGAACATGTTCGATCCGGTGACGACGCCGCGCCGGTTCCAGCCAACGACCGTTTGGATGCCCACCAGCAGCGGTGTGGAGAGCAAGCCCAGCCCTGCGCCCATCACAAAGCTGCCCAGTCCCGCCAGCCAGGGAGCCGCGCCCGGCCCCAGCGCCAGGAAGATCGCGCCCGCCGCCACCGCCAGCACCGTGCCGATCAGCGCGGCATTGCGAAAGCCCATGCGCAGATAGAGCCGCCCGGAGAGCGCCGACGCGATGGGCCAACTGATCGACATCGCCCCCAGCAAGAAGCCCGCCGTCACGGCATCCACCCCCAGCACGCCCTGTGCGTAAGTCGGCAGAAACGAGGTGACGCCGATGGAGAGCAGCCCCAGCGCCAGCGTCGCCAGGTTCGTGCCGACCAGCACGCGGCGGCGGAAGACCCACAGCGGCATGATCGGTTCGGCGGCGCGGCGTTCCTGCCAGATGAAGGCGACCAGCAGCAGGGCTGCCAGCCCCAGCACCAGCGCGCTCGGCGCGGAGAGCCACGGCCAACCTACGCCGCCTTCCAGCGCCGCGAAGATGATCAACCCGGTCGCGCCGGCCAGCAGCGCCGCGCCGGTGTAGTCGATCCGGTGCGCACGATGGCCCACGTCTTCGTGCAGGAACGCGGCGATCAGGCCGAGCGCCAGCGCGCCCAGGGGGATGTTGACATAGAAAATCCAGCGCCACGAGGCATATTCGGCGAAAAAGCCCCCGATAGCCGGCCCGATGATCGCCGAGATGCCCCACACGCTCGATAGCCAACCCTGGACGCGCGCCCGCTCGCGCACGTTATAGAGATCGCCCGTCACCGTGCTGACGATGGGCTGGATCGCGCCCGCGCCGATACCCTGCACGCCCCGAAAAGCGATCAGCATGATCATATTGGGAGCCATGCCGGCCAGCGCCGAGCCGCCCAGGAAGATCAGCGTGCCGATGAGCAACAACGGCTTGCGCCCAAAAATATCGGCCAGCTTGCCATAGATCGGGATGGTGACGGCCTGCATCAGCACGTAGATCGAGAAGACCCAGGCGAACAGCGTGAAACCACCCAGATCGCGCACCACCGAAGGGATCGCGGTAGCGACGATGGTGCTATCCATCGCGGCCAGCCCCATCGTCATCATCAGCCCTACAAGTACTTTGCCTCGCCCTTGCATCACGGCTACCTTCCAAAGATCAAATTCCTGTATCTCTTATAGTAGCGTAGCCGCTGCCCAGGTTGTCAATATGCTGGCAGACGTAGGCAAAGTGCATCTGCCAGCGCAAGTCTTACTGGATCGTCAACGGTAGCGTATGCGCGACGGCACCGTTCCAGGTGACGACCACGGTGTAGGTACCGGCGCGCGGTGTTCCCAACGTAACAGCATAACTACCCGTGATACCGTTGAGATCATGCCAAGTGCCGTAGATGGACGTTGGTTGCCCATTTTTGTATAGGGTTGCTTGAATCGTCGCCGTACCATAACCCGACGGCGGCGCAGTCACGCAGGTATTGACGTATACCGTTTCGCCGACCGGGAGCGTTTTGTAATTTTTATTACATGCCAGATCCTGCCCTCCACCTGTGACGGAGGCGGCGAGGACCGAACTGAGGTTCGGCGGTGGCGTCGCGGTTGGCTGGCCGCCGACGACGGGTTGCGTCGGTGCGGTGGTCGGCTGTGGGACGGTCGTGCTGGTTGCGGATGCTGTTGGGCTGCTGGCGGGGGCGAGCGTCGCCGCCGGCGTGGTGCCGCCGGCCAGTGTGGAGGATGTGCCGGGGTTGTTATCGCCGGTAGCGGGCGCTTGCATATGGGTCAACAGCAAGAGCGTCAGCAGGAGTGCCACGAGCGCCGCCGCGATGACGATGGCCAGCCGGCGGCGTGGGATCTGCGGGAACTTGCCCGTGAAGGATGACGCCGGCGAATGCGCTGACGATGCCGTTTTGATCGCATCAAAGGGGGTGACGGGCGTTTGGATCGTCGAGAGGCGGGCGGGATCAGTGGTATCGTAATTGGGCGGGTACGAGCCGCTCTCGCCAAGGCCGTGCGAAGTAGGCCGGCTTTTCAGGCGCAGGCCAGGGGCCACCGGGCGCGTATGGCGCGGGCGCGAAGGCTGGCTGATCGGCAGCATCTCTTGCGTCTGCAACATCGTCGCATCTTCTGCCAGGTCCACCGCCGGTGCGGGGCGCGTGCCGAGCATCGACAGATCCAGCATGCCGGCCTGCACCTCGTCCTGGGCATGGGCAGTGGCTTGTGCGGCCTCCGGCGGCGCTGGCGAGGCCGTCACCAGGGCTTCCATGTTGTTCGTGCCGCCATCACTCGGATCAAGCAGATCTTCGTCGTCTTCCTGCGTCTTCAGGCTGATGGCCGGTGTGGTGGGGCGAATGCCCCGCCCCGTGCCTTCCGTGAAAGGATAGAGCGCGTTGGCGAAATCTTCCGCCGTGGGGAAGCGGTCGCGCGGATTCTTCGCCAGGGCTTGCTCGATCACCAGCGCCAGGGCGCGCGGCACTTCGGGATTGAAGCCACGAATGTAAGCCGGGCGCGTGTGGACGTGCTGATAGCAGATCGAGAGCGCGGTGGGGCCGACGAAGGGCGGACGCCCAGCGAGGGCTTCGTAAAGCACACAGGCCAGGCCATAGATGTCCGCCCGCTGGTCGATCTTCTCGCCCTTGGCTTGTTCGGGAGCCATATATTCCGGCGTGCCGACGGCGGTGCCGGTTTTGGTGACGCCCTCCTGGCCGATGATCTTGGCGATGCCGAAGTCCGCCAGCAACAGATGCGAGGGATCTTGGTCGTCGATGAGCATGTTAGCGGGTTTTACGTCGCGGTGGATGACATGGTGGGCGTGGGCGTGGTGCAGGGCTTTAGCCATCTGGATCATCTGGAAGCAGGCATCGGCGACGGGCATGGGCCGGCCCAGCCGCTGGCGGAAGGTGCCGCCCAACACGAGCTGCATGGCGATGAAAACGAAATCATCGGTGCGCCCGGTGGCGAAGACCTTGACGATGTTAGGGTGATCCAGCATCTCCACGGCGCGTGCCTCGTGCTCGAAGCGGCGGGTGAAGGAGCGCGTGTCGCCCCCGCCCTCGCTGCCCAGCGCCATCACCTTCAGCGCCACCACGCGGTTCGTGGCCACCTCGTGCGCGCGAAAGACGCGCGACATCCCCCCGCGCGCGATCTCCGCCTCGATGACGTATTGGTTCTCCTCGTCACCGAAAAGCGCGCCGATCAATTCTGTCCAGCCCATGCCCACACCTTTTCTGCCTGGTCAGCAGTCACGTTCCCGCGCCCACGGGATCAACCGCCGCATCCGTCATTTGCTAGAAACGAGTCCATTGTAGCCCATACCTAGCCCTCTTGCCTAGTGGCATAGACAAGATGGGGGATAGGCGCTCGCGCCCGCCTGCTGCCACGGCGCTCTGGCTATGGTATAATGGAAGCGCGCCCCTTGGCGTCCCCATCCATTAGTCCTGGGGGTGCCGGCGCTATTTTCCGGAGTAAGAACGTTCTTTTAACGTTGTGTCATTGGCACCCAGCAGCGCGTGCGGTCGCCGTGCGCGTGGGAAGGATATCATTGTTATGCCTGATGCCTCATCCGCTGTCGATGTCGCCCCCGCGCTGGATCCCCTGGCGCTGGACCCCGACCGCCCCGGCATGCGTACCCGGTTGGCCGAACGCACGTCGCATGGTGGCTATGTCATCCCGGATACCCAGTTGGTGCGTGCCATCCGCGCCTTCCACGCGCGCGGGCAGATCGACCGCTGCCACGCGCTTTTTGGTGTGCTGATGGAACGCTGCATGCCGATGTTCCGGCGCATGGGGGCGGGGTTGCGCCATCGCCCGGAGTGGCTGGAAGATGCCATTGCCGATATGATGATGCAGTTGTGGAAAGAAGTGATAGATCCGAAAGAGACCTTCATGGAGCAGAACTTCGGTGTGTATCTGAAACGCCTGGGGGCCGATCAGTTCAAGCACAAACTGCGCACCGAAGGGCGCATCTTTCGGACGAATGACAAGGGCGAGGTGACAGGCCGGCCCGAACATGTTCCCGCCACGCTGATCGATTCGCTGGATCGCGCGCCGGGTGTGGATGACGAGGCGACGCCCAGCGCCGACAGCATCGCCGACACGGAAGATGCCATCGACGCACGGCTGGGCGAGATCGAAGCCGAACGCATCTTACATTTCGTGCGCGATCCGCTGGATCGCCAGATCGTCCTGTTGCGGGTGTTCTATCACCAGAAGTGGGATGAGATCGCGCACCAGTGCGGGATGTCGGAACGGACGATGCGCACGCGCTATGAGACGGCCCGCGCGCAGATGGCCCTCGGCCTCGGCAGCCTGCCGGCCCCGCCCGATGACGCCGAACCCACTGCGACGGCACCACCGCCCAAGCCGACCAGAGGACGCAAAGCCAGAAAGGACTGACAATCATGACATCCTACAAGCAGGGGGGCGCGTCCGCTGGCCCCTTAACCCGCGCGATGCAGATCGCGTTAGTGGAGGCGTTCGAGCGCGGCGACGACAGCGCGTTGGTGCTGGATTGGCTGGGGCGCTATCCGCACCTGAGCGACGAGATCGTCACCTTCATGGTGGCGCTGCGCGTGGTGGACGGCCCGGAGCCGACCCCCGCGCCGGAACTCGACGCGGCGGTGGCGCGCGGCATGGCGCTGGGGATGCAGCGCATTCAGGCGCTCGCGCCCGTGCCGGCGCTGCACACCGCGCTGGCCAACGCTGGCGTGACCAAGCAGCAACTCGCCCGCCAGGTGGGCATCGCCGCGACGGTCATCGACAAGTTCGTGCAAGGCAAGATCGCGCTGGCGACGGTGCCGTCGCGCTTCCTGGCGCGGGTGGCGCAGGCGCTGCACGCCGATGTCGCCCAGGTGCGCGACTGGGCCGCCGCCTCCTACGCCCTCCAGCCGGCGCTGCTGCGCGCCAAAGGTCACGTTCCTGGCGCGGAACCGGCTCCCGCCCAAGAAAGCTTCGCCGCCGCCGTGCGCGCCTGCTCGCCCAAGAGCATGAGCGCAACTGAGCGCGACGAGTGGCTGCGCGAGGCCGACGCCTAGCCGGCGCAACGTGCAGGGGTATGGCCGCTTCCTACACAATCATCCCGTCGTCCCGCGAGCCTCCCGCTCCATACGTATAATCCATACGTATAAAGAGAGCAGGGTTCCGCTGGGGCGACGGGATGAGTCTGTTACGCCGTCAGTTGTTCCAGGCGGTCCACTAACTGCGCCAGCACGCCAAAGGTCGTTTCCACCGCGTCGGGCGTCGTCATATCCACGCCGGCTAGTTTCAGCGCGTCGATGGGATAGAGCGAACTACCGGCATTGAGGAACTGGCGATACTTGGCCGCCGCTGGCGGTCCCTCGCGCAGCACCTTCTGCGCCAGCATGTTCGCGGCGGAAATGCCCGTCGTGTATTGGTAGACGTAGAAATTGGCGTAAAGGTGGCCGAACTGCGCCCAGGTGATGCCGTCGCGCTGCGGATCGACCTCGACCGCCGGACCGTAGGCTTCGGCGAAGAGTTCTGCCATCCGCGCGTTCATCACGTCCGCCGTCAGGCTCTTGCCCTGCTCCGCGCGCTCGTGCATCTCCAACTCGAAGCGCGCCAGGTTGGGCATGATGAAGAAGTAGCGGTGGAAGTTGCGCATGGCCTCGTCGATGACCGCCAGTTGGAAGTCGCGGTCGGGATTCATCTGGAAGAGATGCGCCCGCACCATCGCCTGATGGAAGTTCGACGCCACCTCCGCGACGAAGAGCGAATAGTCGCCATAGACGAACGGCTGGTTCTGCCACGTGCTATACGAGTGCATCGAATGGCCCAGTTCGTGGGCCAGCGTGCTGAGGTTCAGGATCGTATCGTCGTAGCTCATCATGATGAACGGGTGCGTGCCGGGGAAGCCGGAGGAGTACGCGCCCGCCACCTTGCCCTGGTTCACCGCGCGGTCCACCCAGCGGTCTTGCAAGCAGCCCTGGCGCAGCGCGGCCACGTAGTCTGCGCCCAGCGGTTGCACGCCGGCGCTGATCCAGTCCACGCCCTGCGCGAAGGGGATCGTGGGCGATTTGCTGGTGAAGGGCGCGTGGGCGTCATAACCATAGAGCTTCTCCACGCCTAGCGCGCGGCGCAGCACATTCCAATAGCGATGCCACGTCGGCAGGTGGCGCTTATACGTCTCGATGGTGGTATGGAAGACCTGCACGGGGATGTTGCTCTCGTCCATCGAGGCTTCCAGCGCCGAATTGTAGCGATGGGCGCGGGCATAGAACACATCGCGTTTGATGGCCGCGCCCAGGTTGCTCGCCAGGGTATTTTTCAGCGCCAGGTAGCCATCCTGATAGCTCTCCCAGGTGGTGCGGCGCAGTTCGCGGTCCGGGCTGTTGAGCATCGTCTCCCAGTTGCCCTGGAAGACGGGGAAGGTTTGGCCCTGGCTGTTTTTGGCGGGCTGGAAGACCATGTCGGCGTTGGTCAGCACGTTTTCGGTATTGGCGATATTGCCAAAGGGTTCCGCCGCCAGGCCCAGCACCTCTTCGACCTCCGCCGAGCGCACGTGCGCCTGCTTGCGGAAGAGATTGGTGAAGTACTGCTTATAGACGGCCAGCTTGGCATCCTGCGCCATCCACTCGTTCAGGCGTGCCTGCCCGATGGCGAGGATCTCCGGGTCCAGGAACGAGGCCGTCGCCATGAAGCGCCCGAAAAGCGCCCGTGCCTGGCCGCTCATCTCGTCGAAGGTCGTATTGGTCGTGTCGGCGTTCGCGTTCATCTGGGCATAGATGTAAACCTTGCCGACCTGGCGCATAATGGTTTCCTGGGTTTGCAAGGCTTCCAGCAAGGTTTGGGCGCTGTCGCCCAGGTGGCCCTGAAAGCGCGCCAGGCTGTCGATCGCTGCCGGCGCGGCGCTGGCCGCCGCCTGCCATTCCTGCGTCGTGGCGAAAACGCTTTCCGCATTCCATTGCTGCTCTTGGGGGATCTCGTTGCGGGGAAGGACGGTGGTCACACACTGCTCCTTTGCAGACGACTAGCGCATCCACTGTAAGATGCTCATCACACATCTCTAGGAAACCATGCACCCGTCCTCCTTGTCAAGATTGCGTGAGGGCGAACAGGGGGATCGAACACGAAAACCACGAAAGCGACACGAAAGTCACGAAAACGAATGGGTGTTTTTCCAAGAAATTTCGCGGCTTGTATGTTCGATTTCGATTTTCAGCCGCGATAGTTCTCGAATTGCAGTGGCACGGGATAGTCTAGTCCCTTGAGGAAGGTGATGACGGCTTGCAACTCGTCGCGGCTTTTGGCTGCCACGCGCACGGCGTCGCCCTGGATCGAGGGCTTTACCTTGGGGAAGGTGTCACGGACCTGCTTCGAGATCTCTTTCGCCTGTTCCGTGGAAAGGCCGCGCTGCAAGGTGAATTTCTGGCGCACGCGCCCGCCCGCCGCCTCTTCCACCTTGTCGGGCTTGAGGATTTTCAGCGACAAGCCGCGCTTGACCAGCTTGGACTCCAAGATGTCGCGCACGCCTTTGAGGGCGATATCGCTTGCGGTGGTGATGGTGAGGCTATCTTTATCGTGGACGATCTCCGTCTTGGTGTCTTTCAGGTCGAAACGCGTCGTCACCTCACGCCGGGTCTGATCCAGCGCGTTGACCAATTCCTGCTCGTCGAAATCTGAGACAATATCGAAAGTGGAATCTCCCGCCATGATGTACTCCTTTGCTTGCTATGCGATGCACACGTCGTCTTCTATTGTATCATCGGCGCGGGATGACCGTACATACACGATAGAGGGCGCTTGGCAGACCCCGCCAGTTTGGGGGGTAGGCTGTCTCACGCCTTTTTTCGAGTCCATCACCCTATCACTGGGAGGACCGCCATTCCTGTCTGTCCAAGTTTGCTATGTCTAGGGTTGACCCAAAACAGATATCACGCCCAGATCCGTAGCAACGGAGAGCAAGGTTAGCCCTGCTCGCGGTCTTCCGCCAGGTCCAGCGCCAGCACACAGGCGAGGATCAGCACGTCATCCTCGCCGGCAGCGATCTCCACGCCATAGGTTGCCGTCAGCGCGATCCACTGTTTGCTGACGGTAGCGATCACCGTGCCGGCGCGCTGAAAGGTATATTCGTGCTCGAATAGGCTGCCCGCCACCGACAGATCATCAGGGCCGGGGACATTGACGGTGTACCGGTCGATGAAGGGCGAGAAAAGCTGCTTGCGCATCTCCACCTCCACTCCCTTGCGCTCGATCTCATACGTTGCCGCCAAAGCAATGAGCTTGCGATGAATCTCGGCCACCTCGTTGCCCGCCATATCGCGCATCAGCAACTGGTCATGCAGCGAGAAAAGCTTGCCATCCACCTGAAACCGGGGTGTGCCGGCGTCGTCGGTGATGACCGAATCTTCGCCCAAATGAAAGAACTTTTCCCGAATCACGTAACGCATCAATGGACCTCTTTCACAAACTGGGTGCATGCCATGTTCCAACATGCATTGTAACACAAGGTAGGATTCCCTGTAAGTTTTTTCACATATTATCGCTTATAAGTACTTGCCTGCTAGCTAACTCTTGTCCCCCCCCTCATCTTTTATCTTTTTGTTATGTCGGCTGCGCCCATTCTTGATGCTTTTCTCATGTGCCCTCCCGTATTGTAAAAAGCGGGGGCAGCGACGCCGTGGGTGGCTGTCGTATGATAAGAGGAGTAGAGATGGGCATGCGCGCATTCATCTTGCTTGGGAGCGGCGTGGTCGTGTTCGTTGTCGCGGGGATGCAGCAGGTGCCGCTACTGGCCATCGCTGGCATCGCGCTGTGTTTGCTGGCGTTTGTGGGCGGGGGGCGGGCCATGCCGGTGCCGGAAGCGCCGCTGGTAGTACACCACATAACCTACCCTGCCAGCCAGCCACACGGCTTAGCAGGAGCGCGCGAACGGCCTCAACGGCGCGGACCGTGTCCCACGCGGCGGCAACGCCGTACCAGGGCGCAGGCGGCAGGCCGGCGCGCATTGCCACATGGCTACCACGGCTGAGAGCAGCCAACGCCAGTCCGTATAGACGGACTTCGTCGCCGTAGGCGCTTAGGCGCGGTTGCAACCGCCCGTGGCGCTTAGGTGCGCAGATTGGTTGCAATCACTACCGCCTGCGGCCACCGGCGCGGGGCGGAAATGGAGGCGTGCGATGCTCGTTCGACTTGACCAGTGGTACGCGCGGGCGCTGACACGCATCACTCGTGACAGCGCGGCCCCCACTGATCCTCTGCGCCGGCTCATCATCGCGGGTGTGACCGCCGGTGGCGGCGTGCTGCTGGTGTCGGCGCTGATCGGCATGATCATGGCGGTGGTGCAGGTCAGCAACATCTCGCTGCTCTATCTGGTGCTGGTGATCTGCCTGGCCATCGCGGTCGGGCGCGGCGCGGCCATCCTGGGCGCGATCCTGGCGTTTTTAGCCTATGACTTCTTCTTTATCCCGCCGGTGCATCTTTTTACCGTAGATAGGCCGACGGAGTGGGTGTCGCTGGCCGCGTTGTTGCTGACGGGCCTGGTCGTGGGCCAGCTCACCGCCGAGGTGCGCCAGCGCGAGCAGATCGCCGTCGCCAGCCAGCAGCGCACCGCGCGCTTGTATGCGCTGGCCCAGGCCATCGCGGCGGAAACCGATCAGGAGCGCCTGGTGCAGTTGCTCACCCAGCAGATCGTGACTGTCTTCAGCAGCGCTGGCGTCGCCGCCGGCATGCTCTGGCTGCCGGACGAAGCGGGCCAGTTTTTGCTACGCGCCACGGCACATCGGGCGCAGGGCGCGCTGCACCACCTCGACGCGCCTGATTACGTGGCCCACGCGACCGCTGCCGCCGCTGAGCAGCGCATCACCGCGCTCGTCGATCCGACCGGCACGGATACACACCTTACCTGCTTTTTGCCGCTGGTGAGCAGCGGGCGTGTGCTGGGAATATTAGGGCTGCACGGCACGGCGGCGCTGCTGGAACTGCTGACACAACTGCGCCTGCCCGCACCGGATGTCACCCTCACGGGACCGCTCAGCTACAGGACCGAGCAGGCATACTTGTTCGCGGCATTCTGCGACCAATACGCGCTGGCGCTGGAACGGGCGACGCTGCATGCAACAGCGATTCATGTCGCGGCATTGCGCGAAAGCGACCGGCTGAAAAACGCCTTACTGGGCAGCGTGACACATGATCTGCGCACGCCTATCGCGGCCATCCAGGCGGCGGCCAGCAGCTTGCAACAGACGGACATCGTTTGGTCGGCGGGCGAGCGCGACGAATTGCTGGCGACCATCACCACCAGCAGCGTGCGTTTGGCGCGTCTGGTCGATAATTTGCTGGCACTGTCACATCTAGAAGCCGGCGGGACGCCCGTACAGAAGCAGGTGTACCCTATCAATGATGTCATCGCCACCGTCCTCGACCAACTGGACCTCACCGGCAGCACCAAAGGCCGCGCGTTGCACGTCGCCATCGCCGACGATCCGCTGGAAGCGCCGATGGACCATACGCAGATCGAGCGTGTCGTTATGAATCTCGTGGAAAACGCGGTCAAATACTCGCCGCCGGGCAGCCCCATCACCATTCGCGCCCGGCAAAAGGATGGGGAATTGTGCGTCGCCGTGATGGATCGCGGGGTGGGCATCCCACCAGGCCAGCTCACGACGATCTTCGATAAGTTCTATCGCTTGCAGCAACCCTTGCCCTGGACCCGCGAGACGCCGCCGCAAGGCACCGGCCTGGGACTGGCGATCTGCGCGGGCATCGTGCGTGAGCATGGCGGGCGCATCTGGGCCGAGAGCCGGGGAGGGCATGGCGCGACCTTCACCTTCACGCTGCCGCTGGCCGAGGCAGCGGCCCCACCAGTCGCGCCCACCCCCGCCGCACTGATCGGAGGGTGCGCATGAACGATGCAGGAACGCCCCCCGTCACCAGCGGCATGGCGCGCGTGCTGGTCATCGACGACGAGCCGGAGATCGGCAAGGCCGTGCGCGTGGGGCTGAGCGGGCGCGGCTTTCAGGTGGATTGGGTGGCGACGGGCCAGGCCGGCATGGAGCGCATCGCCACCTGGCATCCCGACGTGGTTATCCTCGATCTGGCGCTGCCCGATATGGATGGCATCACCATCTGCCAGGAGGTCCGCGCGTGGTCGCCAGTGCCGATCATCGTGCTTTCCGTGCGCGGCAGCGACCAGGACAAGATCGCCGCCCTGGAAAACGGCGCGGATGACTACCTGACCAAGCCGTTCAGCCTGGGCGAATTGCAGGCGCGGCTGCGCGTGGCGCTGCGGCATGCCGCACACGCGGCGGGCGGCATTGCGGCGGATACCGTCTTCCAGACCGACGACCTGACCATCGATTTCGCGCGGCGGGTGGTGACGGTGCGCGGCCAGGAGATGCACCTCAACCCAACGGAGTACGCCGTGCTGCAATATCTGGCGATGCACGCCGGGCGCGTCATCACGCACCACACGTTGTTGCGCGCGGTGTGGGGGCCGGGTTATGAAGACGCCGTGCAGAATCTGCGCGTGGTCATCGCACAATTGCGCCGCAAGCTCGAAGCCGATCCCAGCCGCCCGCACCTGCTGCTGACCGATCCGGGCATCGGCTATCGCCTGAAAATACGGGAGTGAACGGCGCTCTGGCACAGCACATGCATGAGCAGCTTCCGGTACGATCAGGAGGTGCGGCATGGATGCGCGGATCGGCGTAGGGATCGGCGGGGTCGCCATCGTCGGGATCATCGTGGCGAGCATGGCACTGAGCGCGCAGGGCGCGACGACCGCGGACGGTACGGTGATCCTCACGCCGGTGGCCAATTCCGGCGTGAGCGGGGAAGCGGCGCTCAGCACAGCGGGGCAACAACAGACCTTCATCTCCGTGCAGGCGATTGGCATGGCGAGCCTGACGAATTATGGTTTCGCGCTGATGTACCCGCATTGTGGGGCTGTGTTGCGCCTGCTGAATCCCATCGAGGCCGACGCGGCGGGCGACGGTGGCAGCACATCGCAGGTACATGGCACGCCGGATAGCTCGTGGTGGCTGGGCGTCGTCACCGCCGAGGGCTTTCCCGTGGCCTGTGGCCAGGTGGCGAACGGCGTGGCACCGCCGACGATCTCCGTGCCGGGCGCGACCTTCGTGCCGAACCCGCCAGATGTCTTGCCGACCGCGACGCCCGTTCCCGGCGGCAGCCTTGTCCCCGTGGTGACACCCACGCCCTATCCCACCCCGGCGGGAACACCACAAGTAGGAGGATCATGAGGCGCGATCTGCGGCTCAGCCTCTTGACGTGGGGATGCTTTTTCCTGTACCATGATGTGTGATGAGGATGATACGGCCATCCTCCCCGCCGTAGAGCGCGGGCGAGGCACGCCGTCACCCCAGCCGCGAAGGAGTTGCCCCATGCCGAAAGATGCCGCTGATGTTCCCGCGCGCCCGGTGGAGATGCGCCGCAAGCGCAAGCCGCCGACCGTGCAAGTCATCGCCAGCCCGGCGTATGATCTGCTGCTGAGCCTCTTCGTCGTCTTCACGCAGCGGGCGAATGATTTCGAGCAAGACCCGCAGTGGTGGATCGCCAAGGCGCGGGAGAAATGTTCGCCGGAACTCTTCGCCACCCTGGCATTTTTTTTCGGTGATGAAGAAGAGAGCCAATGGTGCGCCTCGCGGCTGTGTAAGCTGCTGTGGCAGACGCCGGCCCCGCTGGACATCCCCGCTACACTAGACTGGCTGGCGCAGTTGCCGGTGGCCGAGGTGCTGACCGTTTTGCTGGATCGTGACGGGCTGGGCGACGACTGGTACGAGACGGCGCTGGCCTTGCTGCAACCGCAGACGGAGAGTACGAACCGTAAAAATGACCAATTACACAAGAGCATCCAGGCATTCGCGCGGCGCTTTCCCGCTGGCGAACGCGCGGCGGTGGTGCGCTTCTTGACGGAGCCGGAAGCGGAGCGGGGGCGGCTGATCGCGGCGGTGCGCGAGTGGTACACGCTGGTCTTCGCGCAGGAAGAAGCGCGCATCACGGCGGCGATGATCCGCGAGGCGACCGCGCTGGAAAAGCGCCGCGACGAATTGCCAGTGGAAGATCTTTTCACCAGCGTCGTCAAGGGCATCGAATTCGATCTACCGGCGGCAACGGCACGGCTGGTGCTGGTTCCCAGCGTGGTGATCATGCCGACCGTTTTCTATTTCTCCTGGGGCGACACGGCGACCTATTGCTACCCCATCCCCGACGCCCCGCGCACGGCCAGCGACAGCGCGGCGATCCAGCGGC
Organism: Ktedonobacteria bacterium; assembly: GCA_027459785.1. Classification (GTDB taxonomy): domain Bacteria; phylum Chloroflexota; class Ktedonobacteria; order Ktedonobacterales; family JACDGC01; genus JAJPKG01. The sequence goes on along the minus strand of DAIDGU010000066.1, from coordinate 21,728 downwards.
GCGACATGGTGCGCCTCTTCGAGGCACTTGCAGACGACACGCGCCTGCGCATCCTGCGCTACCTGGCAGAGCGCCAGATGTACCTGACCGAGATCTCTGAGCATCTGAAGCTGACCAAGGCGACGACGCGCCACCATATGGTGCGGCTACGCGCGGCGGGTCTGGTGACGCTGCATATGCGCGACCACCTGAGCTACTATTCGCTGAACCGCGAGATCTTGGACGAGCCGACGCGCCTGCTATGGCGCTACCTGGGGCTGAGCCAGACCCCGGCGTGAGGCATGCATGATCTTTCGCTCAGCATGATGGAGCGTCACTCTGTTGCCAGTTGCCGCGCCAACCAGTTCGCCATGTCCACGGCGTAGTTTTGGCCGCGATCCTGGGGGTAGACCTGAAACATGTTCGCCAGATAGACGTTGGGGATGGGCAATTGGTGCGGCGGGATGTGTTGGTGGAAGGTGGGCGTGACGACCGGCTGCGCATAGGGTGCCGCGAACTGCCACGACTCCTGCACCCACGCGAGATCGAAGGCCGGATTGATGCGCTTGATGGCGGGCAGATAATGTGCCAACACCGCTTCCTTGGATTGGGTGAAGAGCGGATGGTCCATCGGCAGGTAGTTGCCGAAATAGACGAGGTGCCGCCCGCCATAGTCCGCCGGCGGCATGTAATTCGTATGCTCGACGACGGCCAGGAAGGGATAGCCAGGATCACAGACGCTCAGCCAATAGACACGCTCCATCAACTGGCGGTCCAGCGACAAGATCAGGCAGTGCGCGCCGAGGGCGGGCTGGTCATCGTAGCGCCGCAGGAAAGTGGGCAGCGTGGGCAGCAGCTTCAGCGTCAGCCGCGTGGGCAGCGTGGAGACGACGCGATCCGCGACGAGGTCGCCGGCGGTGGTGCCGACGCGCACGCGCTTCCCGCGCTGGGTGCGGATGCTGGTGGCACTCGTCTGAAAGTGGAGGCTACCGCCGAGCACGTCGATCAGATCCGCCATACGATCATAAAAACGCTGGAAGCCGCCGCGCAGATAGCCCAGTTGCGGCGTGCGGCAGTGTAGCCGCGCCCACATCCAGGCCATCGAGATGTCGTCGGCGTAGTCGCCGAACTTGCCGACGAGCTGCGGTCCCCACACCTTCGCATACGGCTCCTTGCCCATCCAGCGGCGCATCCAGACGGCGGCATTCTTGTCTTCGAGCGTCTGGTAGTGTGGCCAGAAGCGCAGATAACCGATGGCCGCGCCCATGCGCAGCCGATCCCAGATCGGCAGCGGCGCGAAGCGCAGCACCGAGGTGGCGCTGTTGAGGGTATACGGCTTGCCACCGACGAGGACGCTGGTATCCGGCGTGCGCCACAACAGGTCGCGTCCCAGGTCGATCTCGTCGAGCAGTTCGATGATGGCGTGGTCGGTGCGAAAGAGGTGATGGTAAAACTTTTCCAGGGTCACGTCGCCCACGGGGAAGCCCGCCGCCAGCCCGCCGGGCCGATCCGCGCGTTCAATGATGGTGACGTGGTCGCCTTGCAGCGCCAGCCGCAGGCCCAGCGTCAGCCCCAGCGCCCCCGCGCCCAAAATCGTCGTCTCCACCGCCCCATCTCCCAACGCGCGCCCCACCCCCCGGCCCCCTCCCCATCTGCGGATGGAGAGGGGGCCGGGGGGTGGGGCGGACATTCCTGTCCGCCACAGCTACGAGGTGGCGCGACGAATATCTCCCCTCAGTGTATCGCACTCAGCGCCAGAGATCAACGAGCGGGACTACCGGCAGGGTGACGTGGTAGCCGGTGCTATACAGGCTGAGGATCGGCGCGAGGTTGAGGTTGAGCACGACGAAAGCGGCGAAGACGAGCGCCAGCGCCCGCAGCGGCGCGGACGCGATGTGGCGGCGGGCGAGGGTGACGGCGGCCCATGCCAGCGCCAGCGCATACAGCGGCAACAGGTAGAATTGCCAGTAAGCGTGGATCAGCGCGCCGTTGCGGAAGATCAACACGTGGCTGACGCCCCACAGCGCCAGGATGACCAGCAGGCGGATGCGCAGCGACCAGCCCTCCACGCTGGCCCGCGCCGCCGCGAAAAAGGCCGCCAGTGGCAGCGCCACCTGGCTCCACGCGCCGAAGCCCTCTGCATTCCAGGCTGTCAGTTGGTGCAGCCAGGCGATGGTGGTGACGGCGACGCCATGCTTGCCGCCGCCGGTGCGATAAGCGAACATCGCGCTCAGTCGCGCCAGGTTGCCATCCATCACCCAGTCTAGTTGCACCATCACCAGCAGGAAGGTGAGCGCGGCGGGCAGGACCGTCACCAGCGCCAACGGGCGGGCGATGCGGCGCGACGCCAGCGCATCCACCGCGCAGAGGATCGGCGCGAAATAAAACAGCGGCCAGCCATAGAGGCCGCCGATGACAACGGCGAGGGCCATCTGCGCCAGCGCGCCGCGTGTCGGTTGCTGGCACCAGCGCACATAGCCTGTCAGCAGCAGCAGCGCCCAGAACATGACCGCCGCCTCGTGCGAGACATTGCGCCCGAAATAGGCCAGCATCGGAAAGGTGGCATAGAGGAACGCCGCCAGCCGCGCCACGCCGCCATCAAAGACCCGATACACCAGGCGATAGAAGAGGAGCAGTCCTAGTAGGCTATAGACGATGGGAACCAGACGCTCGGCCCAGAAGTGGAAGCCGAAGATGATGAACGATGCCGCGATGGTCAGCCCCAGCAGCGGCGGATGGTCGCCATAGACCTGCGGATGAACCGGACCATAACGGAAATAGGCGAAGTGCTGCGCCTCCGTCACGTGTTGCGGGCCGAACGACTGCCGCGCCTCCGTGTCCAGCAGATCCTGCCCCTTGGTGACGCCCAGGCCATAGCGCAGGTGGTTGACGGCGATGCTCTCGTTCAGTGTGCCATTGTCTTCGTGCATGGACTGCCACGGCGACGCGACGTTGATGGTGATGAGATAGAAGGCGACGGCGAGGATCGCCAGCAACGGCAGGTGCGGACGCAGCCGCGCCCCCAGCATGCGCAACCGCCGACAGCGCATCGGACGCAACGGGCGTGTTGGCGCATCACCCGCGCTGTTGCGGGGTGTGCAGCTAGAGATAGTAGGAATGGTAGCCGCGCCAGGATCATGCCGCGCGTCCGGTTCCTCGAGTTCGCGCGGCACTGGGAGATTCGCTCGCATGCTGAAATCCTTTCAGCCTCAGTGCTGGGAATGCCTAGCGCATGGCGCGTGCCGGAACATCCCGTATTGGTCGCATTTTTTAAGAGCCAGACTTGCCATGTTTAGCGCTGCAACATGAGAGTATGCTATACTATTCTAGGATCAACCGTCCGATTTGTGGCATGAGAGGGTGGGATGCGATGACCATATCTGCTTTTGGTCCCCTTGCGTTTCATGATCGTTGCTTTCCTGCTCTCGCCGAAGTTGAACGTATGCGTTTGCAAGTTGCTGGCAAAATCAATGAGCAGCACAAAAAAGAACTTAGCCAGTATTTTACCCCTATGACAATCGCGCGCTTTATGGCATCGCTGTTTTCACTGCCAGTGCAAGATCATCTCGCTATCCTTGATCCGGCGGCAGGGATTGGTTCATTAGTGGTGGCGACCACGAGTGCCATTTGTGCGCAGCCCAGTCATCCCACATCTATTCATGTCACGGCGATTGAGATCGACGAAGTGCTAGCACCGCATTTACAACAGAGCATCGCTCTTTGCCAGCAGATTGCTCAAGCAGCAAATATCCACTTTAGCAGCAACATAGTATATGATGATTTCATCACTATCACCACGGACCATCTGACCAAGGGCTTGTTCACAGCTACAGATAGCCAGCGATTTGATCTCGCTATCCTCAATCCGCCCTACCGCAAAATTCAGGCGACCTCGCGCACCCGCGCGATGCTGCGCCATCTCGGTTTGGAAACGAGCAACATCTATGCCGGTTTCCTCTATGCCACGATGCGCTGGTTGGCTGAAGGCGGTGAGATGGTGGCGCTAACGCCACGTAGCTTTTGCAATGGCCCCTACTTTCGCACCTTCCGCCACGCATTTTTGCAGGGCATGGCGCTGCATAAAATACATCTTTTTGATTCACGGCGCGAAGCCTTTGACATGGATGCTGTTTTACAAGAGCATATGATCACTGTTGCAACGAAAGCGACTCAACATCCCAAATTTGTCTGCATTTCAACAAGCACCGCGCGATTGGATGCCATGACACGCTATGAAACAGCCTATGATCATATCGTTCATCCCCAAGACAAGGAGCGATTTATTCGAATCATTCCTGACGAACAGGAACGGTGCCTGAATGATTCCCTTGCTGCTTTACCCCATACCCTGGCCGATCTTGGCCTTGAGGTTTCGACCGGTCGCGTCGTCGATTTTCGTGCCAAGCCCTTTTTGTGCAAAGATCCCGCGCCAGGAACCGTGCCGCTCCTGTATCCTGAACATCTACGCCAGGGAATGATTCAATGGCCGAAACCGCTGTCGAAAAAACCAAATGCCCTATTGGCAGCACAAGCAACACAAAAGTTACTTGTACTCAATGAAGATTACGTGTTCGTCAAACGCTTCTCAGCGAAAGAGGAGACGCGAAGAGTCACAGCGTTGCACTATCCGGGTGGATTGCTCCCTGGTAACATGCTTGGTATTGAAAATCATCTGAACTATTTCCATCGCAATGGGCGTGGTCTTGATCCACCACTGGCCCACGGACTCGCCTTATACCTCAATTCCACATGGGTAGATGCATACTTTCGTCAATTCAGCGGCCACACACAGGTCAATGCTGCCGATCTGCGCACGTTGCGCTATCCATCGGCTGAGCAGCTTCGGACGTTGGGGTGCGCAGTGAATCGCGCATTTCCGCCGACACAACATACCATCGATCAACTTGTCTTGGAGGTCCTACAAGATATGGCCGACCCACAACAGCAGGATTCGCTGCAAGGACAGACACATATCCAGGAAGCAGGGCAAATATTGAAGGCGTTAGGCTTGCCACGCGGTCAACTCAATAAGCGTTCGGCGCTCGTCTTGCTCGCCTTACTGCACCTTTCACCACGAGGATCATGGAGTGAAGCAACTGCTCTACTTATCGGCATTCAATCCATAATAGACTTCATTAAGGCACACTATGGTGTTGAGTACGCAACCGGTACCCGTGAAACTTTGCGACGACAAACGATGCATCAATTCGTTGCTGCTGGTCTCGTACTCAAAAACCCTGACGATCCCAGTCGGCCAACAAACAGTCCTGATACTGTATATCAGATTGAACGTTCAACTCTAGAATTGTTACACACATTTGGCAGCGATGCCTGGCAACAAAATCTCGATACCTATCTGTCATCAATGGAAACATTGCAACAACGCTACGCCCAAGAGCGCGCGATGCAACTGATTCCTATATCTGTTGGCCCAGGAAAAACCATCACGCTTTCGCCAGGCGGGCAAAATATTCTCATCGAGCGGATTGTTCATGATTTTGGGCCGCGCTTTACTCCTGGCGGGAAACTGCTTTACATCGGTGATACCGCCGACAAGTTTGCTTACTTTGACGAACAGGAATGCGCTAATCTTGAAATTCATATTACATCGCATGGCAAAATGCCTGATGTCATCCTGTACCACCAAGAGAAGCATCAGCTTTTCCTGATAGAAGCGGTTACCTCACATGGCCCGATCAACGCCCAGCGTAGGGCAATCTTGCAAGAGATCTTTCATACCGCTCAGGCTGAGCTTATCTTCATCACTGCTTTTTTAGGGGCTAAAGCGTTGGCCAAGTATATTAGCCAGATCGCCTGGGAAACTGAGGTATGGTTGGCGGAGTCGCCATCACATCTGATTCACTTCGACGGCGAACACTTTTTGGGGACGCACACGCCGCACGAATGATGAGAAGTTGACACTCCCCACGCCTAGAAGGCGGGGGATTCTCGGTTCTGTTCCCTTACGGGAGATTCCGCCCCTTCCAACGAAGGGACTCCCCGAAGGCGCTGCCCGCGCCGCTTGCTACCAGTTTTTGAGAAAGGAAACGTGCGATACCGAAGGTGAGTGTGACCTCAAAGCAACTCTTCAGTATGCACAGTATACCACACGAGATGGCATGCTGTCACCTAGTGCCAGGATACGTGTCGCCTGCGGGCGACCGCGCTTGCATCCCCATAGCGAGAAGCAAGGGGGATTTCGCGCGATCTGGCTAATTTTGTTTTATGCCAACTTAAGTCACTGTGCTTGACGCTTGATCGGCAACTGCCTCAGCGCGTATCATGGACAGTGGCGTACTCAACCATCTTAACGACACCACCATTTAAACTTGAACCGGCGAGGAAAGGCAACCAACCATGACCACACCACACCAGACCGACCTGCGCGGGCGGGTCGCGTTGATCACAGGGGCCAGCAGCGGCATCGGGGAGGCGCTGGCGCGGGCGCTGGCCGGGCGCGGGGTACGCCTGGCGCTGGCGGCGCGGCGCACGGAGCGCGTGCAGGCGCTGGCGGACGAACTGCGCCAGGCTGGCACCGAAGCGTTCGCCATCACCGCCGATGTGCGTGACGAAGCGGATGTGCAGGCGATGGTCACTGCCACGGTCGAACACTTCGGCGGCATCGACATCCTCATCCCCAACGCCGGCCTGGGCTATCGCGCGTCGATTGTGGAGGGCGACACGCAACGGTGGAAGATGATGCTCGACACGAACGTCTATGGCGTGCTGCTGACGCTGAAGTATGGCGTGCCGCATGTGGTGGCGCGCGGGCGCGGCGATGTCTTCTTGCTGTCGTCGGTGGCGGGGCAGAAAGTCGGCAACGGCGGCGCGGCGTATTCCGCGACGAAATTCGCCGTGAATGCCATCGGCGAGGCGCTGCGCCAGGAGATGGCGCGCGAGAATGTGCGCGTCACACTGTTGCAGCCGGGCGTCGTTATCTCCGAGTTCCAGGAGGTCGCCGACTATCCTCCCGGCCTCATCGAAAGCTGGCTGGGCGGCACGCCGCCGGTGCAGACCCAGGACATCGCCCAGGCCGTGCTGGCGATCCTCGATCTGCCGCAACACGTCTCCGTCAACGAGATCTGCATCCGCCCCACTGGCCAGGTTAACCCATAGGTCCGCCACCTGTGACGTTCGTTCGTTACATTCTCTGAGAACTCTCGCGCGGGCGCAGCGTATTTCTGGTAGAATAGGGAAAATTATCCCGGCTGCGCCCCGTATGATGGATATCTCCCATGGGAGATGTCTCATGGCGATATAGCTTCGGGTCACACTTGTATGAGGATGTCTGGGCGCGACCCGCGTGGGCATCTTCGCGCAGAGAGGCGGCGCGCATGGCGGTACATCTCAAGGCGCAGCCCTGGCACTGGCTGCCGGGATTGCGCATCGCAGATTGCTGGCGGCGCTGGGCGCTCCCGCGATTTTTGATGGCACGGCAGACCGACAAGCCAGGCGAATCCGAGGCGCAAGCGCCGTCGGCGGCGGACGTGGATGCGTTCTATGAACTCTTCTCGCGCTACCAGAAGCCGATCGCGGACTTTTTGTATCGGATGACGCACGACCGTGATTGGGCCGCCGACCTGACCCAGGATACGTTTTTGAAAGCCTATGCGCATATCGAAGACCTGAAGACCATCGCCAACGTTCGTGCCTGGCTCTATCGCATCGCGGCGAATACGGCCAGCAACGCGCTGCGCCATCAGCGCCGCTTCGCCTGGGTCTCGCTGACGGAGATGCGTACGGGGGATTCGTCGTCGTCCAGCGGCCAGAGCGTGGTGCTGTCGTCGAACGAAGACCTGGCGACGAGCGTGGTGGAACGCGACGCGCTGGTAAACGCGCTGCAAAGCTTGCCGCCGACGGCTCGCGCCGTGCTGTTGTTACGCGCGACGGGCGGCTTCGAGGCGCATGAGATTGCGACGATGCTCAATATCACCGAGGCGAACGCGCGCAAGATCTTGTATCGCGCGAAGGAAAAGCTGCGCAAGGCACTGGCTGGGCCTGCGTCCGACACGGAGGGGGGGCTATTGCCATGACCAGCGCACCCGCTTGCAACGCCGCATGGCGGCGGCGTGTATCCGCCTATCATGACGGTGGCATCATCGGCGCAGAACGCGCCGCCGTGGAAGCGCACATCCGCGCCTGTGCCGCCTGCCAGACGCTCCTGGCGAGCTATGATCGTCTGTACCGCCAATTGCGCGCCATGCCCGGCTTCGAGGGCGTGTTGACGATCACGCGGCCCGGTTCACGCCGTGGCCTGGGATCGACCGCCCGCCCGTCGTTGACCTATCCGGGGCGTAGCCTGACGAATTTGCCCGCGCGCCAACGGTTGCGACGCGCGGGGAGCGGCTCGGCCATCGTCACGCTGCTGATTTTGCTGGGCCTGGTCTTCGTTGTCGGGCGCAGTAACGGCTTCCTGGGGCCGGAGACACAGCCGATGGCGACGCCGGTGGGCCGGCCCATCGTCGCGCTCACACCCACCTTCGCGGCGCAGTCGCCGAACGGCACACCCTGCGCCAACCAGGGGGCAGCCGCACCTCAGCCGTATAGTTACAGTGACATGCAGGGGACGATCTGGCTGGTGAACGGCTGTGGCAATCCGACCAAGATGGCAACCTTGCCCTTCACGGATTTCGACGTGGGCGCGTGGTCGCCGGATGATAGCCAGATGTTGGTCTTCACGCCCTCGCTGGCCCACCAGACGGCGAGTACGCCCACGCGGCTGTATACCGTCAGCGTGAAGGGGGCGTTGCGGGCGATCACCATCACGCCGGCGGGCGTCGCACAACCCTTTACGGCGGACGATGCCGTGTGGGTGAGTACCACCAGCTTGATCGTGCGCTCGCAGACGCGCCTGGTGCAGGTTGATCTGACCGCGAACACGGTGACGCCGCTCTCGATGACGGCGACGCAGATCGCCTGGCGCGCGAACATGCTCTTTTATAGCACGGTGCATCAGGGCCGCGCGACCCTCCACCGCTATGATCCCTATACGAAAATCGACACGGTGGTGCTGCAACTGGGGGCCGGCCAAAGCACCTGCACGACCTTCCGCTGTTGGAGTACGGTGCCGTGGGCAGTGACCGGTGATGGCCTGTGGGTGGCCTACCAGTATCCGCCGCCCAATGCCGTGCCAACCAGCGTCAGTGGTGGCCCCACGGCGCAGTTGGTGATGCAAAATATCCCCACGGGCAAGCGTAGTATTTTAGCGACGCTGCCCATCACCAGCGCGCCGCTCCAGATCGCCATCGCGCCGAATGATGTGAACGTCGCCGCCATCGGCGTCGATCCGGCCCAGGCGAACGTAGGGTTGATCCTCAGCAGCATCACGGGGCGCACGCCGATCACGTTCCCGCAATATGGGCATATCACCTGGCGCGCTGACGGTCAGGCGATGGTAGTGACGCCCCTGCTGCCCTCCGCCAGCACGGCACCCTTGCTCGTTTTCATGCCCGATGGCACGTCGGTAACGCTGGCTCCCGGCACAACGAACTTCGCCTGGCAGAACTGACGGCCCCACCCCCCGGCCCCCTCCCCATCGGAGATGGAGAGGGGGTGATCAGACGTGGGGCGGACATTGCTGTCCGCCGGTTTTCAGGGGGAAGGGATTCAGCGGACTGGCATGAGGGCGGGGCGCTCGGTGTCGATGACCACATCCGGCGCGCTGGGGCGGGGGCGCGTGGGCAGACGCTGCACCAGGCCCGTTGCCAGCAGCGGCAGCGCCAGTGCGGCATCCGTCGCGCAGGCGAGGCTGGTCCCGGCATAAGGCGCGCTGCCGACGGCGATGACCTGTGGCGTCGCGCCGGTGGCCGCCACCGCGTCCGCTGTGGCAGCGGTTGTGCCAAACGTCACCAGGAGCGCGCCCGTCAGCGCGTGGCGCAAGGCCGCGCGATCCACGCCGGCCTTCATCTCCGGCACGCCGAGCGCCGCCAGTCCGGCTGCGCCGGTGACGAAGACAGGGATGCTCAGGTGTGCCGCCGTGGTGAGGATGCCGGGGCGGGGGGCATGTTCGCCCAGGGCCGCGCCCAGCCGCCGCGCCAGCGCCGTGCCAGAACGTGGCGCAACGTCCGCCAGCAGCGCCGCCAGTTGCGGGCGCGCTCGCGCCCATTCGTCCTCCGACCGCACCGGCACCGCCGCTTCGTCCTCTTCGCGCAGGTAATGACGATAACCCAGCGTTTCATAGGCGTCCGCCAGCAAGGCGTCGCCTTCCAGGATCACCGCGGTCACGTGACCGCGTTGCAGCAGGTCCGTCACCACGTCGCGCATGCCCTCGGCAATCAGTTGCGGGCCGAGGGCCAGCACCACCGGCGCACCCGCGCGGGCCTGGCGTTCCCATTCGGCCAGCGCCTTGCCCAGCATGCGCCCTGTGCCGCCGAGCATCGCCAGGCGGTCCAGCACGCCGCTGGTGGAGGCCGTGGGATTGAGTTGCAGCGGCTGCACGGGGATGTAGCCCGGCTGGGCCACGGTTCCTGCCGCCGCCGCGTTCGCCGGCGTCACCCGCGCGCCCGCGCGCGCCCCACCGCTCACCACCGCTTCGTCCGTGCCGAGATCAGGCGTCACGCCATAGGCGGGCCAGAGCATCGCGCCGTTTTGCGGCACCAGATGCCGGGGATAGAGGGGATCGTCGGTCGGGATCGAGCCAATCGTCGTTCCCAAGCCCTCGTTGCGTGCATGGGCAGCAGCAATGAGTTCGTCGGTCGCGCCCAATGGGCCGTGGTGCGGTCCTCGGAACGAGAGGCCGCGCTGCACCAGCATGCGGTCCATCTCCTGCACGCCCAGCGCCTCGCGGATATACTGGATGGCCACTTCATGGTCGAAATTCTTGCACGAGAAGATGTCCATCGTGAAGTAATCGAGCGCGGGGAAGGTGTGGATGGCGATGTGGCTTTCGGCGATGACCACCAGGCCGGAGACGCCCGAATAGGCCGGGTCGGGAGCCTGGTACTCGAACATATAGGGGCCGCCGATGCGGGTCATGCCAATCGCGCGGGGGTACTCGGTGAGGAGGCGTTCGATGAGGAGACGGTCGCCCAGTTTCGCGGTGTCACACTTGCTGCCGTCGATGATGAGGTGTGGTCCGAACAATGCTTGATCCTTTCGTGCGGGCGTGTGGTACCGCCGCTAACTCTCGCCAGTATGGAAACAGGCGATAAACCAGCTCAAGTAGGTGACGAAGTCACCTTGCGCGTGATGGAGGGCGCTGTTTGTAAGCGCTGTACTCATACAGATCCTCGCTTCTTGCGCCGGCTGCGGCGTCGCGCATAGGGGCGACGATGTTGAAAGGAGGCAACCGACGGACAACCTGATCGCGTTTGATCAGCAATTTTATACGATACCGCATTTCGGGCCAAATGTCAATAGCTGAGCAAACGGGCGAGTAGCGGAAAAAGGTGTCGGGAAAAGCTTGACATGGTCGCGCTTCATTCTTATAATGATTCTTAGATAGGAATGATTCTAAACGAGGTACACCTCATGCAGAGCGTTGAATCCCTGGTGCGGCGGGTGCGCGCCCAAGGGGGCAAAGTGACCGCACAGCGCATGCTCATCTGGCGGGCGCTGGAAGGCGACCAGACGCACCCGACGGCGGAAGATCTCTATACCCGGCTCAAGCCCCTGCTGCCCGGCCTCTCGCTGGCAACGCTGTATAACACGCTGAACGAACTGGTGGAATGGGGCGAGGTGCGGCGCTTCGACGCTGGCGATGGGCATATCCATTATGATCCGGACTGCTCGCCGCATGCCGAATTGGTGTGCTTGCAGTGCCATACCATCGTCGATGCGCCCGCCCACATCGCACGCCCGGCCATCCCCGCCGAGATCGCCGGCTTCCGCATCGTGCTGCGCTCTGAACAATTCTTCGGCATCTGCCCGACCTGCCAGGCTAAGAGTGATGCCGGCTCAGCGGCTTATCCCGCGTGAGCGCGCCCCTTGGCCGCAACCACCTCCAACCACCCGCTAGCTTTGAAGGAGACGATTCCCGATGACCTCCCCGCCCCGTGACTCGCAGACGACGCTTTCACGTTTTTTTCTCGCCCTCGGCTTGCCCGGCTATGCCCGCCGGATCGATAGCAGCGTTCCTCCACCGGCCCTCGGCGAAGACGAGTCGCAGCATCTCGTCTTGCGCGTGGTGCAGCCCGGCCTGGCCGGCCTGATGGACGGCTCCGTCTCGACGCTGGCCCCGATCTTCGCCACCGCTTTCGTCACCCATCGGCCCTTCGCGGCGTTTCTCGTTGGCATGGCCGCCGCCACCGGCGCGGGCATCAGCATGGCCTTTTCCGAGGCGCTTTCGGATGACGGCAAGCTTACGGGGCGGGGCAATCCTGTCGTGCGTGGCATTATCACCGGCCTCATGACCTTTCTGGGCGGTTCATTGCATACTCTTCCCTTTCTGGTCGCTAACCTCCACGTGGCACTGCTCATCGCGTATGTCGTCGTCGCTGTCGAACTCGTCATCATTGGTGCCGTGCGCCATCGCTTCTTTGGCACCAGTTGGGCGCTCTCGATGTTGCAGGTCGTGGGCGGCGGCGCACTGGTCTTCTGCGCGGCGCTCCTGTTTGGCAACGCCTGACGAGGCTGCTGGCGGGCGCGCTAACCACGCGGGGCGCGATGACGACTATTGCTCCATACGACCGTCATCAGCGTTTCATGATCCTTAGATCAACGCGCCCGCACCGTGGCCCCCATGCATGAGCTATATGGTAGACTAGTCCCCCTTGCGTGACAAAGGCATTCAACTATGCTAAAAATGAGGCATGGGCTTGCACACTACGCCGTTTTCCGTTATAGTGGTGGCGCACCTCAAGAAGAAAGTGATGCGAACCAAGGATGCGAGAAACACCAAAAAATACTGGACCGCAACGCGCCGTCCCTGTTTCCGCCACCAACTGGCACTTAGATGCTATGAGGGAGACGACGGCCACCGCGACACCTGATCTCGATGCGACGCAGCAACGCGCCGCCGTCACCGGCGCGGCGAAAGCTGTCGCACAACCAATGGTGCCGGCGACGATCACGCTGCCGGTCATACCCAAGGAGGCAACGCAGCCCAAGCAGCCCGCCGTCCTTTCGCCACATCAGACGAGGCCGAACAACGCGGCGCTGTCATCGCATCCGACCCATCCCGTGACGGTGGTGACGCCGAAGTTTCGCACGCCGGACCCCCACGCGCGGCCTCTGCCGCCGCGCCGCGGCGCCCGCGCGCGGGCGCACCGCGTCGCCATCGCCACGGTGGTGGGGGCGCTGATCGTCTTCATGCTCACCTTCGTGCCGGTGGCGCATGGCGCGGGCGCTAGTTTCCCCCAGTGGTTCACGCAATCCAGCGCGAACCTCTATCCCACCCCGACGCCAGTCTTGTATCCGTCGCACCCCGTCGTCTCCGGCGTCGGCAGTTTCGTCTGCATGGCGCTGCCCTTCGCCCGGCTGGTGCAGCAAGAGCAAGCGCAAGACGGCCTGCCGCATCCGTGGTACGTCTCGTTGATTCTGGCGCAGTGGGGCGTGGAGCAGGGGTGGAGCATTCCCAGTTACACGGGGTATAACTGGGGCAATTCCTCGGCGATCCCCGGTTTCCCCTCCGTCGGTGGCCTGAACGTTCCTGGCTCGCCCGGTGCCTTCGCGTATGCCTACACACCGCTGCAAGGCGTCGCCATCTATGAAACGTTTACTAAAATGCAGTTCTATGTCGGCGTCTGGCAAGCCTTCCCGAATGGCCCCGTCGCCCAGGCTGAAGCGCTGGGACAATCGCCGTGGGACGCTGGTCATTACCAGGAAGGCGGCGGTATCCCTGGTCAGAGCTTGCTCAACGCGATGAACCAGTTCAACCTGTACCGTTTCGACAACCCGAACGTGTGGTGCTGATCGTATCTTTGTATGGGCGCGATGTATCGCGCCCAGCGTTGCCTCTATCCACCCTTTTTATACGTCGTCGGTTTGCTGCCAGCCGCATTGGCGGAACGTGTCGAGCGTCTGTTGATTGCCTGGCAGATAGACGATGATGCTGAAATCTGTGCTGCCGGAAAAGATGCTGATCGCCGTGCGCAAGGCCAGATTCCCCAGGCGCGAGTGTTTCATATGAAAGACGAAGGACGGCGCGGGGACGGAATATGCCTCGCTCGTCTCGCTCAGCCGGCGGAAGTCCGGCATGCGTTTGAGCACGCGCATCAGGTCGCGGTATTCCGGCAAGAACGTCAGCCCCTTGGTGGCGAACTTGAAGTCCGCTGTCAGCCGCCGTGCCAGTTCTTCCCACGGCATGAAACGCTTGCGATAGGCCGGATCGTACACCAGGCGAATCAGGTGGTGGTCGTGCTGTGCCAGCGACTCATCCGATGCCTCGAAAAGCTCCAGCGAAGCTTTGTTCCACGCGCACAAGCGCCACTGGCGATCCAGGCTGTGCGCGGGGAAGATCGTGTTTTCCACCAGCAGCCCCGATAGGCGGCGCAGATCCAGGAAGGCCGTCTCATCCACTTCGTCTTCCAACAATTGGCCGGTGAGATCGGCGAAGGCTTGCGCGAATTGCCGGCGCTCCTCCCCATGCAGTTCCAGCGCGCGGGCGATGGCGCGGGCGGCGCGGGGCGAGGGAGCCTGGCGGAGTTGATGTTCCAGATGATAAACATAGGTGCGCGAGAGCCGCGCCGCCTTGGCGAGCTGTCCCTGCGACAGATTGCGTTCCGTACGTAGCCGTGTCAATAATGTGGCGAAGTCAGGGACTTCATTGAGCATCGGTTTCATCGCTTATTCCCTTTCTCCCTGTTGCTGGCATTGCTGAGTTATGATAGCCAGCTACATTGTCCCATGCACAAGGGAGGCTGTCAAGGGGCTGCGGGATGTTTCTGGTGGCCTATTCTGGCAAGAGCGCCGACAGAATATCTACGCCAACCGTCCGATACTTAAGGACTTGGGTTAGTAGGAGAAGTAGGAAGTTCGCTGATTAAGTTGACAGGTAATGTAGGTATACGACGAAAACCACCATCATTGGTAATGAAATGCGTGCATGCTGCAACTAATCCAGTGGCAGCATGGATTGCATCGGGTGTTTTGATTGAACTTGTTGCTCGCAATCCCGCTGCGCTTTCCAGGATAGCCAATGAAATGGGAATGAGAGTGACCTCATTTGATTGTTGTAGGAGCGCATGAAAGCCATATTTAAGCAGGGTATTGCTTTCTTTGAGAGGTTTCACGAGAGCTTCCATCAAAGTTAGTTCACTAGTGATGATACGACAATGACCGTTTTGCGCATGTTCCCAAATTGGTTGTAAGATGGTGCGGTAAGGCTCAATGCGCTCGACGCTATAAATGAAACAATTCGCATCGAAATAAATCGTTCCGTTCATTTGCTTTATTGCTCCCATGCTTCGCGCTCCGCACGGATGTAGTCATCGACCTCTTCCGCCGTTTGAAACAGTTGATGACCAGGCATGTCTGCCAGAATCTCCAAGGCTCCGCGTTTCTGTTGAGGTTTGTCATCAATGGTAACAGTGATATTCGCCGTCATCCCTGGTCTTAATTCGGGCGCACTTATCTCGATTTTACCGTCAGGTGCAACTGTGGCAGTGAAATGAATGGCGATACTCATCAACGATCCCTCCAGCTTTTCTGTATAGTATACCACTATCCCTGGCTGAACTGCTGCCTGGCGACCTCATGCGTGGTTTCTGGAACGGGTCATGCAGAGGAAAGCAGCATTCCCCATTGTTCGCAAGGAGCAACGGCATGACCACCTCGCATTCTCGCCCTCACCACACGCCTGCCCACGCGGATGACGCGCACGACCCGCCCGCCGACCAACCGCCCGCCGCCAAGAAATCGGCGACGAAGCATAAAAAGCCGACACCTTCCCAGCAGACGGGACAAAACAGCCAGGCGCAAGTGGCGGAAAAGCACCAGCGGCGGCAGCAGGCCAACCAGCAACAAGCTCTGGCCAACCAGCAGCAACAGGCCGGCCAGAGCGCACGCCCGCATCCCACGTCTTCGACCAAGCTCGCGGATATCCGCAGCGCCGTCACGACCAAGCATAATACCGTATTCCTGTTGACGGACCCGAACGGTGACATCGCGGCGGGAGCCAACGCTTTCGGCCTCTATTTCCGCGATACGTGCTTTCTGGATCAGCTTGACCTACGCCTCAACGATCAGCCGTTGATCGGCTTGCTGGAAGATGCCGAGGCCGGCGCGTCATGTGTCTTTGAGTTGGCGAATCCTGCGCTCGACCTGGGGGGCGGGCGCACGGTGCCGAAGGAGCGCCTGGGCATCCGCCGCACCTACACGCTGGCTGACCACATCACGCATGCGATCCAGATCCGCAATAACGATCAAGAGGCATTCGATGTAGAAGCGACATTGGCGCTGAGCGCGCAATTCTGGGATATGTTCACGATTCGCGGCATGCCGTTGGGCAAGCGCGGCACCCTGCACCCACCCAAGGCGGCAGGCGACAAACTGAGCTTCGTCTATGACGGCGCGGACGACCATCGCCGCACCACCACCATCACCTTCTCGCCCGCACCGGATGCGATTGATGGCGGCACGGCGCATTTTCACCTGCACCTGCCCCACGGCCAGCCGGTGACGCTCAGCCTGCGCATCGACCTCGCCGACGACGGGCCACCGGATGAGGGCGGCCACACCGATCACTTCACGCCGGCCACTGAACACGCTCAGCACCACGCGCTGCATGCGGCGATGAACGCGACGCCGGAGATCACGAGCGATAATCCGCTCTTCGATCAGGCGCTGCATCGTGCGCTGATGGACATGCAGATGCTCACCACCTCTGACCACGGCGATACGTTCATCGCGGCGGGCATCCCGTGGTATGTCGCGCTGTTCGGGCGCGATAGTTGCATCAGCGCCTATGAGATGCTCGCCTTCCAGCCTGATTTGGCGCGGAGTACACTGCGCGTCTTGGCCAGCTATCAGGCCGACGACTACAACGACTTTCAGGACGCTGCGCCGGGCAAGATCCTGCACGAGCTGCGCGTGGGCGAACGCGCCAACCTGCGCGAGATCCCCCAGATCCCCTATTACGGCACGGTCGATGCTACCCCCTGGTTCCTGATCCTGATGGGCGAGTACATCCGCTGGACGGGCGACCTGGCTCTTTACCAGGAATTGAGCGACAACGTGGACCGCGCCTTGACGTGGATCGATACCAATCTGCATCACAGCCCCAGCGGCTTCGTGGATTACGGCTCGCGCTCGGCGCACGGCCTGGCAAACCAGGGCTGGAAGGATTCAGGCAACAGCGTGGTGAATACCGACGGTTCGCTGGCGCAGCCCCCCATCGCGCTTGTCGAGGTGCAGGGCTACGTCTATGCCGCGCTGCAAGGCATCGCGCAGGTGCAACGGCTGACCGGCGACGACATGCGCGCCGACCACCTGGAGAAGCGCGCGGCGGAGTTGCAGCAGCAATTCAACGCACGCTACTGGCTGCCGAACACCGATTTCTATGCCTACGCCATCGAGCGCGACAACCGGCTGGTGCAGTCGGTCGCGTCGAATCCGGGGCAAACGCTCTTCACCGGCATCGCGGATGCGGAAAAGGCCGCGCTGGTGGCGCAGCGGTTGATGGCGGACGATATGTTTTCCGGCTGGGGCGTGCGCACGCTGGCCGCTTCGGAAAAAGCGTATAATCCGCTGGATTATCAGGTCGGCTCGGTCTGGCCGCACGACAACGCGCTGATCGCGCTGGGGCTGCACCGCTACGGTCACATCGCCCAGGCGCAGCAGATCTTCACCGGTATCTTCCAGGCGGCGACGTATTTCGAGCATTATCGGCTGCCGGAGGTCTTCGACGGCTTCGCCCGCGCGCGTTACAATCGGCCTGTGCATTATCCGGTGGCGTGCCGGCCCCAGGCGTGGGCGGCGGGCGCGCTGCCGCTGCTCTTGCAGGCGGCGCTGGGGCTGACGCCGGATGCCGCACAGCACACGTTACACATCCGCCGGCCCGCGCTGCCGACCTGGCTGCACGAATTGACCATCAAGCGCCTGCGCCTCGGCAACGCCCACGTTGATCTGCATTACCAGCGCACGGACGATATGACACTGGTCGGCGTCATCCGCACCCAAGGCGATGTGACGGTGCAGATCGAGTATTAACCATCCGCTGTCCCCCGGTTCAGTTTTGCCGGCCCGCTGACGGCGCGGCAAGCGCGGATGAAGAAGCGCCAGGGCAGATCAAGCCCTTGCGAGATGCCGATGCGGGTGGAGGTGGCGACGCGGGCGGGATCGAGCGGCTCCATGTCGGGCGAGTGGCTGAGCCACAGGGCGTCGCCGGTGAGGTCGAGGCCGTTGTCGGCGATGGTGAGCGCCAGCGCCTGGCAAAGCCGGCCCGGCCCGCGCCCCAGGTCGCGCGGCGCACGGCGCGGGCAGCGCGCTGCCATCAGCTCCCGCCCGGCAACGGGCGCGATGGCACGGATCAGCACTGCCGCGCTCTGGCCAGGCGGCTCTGTCACTACGTTCAGGCAGTGATACATGCCATATGTCAGATAGATATACGCATGGCCCGGCGGGCCGAACATCGTCTGGGATCGCTTGGTGGGCCGGCGGTAATTATGGCTGGCGGGATCACACGCTGAGATGTAGGCTTCCGTCTCGACGATGATACCGCTCACCACGCCATCCGCCGTCCGCCGCCAGAGCGTCTTGCCCAGCAGATCGCGCGCCAGCACGAGCGTCGGCTGCGTATAGTAGGCAGGGGGCAAAGGCAATAAGTTCACATGCATCCTCCAAGGACGGGCGGGCGGTTGCGACAGCATCGAGGACGGGCGGGCGGTAGTGATTGAAACCATTTGCGCGCCTAAGCGCCTACGGCGACGAAGTCCGCTTGCGCGGACTGAGGATCGATTAACCAGCAGATGATGTCATACCCCTTGCGGGGAAAGACGGTGATCAGTGGGGCCGGACAGACAGGAATGTCTGTCCTCCGGTATCCATACTGATCATCCGAAAAGCGTATCACTCATTCGCTTCTTGCGGGTGTGAGGCGGCGACCGGTTGCGCGCCCGTCACGGCGATGAGGTCGGCCACGCGCAGCAGCAAGTCCACGCCGCGCTGGCCGCCGCTGACGGCGATCTGCTCGTAGGCTAGCGCGCTGTGGTCGATATACACGGTGAAGGGGCGGTTGAGCAGCGCCAGCGCGGAGATGCCGCCGACTTTCAGCCCCGTCATTTTTTCCGCCTGGTCGTGGCTAGCCATCCGCACGCTTTTCACGCCGATCTCCCTGGCGAAATGGCGCAGATCCAGGGTGTGATCCGCTGGCACCATCACCAGCAGGGGATGGGCATTCGGCTGATCGTCGCGCACGACCACCAATGTCTTGAAGACCTGCGCGGGCGGTAGCCCGATCTGCGTCGCCACCTCCGCCGCGTCGCGGATCGTGTCGGGAAACAGCTGGACGTGATACGCGATCTTGCGGGCGTCGAGCACGCGCATCGCCAGGGTGCGCGGTGTTTTGGTCATTGGCTACTCTCATCAAGCGTGTAATCGGACGGTGTGGCAGTGCGACCCGTTCCCTGCGCGGCGGGATTCAGGCCGGCGGGCAGGGATGCACCGCGTAGGCCCGCCAGGATGTTGCGCACGGCGATCACGGCCATCCGCGCGCGGGTCTGCTGGCTGGCGCTGGCGATATGCGGCACCACGAGGCAATTGGGCAGCGCCAGGAGGGGATGATCGGCGCGCAGCGGTTCGGGATCGGTCACGTCCAGCGCCGCGCCGCCGATGACGCCGTCGCGCAGCGCGGCCACCAGCGCGTCGGTCTGCACCAGCGGCCCCCGCGCCGTGTTGACGAGGATCGCCGTCGGCTGCATCTGGGCGAAGGCCGTCGCGCCAAAGAGGCCGCGCGTGGCGTCCGTCAGCGGCGCGTGCAGGCTGATGAAGTCGCTGGCGTGCAGTAGTTCGGTGAAGCTCATATGCTCGATGCCCAGGCGTGCTTCCACCGCCGGCTTGCGCGTAGGGTCCGCGTAGACGATGCGCATGGCGAAGCCGCGCGCCCGCGCCGCCAGCGCCTGGCCGATGCGCCCCAGCCCCACGATGCCCAGCGTGGCATGATGCACGTCGCGCCCCAGCAACAGCAGTGGCCCCCACGTCTGCCAGCGATCCGCCTGCACATACGCCAGGGCTTCGGGGATGCGCCGTGCGGCGGCCAGCAGCAGCGCGAAGGCGGCATCCGCCGTCGTCTCGTCCAGCACGTCGGGCGTGTTGCCGACGAGTACGCCACGCGCCGTCGCCGCCGCCACGTCGATGTTATCATACCCCACCGCCATGTTGCTCACCACGCGCAGGTGTGGGCAGGCATCCAGCAGGGCGGCGTCGATGGGATCGGTCAGCAGCGCCAGCAGCCCATCGGCCTCGCGCGTGCCGGCCAACAATTCCGCCCGTGGTGGCGGCAACTCGCCCGGCCACACGTCCACGACGCACCGTTCGCGCAATAGTTGCAAGCCCGCCTCTGGCACCAGACGTGTCACGAAAACTCGTGGCTGCCGCATATTTTTCCTCCTGCTGCTGCTTGATGCCTAGAGGTCCAAGGCTCGGTTAGCGCCGCGTTGTGTGCGGGTCGGTTGGATGTGCGCGGGGACGGAGACGGTGGGGGACGGGGACGGAGACGGTGGGGGACGGGGACGGCGGGCGGTTGATGGCGTCAGCGTGGCAGGGACGGCGGGCGGTTGAAACCGCGCCTAAGGGCGTGCCGCCACAAAGTCCACCTGCGTCGCCCAAGGCCACATCTCCGAAGCCCAACAAATCGCTCCCCACACCCAAGTATTCGAATACACAACCTCATCTATCCTCCTTCCCACTAACCCCACACCCTCTGTCACCATCCTCCACAATTCTTCTGATTTCCCATTCTCTCTCCATCACCCCCATACGACTTCCAAGCACTATCTCACCCTCCGACTCAACTCTTGGCTTACTACCACCCGACCAAATAGATCCTCCCTCTCCCATCTTCACTGGTCACACCTAACTTGGAATCTTGCAGGTTCCCTCATCTCGATCTCCAACACCAACATGTACCAGAAAACCTTTCTTTACAAGATCCTCTACAACGCCCTCCCCAATGCTTACATACAATATAAATACTCCCTCCCCAGCCAGCACAACCCATCTCAAACCTCCGACCCTGATCTACCCGCATGCCCTCTATGCTTCACAACTACCGACTCCCTTTCCCACACCTTCCTTCAATGTCAACACGAATCCTTCACCACCCTCAGACAAACCCTCATCAACCACTTCCATCAACACCTCCACTCTATCCACTATGCCGATCCCATTCGGACCCCCACTCAACACATAGTCAACCTACTTATTTCCCAATTTGATGGACTACCCCCAGATCACCGCTTCCTCCTAGGCCTCCTTCCATACTCCACCCTCTCAACTGCAAATCTCGACTTTCCCACTGCACGATCCATTTTCAAAAAACTTAGCCCTTACATTTTTGATTTCCTCCACTCCACTTGGATCACATACAACACTCTAACTCACAACCCTACTCCCCATTCAATCAATACTACCTCTTCTCAATCTACCCCCCGTCCCCCAAGACTCACCATCATAACAGGCAACAGTGCCTCCATCACTCTCCAAACCGTCAACGATCACGCCCCCAGGGCCTACCACACTCGTCGTCCCCGCACTTCTCGAAACCCTCACTCCATAGCTCCCCACACACCATCTCCACAGTCCCCCAGACCTTCCTCCAACCCTATCACGTCCTACTTTCCTCTCACCCAACCGCACCGGCCCGCTCCAGCCAC
>DAIDGU010000065.1 GCA_027459785.1 Ktedonobacteria bacterium | reverse complement strand
CTGTGGCTTCTCCTGCCATGCCGACACGAACGCGGCGGTTGTTATCAGTCGCCGGGCCGCTGTCAAACGGCCATACGCGGGGGTGCCGGGGTCATTGCGTCACAAGCACCGCTCGCAAGCCCCTCGGCTGTAGCCAGGGGTATTTGACCTATCTCGAGTGATCAATCCGCTCAGCCGTAAACACTGCTCTCCCCCTCTCCATCAAAGATGGGGAGGGGGCCGGGGGGTGGGGCAGCGGCACCTGGAGGGCGATGCGCGTGCCAGTGCTGGTGCTGCTGCTGATGGCGACGAGGCCACCGAGCGCCTCCACGCGCTCCACCATGCTGTGCAAGCCGACACCCTTGCTGGCGCTGGTGGCATCGAAGCCGTGGCCGTCGTCCTGGATCGTGAGCTTGAGCAGGTCGTCGGCCCAGGTGAGTTGCACGTCGGCGTGGGTCGCGCCACTGTGGCGCGCGATATTCGCCAGCGCCTCTTGCGCCACGCGGAAAAGGGTTTGCTCGATGGCCAGCGGCGTCGCCTGTTCGCCCTGCGCACGCAGATCGAACGCGATGTCCGTGCGCTGGGACCATTCCGCACCGAGGGTAGTCAGCGCGGCCACCAAGCCTTGATCACCCAGCGCCGCCGGACGCAATTCGCCGATCAGGCCGGTGAGTTCGCCTTGCGCCTGGCTGATGAGATGTTGCGCTTCGATCAACCGCTGCTCCGCAACGGCGGAATTCGTCGCCAACAGGGCGCGAGCGGCGGCAAGCTGCATGGCGGTGGCGAAAACCTGCTGCTTGACAGAATCGTGCAAATCGCGCGCCAGGCGGTTGCGCTCTTCCACCACGGCGAGCGCCTGGCTGGTGGTCAGCAGCGCCTGCACCTGATCCGCCATGCCGTTGAGGTGCTGCGCCAGTTCGCCCAATTCATCCACCGCACGGTCCGGCACCTGCGCGGCGAAGTCGCCCTTGCTCCACGCATCGGCGGCGGTGGAGATGCGTTGCAAGCGCCGCGCCAGCCCGCGCGAGACGAAGATGCCGAAGAGCGTGCCGACCGCCGCCGTGGCGATGGTGAGCAAGATGGCGCTGGGCAAGAAGGTCTTCACGGCCAAACCCAGGAATGCGGTACGCACCAACGGTAGGTTGATCGTGATGGCGAAGACGCCCAGCGTGCTACCATCGATATTCACGATGGGGACGGCGACAAAGGTTGTGCCATTCGGCAGTTTGGTGATGACGTTTGCCTGGCTGGTCAGGATCGGGCGCAGGGCAGCGGAGCCTCCGAGCGCCGCCAACGTCGCCGCCGGGGTGAAAGCGGGGGCAGTATGATCCTCCGTGATGATGCCACCTTGCCGATCAAGCACCATGACGGACGAGATAATTCGCGTGTCGCTGCTGCCCAGGCCGCCCAAGATCGTCCCATTCTGATTGGCCCTCAAGGGGGTGATTTTGGTGTGCAGGGCCATGATGTTGGGCGGCGACTGCAAGAGATAGGGCATGATTTGCGGCGCAGCCTGGTCGCGCAACGTCCCGGCCACCGTCTGCGCCAGGGCCGGCGGATTCAGCACGAAGAAATAGATCGCGCTCAGCACGGCTCCCTGCAAGACGAGCAGCGTCATCACCGTCACCAGGACGTAAGAGAGCGTCAGCCGCCATTGCAGGGTGCGCAGCCGCCGCAGCAGACGAGCCATAATGGTGTTCCTCGCGTTCCGGTTTAGGGCGACAGCCCGGCAGCCCACAAAGCAGCGGCAGAGCGTCTATCTCCATCACCTATAGTATGCCGCAAAAACGCGAAGCCGTCATCAGTCTGGAGACGGATTTTCCGCGTCTGCGCGCGATGATACCCGTTGCGGGTCACTCTAGACTGAACAGACCTGGACAGACATGGCTATCCTCCGCGTGATCGCGGGTTGACCCGCAATCGGTATTACCCGCTTTGCGGGTGATCCGTATGGATACCGGAGGACAGACATTCCTGTCTGTCGGTCATGCTTCCCCGGAGGACAGATATTCCTGTCTGTCCGGCCCCACTGATCACCGTCTTTCCCCACAAGGGGTAAGCACAACGGGCATAATTGGGGAAAGGTGGACGAGGAGCCGGCGTATTGATTGAAACTTAGTTGTGCTCCTCAGGGGTCATGTGGCCTCATACTGATTCACGAAGAAAATGGTAGCATGGCGGAGCGAAATAAGTCAAGTGGAAATAGGTCCAGACCGCCGGCCACGGCAGATACTCACTAACCAGAGGATGCCGCCTCGCGCGCGAAGCGCACCACACAGCTTGCATATGAACCCGCTGGCAAGGGGAGCGTGATGCCCTGCGCCATGAGCGCGGCCCCGGTGCGGACGCAGGGTTCCTCGTCGGGGATGCTGAGGCGATAGGTGGCGGCGGGTTCGAGGTCGCGCAGACGCACGGGCGGCGATGAATCGCCGAAGAGATCGGCGCGGCGGAAGCCGAAGATGACGCCGGCAACGCCCGTTGGCGCGAGATATTGCACGGCGACGATGTTTGCGTTGCCCAGCGGCGTCAGCCACGCTTGATCGCCGTCCTGCACCAGCGGGCGGATTGCCTTGTAGAGCGCGACCCAACGGGCCGCTTCGGCCAATTCGGCGGCGTCCCAGGCCAGCAGATTGCCGCCGATGCCCAGCGTCCCCAGCATGGCGACGTGAAACCGGAAGGCGAGCGGGATCTCGTTGCGCCCGCGATCCATCGGCGTATCCGTCACCCAGGCGACCATCACACGCGCCGGCAGCGCCAGGGCGAAACCTTCCTGGATGCGCAGCCGCGCTTCAGGGTGCGTATTATCGCTGGTCCAGATCTGGTCCGCGTGGCGCAAGATGCCCAGGTCCGCCCGCCCGCCGCCGCTGGCACACGCCTCGATGCTGAGGTCGGGGTGCCGCAAGCGTAGCGCGTCCATGATCGCGTAGACGCCCGCGACGTGGCGCACCCAGATCGCCCGCGCCTGGTCCGGCTCGTCCGGCCAGCCTGGCTCGCTGATAGGCCGATTCATGTCCCATTTCAGGAAGCGAATCGGATAGGTCGTCAGCAGGCCGTCTAGTACGGCGAGCACGTGGGCGCGCACGTCGTCGCGGGCCAGGTTCAGCACGAGTTGGTGGCGCGACTCGCTGCGGGGTCGCGTGGGGAAGTGATAGACCCAGTCCGGGTGCGCGCGATATAGGTTGCTAGCAGGATTCACCATCTCCGGCTCGACCCAGAGGCCGAAATCCATGCCCAACGCTTGCACGCGGTCGATCAGCGGCTGCAAACCGTGGGGAAACTTGACCGGATCGGGCGTCCAGTCGCCCAGGCCGGCGCGATCATGGTTGCGCCCGGCGAACCAGCCGTCATCCACCACGAAAAGCTCCGCGCCCAGCGCCGCCGCGCGTTCGGCCAGCGCCAACTGGCCCGCCTCCTCCACGAAAAACCACGTCGCTTCCCAGGAGTTATAGAGGACCGGGCGCGGTGTGGCGCGCTGGGGCGCGGGCAACACGTGCGCGCGGATGAAGCGGTGCAGCCGTCGCCGCGCGCCGTTGAAGCCGTCCTCCGTATAACCGGCGACAAACTCAGGTGCTTGCCAGGCGGCCCCAGGGGCGAGCGGCAGCGCGAAATCGACATCATGCACGCCGCCCGCGACCACCGTCGCGCTCGTGCTGTCTGTGGCGACGCGCAGCGTCCAATTGCCGCTCCACGCCAGCGCACCAAAATACACCGCGCCGGCATCCTGCGTGGCGGCGCTATCCAGCGCGAACCAGGGATTTGCCGTTTGGCCCGTGAGGCCGCGACGTCCTTCCAACACGGTTATTCCCGCCACAACAGGCTGGCGCTGGATCTGCGTCTCCGCGCCCCAGCGCCCGGCGAGCGTCGTCAGTGTCGGGGCCATGTAGCTGCGCGACAGGTGCCAGACGGCGGAGAAGATGCGCTCGATGTGGATGGCCACGTTGCCCTGATTCTCGATCCTCACCGACCGCACGATGATGTCATGGGCCACGTCAACACGATATATCAAGCTGACCCGCAGGGGATAGACGGCGTCGTGTAGGTGCAACGTGAGCGTCGGCAAGCCATCTTCCTCCCCGATCTCATCCTTGTCGTAGCGCAGATCCAGGTCGCGCGTGCCATCGGCGAAGGTCGCTTTGAGGGCAAATTCGCCGTAGCGCAGCCCGCCATAGACGGGATATTCCTCGCGTGCCAGGTGCAGCGCGGTGTCCATCGAACTATGGTCGCGCCCCAGCGCCGGATCGCTCAGGTCCGCCAGCGCGCCCAGTCGCGCGCCCCAATGCAGATGCAGCACCAGCCCCTCCGGCGTCGCGCCCAGCGCATACGCCGCGTGCGCCATCACTAACACCCACACCTGGCGGGCAGGATCGCGCTGAATACCGGGCGTCAACGGAGTTGTAGCGGACATACCAGCGATGCCTCCAACCAACAGAATCGGTATGTGTACCAGCAACGAACGGGGCGGGTAGCGCGGCGGGCGGTTGATAGCGTGGCGGGGACGAGCGGGCGGTTGCACTACAACAAGACCAGCGGGCGGTTGTCGAGGCGTGGCAGAGGCGCGCGGGCGGTTGAAACCGCGCCGGTGGGGCGTGCCGCCACGAAACCCGCCGACGCGGGTTCGGATCCCAGTCCACGCAGGTGGACTTCGTCGCCGTCAGGCGCTTAGGCGCGGTTTCAACCGCCCGCCCGTCCCCGCCCCGCCGTCCCCCCTCGCGCCCGCTCGTTTTGTTGCAACCCCCGCCGTTCCCGCAGGTTCAGCGCGAGGACATGGCGGGCTGGGCTTCGTCGCGGCGCACGCGCTCGCCTCCCGTTGGCACTGGCGTGGCGTTGGCCGTATGCGTCTGGCGAGATGCCGTCACCTGGCGCACGCGGCGGTCGGCGAGTTCTTGCCGGCGCGTCTTCAATTGCGCGGCTAAAACGATGTCCGCGATGAGGATGATCAGCACAATCGTGAAAAAGGAATGGATGGCGCTGGCCGTCAGATAGGCGTCGGTGATGGGATTGTGCCGCTGGATGTCCAGTGGGGCCGTGACGGCGGAGGAGATCAGCGCGCCGCCCAGCGGCAGGATGATCGTTTGGCCGATGCTGCTGCAAATCGTGAGCACAGCGAGGCTGGTGGCGCGATGTTGCGGCTGCGCCTCGTTGGCGACGATGTAGCGCAGTGGTGTGCCGACCAGCGACGCCAGCCCCGCACCAATCAGCAGCAGCGCGACGATCATGCGTAGCGGCGCATCGCCCGCCACTGGTGGAACACCGCTCACTGTCAGCAACAGGGCGAAGCCGAGCGCGCTGATGATGCCGCCGCCGAGCATGATGGCGCGTGAGCCGTAGCGGTCGATCAGCCGGCCCACCGCACCCGCGCCGAAAAAGAGCGTGATGGCGACATACAAGAGGTAGAAGCCGCCCGCGCCCGTCCGCAAGCCCAGCACGTTTTCAACCAACTGCGGCACGTAGACGACGCTGGTAGTGATGACGCCACCGATCGCACTCAGGCACATGGCCATAACCAGTTGCTTGCGACCGAATGCGGTGACATCCACGATGGGGTTCACCGTCTGCATCTCATGCAGGATGAATGGGATGAAGAACGCCAGGCCCAGGAACACGAAGGGCAACGCGGCCTCGTTCGTGATGTTCGCCTGCACGGTGGCGGCGATGCGCGCCAGCATGCTCGTGGGTATGCCACTGGCGAAGCCAGCGGTGAAGTCGAACTGCGTCAGGCCGAAGACCAGCAGGAAGAGCGCGGCGGCCAGCAACAACATGCCGTTCCAGTCGAAGACGGCGCGGGCCGTGGCACGGACGGGGACAGCGGGCAGCGTGCGCAGTGCCAGCAAGATGACGATGACGGCCAGCGGCAGGTTCACGATGAAGACTGCATGCCAGTCCGTCACCAGACCGCCCAGGTGCAAGCCTTGCGTCAGCACGCCGCCGATCACCGGGCCGAGGATGAACGCCGAGCCGAACATGATCGCGTTCAGGCCGAGCATCGCGCCGCGCTTCTCTTCGGGGAAGACATCCGCGATGACGGCGTTCGCCACCGGCAAGATGCCCCCCGCGCCGACCGCCTGCACGCAACGGCCCAGGATGAAGGGCGCGAAGCCGTGCGATGTCGCGCACAGGGCGGACCCCGCGCCGAAGAGCGCCACGCAGCCGGCATAGATCCAGCGCCGGCCATAGAGATCCGACAGCTTGGCGACGAAGGGCTGGGAGACGACCAGCACAAGGGTATACGCGGTGAAAGACCAGGTGGTGAGGCGCGCGGGGATGTGCAAGCCGGCCTGAATAGCCCCCAGCGCGGGTGCGACGATGAAAATGTCCAGCGCCCCCATGAAGACGCCGAGCAGCAGGGTGACGATCAGCCAGGTATGTTTGCGCGCCATAACGCTGGACCTTTCTCGCGGGATCATATCATATTCAGCATATGGTCCCAAACGTCCATGCGTCAAGGTCACAGCCCCATTTGTCTAAGGGCGTCTTACAAGGTCTGTCAGGAAAAGTTGGAATGCAAGCGTTCACTCACCATTGTTGGAATTGCAGCTCAATAGGGAGCGAGGCGGCTAAAGAGGGTCGGCTCTTGATCCACGCTTGAAATTCTGCCGCTTGCTAGTCAATAAGGTCATCTACTTGATCTTTCAGTATGATCTACGCTACGGCGAACGGCCTACCTCGTTCCGTTCTGCAAAGGCGCAAGTTCGCTGATCTCTGCTAATCCCAGCGATGATATCGCATAGAATAGCGGGCTGCCGCACTTCACACGCCAACGTATTTCGCGCGTGGGCGAATCAGCTGGCCGCTGCGATATTGCTCGATGGCGTGCGCAATCCAGCCGATGGCGCGACCCAGCGCGAAAAGCGCCAGCCCGCTGCCGTCCGGCAGGTCCAGCGTTTGCATCAGCGCCACCAGACCGTATTCCAGCGTCGGCTCCTTGCCGGTGATCACGCGCACCTCGTCCGCGACGGTTTGCGCCAGCGCCAGCGCCGCGCTGGTGCCATAGGCTGCATGTGCCAGCCGCAACAGCGTCGCCCCGCGCGGGTCGCCCTGGGGATAGAGGCGGTGGCCGAAGCCGGGGATGCACACGCCGCGTCGCAGCCGGTTGCTGATAACCTGCCGGGCGCGCTCCGGCGTGCCGACCTCGTGCAAGAATGCCTCCACCAGCCCCGTGTTGCCGCCGTGTTTGAAGCCCTGGATCGTCGCCAGCCCCGCCGTCACCACCAGGTACAACTGCGCTTCCGCCGAGGCCACCACCCGTGCCGCAAAGGACGACGTGTTCAGTTCGTGGTCGGCGCAGAGGATCAATGCGGCGGAAAGCAGGGGGCCACATGCGGCACACTCCGGACACCACGCGCCCTGCAAGAGCGCCGCCACTGGCGCGGCGGCGGACGGCTGCTCGGCCAGCACGGCGACCAGCAGCTTTAGGATGCGCGCCCCCGTCTGCGTGACGTTGTCGAAGCGCAGATCCAGATCATATGCCGCCAGGTCGTGGGACTGTGCCAGCGCCAGCGCGACCTGCAAGCGCGGCAGGGGGCTGAGGCCAACGGGCAGTTGCGGCCACACCTGGGCGATGATCGCAGCGGGAGGATGCGCGAACAATGCACCTGCCCGCGCCATCTCGCCTGTCCACAGCAGCGCCGCCACCTCCTCCACTGCGGCGCTCGTCGCCAGCGCCACGGCATCCTGCCCGCGATAGAACAGGCCCGCCTCCGTGATGTGCGTCAGCGCCGATTCCAGCACGGGTGCGCCCCACTGCATCGCGCTGGCCGCCGCCTGGTCGGGATCGCGCCGGAAGCGCTTCTGGTCGCGCAGCTTCTGCACGTCCTCTGCCAGGTAACGCCGCATCCGCCGGCTGGCGTCGCCCGCCTCTGAACGGATCAGGCCGCGACTGACATAGGCATAGATCGTCGCCACGCTCACGTCCAGCGCTTCCGCCGCCGCGCGGGCAGTGATATAACGCGCTTGGGGAACCATTATTGCATATCCTCCCATACATTGATTATTGTATCAATATTGACGACCATGATCAAGTCCATCTACAATTCAACATAGTTATTGACCTTCATGAGCAAAGGAGCCATGTGATGACGATCATTCCCGAACCGAACGAGCCGGAGTATTTCTTGGAGAGCTTCCCACGCGACACGTTGCCGCGCTACGGATGGACGGAGCGACCCACGACGCTGCCCCCCGCCGCCTGGACGACCGAGACGACACACCGCGACGGCCAGCAGGGCGGCTTGCCCCTGACCACGGCGCAGAGTTTGGCGATCTATGACATCCAGTGCGCTTTTACGGGCGCGTCGGGCGCGATCCGCCAGGCGGAGTTCTTCGTTTATCGCGCCTCGGACCGCGCGGCGCTGGAAGGCGCGTTGGAGCGTTACCGGAGCGGCGCACCCATCGAGCCGACGACGTGGATTCGCGCGACGGCGAAGGATGTGGCCCTGATCCGCAGCCTGGGCGTGCGCGAAACAGGCATGTTGGCCTCCGCATCGGACTACCACACCTTCCACAAGTTCACGCCGGGCGGTCGTAACCAGGCAGCGCAGACGTACCTGGACGCGGTACGGGTGGCGCTGGAGGCCGGCATTCGCCCACGCCTGCACCTGGAAGACGCGACACGCGCCCCACTCGACTTCTTGCGCCCCTTCGCCGAGGCCGCGCTGGCACTGGCCGCGCCCTATGGCCCCGCGCTGCGCCCCAAGTTCCGCCTCTGCGACACGATGGGCCTGGGGCTGCCATATGACGATGTGGCGCTGCCGCGCAGCATCCCGCGCCTGATCGGCGTGTTGCGGGAACTGGGCGTGCCGCCGGAGGATCTCGAATTCCATCCCCACAACGACACCGGGCTGGTGGTGGCGAACTGCCTGGCGGCAGTGCGGGCGGGCTGCGCCGTCATCAACGGCACGCTGCTGGGCAAGGGCGAACGCACGGGCAACGCGCCGCTGGAAGCTGTGGTGCTGCACCTGATCGGCATGGGCTATTTCCAGGAGGCGCAGCCCGCCTTCCCCGCGCTGAACGCCCTGGTCGATCTGTATGCGCAAATGGGTGAAGCGATCCCGCCGAAATATCCGCTCTATGGCCGCGACGCGCACCGCACCCGCGCTGGCGTGCATGCTGACGGGCTGAATAAGTTCTGGTGGATGTACGCGCCCTTCAATGTGCCGGCGATCTTAGGTCGCCCACTGGAAGTCTCGCTGACCAAGGATAGCGGCGTGGCCGGGCTGATCTTCCTCATCCACCAACATATGGGCCTGCTGCTGCCCAAGGACGATTCGCGTGTGCAGGCGGTCTCTGCCTGGCTGGCGGACGAATTCGACCATGGGCGGCAGACCAGCGTGGAATGGGAGGAGTTGCAGCCGGTCATTGATCGCGCCTTCGCGGAGGTAGCGATCAGCGCGGATTGAGCGTATTTAGTCGGGATGGTGGCCCGTAGGGTCGCCCTGTTCAGTGCTGTCTTCGCGCCTCACCTGGGGCTGGATCTCCTCCTTGGGTGGGCGCGCCTGCTCGGCAAGCGTGCTGCCAGTCGTCAGCGGTTGCTGATGGTGCATGGCGGCCTTGTGATAGCCAGCGAGTTCGTCCTGATGATAGAGCAGGTAAAGCGCCTTGTCATCCGCGCCGGCCACGATACTCAGCGGCACCACCAGTTCGCGCTCCGAAGCCATGCGGTTGCGATGAATGACCAGCATGCCTGCTTCGGTGCGGTCGCTCACGGTCCCCACCTTGTTGCCCTCGTTGTCATATACAGGCGTGCCAGCGGTGCGCAGCAAATCGCGCACGTGGTCGGGATTGGGGATGTTAAGGTTTTCGTTTAATTGTGGTTCTTCTTGCATACGCTTACCTAACCTTTCCTGCATCTCACGTACACGCTGACGCATATTCAGCACCAGGACGATGAAGGAAGCGATTTTCGCGCCCACCAGCGGCGCATCCTGTGCACCAGCGCGCCCATTTTTCAGCGTTCCCGCGAAATTCCGGGCGAAATATGCTACACTAGAGAGGGTGAAACGAGGCTTGCAACCACCTAGATTGGGCAGGTCAGCGGAGAAAGGCGAACGGGATGAAACGGCGCAAGGATCAGCCATCACGGCGCGGGCTGGCGGGCGCGCTGTGGGGCGGTGCGGCGGCGGTGGGGGTGCTGGGCGGCGTGGCATTGAGCGTGTGGGGGCGCGGCGGGCCACCACGGCGGTCGTCGCGCAAGCTGCCGCCGCAGCGCGGGGCCAGCCCAGGGGTGAATCCCGATCAACGCTTGATCGAGCCGCTGGGGCCAGGCGTCGCCTGGGGCCAGTTGGAAGATCTCATCGGCAAGTACGGTGTGCAACCCTTCATCCTGACGCGCCAGATCATCATCCTGGGGCGGCAATCGGATTGCGACATCATTCTGGATGACGACCGTGCCTCACGCTACCACGTCTTCTTGACTTGGGACCACGACAAAGGCTATGCGCGCGACAACGGCAGCACCAATGGCACCGTTATCAACGGGCAGGCGTGCCAGGGGCCGGTGCTGCTGCACCACGGCGACATCCTTGAGGTCGCGGGGTCGGAGTTCCGCTTTACGTATACCGAGGCGACGGGGTTGGCAATCTTAGAGGCGCAACCGACGGAAAAGATCGCGCTCGTGGGCGTGCGCACGCCGGAGGCGCGGCCCCAGGTGCAGGCGCGGCTGACGGCACTGACCGGCCCGGAGCCGGGGCGCAACTGGCCGATCATCGCTGGCGTAGTCAGCATCGGGCGCGGCGGCGATAACATCGTCGTGCTGCCCCATGCCTCCGTCTCGCGCCATCACGCGCAGATCCTCGTGCAGCCCACCGGCCTCTATTTTCAGGATATCGGCAGCAGCAATGGTGCCAGTGTCAACGGTGAAGCGGTTGTCGCCCCGCGCCTGTTGCGCGACAATGATCACATCCAGATCGGCGACATCTTGCTGGTGCTGAAGCTGGAAACACCCCCGCCGGCCCCCGCCGAAGAGGTTCCCACCCAATATTTGCCCACGACCCTGCCTTCCGTCGCGCGGGTTGATCCCGACGCGGCTCCGGTCCCGCCGCCCTATCGCGGCGCACGCACCCGCCCCGGTCCCTGGCGCGGCACCGCGCCCGACGCGCCCTCTCCGCCATCGACCCCGCCGCCCACCAGTTCGACGCCGGGCCAGTTCCGCCCCCCTGGCACATATCCCTTGCCGCCAGAAAGCGCCCGCCAGGTGCCGCGCTACCGGCCCGGTGCGCCGGACAACGACGCGAGCGCACCATCTGGCCCACCCCAGCGGCCCGACGAGGCGCGCGAACGCGAATAGCGCGAGCAACGGATCACCGAGGGATCCGCTGCCCGCGCGAGCAGCGCCTCAGCCGCCGGAGACCGCCGTCAAGACGCGGACCACCGAACCTGCCTGCACTGGCGTCGCCAGCGTCGCGCGCGCGCCATCCACATAGATGTTGATATGGGGACGCAAGGCATCGGGCGTGCCGCAGAGGCAGGTGGTTACGCCCGGCCACCGTTGCTCCAGCGCAGCGATCAGCGCCTGCACGGTGGTGGCTTCGACTTCGGTTTGTTTGGGCAAGCCGGCGATGAGCGCAGCCAGGGGGCGTGGCAAATATACCTGAGCCATCCTACGCCTCCACCAGCGCCGTTTCCACCGACCATATCGGCGGCAGATTCGTGCAAAGTTGCTGCCAGCTTGCGCCTTCGTTGCTGCTGCCAAAAACCTGCCCGGTGCTGGTTCCCACATAGATGCCGGCGGGATCGAGCGTGTCTACCGCCATGCCTTCGCGCAACACCCCCAGGTAGGCATGCTCACCCGGCAACCCTTCGGTTAAAACGGTCCACGACGCGCCACGATCCTTGCTGCGCCAGACCGCCATGCGTCCATCGGGGACCACGCGCCCCTGCTCGGCCCCGTTGAGTGGGACGACGTAGAGCGTCTGGGGATCGCGCGGGTGCAGCGCCAGGGGAAAGCCGAAGTCCGATGGCAGCCCCTCGGTGATCTCGTCCCAATGCGCGCCCCCATCGGCACTGCGATAGACGCCGCAATGGTTCTGCTGATAAAGCTGCTCACCATCAGCAGCCAGCAGCAACTTATGCACGCATTGGCCGAACTCCGGGTAACGCTCCGGCGCGAATTCCGCGCGCACGCCCTGGTTGCGCGGCGTCCATGTGGCACCAGCATCCGCCGAATAAAACGTGCCGACAGCGGAGATCGCCACCCAGAGGCGCGCGGGGTCCGTGGGATGCGCGACAATTGAGTGCAGGCACAACCCACCATAGCCCGCCTGCCAGTTGGGGCGCGAGGGATGATCGCGCAATCCCTGCATGTGTTCCCAGGTCTGCCCCTGGTCATGGCTGCGAAAGAGGCCGGCGGGATCAGCGCCCGCGTAGAGCGTGCCATGTGCGGCGGTGATGTGCCAGATCGTGCCGATCGGCGGCCCACCCTCGCCATAGGTTAGGCCCGCGCCGGAATGCGACCACGTCGCCCCCAGGTCGTCACTGCGCCACACGCCCGGCCCGAACCAGGGATTGCCACCGCCGGCATAGATGGTCTGGGAGGCGTCATCGAACATCATGTGGTAAATGGGCCACGCTTCACAGAACGGCCCACGCAGCTGCCAGTTCTTCCGCCCGGCATCGCCCTCCAAGATGAATGCACCTTTTTTCGTACCTAAAAGCACCAGGGGTCGTGTCGCCATCGCCTACCTACCTTTCAGCATAGCCAGCATACTCAGGGTTTGAAAAGCACGTGCGCCGCCCGCGCGATGTAGAACCTATGTCCAATATACCTGATGCATAGCTTGTTTGTCAAGTGGGGCGGACAAAGGTCTATTTTCTCCCTCTGGCATCGTCGCTGCTATTTTTGCTATAGTAATGACAGTAACTTTTTGCTACTGTACACAAGGAGCTTACGAACACATGACAGCCATGCCGAACGCGGCCATCGATCCCGCCATGTTGCTGGGCAGCAGCGAGGGACGGTGGCCGCGCATTTGTGAGCGACACGATCTGCCCGGCGCAGCGCGGGTGGCGATGCTGAGCTTGCACACCTCCCCCCTGGCCGCGTTGGGCCGCAGCCGCGATGCCGGCGGCATGAACGTGTATGTCCGCGAATTGGCGAAACATCTGGGCCGGCGTGGCATCAACGTCGATATCTTCACGCGCTGGACCGATCCCACCCTCGATCAGATCATCCCCCTTGGCACGCGCGCCCGGCTGATCCACATCCCCGCCGGCCCCGTCGCCCCGCTCCCCAAGAACGATCTCTATCCCCATGTTGCCGCCTTCGTCGATGGCATCGACTGCTTCGCCGTCACCGAGCGCGCGGAGTATGATGTTATCCACAGCCATTATTGGCTTTCCGGCGTGGCGGGGCTGGCACTGGCCCGTCGCTGGGGGGCGCCACATGTCGTGATGTTCCACACGCTGGCGCGCTTAAAGCAGGCGGCACGCCCTGAAGAGTGTGAGCCGCCCT
The DNA here is from genome assembly GCA_027459785.1 of Ktedonobacteria bacterium. GTDB lineage: Bacteria > Chloroflexota > Ktedonobacteria > Ktedonobacterales > JACDGC01 > JAJPKG01. Next base: position 59,453 of record DAIDGU010000065.1, on the reverse strand, counting down.
TACGCGGCGCGGAAGAGCGGCGTATCATCGCGCAGAGCGACCGCGTCATTGTCGCCACTGCCGACGAGCGCGAGCAGATCGCTCGGCTGTATGGCAACACGCGCGGCCACCTACGCATCGTTCCCTGCGGCGTTGATCTGGGCCGCTTCACCCCCGCCGGGCGCACCGCGGCCCGCGCGCATCTGCGCCGCGCGCTGCACCTGGGCGACGAGCCAGTAATTCTGTACGTGGGCCGGCTCGATCCGCTGAAAGGCGCGGAATTGCTGGTGCGCGCCTGGGCCGCGATGCGCGAGCGAGCGACGCTGCTGATCGTCGGCGGCGACGCGCGCGACCCGGAACGTCCCCGGCTGCGCGCCCTCGCGCGCCAACTGGGCGTCGATCACCGCATCCGCTTCGTGGATGCCGCGCCGCAAGATGAATTGCCAGCGTATTATCGCGCCGCCGATCTGCTGGCCGTGGCCTCGCACTACGAGAGCTTCGGCTTGGTGGCCGTGGAGGCGCTGGCCTCCGGCACGCCGGTCATCGCGCCTCGCGTGGGCGGCTTGCCCGCTATCGTGCAAGACGGCGTGAACGGCGCGCTCGTCTGCCACCGCACCCCCGCGCACTTCGCCGCCCGGCTCGACGCCCTGCTGGCCGCTCCGGCGCACCTGGCAACGTTGCGCGCCAACGCCCGCCCCAGCATCCGCCACCTGAGCTGGCACGCGGTCGCCGACGCCGTCAGCGCGCTCTATGAAGAGGTCTGTGCGCCCGACCTGGCCTGCGCCTCGGTGTGACGACGGGCGCGGGTGATGGTTGATGAAAAACGGGTAGACAGTGGTCCAGGGACGGCGGGTGCCAGGGCGGGGACGGCAGGCGGTTGGCGATGCGCCAAGACGCGGGCGGGGGACGGCGGGCGGTTGAAACCGCGCCTAAGGGCGTGCCGCCACGAAGTCCACCTACGTGGACTGGAGGTAGTCCGCGACGGCGGACTTCGTCGCCGCTAGGCGCTTAGGCGCGGTTTCAACCGCCCGCTCGTCCCTGGCACGCTGCCACTGCCCGCTCGTCCCTGGCACGCTGCCACTGCCCGCTCGTCCCTGGCACGCTGCCACCGCCCGCTCGTCCCTGGCACGCTGCCACCGCCCGCATCCAACCCCCCGCATGAACAATGGCAGCGCTTGTTGCTCTAAGCTACCGCAGCAACTATGTTTCTTCATCTTCGCCCTGTTCCTCGTCGGCACCTTCATTAGCCGTTGCTGGTATTGGGATAGATGACGGTGCCGGTTCGGCGGCTTGCAGCGCCTCTAACGCGGTGATGATGCTCGCCCGTTGTTCGTCGGTGAGCGTGTCGGCAACGCGCACGCGCTCCAGCACCAGCTCCCACGCGCCGGCGCGGTCGAAGATGGGATAGTCTGGCGTGGTATAGCCAGCGGTGAGGAAGAGATCGAGGAGCCGTAAGGGCGTGCGCTGCGCGATGCGCACCAGATGTGCCGGGTCGGGATCGGCCTGGGCGCTGAGCCAGCGCGATACCGCCTGCTTGGGAATGCCCATCTGCTCTGCGAATTGCGACGGCAGTAGCGGCGGGCGCTGCGCCCACATATATTCGACCAACAGCCGCGCGATCGGGGTGTATTCCTCTAATGAACGCCAGCGCGCCATCCTGCGCCTCCTCTTATTTCTACCGCACTTGTCGTTTATCTATTATACGCGCTGCGATGGCGACGAACCAGCGGATCATGTGCGAAGGTCACAAGAGGACAAAATATCTCGCATGCGGATTTTGGTCGCTAGACGAGTTGCACCAAAGTATGATCTCATTTATTATGAGTTGACTCCTTTTAACCGCAACGGCGAACATTTGCAACACCCTGACTTCCTGGCAAAATGGGCGGGAAAATGCGGGTGGAAAACGGTATTCCGATTGGCGCTTGAACGGTGGCATGGCTCATGCTTGTAAACTCAACATCATCCAAAGCGTGAACAAGGGACAAGCCAACAATGCGATATGGCAAAGCCTATGAAGTGGGGGCGCGGGTACTGGCGGGCGGCGGCTGCCGGTTCTGTGTGTGGTCGCCGGACCAGGCGGCACTGGCGGTGCATATTTTCGCTCCCCAGGAGCGCATCATCCCCCTCGCGCGGACGCCGGAGGGTTATCACCGTGCCGAGGTGGCGGATGTGCCGCCGGGCGCGCGTTATATGGTGCGCTTTCCAGATGGACGCGAGCGGCCCGATCCGGCGTCGCGCTGGCAGCCCGATGGCGTGCATGGCCCCTCGGCGGTGGTCGCGCCCTATGCTGGCTGGACGGACGCGCATTGGCCGGGGGTGGCGCTGGCGGACTATATTTTCTATGAATTGCACGTCGGCACCTTCACGCCGCAAGGGACGTTCGACGCGATCATCCCGCGCCTGGATGCCCTGGTGGCTTTGGGGATCACGGCGGTGGAGATCATGCCCATCGCCCAGTTTCCGGGTGGCCGTAATTGGGGCTACGACGGCGTGGACCTCTTCGCCGTTCAGCATTCCTATGGCGGGCCGGCGGGCTTCGTGCGGCTGGTAGACGCCTGCCACGCGCGCGGGCTGGCCGTGGTGCTGGATGTCGTCTATAACCATCTGGGGCCGGAAGGCAATTATCTGAGCGAATTCGGGCCGTATTTCACCGACAAGTACAAGACGCCCTGGGGCCGTGCGCTGAATTTCGATGACGCTGGCAGCGACGACGTGCGCGGCTTCTTCATCCAGAACGCCGTGCAGTGGGTGGCAGAGTTCCACGTGGACGCGCTCCGCCTGGACGCCGTGCAAGCCATCACCGATTTTTCGGCGCACATGTTCCTGACGGAACTGGCGGAAGCGGTGCATGCGGCGGGCGAGCGCCTGAACCGGCACGTCTACCTTATCGCGGAGAGCGACCTGAACGATCCGCGCTTGGTCGAGCCGCCGCAGCGCAACGGCTATGGGCTGGATGCTCAATGGAGCGATGATCTGCACCACGCGCTGCACACCTTGCTGACGGGCGAGCAGGCAGGCTATTATGGCGACTTCGGCGGCATTGATCATCTGGTGCGGGCGCTGCGCGACGGGTATACCTATGCCGGCGACTATTCGGTTGTGCGCGGGCGCCGCCACGGCTCCTCCGCGCGCCATGTGCCAGCGGAACGCTTCGTCGTGGGCAGCCAGAACCACGATCAGGTGGGCAATCGGCTGCTGGGCGAGCGCCTCAGCCAACTCGTGCCACCGGCAGGGCTGCGCTTGGCGGCGGGCGTGGTGGTGCTGTCGCCCTACCTGCCGCTGCTCTTCATGGGCGAGGAATATGGCGCGACCCAGCCGTTCCCGTTTTTCACCAGCCACGGCGACCCTGACCTGATCGCGGCGGTGCGCGCGGGGCGTCAGGCGGAGTTCGCGGCCTTCGCCTGGCAGGGGATCGCGCCCGATCCGCAGGATGAGGCGACCTTCCAGGCCGCCAAGCTCGATCCGGCGGAGGCCCAGGCCGGCTGGCATGCCGGGCTACGGGCGCTCTACGCTGAGTTGCTGCGCTTGCGCCGCGCGCTGCCGGCGTTGCGGCATCTGAGCAAAGACGACCAGGTGGTGTTAGGTTTTGCCGGCCAGCGGATGATCACCCTGCGCCGCTGGCACCAGGACCAGGAGATCCTGGCGCTCTTGCATTTCGGCACGGAGACCGTGACGGCGCACCTGCCGTTGCCGCCGGGCCCTTGGCGCACACTGTTGGCATCCGCAGACGCCCGCTGGCACGATCCCGCGCAGCCACAAGCCGCAACGGATTTTCCGCCGGCCCTGAGTGTTGACGGCGAGGCCGAAGTAACACTACCCGCCCGCTCGTTTGTGTTATTGGAGCATGTCATGACCTGACGAGAAACGTTGTTGTACAAACAGGCAGCATATTCGCCCTCACGACCACCTGGCGGACAGGCATGCCCGCCCCACGTCTGTGCTCCCCTCTCCATCCGCAGATGGGGAGGGGCTGGGGGTGGGGCCACCTCCCCGAAAGGACATTGTGACTCCTATGGAACGCTACATTTGTATTCATGGTCATTTCTACCAGCCCCCCCGCGAGAATCCGTGGCTGGAAGCGGTGGAGATGCAGGCATCGGCGTATCCTTACCATGACTGGAACGCGCGCATCGCGGCGGAAAGCTACGCCGCCAACGCTGCCTCGCGCATCCTCAACGGGGATGGCAAGATCGCCGAGATCACCAACAATTATGCCCACATGAGCTTCAATTTTGGGCCAACGCTGCTGCTCTGGCTGGCAACGCAAGACCCCGAAACGTATGAGGCCGTATTGGCGGCGGATCGCCAGAGCCAGGAACGCTTCTCCGGCCACGGCTCGGCGCTGGCACAGGTCTATAATCATATGATCATGCCGCTGGCGAACGAACGCGACAAGTATACGCAGGTGCGCTGGGGCATCGCGGACTTCACCGCGCGCTTCGGGCGCATGCCGGAGGGTATGTGGCTGGCGGAAACGGCGGTGGATATCGCCACGCTGGAGGTGCTGGCGGAGTGCGGCATCGCCTTCACTATCCTGGCCCCCCATCAGGCAGGGCGCGTGCGCCCGCTCGGCGCGGAAAACTGGGAGGACGTGGCGGGCGCGCGGATCGATCCGACGCGGGCCTATCGCCAATACCTGCCGTCGGGCAAATCCATTGCGCTCTTCTTCTATGACGGACCCATCTCGCGCGCCGTCGGCTTCGAGCATCTGCTGGATTCCGGCGAGGGCTTCGCCCAGCGGCTGGCGGGCGCGTTCAACGACGGGCGTGACGAGGCGCAATTGGTGCATATCGCCACCGACGGCGAGACCTATGGCCACCACTTCCGCCACGCGGATATGGCGCTGGCTTACGCGCTGCACTATATCGAGCAGCAGGGCATCGCCACCATCACCAACTACGGCGAATTCCTGGAACAGCACCCGCCCACGCATGAGGTGCAGATCATCGAGGATACGTCGTGGAGCTGCATGCACGGCATCGAGCGCTGGCGCAGCGATTGCGGCTGCAACAGTGGCGGCTATCCGCAGTGGAACCAGGAGTGGCGTTTGCCCCTGCGCGCCGCGCTGGATTGGCTGCGCGATACCCTCGCGCCGGTCTACGCAGAGCAAGCCCACGCCTTTTTCGCCGACCCCTGGGCGGTGCGCGATCAGTATATCGCCATCATCCTGGATCGCGCGCCGGAGAACGTTCAGACCAAACTGGCCGAGTGGGCCGGGCGCGCTCTGAGCGATGAGGAGGAAGTCGCCGCGCTCAAGCTGTTGGAGATGCAGCGTCACGCCCTCCTGATGTATACCAGTTGCGGTTGGTTTTTCGACGAGCTATCGGGCATCGAAACGGTGCAAGTGATCGAATATGCTGCCCGCGCCGTGCAACTGGCGCAGTCGTGGTGCGGCGAGCAGGTCGAAACGGAGTTCCTGGCGCGACTGGCGCAGGTCAAGAGCAATCTGCCCGAACACGGCGACGGCCAGCGCATCTACGAGAAATGGGTCAAGCCAACCCAGATCAGCCTGAAGAAAGTCATGGCGCACTACGCCCTGAGCGATCTTTTCGAGGATTATCCTGATGAGGCCGCGATCTACTGCTACACTGTGGCACGCAACGAGCAGCAGATGTTTTCGGCGGGCAAAGCGCGGCTGGTCGTGGGCCGGGCGCGCTTGACCTCGCACATCACGCGCGAGACGGACGAATTCAGCTATACCGCGCTGCACTTCGAGAACCATAACCTGACCGGCGGCGTGCGCCAGACGCGCTCCGCAGAGGAATACACGACGCTGGCACAGGAGCTGAGCAGCGCCTTCGACCGCGCCGACCTCGCGGAGACGGTGCGCCTGCTGGACGATAACTTCGACCGCCGCCTGTATACGCTGAGCCAATTGTTCCGCGACGAGCAGGTGAAGATCCTCGACATCCTCATGGGCGACGAGCGTGACGCGGCGGAGGCGGCGAACCAGGCGATCTATGATCGCAGCGTGGTCCTGCTGCGCTTCCTGACCGGCCAGGGGCTGACGCCGCCGGATGTGCTGAAGTTCGCCGCCGAGACGGCGCTGCAAGCGCGGCTGCGCGCTGCCATCGAGCATGATCCGCTGAATCCCGATGAGATTAAGCAACTGCTGCACGAGGCCGAGCTTGCCGGCGCGCAGCTCAATGACGCGGATTTAGCCTATCGGATGAAGCTGCGCGTCAATGCGATCATCGATGACTTCCGCGCCACACCAGACGACCCCGATTGCCTGGCGCGCACCGTCGCTGTCGTGGAGGAAGCGCACGCCGTGCCGGGTGAGGTTGACTTATGGCACGCCCAGAATGTCTACTATGATCTGTTGCAGCGCCACGGCGAGGAGTTCCGCGCGCGTGGCGATGATGGCGAGGAAGCGCGCGCCTGGTGGGCGCAGTTCGCGCACCTGGGCGATCTGTTGGGCGTGCAAGTGTGATCTTGCCCGACGCTGTGCGAACATCTGGCCCGTTACTGGCCTTTTATCGGCAGGCTGAGGGGAGCAATCATGACGACACCAGACCTGGCGGGAGCGATCATCCCGCCGCCGCGCGTGCCACGGGCGACCTATCGCCTGCAATTGCACGCGCAGTTCACGTTTCAGGACGCACGGGCGATCGTGCCGTATCTGGCGGATCTGGGGATCAGTGATTGCTACGTGTCGCCGATCTTGATGGCGCGACCGGGCAGCATGCACGGCTACGATATCTGCGATCACGGGCGACTGAATCCCGAATTGGGAACGGAGGACGACTTCGCCGCCTTCGCGGCGGACTTGCGGGCGCGCGGGATGGGCCTGCTGGTGGATGTAGTACCGAACCACATGGGCATCAACTGCGAGTGCAATGGCTGGTGGATGGACGTGCTGGAAAACGGCCCCAGCTCGATCTACGCGCGCTATTTCGATATCGATTGGCAACCGGTGAAAGTGGAGATCGCCAATAAAGTCCTGTTGCCGATTTTGGGCGAGGAGTATGGGCTGGCGCTGGAACATGGCGCGATGCAGGTAGACTATGATAACGGTGCCTTCACGCTGAAGGTCTATGCTAGCTTGCCGCTGCCCATCGCGCCGCGCACCTATCGCGCGCTGCTGAGTTATCGTTTGCCAGCGGTGAAGGCCGCGCTGGGAGACGACCACGCCGACATCCAGGAGTGGGAAAGCATCATCACCGCGCTGGATCACCTGCCGCCGCCGACCGAGACCGACCCCGACCGCCTGGTGGAACGCAACCGCGAGAAGGAAGTGACGAAACGCCGCATCGCCGCCCTCTATACCAGCAGCGAAGGTGTGCGCGAAGCCATCGACGCGACCGTGCGCGAGTTCAATGGCACGCCGGGTGATCCCGCCAGCTTCGATCTGTTGGACGCCCTCATCGCCGCGCAGTCATACCGCCCCGCGTATTGGCGTGTCGCCGCCGAGGAGATCAACTATCGTCGTTTCTTTGACATCGATGAACTGGCCGCGATCCACATGGAAGATCCCGAAGTCTTCGATGCGACGCACGCGCTGCTTTTCCGGTTGCTGGCCGCCGGCCAGGTGACGGGGCTGCGCATCGACCACCCCGATGGCCTGTGGGATCCGGCGCAGTATTTTCGCTGGTTGCAGGATCGCTATGTGACGGAGCATGCGCGAGCCTGGTTGCGCGACCAGGCAGCAGCGGACGCGGACACAGATGTGGACGATGACAGTGACCTTCGGGCGCGCGTGGAAGAAGCGCTGGCTACGTGGCGCGCGACGCTCGCCGGCAGCTATGCGACGGCACATCCCTGGCCGTTGTATCTCGTCGTAGAGAAGATTTTATCGGAACACGAGCCGTTGCCGCTAAATTGGCCGGTGGCAGGCACGACGGGCTATGATTTCATGAACGCCGTCAATGATGTGTGTGTCCCGCGCGAGAACGAGGCGGCGCTCACGCGCATCTATCAGGAGTTCAGCAAGAACTATGTCGCCTATTCGACGCTGGTTCAGCAATCCAAGCGCCTGATTATGAATAGCGCGCTCACCAGCGAGATCAATGCGCTGGGCCATCAGTTGGAACGCATCACCGAGCGCAACCGGCGCTACCGCGACTATACCCTGAATACCATTATCTATGCCTTGCGCGAGACGATCACGTACTTCCAGGTCTACCGCACCTATACGACGCCGGACGCGCCCGTGGCCGAGCGCGACACGCAGTACATCCTGGCGGCGATCAGTGCGGCCAAGCGCCATAATCAGCGTATCGCCGGCGGCATCTTCGATTTCATCGCGGATACATTGCTCTTGCGCAACCTCGACCAGTTCCAGCCCGACGACCGCCGCGCGATTCTGGCGTTTGTGATGAAGTTTCAGCAGGTGACGGGGCCGATCATGGCGAAAAGCCTGGAGGACACGGCCTTCTACGTCTATAACCGTCTCGTGTCCTTGAATGAGGTCGGCGGAAATCCGGCCCAGTTCGGTGCCTCGGTGACGGCCTTTCATGAGCAAAATACGACGCGCGCCGCGCGCTGGCCGCATAGCTTGCTGGCGACGACGACGCACGACACCAAGCGCAACGAGGACGTGCGAGCGCGCATCGACGTGTTGGCGGAACTGCCGGACGAGTGGGCGGCGGCGCTGGCGCGCTGGCAGGCGCTGAACGCGGCGGCGCGCACGCCAGAGGTGGGCGGCGCGGACATGCCCGCGGCCAACGACGAATACCTGCTCTATCAAACACTGATCGGCGTCTGGCCCAATGGCGACCTCACGCCGGCGGCGCATGCCGACCTGCGCGAGCGCATGACGGCGTATATGGAGAAAGCCGCGCAAGAGGCCAAGCGCCACACCAGTTGGGTGAATCCCAACCAGCAGTATCTGGATGCGCTGCGCGCGTTCGTCGCCACGTTGCTCGATCCGCGCGCAGACAACGCCTTCTTGCGCGACTTCCTGCCGTTCCAGCGCCGCATCGCCGCCTACGGGCAATACAATTCGCTGGCGCAGACGCTGCTGAAGCTGGCCGCGCCAGGCGTGCCGGACTTTTACCAGGGGACTGAGCTTTGGGCCTTCAGCCTGGTGGACCCTGACAACCGCCGCCCGGTGGATTACGCGCAGCGCCAAGCCCTGCTGGCCGACCTGCGTCAGCGCCGCGACGCCGCGGCCAATGTTCCCTTCGAGGCTGGTGCGGGTGAAGCGACAGAATCACAGTCAGACGACCTCGCGGCCTTCTGCCGCTCCCTGCTGGATGACGATGCCGATGGGCGCAGCAAGCTCTACACCATCCAGGCGGCGCTGGCGGTGCGCCTGGCGAAGCCGGAGGTCTTCGCGCAGGGCGCGTATCGCGCGTTGGAAGCGCGCGGCGACCGTTGGCAGCATGCCTGCGCCTTCGCCCGCGAACATGCCGGCACCTCGGTCATCGCCATCGCGCCCCGCCTGATCGCCGCGTTGCTGGGCGACGCGCCCGCGCCGCCACTGGGCCAGGCCGTCTGGCATGACACCTGGCTCACCCTGCCCGACACTTACGCCGGGCGTACCTACCGCGACTGTTTCACCGGCCAAACGCTGGTCGTCGGCACCCGCGACGGCGTGCCGTGCCTGCCGGTAGCGGCGACGCTGGCGCACTTCCCCGTCGCCCTGCTCGTCCAGGCATAAGGTCCGCACGCGCCTCGTGTTCACGCATCCTGCCTCCTGTAGCGGCGTACCGCTGCACACGTGGTCAAGACGTTGCAGACTGGCAAAGCAAAAAACCTGGCTACCCGTCCTGACGAAGTCCTTCCTCAATCGAGTTGATATGTGAGGCCGCATGTTCCGCTCTCCCCGCAAACAGGTCGCCAACGGACACAGCACCGATGGGTGTGGGTACCAGCGTGGCCAATTGCTCAGCGGTGACTTGGTGCAGGAGGTCTAAGGTTGCCTGCCGCGCCGCCAGGAAAGCCGCTATCAGCATCTCCAGACTGTCGTCATGGTGCGCATTCACGTAGGTTTGATTGATCTGAGCGACGGCCAGCACCAGCCGCTCCACCTCCTCCGGGGTCAGCGTGTCCAGATTGCCCGGCAGCGGCATTTCCGCTGGGTATTGCAAGCGTAATAGAACGTCGCGCGTTGCGCCGGCGAGGGTACGGCGCAGCACGTGCTGAATGGCACGCTCGTTTTGCACGAGGTGAGCAAGATGATCCTGGGCGCGCCACGGAGCTGCTCCGGGAACTCCACTCGCCGTTACCGGGCGTTCCATGTCTTCCGGACTCAGCCCTTGAAAAAACGCCGTGACCTGCGTTTGCGACGCTGCAAGTGTGTCGAGAATCTCTACGCGAGTTGGCATGATGCCTCTCCTCCAAAGGCGACGGATCGCCCTGATCACGTCGTCCGATTCGCTCCACTGTTTCCACCATACCTCATGCCAAGGATTTCCCTCCAACATTTTGAGGAGTGGCAGCATGCCTTCATTATACTGCTATACAATACTGCATACTGCTATACAAAGAAAAAATCCCTTTGTTGCTCTTCAAAACCTTCGTGTCCCTGCTTGCCTCGTCCACGTCCCCACCTGACATTTGTCATACGGAAGTTTTGACACTCTTCACTACTGCTCGCGCCAGATGCACCTTATACTGATGATTAGAAGTTGCACGGGCCACCGTTTCCGGCCTGCCGGCCAGGTGACAACGCCGCGCTTATCTTTTCTTGCAGCAGCATAAAGGAGCAACGACAATGGCTACCACAACGTCATCCACCGCGACATCCCGCACCTTTCTACTGGAGCGCCAGCCCGTGACGACGCTGGGCAAGGTCATCGGCGGCATCAGCATTTTCCTGGCGCTGGGCGCGCTCAGCGGGGCCAGCGCCATCGGCATGCCGGGCGGCATCGCGCTCGCCACGATGAGCGTGGTGGACTGCATGCTCGCGGCCATCATCTTCGCCGGCTTGCGGTGGGCGCCCATCGTCGGCGCGGTGGTCGGGGCCGGCGGTCTGGTCTACATGTTCTTCGGCACACCGTATCCCATCTACCACTTGACGCACCTCAATGATCCGCTCTTCGCGCCCATCGTGATCGTCGTCGCGCTGGCAGCGTTGGTCTTCGCCGCGATGGTAGCTGCCGTCGCGCAAAATTACGGCGCGCAGGATCGGCATATGCCGCGCTGGTTCGGCTTCGTCGCTACGGGCCTGACGGGAATGGCGCTGGGTGCGATCCTCATCGGCGTCAGCGCCCAGCCGGCGACGGTCAGCGCGACCACAGGGAGTGATGGCGCGACGGTGGTGCATCTGGGATTGAGTACCTTCGGTACCACAGCGATCACCGTGCCGCTGGGTGGCAAACTGGACTTCGTGGACGATGCCAATATCCCGCACCAATTGACCTACGGCACCTGGACCAACGGGCGCACGCAGACAGCGACGCCAGCCAACGCGCCCGCGCTGGACAACCGTACCATCGCCAGCGGCAGCTTCGAGATCGGTCCTTTCACCACGGCGGGAACGTATTCCATCCTCTGCGTCCTCCATCCCGGCATGCAACTGACCGTCACGGTTCCGTAAATTATGGGAAGCCAGCCAAAAACGAGGGCGCGGCAAGCAGTTCCCGCCCCTCGCACAGAGTTGGCAAAACCGGCTGGTATTGCTGTATTTTGCTTATAGTCAATGAATACAAACAAAAACATGTTATGATAAACAACAGACGCGAATAACAGAACAGCTAACAACAACGCACCATACAAACCGGTTGACCAGCAGGAAGGACACACCAATGGCAAACCAGCACGGCACCCTGGCCGACCTGGCACTCCGCCGACCATCCACGTACATTGTGTGGGGCATCTTCGCCATCTGGATCACGTTCTTCCTGGGGCAGTTCATTGAGTTGGCACACATGCGCCCCTCGCCAGCCTTCGTGGTCACGCTCGCCGGCACCGTGCTTTTCTTCACGCTGTACCTCAGCACAGCCTGGCGTATTGCGCGCCGTATGCTCGATGACGCCCCCACCGTGGCGCGTGACACACGACAGGCATGGCCGCCCATCATCGCTATGCTGCTGATCGGGCTGATCCTCACGCCCCTGGCGGGGCCGGGCTGGGGCGGTTTATTCATCTATACCACGGCTATCGCCGCTGGCAGCCTGCCAAGATATCAGGCGGTAGCGATGGTCATTGGGCTGACTTTTCTGGCGGTTATCGGTCCGTGGTCGGGGGGCGCTGATTGGCGCACGATGCTGGCGGATGTCTTCACGGTGCTGGTGACGGGCTTCACGACCATCGCGATGGCCTGGGCCTTCAGAACCAACCGGGAGCTGCGCCAGGCTCGTCAGGAACTCGCGCGCATGGCGGTGACGGAGGAGCGCCTCCGCTTCGCCCGCGACCTGCACGATCTGCTGGGCCATACGCTCTCGCTGATCACGCTCAAGAGTGAACTGGCCGGGCGACTGGTGGAACGTCAGCCGGAACGGGCGCTCAGCGAGATCAGTGACATCGAGGCCGCCGCGCGCCAGGCGCTGCTTGAGGTGCGCGAGGCTGTCGCCGGCTACCGCCAGCCTTCCCTGGCCAGCGAACTGCTGGCCGCGCAGGAGCTGCTGACCGCTGCCGGCATCCGCTATACCTTCGCCGAAACGGGGACGCCCGGCACCTTGCGCCCGCTGGTGGATGCGATGCTCGCCTGGGCCGTGCGCGAGGGCGTTACGAACGTGATTCGCCACAGCCGCGCCGCCCATTGCACGATCAGCCTGGACTACCAGAGGCAGGATATCCGGCTGACGGTGAGCGACGATGGGCAAGGCAACCCCGCGCCGGTTGATGGCAAGCCAGGCAACGGCTTATGTGGCTTGGCCGAGCGCGCCGGTGCGCTGGGCGGCACCTGTGAAGCTACGCGCCAGGAAGGCGGTGGTTACCACCTCACCATCACGCTGCCGCTCGCGCCGGCACAGCCGTCAGTGGCACCCGCGCGCATCAAGGAAGGGGTGCAAGCATGATCCGCATTTTGATCGCGGAGGATCAGGGGATGGTGCGCGGCGCACTGGCCGCGCTGTTGGCGTTGGAAGACGATTTCAGCATTGTTGCCGAGGTGGATAATGGCAACGCCGCCGTGCAGCAGGCGCTGGCGACTACACCCGACGTGGCCCTGCTGGATATCGAGATGCCGGGCAAGGACGGCCTGCAAGCCGCCGCCGAACTGCACCAGCGCCTGCCAACGTGCCGGGTGATCATCCTGACGACCTTTGGCCGGCCCGGTTACCTGCGGCGCGCGATGGAAAGCGGCGCGGTGGGCTTTCTGGTGAAGGATGCTCCCTCGGCGCAGCTCGCCGTCGCCATTCGCCGCGTGGTCGCCGGCGAGCGCGTGGTCGATCCAGCCCTGGCGGCATCGGCGCTGAGCGAGGGCAACAATCCCCTGACACAGCGCGAGCGCGAGGTGCTGGCGCAGGCCGCCAGCGGGGCCAGCATCGCCGCCATCGCCGCCACGCTCTGCCTCACCGAAGGCACCGTGCGCAACTACCTCTCCGTCGCCATGCAAAAGCTGAACGCGCAAAACCGCGTCGAAGCCGCGCGCCTGGCCGAGCAAAAAGGCTGGCTGTGATCATCCGCCCGCTCGCTGGTGGCGCACCCCCAGCCCCACCAGCAGTGCCACCAGCGCCAGATCCGCCAGGCTGCCGAGCACCTGGAGCGTCGTGCGCGTCGCGTTGGGTGGCTGGGGGTAGCGATAGAGCCGGTCGGCGGCGGCATAGCTGACGGCGGGACCGTTCGCCGGGTGGGCGATGGCGACGACGCCGACGGCTTGGCCGGGCGGCGTGGGCAACCCGCCGAGTTTATGCCACGCGCGCCCCCCGTCGCTGGATTGATAGACCCCGTCGTCCGTGCCGGCAAGGAGCGTGCTGGCGTCGCGTGGATCGGCGGCGAGGCTGATGGCGCGCGTCGTCCCCAGGCCGGCGCTGCTGGCGGCCCAGCTCGCCCCGCCGTCGGCGCTGGCATAGATGCCCTGGCTGGTGCCGGCCAGCAGGCGCGTGGGCGAGCGGGCGAGGACGGCGAAGATATTCAGGCTGGTCGGCAAGCCCTGGCTGCTGGCGTGCCACGTTTGCCCACCATCCGCGCTGGCATACACGCCGCCGGGGATGAGCGCGGCGAAGACGCGCCCCGCCGTCACCGTCAGGCCGTAGATCGAAGCTTGCGCCGGCAAGCCCTGGCTGCTGCTTGCCCACATGTGGCCGCCATCCGTCGCGCGAAACAGGCCCGCCGTGCCGCCGGCGAGCAGTATGCCGTTGGCTGGTGCGGCCAGCGCGTCCACCGTCATGTTCGCTGGCAGCCCGTTGCCCAACGCGGTCCAGTGCTGCCCCCCATCGCCGGACGTGAAGACGCCGTGGTCCGTCCCCGCCAGCAGCGCGCCGGTGCCAGGCTCCGCCAGTAGCGCCGCGAGTACCGTGTTGGCGGGCAGGCCGGTCTGCGCCGTCGTCCAGGTCGCGCCGTTGTCGTGCGTCACCATGACCCCGCCCTGCTCCGTGCCGGCATAGACTGTCGCGGGCTGCGCCGGATCGACGAGCAGCGCCAATGGGTGCAGGTTGGCAACACCCACGCCTTGCCATGCCGGCTGCAAGGAGAGGATCAGCGTGATGGTCAGAATGACAACCCCCGCCCCGCCGACCAGGGCCAACGCCAATCGCTGGCAGCCCGCCGAAAATACCACCGTTTCCAGCATCGTCTCCGAACTGGCCATGCCTATCCCCCCTTGCCTACAGATTATATGCTACCTGTTGTATGATACACGGTGCCGGCGCGAACCCTCTATACCGAAGGACAAACATTCCTGTCGGTCTCGATTGATGAGGCGGCACGAATTATGCGCAGTCAGGTAGAGACTCTGGCGCTCGCTCGTATCCGTACTCTATTGAGGAAAACTGTCTATGCCGCGTTTTTCCCATCGGCCCCAGCATGTCCCAGCAGGGACAACAGCGGCATCTGCGTCGTCCTTGGCCGAGGCACGCGCGCAAGCATGGGCAGTGAACCACGATGCCATCGTCATCACCAATGCTGCCGGCTTCATCGTCGATTGGAATCCCACCGCCGAGGCGCTCTTTGGCTACACACGGGATGAGGCGCTGGGCCAGCCGACCGCCCTCATTCATCTTTCCGCCGAGGTGGCGACGATCAGCCAGATGAACACTGCGGGGCTGGCGCAGCGGGGCCAGTGGCACGGCACTTTGACAATCGTGCGCAAGGATGGGACGCGGGGCGTCTGCGAGGTGACGGTGCAGCCCTGGCGCGATGCCACGGGGCGCGCCATCGGGACCATCGCTTGTTACCACGACATCTCCACCTGGCAGACCGCGCTGGCGCAGGTGGAAGCCGAACGCCAGCGCTTGGCGGCGTTGGTGGACGTGTTGCCGGCGGGCATCGCGCTCTATGATGCACAGGGGCGGCTGGTGCAGCAGAACTCGGCGGCAGCGCGGATCACCGGGCGCGCCGCGACTACAGAAACGGAAACGGAAGCGGCGGAAAGCCGCATGGAACGCTATGCCATGCGCGCTGCCGACGGCACGCCGCTCACCCCGGCTTCCGCTCCCTCAGGCCGCGCGCGCGCTGGCGCGACCTTTACCGATTTCGCCCTCGTCGTCACCGATCCCGACGGCCACCCCGTCGATCTGCTCGCCAGTGGTGCGCCCGTGCCGGATGCCGCCGGCGGCCAGGGGGCGGTGGTCGTCTTCCAGGATGTCACCGCGCTGCGGGCGCTGGAACGCGAAGCGGACGCGCAACGCCGCTTTGCTGATGCGATCATCGCATCGACGCCGTTTGGTATCGCCGTCTTCGATGCCAGCAACGAATTTCGCTGTTTGCGCCATAACACCCCCTTCTTGCAATTGGTTGGCGCGGATTTTCAGGCGCACGGCACCATCATCGGCGTGCCGCTCGCTGACTTCTTTGACCAAACCACCGGCGCGCAGGTGTGCGCCGTTTTCGCCCAGGTGCGCACCACGGGAGAACCAGTCTTCATCCACGAGTTCCCCGCCGTGCTCGTGCCAGATCCCGTCCCGCGTTGGTATCGCTGGAGTCTGACGCCGCTACGCGATACCGCTGGCACGGTAACGACGCTCATCTGCTGCGCCGTCGAGATCACTGAGATCGTGCGTGGGCGCGAGGCCGAGCGCGCGGAATCAGCGCAACTTGCCGGCGTTTTCACGGCCATGACTGAAGGCGTGGTGGTCTATGATGCCCAGGGGCGCTTGCTACGGGCTAACCCCGTCGCTCAGCGCATTTTTGGCTGGGCTGTCGCGGAACCGTATCTCGCGCAACCATTGCCCGCGCGCCACGCGCAGTTCACGCTCTATGATGCCGCCGGACAGGCGTTGGACGCCATGGCATGGCCGGTGCAACGTATTCTGGCGGGTGATGTTATCGCCAGCACCGAAGGTCAGGATGTGCGCTTCCAGCGCGCGAACGGCCAGTGGGTGCATTTGAATATCAGCGGCGCACCCTTGCGCGACGAGCATGGGGCGATCTCCGGCGCGGTCGTGCTCTATCGGGATGTGACCGAGCGGCGGGCGCTCTCGCGGCGCACCCACCAAAGCTTGGAAGCGCTCTTACGCATGGCGCAGGCGGCTGTCGCTACCGGCGCGGATACGCGCGCCATCGCGCGGGAACTGGCGCAGGTGACGTGCGACGTGCTGGGTTGCCGGCGCGTGGGCGTGTCCAGCATCGAAGGCGCGGAGCAGTTCATACATCCCCTCGCCATCGTGGGGCTGTCGCCGACGGAGGAGAAGGAATGGTGGGCGATGCAGCCGGCCAACGCTCGCTTGGGGGATGGGACGGATGCCGCCCTGGTGGCGCGCTTAGCCGCGGGCGAGGCGGTAGTGTTGGACATGACGGTGCCGCCCTACAATCAGGCACCCAATCCTTTCGGCGTGACGACCGTCCTCGCCGCGCCGATGATCCTCGCCGGGCGCATCGTCGGCATCCTTTCGTTGGACCATGCGGGCGAACGGCACGAGTTTACCCGCCAGGAACTGGCGCTGGCACGCGGCGTGGCCGACCTGGCGGCGCTGGTGATCGAACGCGAACGGCTCATCGTGGGGCGCGCCTCGGCAGACGCGACGGTGCTGGCGCTCCGCGAGGCCAATCGCCGCATGGATGAGTTCCTGGGCATCGCCAGCCACGAATTGCGCACGCCCCTGACCAGCATGAAGATGCAGACTTCCATCGCGCGCCGCCGCCTCGCGGAACTGCTGGGTGACGCCCGCCTTGCGCCGGTCCAGGGGCGCGTCGCCCCCCTGGTGGAGATGCTCGACCGCAGCGTCGCCGCGATTGATCGCCTGAACCGGCTGGTGGAAGATCTGCTCGACACGGCCAGTGTCCAGGCGGGTGCTTTGCGCTTCAAACCGACAGCGAACGACCTGGCCGACGTGGTGCGCGAGGCGGTGCGGGAGCTACAATCGCTCGTGCCGCCGCGCCGTATCACCCTGGATCTCCCCGCCGCGCCGATCCCCGTCACCGCCGATCTGGTGCGTCTCGGTCAAGTGGTCACAAACTTTTTGACCAATGCCCTCAAATATTCGGAGGTAGATCGTCCCGTGACCGTCCATGTGACCCACGCGGCGGGCAGTGCGCGCGTCGCCGTGACAGATCAGGGGCCGGGCCTGCCGCCGGAGGAGCAGACGCGCGTCTGGGAACGTTTTTACCGCGCGCCGGATATCAACGTGGTCTCCGGCTCCGGCGTTGGTCTGGGGCTGGGCCTCCATATCTGCAAGACGATCATCGAACACCACGGCGGTACGGTCGGCATCACCAGCGCGCCCGGCCACGGCGCGACCTTCTGGTTCACCCTCCCCACCACAGCAACGGCTCCTAGCTCGGCAGGGGTTGCTGTTCCGCACCGGGACGATTGATCCTTTCAATTCAATGCTCTCCGGCTGATCCATCGGGGTACCGAAGAACAGCCAGAGAGGTACCAGAGGACAGACAGGAATGGCTGTCCTCCGGGCAAGCGTGACAGACAGGAATGGCTGTCCTCCGGTACCATGCTCATCATCCGAAACGGGTATGAAATAAGCACGCCAATAGCCTATATGGCGCGGCGCTTGCGCGCATCTACGCACCCGAAGCAAATCAACCAAGTGAGGCAAATCAAAATGGCAGAACGCTTAGATGGTACCGTGGCGCTCATCACCGGAGCCAGCAGCGGCATCGGCGAAGCGACGGCGCGGGCGCTGGCCGCGCAGGGCGCGGCGGTGGCCGTACTCGCGCGCCGCAAAGAGCGGCTGGATCAGTTAGTCGCGGATATTACAGGACAAGGCGGCCACGCCCTCGCCATCGAAACCGATGTGACCGATCAGGCCCAGGCTCAGGCCGCCATCGCGCGCACCGTCGCCGAATTGGGGCGACTGGATACCCTGGTGAACAACGCGGGGGTGATGCTGCTCGGCCCCATCGTGGATGCTCCCGTCGAAGAATGGGAGCGCATGGTCTCGCTCAACCTGCTGGGGCTGCTCTATATGGCGCATGCCGCCATACCGCACCTGCTCAAAGCCGCCCAGGAAGCACCGCGCCAGGTCGCCGATCTCATCAACATCAGTTCCGTGGCCGGGCGCGTCGCGCGCAACGGCTCCGGCGTCTATAATCTGACGAAGTTCGGCGTCGGTGCCTTCACCGAGGCGTTGCGCCAGGAAGTCACCAGCAAGCACCTGCGCGTGGCGGCGGTAGAACCAGGCGCGGTGAGTACGGAGTTGCAGAGCCATGTGCGGCCAGAGGTACGCGCGCAACTGATGCAGCGTATCGGCAACATCGAACGCCTGGCTGCGCCGGATATCGCCGACGCCATCACCTACATCGTTACCCGCCCGCGCCATGTCGCCGTCAACGAGATCCTCATCCGTCCGACCGAACAGGAAGGCTGAGGCTCAGCGATACGCCCGCCGTGTCTCGTCCTAGCCCGGAGGGGTTCCTGTTCCGAGCCGGGGGGTTTAACCCCCGGCGACCGCCCGGCGATACACGACCGTGCGGCGGCTGCGTATCCTACCCCCGGCGACCGCACGGCGCTGGGAATATCCCCTCGGCGGGGCATGTCCGCCCTTGGCGCTAATCAGCGCCGATGGGGACCGGCGTCACCTGGGCGACATCGATGCCCAGGCCATCCGCGACGCGCTGACCATACTCCGCGTCGCACTGCGTAAAGTGCCAGACCATCCGCTCCTGGATCTGCTGATTGCACTGCTGCAAACCACTGACCAGGAAAGCGATGGTCTCATCCTTCTCCCAATCGGCGAAGCCGCGCCACAGTTCACCGGCCTGCTTGTAATTGTTCGGACGGCTGATCGGCTCGCGCACCAGATGGCCCGCGATGTACGGCGTGTAGGGCGTCGCTTTCGGTGCCTCTTGCAGCCCGCCCAGCGAACTCGGCGCGTAGTTGACGTGCGGATTTTCGCCCTCCTGCACGCCGTCCACGTGATAGGTCATCTGCCCATCGCGCTGATTCGTGGCGACCTCCGTGCGGGGGCGGTTGATCGGCAATTGCAGGTAATTGGGGCCGACGCGATAGCGCTGGGTGTCCGAATACGAGAAGGTACGCCCCTGCAACATCTTGTCGTCCGAAAAATCCAGCCCGTCCACCAGCACGCCCGTACCAAAGGCAGCCTGTTCGACCTCCGCGAAGTAGTTCTGCGGATTGCGGTCCAACACCATGCGTCCCACCGGCAGCCAGGGGAATTGGTCCTTGGGCCAGAGCTTGGTATCGTCGAGCGGATCGAAGTCGAGTTCGGGATGCTCGTCGTCGCTCATCATCTGGACGTTGAGTTCCCATTCGGGGAAGTCGCCCCGCGCGATGGCATCATAGAGATCATGGGTGGCATGGTTGAAATCGCGCCCCTGGACCTCGTTGGCTTCCGCCATCGTCAGGTTATGGACGCCGAGCTTCGGCACCCAATGATACTTGATCAGCACCGCTTCACCGGCGGCGTTCACCCACTTATAGGTGTTGACACCGGAGCCTTCGATATGCCGATAATCCGCCGGCAGCCCCCACGGGCTGGCCCAGAAGGTCAGCATATGCATGATCTCCGGGTTGAGGCTGGCGAAATCAAACTGGCGCTGGGCATCTTGCCGGTTCGTGACGGGATCGGGCTTCCAGGCATGCACGAAATCCGGAAACTTGATGGGATCGCGGATGAAAAAGACTTTCAGGTTGTTGCCCACCAGATCCCAATTGCCGTCTTCGGTGTAAAACTTGACGGCGAAGCCGCGCGGGTCGCGCAACGTCTCCGGCGAGTGGCCACCATGCGTCACCGTGGAAAAGCGCACGAAAAGCGGGGTGCGCTTGCCTTTTTCCTGGAACAGCTTGGCGCGCGTATACTTGCTGATCGGCTCGTCGCCAACCGTGCCAAATGCCTCAAAGTAGCCGTGCGCACCGGCCCCGCGCGCATGCACCACCCGTTCGGGGATGCGCTCGCGGTCGAAGTGGCTCATCTTTTCGAGGAAGTGATAGTTTTCCATCGTCACCGGCCCGCGCGGGCCGACGGTGCGAATATTCTGATTATCGGGAACGGGATGCCCCTGGCGCGTCGTCAGTTGCGGCTGCGCGCCCTCGTGCGGCGGGATCGGTGCCATGCTGGGTTGCTGCGCTTGATCCTGCCCAGAACCGTTGGTGGGGCCGTCATGCTGATCCATGATTGATCCTGACTCCTTGTGGCTCGCGGTGAAACGCTGAACGGCGCTCACCTGGGAACGACAGCGGCCCACGTCCGGTTGCATCTGCGGCTAGCATCTAGCGCAGGGTGAGCGGGATACGCGGGCCGGTAGCCTGTTGCGTTGAATTAGAATCATTCCAATTATAGCATGACCAGGCCGAAATGCAAGGGCGACAGAGATGTCGGCTGCTCGCCTACACCCATCTGGCTTGGCACTTGCCTGGCGTGCGATAATGGTGGCGAGATGCAACGAGTCATACGGGCAAGCACATTTTTACCTAACTTGCTGTGTGTCCATTGACATCCGTCCCTGTTCGGCTTTCTTTGATTCATAGCATGTCCACAGACATATATGGACATGCCAGATCGCGTGGAGGTGGACGTGTGAGCGATGAAGGAAATCGACCGACGCGCGTGCCGGCGCGCACAGGGGCGCAATTGCCCGTGCCGCAGTTGCCGTCGCCACGGCACCGGGTGCTGGCAGGCGTACTGATGGCGCTGCGCATCGCGCGGCTGGTGGTTTTGTTGGCAGCGGCCCTGGCCGTCCTGGCGCTGACGCCCTTGGGGCGTCCGTTGCTGCCGCTGGAACACGATCTTCAGCGCCTTTTCACCGCACGACACCCAAGCACCCAGGCACGCAGTACCCCCACCGTGCATCCCGTCGTCCAGCCGACCGCGACCCCGTTGCCGCCGGGCGCGCCCAAAGCGGCGAGCGCCGCGCAGCGACTGGGTGGGCTGCTCGCCGCCTTCACCGCGCAATTCGGCAACCCCATCGTGCAGGTGCCGGGCGTCGTGTATGCCTTCCAGCCCTACTGTGGCCTGGGTGCGGCGGTTTGTGAGCAGGTCACGCTGGCGCTCGGCCAGGATGGCGGCCATTACGTGGACGTGATCGCGCTCGCCGCCCCAGCGGGCGAATCATGGGATCTCCCGACGGCGCGGGCGATCTGCGAATCCTACCTGCCGGGTGACGCGCAGTTCGTGAGCATGGCGACGATCACCAACCAAGGGCTGAACCGCATCTATCGCAGCGCGACCCTGGCACAGATCTTCCCTGCCTCAGTCTTTTTAGATGCCGGCGGCGACTACATCCAGCCGGGAACCGTCGAGATCCAATATCGCTTCGACATCCTCGGCGGCACGCGCTATGGGACGTGCCAGATGGAGACGGGAACGGTCTGAGCATGGGGTCGCGCCGCCAAATACCCCATGCTCCGAAAAGCTACTGGTGGTGTCAGCATGGCGATCTCCTTCCTGCGTTCTCAGGCGATCAGCTTGTGCGCCAGGCGTGGCACGCTGGGTAGTCCCACGCGGGGATCGATGGCCGCAACAGCAGTTTGCAACGTGGTGCGATCATGCTGATCCAGCGTTGCGAGATCCCCGCCAGAAAAATAGACCAGGGCTTTGAGGCTTTCGGAGGGTTGGAAGCTGGGACCAAACAGGGTCACCGCACCCCCTAGACCGATGCGGCAGCACGGCGAACTGAGGGGAAAAGAGGCGCATGCGCGATCCTTTCTGAACGCCTCAGCCCTCTCCTGCTTATTCAGGAAAGGTGCGCTGCGGCAACGGTGGAGGTGTGCCATTGATGGGGGTCAGTGCCAGACGCAGGTGCCAAAAGGCCCAGGAACGTTCGTTGAACCAGCCAGGCTCCGCCTGAGCTAGAACCTGGCGTAATTCTTCGCTTGTCCAGGCCGTGAGCAGGTGGCCGAGATCCGCATACGTCCCCATATTCATCACTTGCGCCAAGATGCGTTCGGGATACTCCACCGCTTCATCAACGGTCTTCCACCAGATATAGCGAGCAGCGAAGTCTCGTAGGAGGAGTTGTTGCGTTGCGGTATATCGCGCCAGAGGGGGATACGACAGTTCTTGGGGAACATCCTCTTGCATTTTCCTACCTCCTCTTCTGCATCGAATGGGGACGGCTCCCCGCCTAACCTGTCTCACCCTTGAGTATACTTGATCTCCCATTCAAAATACCAGCGTTTTGCCAAAGATAAACGATCTGGCCTTGTTCCATGTCAACCACCAAACGTATCATCGCTGGAAACTCCACAGCACACAATCATGTCAAACCCGGCACTAACACTGTCGAACCACAAACTGCTCGCCCTTCCCGCGCACATTGCTCTCATCGAAGCGACTACGGTTCCAGCTTGACCCCCTGGTTGGCGATCTCGGCGCTTTGCGCATAGCGCAGGGGCATGTGTGGACTCGCCCAGCCGCCGGCATCTTGCAGGCTTTTGATGTCGGTGCCAGCGCGCACGGCCATCGTCGCCCAATAGTGCCGGCAATCATGGGGCGAGAGGGTGGCGCTACCGACAGCGCGGCCCAACGCGCCGACTCGCTTATTGATCGCCCGCACCGACATGCCGACGGTGATAAGCTGCCCATCCTTTCGGCTGGCGCACAGGAGCGCGCCGCGATCGGTGGGATCGACCGCGCGCCGTTCCGCCAGGTAGCGCCGCAAGATCACCAGGGAGTCGGGCGTCAGGCGATGCGTCTGCACCTTGCTCACCTTGGGGCGGTCGAAGGTGAACGTGGCCGTGAAGGCATCCTCGCCCAGCGCGAATTGTTCGATCAATAACCCCGCGACCTCGCTACAGCGCAGCCCATGATCCAGCAGCAAGGCCATCAGTGCCGCGTCGCGCCAGCCCTGGGGCGTGTTGGGTTGGCGGCGCTTCAAATACTGCGCTTGCTCCGGCGTCAGCGGTGTCACCTGCGCCTTCTTCGCGCCCCGGCGCGTCACATCGCGCCCCAGATCCAGGTTGCGCCCCTCGCTATATGAATAGGCGCGCACCGCGCGGATGTGCTGCGCCTGGTCGGCGGCCAGCGCGCCCACCTGGGCCGCGAGCGCGGCGTAGACCTTGAGCGTCGAGAGCGCGTGATTGATGCTGGCGACCGCATAGCCCGCCGCCCCTAACCACCGTAGGAACGCTGCCACCTGCCCCCAGGTGACGGCCTCCCATGCGCGCGGTTCATGCGCTAACAGGCGCGCGAAGTGATCCGGCTGCGGCAAAGCGACGCCGCCCGCTGCCGCCGCCTGCGCACAAAACTGGGCGAAGAGCGCCAGATCTTGATCCTGCCGGTCGATGCTGCTGGGCCGGCGACGGGCGCGGTAGTCGGCAAAGATCGTCGCACCCGCCGCACTATCGGCAGCCGACCCGATGCCGGCGAGCACGCCGGCCCACTGATCCAGCAGCAGCGCGCCCGGCGCATCCGCCGCCGCTACGACCAGCAACGCTTGTCGCTGTGTATCGTTGTCCTTATCCCGCTCTTCCATCGTTGTTTATCCTGTCTGTCTTATCGTGTCGCCATGTAATTTTCTACACATGTTATCAGCAACTCATGTTGTCGCAAGAGTCGCAGACTTACCGTGTATGTCCCTACAAGTAACACAGCCTACTCTTGATCCACATGAACCGCTTGTCTTATTCAGTATATCCGCTGCAACGGGAGAGCGAAGTGCCGCTCCTCAATAATTCATAATGCTTGCCCAAAAAGCTTTTTTTACCCCGTGTACCGGTTCCAAGAATGATTACTTCTCGGTACTTATTTTCTCAAACTAGCTATAGTTTTTTTCTATCTCTGGCTATCACCTGTTACCTTGGATCTGCGGCCACTAATGTTTTCTACCGGAATGTTCGGGATGAAAAGTTGGCATACGTGGCGTTCGCCTATAACACCATCAGCTTGTACCTCTTTACATCATGTGCATCGGGCTGGTACAATACACAAAAGTACATTCCATGGAATGTATGTCGTCGTTCACATCAGCAGGAGATCTGTCATGTCAACAGTGCTTATGGTGCTCACGGGAGCCAATGTCTGGACCATGAAGAATGGTACGCCGCATCCGACCGGCTTTTGGGCCGAGGAGTTCATCAAGCCACATCAGGCTTTCACTGCCGCTGGGTTGCAGGTCACTATCGCTACCCCTGGTGGTGTTACCCCCGTCGTCGATCCGCTCAGCCTTTCGCTCGGCTACAACGACAACGACCAAGACGAGGTGGCGCGCCAGGTGGCGTACCTCAAAGAACACGCGGACGCGCTCGGTGCGGCGATGCGCTTGGCCGAGGTGCAAGCGGAGGACTTCGATGTGATCTTCATCGTCGGCGGTCACGGTCCTATGCAGGATCTCGCTGTCGATCCCCACATCGGAGCTATCTTGACTACCCTGCTGGACAATCCGCACAAGATCGTTGCCTCGGTCTGCCACGGCCCCGCCAGCTTCCTTTCCGCGCACCGTGCGGATGGAACATGGCTATTCAAGGGGCGTGAGTTGACCGCCTTCACCAACGAGGAGGAGACCCAGGCCACCTTTGCTGGCAATGCGCCCTGGCTCCTCGAAGATCGCCTGCGTCTGGCCGGTGCCAACTTTAAGGCTGACCCCGCGTGGAGTACCCACGTTGTCGTGGATGGCAACCTCATCACCGGCCAGAACCAGAACTCCGCCGCCGCTGCCGCCTCGGCGGTTCTGAAGCACCTCCAGATCTTGGCCTAAGCCAAATGCGACCGGTATACCCGCCGGGACCGGTCGCCCTACCATCCCCGTGAGCGGTTCACGGGCCGTAGCTTTGATGTACGATGCCTTCAACGGCAGCAACACAAGGAAAGCGAATAGACACAATGCAACTCGGTATTCTTGGCACCGGACCGGTCGCCCAACTCCTCGCGGGCGTGTGGCAGCAAGCTGGCCACACCATCGTCCTTGGCTCGCGCGACCCACAAGCGAAGCACCTCGACTACGTGGTACAATCCCTGCATGATACCGTGACGGGCGCTGATGTCGTTGTGAATGCGCTCGCCGGGTCTGCATCGCTTGCCACCATCACGTCCATCGACCCCAGCGCGTTCGGCACCAAAACCGTCATCGACGTGGCGAACGCCACCACACAAAACTTTGAGTTGATCTACCCGAACTCAAGCCTGGCTGAACACATCCAGGCGGCGCTGCCAAATGCACATGTCGTGAAGACCTTGAACACGGCGGCGATGACGGTGCTGACCCAGCCGACTACCATTGGGGCAAGCTCGGTGTTTCTTTCCGGCGATGACGCGGCGGCTAAAGCCCAGGTGGCGGGCTTGTTGCGGGATATCGGCTGGACCGACGATGAAATCATTGATCTGGGCGGCATCACGACGGCACGCGGTCCCGAACACTACCTCGTGATGTTTGCGCAGTTAGCGGGCGCGCTCAAGTCACCCAATTTCAACATTCGCGTTGTCCGCTAGCCTGCTGTGCAGCAAAGAAAGTGAGCTATCAATCATGACGCCACCGTGTACCCATCTCGATCAAATTCAAGACGTGACCCCCAGCGCGCAGGGCTGCGAGGACTGCCTGAAGACCGGCGACACGTGGGTCCACCTGCGCGAATGCCTGATCTGTGGGCATGTCGGCTGCTGCGACTCGTCCAAGAACACGCATGCCACCAAGCACTTCCAAGCGACCAACCATCCCATCATGCAGTCGTTCGAGCCGGGTGAGGATTGGTTGTGGTGCTACGTCGATCAGGTGATGATGGAACCCGCCTAACCATATAGGCAGCACGGTGCGGCACGCTTGTCTGGGCAGGTGCGCCGCCCCTGTCACACCTCATTCCCTTTTCGGGCGATCACTATGATCACCCAGAGGACCGCCATTCCTGTCTGGCACTGTAACCCGGAGGACCGCCATTCTCCCTAACCACGGAGGACAGACATTCCTGTCTGTCGCTACGATCACCCGGAGGACCGCCATTCTCCCTAACCACGGAGGACAGACATTCCTGTCTGTCCGGCCCCACTGACCACCATTTCCTGGCATCCCAATGGAGCGCTACGATGGATACACCGCTTGCGCCGACCGGCGCATCGCCCGACCTGTGGCCGCCCTTGCCACTGGCCGCCTGGCAGGATACCTATGACACGCTGCACCTCTGGACGCAGATCGTCGGGAAGGTCCGCACTATGCTGAGTCCACCGACCAACCATTGGTGGAGCGCGCCGCTTTATGTGACGGCACGTGGCCTGACGACCTCGCCGATCCCCTTCGGTATGCGGACTTTTGCAGTCAGCTTCGATTTCATCAACCATAATCTGCTCATCGAAACCAGCGACGGCGGCGTCAAGGCGCTCGGTTTGTTCCCGCGCTCGGTCGCGGACTTCTACCAAACGTTCATGCGCGCCCTGCACGCCCTCGCCATCGACGTTGCGATCAACCCCATGCCGCAGGAGATCGCCGCCGCCATTCGCTTCGATGAGGACACCATTCATGCCGCCTATGATGCTGAGCAAGTTCACCGCTGGTGGCGCATTCTGGTGCAGGCGGATCGCCTGCTGAAGATCTTTCGCGCCCGCTTCATCGGCAAGTGCAGCCCTGTCCATTTCTTCTGGGGCAGCTTCGATCTGGCTGTCACGCGCTTTTCGGGGCAACGAGCGCCGGCGCGGCCAAAGGTCGATATGGTCACGCGCGAGGCGTACTCGCATGCAGTGATCAGTTGCGGTTTCTGGCCCGGCGGGGGCAGCCAGGAAGCGGCATTTTACGCTTATGCAGCACCGGAACCAGCGGGCCTCAAGGCGGCGACGATCCTTCCCGCGTCGGCGGCCTATAACACCACATTCGGCGAATTCCTGCTGAACTACGCGGATGTGCGTGCGGCGGACGATCCCGATGCGCTCGTGCTCGACTTCCTGCAAAGCACCTATGCGGCGGCGGCGGACTGCGCGGGCTGGGACCGCGCGACGCTGGAACGCTAGGCGGCATGCGTTGAAAAGCGATTGCAAAGGTGGTAGCAGGGTTATGGTAGCAAGCGAGAGCCAGAAGACATCCACGGAGAAGGAGACGGGACGGCTGGAATCTTTCAGTGACGGTGTCTTCGCGGTGGCGATCACGCTGCTCGTCCTCAATCTGGTCGTGCCGGAGTTGCGGACGCCGACATCGCGCGCGTTGACTGCGGCGCTGGGGCAGGAGTGGACAGAATATCTGGCCTTCGTGACCAGTTTCGGCACGATTCTGATTATGTGGATCAATCATCACACGATTTTCAGGCTGGTGCGGCAACTCGATACCCTGTTCATGTTTGCCAATGGGTTTCTGCTGTTGATGGTGACAATTGTGCCGTTCCTGACGGCCCTGGTTGCCCGCTATCTCAGCACGCCCGCCGCGCCGGTGGCCTGCGCGGTGTATGCGGGCGGGTTTGCCGTCGGCAACATCGCCTACATCCTGCTCTGGCGATCAATCGCGCATGAGCGCCGTCTCCTGCATCCCCACATCCCCCAGGCGCGCGTGGACGGCCTGACGCGCAGCTACCTCACTGGATTCCCGATCTACCTGGCAGCAATGGCCATAGCAATATACTGGAATGCGTACGTGAGCATCGCCCTATGCTTCGGTTTGTGGATCGTGTGGGCCATCACCGGCTACGAGCGCTTGCCACCGCGCGATCCCCAGCGCACGAAAACCTCCGCATGAACCCGCTAATAGACAAGAACCGGACATCGTGGTAGGATTCAGCACGGGACAAACCTCCTAGATTTCTGTAGGAGTTTAAGAATGACACCGACCTTGTTACTTGAACGACTCGATGCCATTGGGCGGAATATTGCCTTAAGTGGTCATGCCTTGGCCTTAATCGGCTTAGGCTCGGTTGGCCTAGAATTACAACGACTCGATGCCTATTCTGACCTCGATTTCTTTGTCATTGTCGAACCGGGATACAAGTACAGTTATCTCGCTAATCTTGACTGGTTAGGGAATATATCCCCTGTCGCCTTTACTTTTCGTAACACTGAGGATGGCTATAAAGTCCTTTACGCTGACGATGTGTTTTGCGAATTTGCCGTATTTGAACTTGCAGAGTTAGCGCGTATTCCCTACGCAGCCGGGCGCATGGTGTGGCAGAGCGAACAGATAACACAAAACCTAGCTTTCCCACCGAAACCACAAGCGTCCTCAGAAGAACACGATGCAAACTGGCTCATAAATGAAGCGCTCACCAATCTCTATATCGGATTGGGCAGAGTACAACGCGGGGAGCTATTGTCAGCCACACGCTTTATCCAAGGATACGCCGTCACTTGCCTGCTAGAACTCGTCGCGCGAGATGCTGTGTCGTCCTCTATTGCCGTCGATACCTTTGTACTGGAACGACGTTGGGAGCAACGCTTTCCTTCACTTAAGGATGAGGTAGCACAATGGATACAAGGATATTCCCGTAACAGCGCATCCGCCCAAGCGATTCTTGAGTTCTTAGCAGCCCATTACGAAGTAAACACGGCAATGAAAGACGCGATACGCGAGCGGTTAAAAGAATCAGGATCTTTCGATGTGGAGTGACTCGCTCCACATCTAAGGTGACTTTAGAGATGATGAGCCTCCTGCAAAATCATCACTCAGACTTGTTGAACATGTAGCGCGCGATCTTCCAGGCCCCGTCCTCCCGACTGAAGATAAACATCTCGCGGTTGGATTCGGCGCTGACGGTCCCCGTCGCGTGGATCATCTGGGTGCCATTGCTGCGCGTGAGCGCATAGGCGACCGCATCACTGGCAACGACCAGTTCAGCGATGGTGAAGGTTACGTTCAGTTGGATCTTTGCGAAAGTCTGTTCGTACGCCTCCTGCAATCCATCACCTGCCGCTGTCGGCAACGTCGTCGGCATGAAAACGCCGTCGCGCGTGTAGCATGCCACCGCAAGCGTGGCATCACTTGTGTTCAACGAGCGTTCGTAGGTCTTGAGTAGATCGCGGATTTCATCCTCGTCACGCATGAAGGTTGCTCCTTGCATCGTAAAGTACATTCCGTGGAATGTACTTTCACTATAGCACACGTGCAGAGGTCTGTGGTACACTGCTAGTACATTCCAAGGAATGCATCGCTATCTGATATCTGTTTAGGTGAATCGTGATCGACCTTAAACTCCTGTTCAGCAATTTGATCCGTTTGGAGACCGAGTTGTGGGATGCCGTGGAGGCGCGTCTGCGCGCTGACTACGACTTGCCGCTCAGTTGGTTCGAGCCAATGCAGATTATCGACCGCCACGCAGCATGCCGGGTCTTTGATATCGCATCCGAACTGGCCATCACCATCGGCGGCACCAGCAAGCTGGTTGATCGCATCGAAGCAGCGGGCTTCTGCCAACGTCGCGCCAACCCCGACGACCGGCGTTCATCGCTCATCGAACTCACGCCAGTGGGCAAGTGTCTGCTGCGCAACGCCACCACCGCCTTCGAGGCCGAACTCGAACTCCGCCTGGGTGCAGTGCTTTCCGCAACTGAACTTCAGCAGTTCAGCGCCACCATCGCGCGGCTCCGCGTTGCCGGCCACTACCCACCCTCGACCGAAAGGACAACGTAAATGCCCGCCACTATGCGTGCCATCGTGCTCGACGCGCCCGGTCCGCCCACGGCGCTTTCCATCCGTGAACTGCCGATCCCCACTCCCGCGCCAGGATGGGTACTCATCCAGGTCAAGGCGTTCGGCCTCAATCGCTCCGAACTTCATACACGCCTCGGCCTGGCGGAGGGCGTCACCTTCCCCCGCGTACTGGGGATCGAAGCTACCGGAGTGGTGACCGCATGTCCGGGAGGCGAGTTCCCCATCGGCCAACAGGTCGTCGCCATGATGGGTGGCATGGGTCGCACGTTTGACGGCGGCTATGCAGAATACACCTGTGTCCCGGCCACGCAGGTCATCGCCTTTGCAAGTAACCTCGACTGGGCCACCCTCGGCGCTCTCCCTGAGATGCTCCAAACATCCTACGGCTCGCTGACCGTCGGGCTGGACGCGCAGCCCGGCCAATCCATCCTCATCCGTGGCGGCACTTCCTCCGTCGGCATGGCGACCGCCGTCCTCGCCAAACAGCGGCACATGACCGTCTTCGCCACCACGCGCAACTCGGCTAAAGCCGCCGCCCTGACCAACATCGGCGTAAATCACGTGCTGATCGATGACGGCGATGTAGCCCGGCAGGTACACGCGATTGTCCCCGAAGGCGTCGATACCGCGCTCGAACTCGTCGGCACCCCGACGCTGCCGGATACGTTGCGCGCGACGCGGCTGCACGGTGTCGTGTGCTTCACCGGAATGCTGTCAAATCAATGGATTGTACACGAATTCTATCCGGTTGATTACATCCCACGTGGCGTCCGCCTGACCGCCTACGGCGGCGATGCCACAGACCTGCCCCCACAGGTGCTGCAAGCCTTTATCGACGCTGTCGCCGCTGGCACCGCAGTCGTCCCCATCGATCATGTCTACCCCTTCGATCAGATCGTCGCGGCGCACACCGCGATGGAAGCGGGGACCGCGAGCGGCAAGCTCGTCGTCACCACCTGAGCAGTGTTACATTTTCTGACATCATTAGTGTTCCATGTTCCGACATCGGGTATGCCCAATAAACGCAATCGTGTACGAACAATCGTGTACGAACGGGCGTGTACGAACGGGCGGCGGACAGGAATGTCCGCCCCACGTCTGATCACCCCTCTTCATCCGCAGATGGGGAGGGGCCGGGGGTGGGGCCGCCTCGTTCCCCGCTCCCCACGCCATCCTGTGGCTCTGCAAGCGGCGCATCGGCGGCGGATGCCGCCAGCTCCGTCGCGGCACGGGCCACAGCATTGACGATGAACTGATAGCCGGTGCAACGGCAGAGGTTGCCGACGAGCGCCTGGCGGATCGCCGCACGGGTAGGGTGCGGGGTCGTGCGCAGGAAGTGTTCCGCCGTCATCAGGAAGCCGGGCGTGCAAAAGCCGCATTGCAGGCCATGTTCCTGCTGAAAGGCGCGTTGCAGGGGATGCAGGTGCGCAGCGTCTCCCAGCCCCTCGACGGTTGTCACGCGCTGGCCGTCCGTTTGGATGGCGAAGAGCAGGCAGGCGCGTACTGGCTCGCCATTCAGGTGTACCGTACAGGCACCGCACGTCCCATAGCCGCAGGCGACATGCGTCCCCAGCAAGCCTAGTTGGTCGCGTAACACATCCGCCAGCAACCAGCGCGGCTCCACGCGCGCCGTCATTCGCTGGCCATTCACGTCGATCTCGATGTCGAATAGCGCGATCTCTGCACTGCTCATATCTGCTCCTCCGTGCCGCCACGCTGTCGCGCGTGGGCCATGCTTTCCGCCAGCGCCCGTGCCAGCAATGCGCGCGCCGCCCGGCGGCGTAGCGCCCCATCGGCCAGCACGCCATCGCCCGTCCCGACCTGGGCCACAGCCAATTCCGCCACTTCAGCCAGCCGATCGGGTGTTACCACCTCCCCGATCAAGCGGCTCTCCGCCGCGTGCAGGCGCAGTGGCACCGCGCTCGCGCCCGTCACGCCCAGCCGGGCCGCGCTGACACCTCCGGCGGCGTCCAGTTCGATCACCGCCGCCACGGCGACGAGCGGCGGACCGCTGTGGCCCCGGCGAAACTCGCCGAGGGCGAAGCCGGTGGTCGGGCCGAGCGGCGGCACGGCCAGCTCGATCACCAGTTCGTCCGCCGCGAGCGCGGTCGTTCGCGCGCCCGTGATGAGCGCGGCGACGGGCATGGTGCGCCGCCCGCCCTGGCGGGCGATGGTCGCATGCGCGTCAAGTACCGTCAGCAGCAGCGGCAATTGCGCTCCCGGCTCCGCGTTCGCCACGCTGCCGCCGAGCGTGCCACGGCTGCGCACGGCAGGGAAAGCGACGGCTCGCGCCGCCGCCGTCAGCGCCGGATTCACCGACCGCACCTCGGCGGCGTCCACCAGGCGTTGCTGGCGCGTCATCGCGCCGACCGCAAGCAGCCCATCCGCCGTGGCGCGCAGATAATCGAGTTCGGCCACGCGATTGAGGTCCACGATCACCGCCGGGCTGACCTCGCGCTGGTTCATCTGCTGGACGAGGCTCTGGCCCCCGGCGAGCGGGCGGGCTGCCGATCCATGTTCCGCGAGCAGCGCCAGCGCTTCATCCAGCGTGCGCGGGGCGCAATACGCGAAGGCACGGGGCTTCATGCGTCACCTCCTTCCGGCGCGGACGGTGGCGTCGCCCGCAGCAAGGCTTCGTGGAGGCGCTGCGGCGTCAAGGGCAGCGCGTTCAAGCGCACGCCGAAGGGCGCGAGGGCATCTTCGACCGCTTGCGCCAGCACCGGTAAGGATGGAATCGTGCCACCCTCCGCCAGCCCCCGAAAGCCTTCAGGATTGGTGCGCGCGGGAAAGTGCTGCTCGTAGAGCCGATAATCCGGCGTGTCGGTGCTGCCCGGCAGGATGTAGGTGTGCAGCGAGGTGGTGCGCGGGTGGCCGGTGGCCGTGTAAGACATCTCTTCGCTGAGCGCGTTGCCCAAGCCCTGCACCGCCGCGCCGATGGTCTGGCCGTCAGCGAGCAAGGGATTCACGATGATGCCGCCATCATGGCAGATAACGTAGTCCTCGATCTGCACCGTCAGGAGGTCGGGGTCCACGGCGACGATCACACCTTGCCCCTGATAGCCAAAGGTCGGCGTTCCCTGGCTATCGGCCATCGCCTCCATGCCGTCCGCGCCCGCCGCCGCCACGATCTCTTGATAGGCGACGTGCCGGGCGGGGTTGGCGCGCACCACGATAGCGGCTCCCTGCCAGACAAGTTCCTCCGGCTGGACCCCCAGGTGATCGGCGGCGGCGGCGAAAAGGCGCTGGCGCACCTGCGTGGCCGCGGCGGCGATGGCATTGCCCGCCGCTACGGTCGAGCGGCTGGCGAAGCTGCCGCTCCCCGCCACCTGCGCCTGCGAATCGCCTTCGATCACCTGCACGCGCTCAATGGCCACCCCCAGCCGTTCCGCCGCGATCTGGGCATAGGCGGTGGGATGACCCTGGCCCATCTGCGCGACCGCCGTCCACACCCACACTGCGCCCTGCGGATCGATACGCACCCGCGCGCTATCGCCCTGGCCGATGCCGGACATCTCCAGGCACTGCGCCACGCCGATGCCCAGATAGACGCCGCGTGCGCGGGCCGCCGCCTGGCGCTCCCCGAAGCCCGCGTAGCCGATAGCCTGCACCACCTGTGCCAGGCCAGCCGGATAGTCGCCGGTATCGAAGATGATCGGGTTCTTCTCGCGCTTCATCCCGGTGTCGAAAGGCATTTCGTCTGGACCGATCAGGTTGCGCCGGCGTAGCTCCACGCGGTCGATGCCCAGCGTGGCGGCGGCGCGGTCCAGCATGCGCTCCACCACATACGCGCCCTCCGGTCTGCCGGCCCCCCGGTACGGTCCCGTCGGCGTCGTGTTCGTCAGGATGATCGTGCCGGTCATCGCCAGGTGTGGGATGCGATACGGGCCGTGCGCCGTGATGGCGGCGTTGAGCGCCGGACCGCTCGCGGTGATGTTATAGGCACCGGCATCTTGCTGGAAGTCATCGACGAAGGCGAGGATGTGGCCCGCCGTGTCGAGACCCATCCGCGCGTGATGCACCTGCGCCCGCGCCTGGTTCGTGGCCGTGAACTCCTCGCGCCGGTCGCCCACCCAGCGCATCGGTCGCCCCAGGCGCATCGCCAGGTACGCCGCCAGCGTCTCCTCGCCATACATGCGCGTCTTCACGCCGAACGCGCCGCCGATATTCGGCACGATCACGCGGATGCGCTCCTTCGGCATGCCGAGCATCTGTGCCAGGCCGTTGTGCGCCAGATTGACCGACTGCGTCGCCAGATACACCGTCAACTGCGCCGTCGCGGCATCGTACACAGCGACG
The DNA here is from genome assembly GCA_027459785.1 of Ktedonobacteria bacterium. Taxonomy (GTDB): domain Bacteria; phylum Chloroflexota; class Ktedonobacteria; order Ktedonobacterales; family JACDGC01; genus JAJPKG01. Next base: position 25,223 of record DAIDGU010000065.1, on the reverse strand, counting down.
ACCGCCCGTGGCTCCATCGGCTGCGCGCTGACGCGCCCCAAGGTGAGCGTCTCCGTGACGACGACCGGCGCGCGGGCCAGCGCGGCGGCCCCATCCCCGGCAGTGATGTGGATCGTCTCCGCCACGTTCGAGGGCCAGCCCGCATGCAACACCGGCGTCGTCGCCGGATCTTGATCCACACCCACCACCGCCGGCAACTGCGCATACTCCACCACGACCGCAGCCGCGCCATCCTCAGCGGCATAAGCGTTTTCCGCGACGACCACGGCGACCGGCTCGCCGACGAAGCGCACCACCTCCGCCGCCAGCGGCGTCGGCGTGACGAAGTGCGCCTCAGGCGTGCGCGGCGAACCGGGCAGCGGCTTCAGGATCTCCGGCAGATCCTGGGCGGCGAACGCGGCGATCACGCCTGGCACCGCCAGGGCCGGCGCGGTGTTGATGCGCGTGATGCGCGCGTGGGGATGCGGGCTGCGCACGAGGGCCAGCGTGGCCATGCCGGGGAAGCACAGGTCGCTGGCATACGCCCCCGCGCCGATCAGCAGCGGAACATCCTCAACCCGTGGCCGGCGTTCCCCGATATATTTCGTGTGGTTCGCTTGCTGGTCTGTCGCGCCTTCCGGCAAATGCTCAGCCATGTGCCGCCTCCCGCGCCCCTGCATCTTGTGCTGCTGCGCGGCACTTTCAGCCGCAAATCCGATGCCACCGTTCAGGCTGGCGCTGGCTCGCCCTGCCTTGCCCGCCGCGCCAGGCGCACCTCAATGATGATGAGTAGCACGCAAAAGGGCAGCGTCACCACGGGTTCGAGCGTCGCGCGTTCCTGTGGCACCAGCACCGAGAGGAGGATCGGGCAGGCCAACGCGCCCGTTATGAGCGCCGCCGTGTGGCGGGCCGACCAACTCTGCCGCCCGGTCCAGTTCAGGCCGACGTGGATCACCCCGACGCTCGCGCCCACGAATAGTAGGCAATCGATGACTTGCGCGCTGACCGGCTGCGCCTTGCAGATCGCCAGGGTGAGCGGCGGGACGAAAAACGCTAAACCATAGAAGGCGACGAACAGCCCGAAGCCCGTCCAGCGCACCTGCCATAGCCCTGGCACCCTCCCCGGCACCGGCGGACGCGGCCCGCCGCGCGGCAGCCACAGCGCCACGCCGATCAGCGCCAGCGCGCCGAGGTATGCCACGATGCGATCCGGTCGATATGTCGGTGCCAGCACGCCCAAGCACGCCAAACCCAGCATGACCACCGTGCTGCTGATGATCCCGCGCCGGCGCAGCAGGGAGCGCCCCGCGAAACGCGGGCAGAGGCCGTCCAGGAACGCGACGGTCAGGATAATGCTGACGAAGAGGTGAAAGACCGTCAGCGCCGTCGCCCAGGCCAGGTCAATCCCCCCCACGAAGATATCGCCGGTCGGTTGCACTGTATACCACGTCCCCGCGACGACGGCTTCATTCAGCCCGCCGAAGGCGACGCCCAGCGCGACCACGCCCGGCCAGCCGATCCGCCCGCGTACCAGAGCTTCGCGCACCAGCAACACCGCCGTCCCGTAAAACAGCATCTCGAAGCCGAGCGTTGTTGGCTCGAACAGGATCCGGAGCGGTGGCGTGTTGGCGGTCGCCACCGTCTCTGGGATCAGCGCGGCGACAAGCAGCGCCAGCAGCACCACCGGCCACGACCGCAGGGGGCGCGGCGGCACGAGGGCCATCGGCGGCGCGGGTGCAATAACCGCTGGTACCGTCTTATTAGGCTGCATCAGTTGCCCTCATTGCTCAGCCACTTAGGACGCCGTCGCGGGTGGGACATCGTCTTCGAGGGCGACCTCTTTCGGGAACTGGTCGGGGTGGGTCGCGCGCCAGTCCAGCCATAGCGCCCGCAAAAGCGAGGCGATCAGCCCCGCCGCCGGCGCGGCGAAAAGCGCGCCCCACACGCCGAAGACCTCCGCCCCCAGGATCAGCGCGAAGAGCGAGACGGCAGGATGCAAGCCGACTGCGCGCCCGACGATGCGCGGCCCCACGACATAGCCTTCCAGGATGTGGACGCCGACAAAGTAGGCCAGCACGAGGATCGCCAGCACCCAACTCTGCGTCAGTGCTACGACCACGCAGATCACCCCCGACGTGAGCGTACCCAGGTAGGGGACGAATTCCAGCGCGAAGGCAGCCACCCCCAGCAGCACGGCATAATGCACATGCAGCATCGCCATCCCCACGCCGACGGCGATACCGACGAGCAGCGACAGGATGAATTGGCCGCGCACATAGCCGCCCACCACGCGCTCCAGGGTTTCCAACAGGAAATTCATCCGGCGCTGTTGATTAGCTGGCAGGCGCGTGCGCAACCAGTGGACGATATCCATGCCGCCTAGCATGAAGTAAACCGTCAGCACGATCACCATCAGGATGTTGATAACCCCGGATAGCGCGCTGAAGACGAACGGCACGATGCCATTCTCAACCTGTTGCAACTCCGCGATGATCTGATCGCCAAAGCTTTGGCTTTGTTGCTGGGGAATACCCAGATTTTGTAGTACCCGTTCCAGCCCGACCAATTGCGCTGTCGAGGCGCTCTGCGTCAGGGATAGCAATTGATGGAAGGCCGTCGTAAAGATCAGATAGAGCAAATAGGCGATGGAACCCAGGACCACCAATGTCACCACGCTCACCGCCAGCGGGCGCGGCATGAAGCGTCCCACCCAGCGCGCGAGCGGTTCGAGCGCATAAGCCAGCAGCGCGGCCAGCGCCAACACCAGCAGCGATTGTACGGCGTGCGACAACAGCCACAAGCCCACCAACACCACGGCGGTCCAGGCGAGGATCGCCAGGGGAATGTCGCGCCACCGCGCCCAGTCGATGGGCGGGCGTGCAGTTTTGGGAAAGGCAAAATCCGGGCGCGGCCCCGCGCGCTCCGGCTTCACCGGCGGACGGCCCTGGAAAAACAGCGCGGGTTTATCCATGTCGTCCGTCTCGGCAGGCGGTGATAAGGCATCATTGCGCGCCATACACTACACACTTTCGTCACACTAGCTTCCGAGGATTAGCCAGTGAATCAAAAATTACTCGCCTCCTTGCTGATGACACTGCCGCCTTCCTGGCTGGGTTCGCTGCGAGCGAGCATAGCACTCGCACCGTTGTGGCCGGTCATCTCATGAATGCCTGATGCAAGTTCAGGACCATAGCGACGACAAAACCGGTTCTATCTTTATAAAGACGTTTCATAGAAAGCGCCTGTCACACCTTTGCCATTTGGGTGACAGGCGCTGCTGGCTGCACGTGGCTATTTGCTTAACAGCCGGGGAACTTGAAAGACACGATCTCGGTACTCCAGTTGAATGTGCCGCTGGACTTCAGGTATTCGTTGGTGTACCAGAAGGTGCAGTCGTCAGCAGGATCGACCGACATCGCGCTATAGTCGCCCCAGCGATTGAGGCTTTTCAACTGTGAGCCACCGCCGCTGATAACGGTAGTTTCCGCTTCCATCGTCCCCAGCGTATCCGTTGGCACGCGCCCGGTATAGCGGATGCCTGGGTGGATCGATGCGCTGGAAACACTGTAGCCCAAGGCGATATCGCCAACTTTATCCATCGCGATGCTGCCCATCCAGCGATCAGTGCTGTCGGGCGCATAGGTGCCTTGCTGATATACGGTCGGCGTGCCATTAGGATTGCGCAATTCGTACCAGCGCACGCCCACGCCTTTGCTGCCCACCGTCACCGAGTGGTTAACCACCAGCGATTCATGCCCATCGGCGAAGTGGCGATAGGCCAGACGATACATCAGGCGATCCGCCAGCGAATCGAGTAGTTGTCTCGTGCCGGTCTGTGGGATGCACGCGCCGCCTCCCCGGCAGGCCGCGCTGAAGGACGCGACAGGGATGGTTGTCGGGCCGGTAAACGTCGAGTTCGCCGGGGTGGTGAAGTCGGAGTGAAACTTCCAGAGGTTGAGCGAGTTCGTGCCGAAGTTCAGGTAGAAGTCCGGTTCACCGGCGCTCGGCGCGATGGTACCATCGACATCCGACGGCAACAACCCACCATAACTGTTGCTCAACTGGAAACAGATCTGTGTGGCTGCCGCCCCAACCAACATCGCGCTGCGATCCAACGCGCACGCCCGCGCGCCGACGAACGAATTGCCATTAAACATGTTGAACGACATGTAGTAGCCGTCCGACCACACACCCAGCTTCGGATAGTCGTTGAAGTTGGGTTCGGTGAAAGCGTAGCGATAGTAGCTGCCGGTGGCATCCGACGTGGCCGACACCGCGACGCACTGCGTGTAAGGAGTCGTGCTCACGGAGAACTGTGTCATCACCCAGCGTTGCGCGGCCTTGTCATATTGAGCGATGGGGTCGCCATCGTTGTTCGTCTGGCAGCCACCACCAAAACCGGACCACAGCGTGTTACCCGCCGCCGGGCCATACACCAGCGCGCCGGTGCTCTTGTTGAAGACACCGAATGACTCGTTCACCCATTGCACATATTGCGTCGCGCCCACCGCACCGTTGGTATCAGGCGGTGCGGCATCCGGTGTGAACCCATAATCGCCCGCGCCAATGCCAGCGAATTTCAAACCGGCGGACGTGTTAACCTTCTTGCCAGCGCTGGTTTGCAGCGCGCCGTCCGCTCCACCGCTGGTCGTCGGCAAGGGGCGTTGTGGGTGTACGTGCTTGCTGCCACTGTTCGCGCGCAAGGGAGCGATGCTGCGTAGCGGCTGAGAAATGTCATGCTGAATCGCCTGAGTAACAATGGGTTGCCCCGTACCACCGGTCGGTTGTACCTGGGGACTTTGCGCATGGACGCGCATGAGGCCGGCCACCAGCGCCAGGCATAAGGTGGCGATGGTCGCGGAAGCGAGGAAAATCTTCGTCTTCATCAGAATCCCCTACAGGGGCGCTTGCCTAAACTGAAGACACGCGCCGATCCTGTCCCTTTCAGCAATCGGGATGACCGCAAGCGGCGACCTTCCCACCCGCACTACGAGTAGCACAGCGACGCAGCCAGACGCCGCTCTCTTGCATCGTGTACACGGGTTGCCTGGGATAATAGCATAAGCAGATCTACATCGCAATACCATAGCTCAGCTATAAAATGAAAATCCATCAATAACCGCTTTAACAGAAACGGCAAACCGGTGCTATCTTGACACTCCGCCTGGGTTCAAGCCAACGCAAGCCCTTTCATCCGCACGCGCTCAAGCGACGGCGGCTTTACGGGCTATCTGTAACAAACGGAATCGGAGATACGAGGGGCATGTCGGCGCTGACGGCGCACTAACAGCCGTTGCCCCTCGCAACGGTCGTTGATAGCAAGCGTGATGGTTGCGGCGTCCCCACCGCCGCATTACATCTGGGCGATATCCAGATCCTCAACAACCTCACGGATGCCAGGGATGCGCCCGGCCACATCTTCGGCGTTGGCGGCGTCTTCCGGGCCGGGAACGGTGCCATGCAGATAGACGATCCCGTTGAGGACCGTCACATCCACACGCAGATCCGTCGTTGCGGCGTCGCGCAGCAATTCCGTCGTCACGGCGTCGGCCAGCGCCTCGTCGCCGGGTGCGCCATCTAGCGTCGATTGATCGATGCGCTGATCATCGTCCGCCGTCGACGCAAAGCCGTTGAGCACCTGATAATCGCCGTTATCATCCACCGTCAGCACGGGATCGGTCGGCGGGAAGTAGACGGGGTCCGGCTCCGGCGCTGGGTCGTCATCATAGACGCTGTCGTTCGGAACGTCATCCGGATTGGAGTCCAGCGGTTGGCCCATCGAATCGGGATCGGCATTGCTGACATATTCATTCTGCGTCGTATCCTCAGACCAGCCGGCACTATCGCGGTCAGCGGAAGGGAAGGCGTCGATCCCTGGGGGAAGCGTGTTCTCGATCTCCAGTTCGTTTTCAACCAAACGCCCGCCCGCCGCCGCCAGCGCAATCTTCTCGGCGTGGTCGCGCGCTTTGCGCGAAGGGACGACGCCACTCAGGATGACGCGCTCTGCCGTCGCCGCGACGACGATGTTTTGCCCCGTCTGCTGGCGCACGGCGGCCATGATCTGTTGCCCCAAGGCATCCGGTTCCATCATCATTGTCTCCCTTCGCTACCAGCTTGACCATGGCGTGCTTAGCTCGCCGTGTCGGCCTCGCCCACGTCGTCCTCGTTGAGGATAAACAGATCGCTGGTGGGTGTGTCATGGCCGGCATTGCCCAGACGCACGCCGTGGTCGTGGGAAAGCGGCGTCATCGCCAGGTGGGCCGGGCGCAACTGGGCGCTGAGCGGCAGCACGACCACCACCACGCCGTTGCCATAGGTCACGTTCGCCGCGCCGCCATCCACCGCATCCGGCAGCGCCAGTTCGCGATGGTAGTTGCCGGGATCCCACTCGTCCACCAGCACCTCATTGACGCCCTTAAACGTGCCGCGCAACTGGCCGTGCAGCACCAGTTCGCCCTGCGCCGTCACATCCACGGTGATGTCTTCCGGCTCCACGCCAGGCATGGGCGCGGCCACCACCAGGCGGTCGGCGCTGCGATAGACCTTCACCGGAATCGTCTGCATCTGGTCGGCGGACAGATCGGTACCATTTTGCATGTAGATGCTCCCTTCGAGGCAACCTTGCCTGCGATTGTCTGTAGCTCAGCCTACTCTCCGCAGATTCCATGCCGCCGGACAAGCTCATGCCTGGTGCGTGTCTGGTACGCGCGATGCGGAACCACGGGTAGCACCCCTGCACATGAAGCCGGTGGGCGCATGCGCGCAGGGCCATCCTGTGTATACCAAGGAGCGACGACGATGAGTGTGAAACCAACCTGGCAACCACATGTGGAACATGGCGATCTGAGTTCCAAGGAGCGCCGCGAACTGCCGGAGAGCGTCTATGCCTTCCCCAAGCAGCGCAAGGAACCCCTAACCGACGCGGCGCACGTGAAAACGGCACTGGCACGCTTCGACCAAGTGGAAGACGTGTCGGACGCGGACCGCGACCTGGCGTTCGCCAACATCCAGGCGGCAGCCAAGCATTTCGGCATCCACATAGAGGAAAAGAACTGGCACGAACTGGGCAAACACCCCCACACGCCGAATCCTGCCCACCACTGAATCTACAAGGGGGCGATGTTGCCCCCGACACCGCGTGGCATGCTCAGCCCAGGCAGAGGCGGAAGCCGAGATCGCCCAGCACCGTATCCGGCGGCGACAGCATGCGGAAGGCGGCGCGTGCCAGGCGCACGCTGTTCGCGTATGATCCGCCGCGCATCACGCGCATCTGGCGGCTGTCCGTCATGTCCTCGCGTCCGTCCTGGGCCAGATAGGGGTAGGGGCGCGGCTGGGAGCGTGTCCACTGCCAGACGTTGCCGGCCATATCATAAACGCCGTAGGGGCTGCCATTATCGTAGGCACCGACGGCAGTTGTCGTTTGCACGCGCGCCTCGCTGGTGTTCGTGCGCGCCATCTCCCACACGTTGCCCCAGGGAAAGATGCGCCCGTCGGTGCCGCGCGCCGCCTTCTCCCATTCCGCCTCGCCCGGCAGCCGCCACGGCTGGCCCGTCAGTTCCGCCAGCCAGCCGGCATAATCGCGCGCGTTCAGCCAGTCCACCCCCACGACCGGATGATCGCGCCGCTGCGTCTGTTGCTGCCAGGTCAACGGATTCTGTTCGGTGCGCGGCGGTTCCAGCACCGCGCCCACGCGCGCGGCATACTGATACTCCGCCACCGTCACGGGGAACATGCCCAGGTAGTATGCGCCGGTGATCGCCTGGTGCTGCGGCACTTCGTCGTTTTCTGCCGCCGTGTCGCGGCGCGGATCGCTGCCCATGATGAAGGGGCCGGCGGGGATGGCGACCATTGGCGGCAGGGCATAGCGCACATCGCCCGCGCTCAGCTCGCGGAAACCCATCTGCTGCAAGCGTGGCGGCAATGGCTCCGCCGGCGGGGGCGCGGGTCGCTGCGTCAGCACGTCAAACACGATCTGCGCGGCGCTCACACAATCGCGGTCCACGACCTTGATGAACTGGATCGCTTCGAGGAAGCCCGTCACCTGCGTCGGACGATGCAAAACGGGCAAGATGCGCTTGTTCTTGATGTGCGCCAGTTCCAGTTCGCGCTGCACCCACTTTGAGTTCCAGGCGTCCGGCGAGAGGATCAACAAAAAGCAGTCCCGCGCCAACAATTGCTGCTGAATCGTGTTGTACCAATCGGCCCCACCCTGGATGTCGTGCTCGTCGTACCACACGTCCAGGCCGGCCTGGCGCAAGGTAGTGACGAAACAGCGGCACCATTCGCGGTCCTGGCTAGCATGGCTGACGAAAATCGGCGGAATGGGCATGCTGGTTCTCCTTCGTCTGAGCTACACGTTCACAATACGAGTAATTTTTGCATCACGCTGAAAAATCTATCGCTGCAACGCATCATAACATATGCGACTCATGGCTGGGTAGGGCAAATATCATTTTCGGGTAATGAGCATGGCTACCACAGGCCCGCCAAGCCTGTCAGTCATTCCACTCCCTTGCGGACAGACCTTTCTGTCAGGCATTCCGCTCCCCAAGAGGACCGCCATTCTCCCTCACCCCGGAGGACAGACATTCCTGTCTGTCCGGCCCCCCTGACCACCGTCATTCTCCCTCACCCCGGAGGACCGCCATGCCTGTCGGTCACTACGCTCCCCCGGAGGACCGCCATTCTCCCTCACCCCGGAGGACAGACATTCCTGTCTGTCCGGTCCCCCCTGACCACCGTCTATTCCCGCAAAGGATATAATGCACCGCCCTGAATTCGCGCACCTACGCACCTATATTTATTGAATGCGGAAAACAACAGCGGCGTATGCCGTGACAAGGACGCACCTGTACGCACCTGCCTGATTGATGGAAGCGCGGGTGGCAGGCGATTGAAAACGGTCGCGGTGCCAAAGATCGTGGACGCATAACGCTAGCGCAGGGAACCTCCTTTGCCATTACAGCATTGAATCGCTGGTGCGTTCTTGTGTTACAGATGAATATATGGTATGCTAGAGCCATATCATACTCTATCCCAAATCGCTGATTGTTAGAGTACGTTGCCCGGAAAGCGATCACGCCCGCCGCGTTCCAGTCCGCGCAGGCGAACTTCGTGGCGGTACGCCCCTAGGCGCGCAAGTGGCCTCAATCAATACCGCCCGCATCCTCGATGCCTTTGATGATGTTTGCCACTGTACGCCCGCCGTGTCGCGTCCTAGCCCGGAGGGGTTCCCTTTCCGAGCCGGGGGGTTCAGCCCCCGGCGACCGCGCGACGGTGGGAACGTTACCCCCGGCGACCGCACGCCGACACGGATCGCCCCCGGCGACCGCGCGCCGCTGGTCTCTTGCCCCGGCGACCGCGTGAGCCATGTCCGCCCAACTTGGTAAACCATCATTAACCGCCCGCCGTCCCACTAGTGTATAGTCCCGGCACGGAAACGCCCGTCTTTCCATGAGGAGCGTTTCTTACTATGCGCCGAATGTCCCCGTTGCGCGCCCCGCGCGCGCTCGCTGCCGTCCATATCCCCACCGCCCCCGTCGTCGTGGCCGACCTGCCGCCGGATCTCGCGCCGGCGGAGCGCTTCATCCTGGAGCGGCTACCCATCGCCGCGCGCCTGGCACGCTGGCATGCCCGCTATGCCCCGGATGCCTGGGCGGATCTGTATCAGGAAGCGTGTTTGGCGCTGGTGGAAGTCGCGCGCCAGTTGCCGCCGGAGGTCTCGGCGGCCCACGCCGAGGCATTGGCCGTGCTGTGGATGCGCCGCCGCATCGTGCTAGCGCTCGCCCGCCGGCGGCTGGTCGGTTATAGTCTGCCGCCGCACGCGCTGCGCGACTGGCTGCACCTGCGCCGTGTCGCCGCGCACCTGCGCGCGGAACTGGCGCGCGAACCGCGCCCGGCGGAACTCGCCGCCGCCACCGGCTGGCCGGTCAAGCGCATCGCTGCGCTGGAACGCGCGCTGACGCCGCCCCTCGCGCTCGATGCCGTCGCAGAGCGGCTGAGCCTGGCTGATGGTGACACGGCGGGGCCGCGCCAGGATGCCGCACGGGTGCGGGCAGGCGTGGCCCACCTCCCCGAACCGGAACGGACCATCATCGCCGCGCAATTCGGCATCGGCATGCGCCGCCAGAGCGTGCGCGCCCTCGCGCACCAGTTCGCCGTCGCCCCGCGCACCATCCTGGCGCTGCGCCGCCACGGCCTCGCCCTTATGCGCATCTGGCTAGCCCGCTCGTAACCTTTGTGCAAGATTGTGGGCAGATCTTGGAACCCTGTATATAATGAAAACATCCTGGTAAACATCCAATCGCTTGCTCCTGCCGGCCACGTCGTCGGGCCTGGCACGGTAGCAGATTCGTCATAGGGGGATTCATGCTTTGAGCAAAACGTTAGTCGGTCGATTCGCCTCAGCGGAAGAGGCGGGCGAAGCGATCCTCGCCCTGCGCGGCTACCGCCCGGCGGGTGCGCGCCCGCCCGCGCGGCCCACGGCCCTGTTGGGCAGCCGTGTTTCGGCAGCGGTGTCGCTGTGTATGCTGGGCGGCGCGGTGCTGGGCTACCTGAGCGCGAACGGCACGTTCGCCAGCGTGGGCCTCGCTGGCACCACCAATGCCACGCCGTCGGCGCTGCTGGGCGCGACAGTGCTGGGCCTCGCCCTGAGCATTCCCGCCGGCCTGGTGCTGGGCCTGCTCGCCACGTTGTTGCCGGCGCGCGGCGCGCCCCTCTTTCGCGTGCAGCGCGTCAGCCGCCACGGTGGCACCCTCGTCATCCAAACGACGAATCGCTGGTCCGCGCACCTGGCCGAACGCTTGCGTGAGGCCCGCGCCGTCAAAGTCCACACCCTCGCCGGCAAGGTCGATTCGGTCCAGGTCGGCTCCGCGCTCGATCAGTTGCAGGCGCGGCGCTGAGCTGCCTGGCTCACATGGTTGGTGGGGGAAAGGATTCCCCCTCAGTTTGTCCCGTCGCTGGCACAGACAGGTGCATTTGGGTGATCAGCCATTGGCCGCCGCGCAGTTCCAGCACAGCCGTAATGCGCGTCGGCAGGCGCACGCGAATCGATCCCATGCGCGCATCAACCGCGGAGTCGATGAATGCCCATGCTATCGACCCCGCCGCGCCTACCATCGGCGTCTGCCATTCCCATACAATAGCATCCGACTGATGCCAGTCGCGCGGCATTGCAGCTTGGATTGTGTCATAACCAACCAACAGTTCATCCGCACCGGTCCCTAAGAGGATCGTGTCTTGGTCAGGTGCAAAGGTCGCCATCAGCCGATCGAGATCACGATCGATATAACTGGTACGATATTGTTCAAGGGTGGCGATCACAGCCGCTGTTGTCGTCGCATCAGCACGCATATTATCCTCCAGCAAGCGTTATTGAGGTGTCTCTTTTCAATCAGATGGGTTCTATTATAGTGAGGCAGTCAAGCAAGCTAAGGAGATAACCAGCGATGGCTGAGATCACGATTATGATCGACGGGCGCACCGTCGTAGCGACAGACATGGCGGATATGCTGCAACGCATCACCGTCAGCAGCATGCACGAGCAGTTGCAGCAGAAGCTGGCCCACGTCGTCTGCCCGGCCCACGGCTTCGCGCCCCAGGTCACGCTGCATATCGTGCAGGGTCGCCAGCACATCAGCATCACCGGCTGCTGCCAGCAGTTGGTCGATCTGACACGCCAGGCGCTGGCCGCACCGCCAGGGTAGCCACACTACACAGGGGCAACTACCGACAAGTATAGCAACCAAAGGCTGAATATTCTAACACAAATCTAACATTCCTCATACGCGCTTCTTGCGGAACATGATCTATGCTGTTGCCAATGGTTGCGCGGGCAGCGCCGCCCAGCGGCAACCGGCACGCGCAAAGAAGCACGATCACTCAGCGTTATCCCCACCTGGGTGGGGATGAACCGCGTGGAGAAAAACACAGTGGCTAACAAGCGTTCAGGTGATGCGGCGGGCAAAACCCCCGCGAAAGCAGGAGGAGATTCCACCGTGGCGAAGATTCGTCCCGTTGCCGACCGTGTGGTCGTCAAGCCTTCGGCGAAAGAAGAGATGAGCAAGGGCGGCATCATCATCCCCGACACCGCGAAAGAGAAGCCCCAAGAGGGGACCGTCATCGCCGTCGGCGCGGGCAAGGTACTGGATAATGGCGAACGCTCGCAGATGGAATTGAAGGTCGGCGACAAGGTACTTTTCGCCAAATATGGCGGCACCGAGTTCAAGTATGAAGGCGAAGACCTGCTGGTGTTGCGCGAATCCGACATCCTGGCCGTCCTGTCCGAGTAAGGCGGGAGATCTGAGATAACGAAGGACGAGAACACGAAATAACACGAAAAAGCCGCGAACAGACACGAAATAGAGGCACGTATGTCGCGTCACTTCGCACGGATCTCGCGTCATTTCGCGTTCCGTAGTCACGTTACTTTTATCGTCCAACGCTAGTTTCAATATTACTGAGGAGAACATTCCCCATCATGGCTAAGCAACTCGTCTTCGATGAGAACGCGCGCCGCAAGCTGAAGAGCGGCATCGACATCCTGGCTGGCGCGGTGAAAACCACCCTCGGCCCCAAGGGCCGCAACGTGGCGCTCGACAAGAAATTCGGCGCACCAACCGTGACGCATGACGGCGTGACCGTCGCCAAAGAGATTCAGCTCGAAGATCCCTTCGAGAACATGGGCGCGCAACTCCTGAAAGAAGCTGCCGTCAAGACGAACGACGTGGCCGGCGACGGCACGACGACCGCAACGGTTCTGGCCCAGGCTATCGTCAACGAGGGTCTGCGCAACCTGGCCGCCGGCGCGAATCCCATGCTGCTGCGCCAGGGCATCGAGCGCGGCGTGGACGCCGTCGTCGAATACATCCGCAGCATCGCCACCCCCGTCGAAGGCAAGAAAGAGATCGCGCAGATCGCCACCGTTTCCGCCGCAGACGAGCAGATCGGCACGCTGATCGCCGACGTGATGGATCGCGTGGGCCGCGACGGCGTCATCACCGTCGAAGAATCGCGCGGCACCAGCTTCGAGACGGAATACGTCGAGGGCATGCAGATCGACAAGGGCTACATCTCGGCCTATTTCGTGACGAACTCTGACCGCATGGAGGCCGTCATCGAAGATACCCCGGTCCTCATCACCGACAAGAAGATCAGCGCCATCCAGGATCTGCTGCCGATCCTCGAGAAGATCACGCAGACCGGCCAGCGCAACATCGTCATCGTCGCTGAAGATGTCGATGGCGAGGCGCTCGCCACCCTGGTCGTCAACAAGCTGCGCGGCATCCTGAACGTCCTGGCCGTGAAAGCCCCCGGCTTCGGCGACCGCCGCAAAGAGATGCTGCGCGACCTGGCGATCCTCACCGGCGGCGAAGTCATCAGTGAAGAAGTGGGCCGCCGCCTCGAAAACGCCACCCTCAACGATCTGGGCCAGGCGCGGCGCGTCATCGCCACCAAGGACGAGACGACCTTCGTCGAGGGCCACGGCGAGGATCAAGAGATCCAGGCGCGCATCAAGCAGATCCGCGCGCAGATCGAAGAGACCACCAGCGACTATGACCGCGAGAAGCTGCAAGAGCGCCTGGCCAAGCTGTCGGGTGGCGTCGGCATCATCAAGGTCGGTGCCGGCACCGAGGTCGAACTGAAGTTCCGCAAGACGCGCGTCGAGGATGCCCTCTCCTCCACCCGTTCTGCCGTCGAGGAAGGCTACGTGCCGGGCGGCGGCGTGGCGCTGCTGGATGCCACCAGCTCGCTGGATAAGCTGAACCTGACGGGCGACGCCGCGACGGGCATCACCATCCTGCGCCGCGCGCTGGAAGAACCAGTCCGCCAGATCGCCACGAACGCCGGCCAGGACGGCGCAGTGATCGTCGAGGCGATCCGCCGCGCGCAGCGCGAGAACGGCAACAACCCGAAGATCGGCTACAATGTGCTGACCGGCAAGACGGAAGATCTGGTCGCCGCCGGCATCATCGACGCCGCCAAGGTGACGCGCTCCGCGCTACAAAACGCCGCCAGCATCGCCACGATGATCCTCACCACCGAGGCGCTCATCACCGACATCCCCGAAAAAGAGAAAACCGCTGCCGCGCCGCAGATGCCGGACTACTAAGCCCGGTTCCTCCACGAGGCACACCACACCAGGCCCGCATCACCCGATGCGGGCTTTTGCTATCAGCGATACTTCACTGAAGTGCTGCTCCGTTTGGTTTGTGGCCCAACAGATGTGGTCACAAGCGGTTGACATCCATTACCCAGCAGCGCGGCGTAGCAGTAGATACGCGACCAGCAGGAAAAGCGCCGTCACGGGCAACAGCCCCAGGGCGAACGCGGCTGCCGTATGCTGGCTGAACCAGGCAAAGAAAGTGCCCCAGCGGTTGGGCTGGCTAATCAATCCGATCCAGGTGGTCAGCAAAAGGACCACAAGAGCGAAAATGGTCAGCAAGCCGATGTTACCAAAGCGCCGATACGTGCAGCCGATGACAAAGCCCAGCGCGAAAAGATTCATCAGCAGGGAAAAATCCACCCAACTTTGTTGCAGGAACGAGCCAGCGCCGAAATAGGGCGGCGCGAAAAAGTGCATGCCCACGCCCCAGCCATTGACGACGTGGTTTTCGAGAAATCCCAGCGACGCCAGCGCCAGGGCTGTCGCGGCGAATAGCCCTGCCACGAGCAACAGCGTTCCCCGAAAATAATCCTTGCGACTCACGCCGAAGCCAACGGCAAAGCGCAATGTATCGTTGACACTCACGATGCCGACGACGAAGTAGAAGATATAGATATTGTAGGCTCCGCCGGAAGAGAACCAGGCAGTCTGGCGTTGGAACAGCAAGCCATCCAGCAGAGTGACCAGAAAGGCGGCCAATTGCAAGAGCCAGGGCGCGATAAACCACAGCAGTGTATCTCTGGTGTGCATGCGCACGACAGCACGGATGGCCAGCATAGGATTCCCTTTCTAAGGCGGTGGACAGGAATGTCCGCCCCACGTTTCCGCAGGAGGTCTCCGAATTGTGTATCACACGGTTGCTTTGCGCAGCAGCGCATAGGACGCCAGGGCAAAGCTCGCTGCCAGCGGCATCAGCCACACGCCGAGCGTGGCCGCGGTCTGCTGGGTGAGCCAGCCCGCGATGGTACCCCACCAGCGCGCTTGAGTACCCACCAGCACCAAGGTGCTGAGGAGCAGAAACGCACCGCCAAGGAAGAAGTATTCTCCCATAATAGAGTTCATCGGTCTTCCACCGTCTTTCTGGTGGATGGTGCGCTGGTCAGATGGACGATCAATTGCTGCAACGACACCGGCGCGAGATCCAGGCCGAGCGCTGCGGCGTGCTTGCGGTCAGCAATATCCCCATTGCCCATCACAGTCACCGACACCAGGCTGCCGAATGGCGCGCGATCAAGCACTTCCTTCCCCGCCGTATACGAGTCGATCTTGGCCGCCGGGCCGATGACGGCAAACGCGCGCCCGCGCAAGCTTTCGGCATCCACATCCAGGATCAGCCGACCGCGGTCCAGCACCAGCACATGTTCCAAGAGCCGACTGACCTCATCGATCAGGTGCGTCGAGAGGATGATAGTGCGCGGATGCTCCGCATAATCTGCAAGTAATCGCTCATAAAACAACCCCCTGGCCACCGGGTCCAGGCCCAAGTTTGGTTCATCGAAGATCGTCAAGGGCGCGCGACTGGCGAGGCCGACAACGATGCCCACCGCGGAAAGCATGCCTCTGGAAAGCGCCTTCATCCGCCGTTGCAGGGGCAACTGGAAATCCTCGGTGAGCGCGCAGGCATACTCCCGGTCCCAGCGCGGCAAAAACAACGCGGCCTGTTCCAACACATCAAGAACTCGGTAACTGTTGGGATACTTCTGGTTATCCTTGATGAAGCAGATCTTATTGAGGACGTGGCGGTTCTCATAGGGCGTTTCCCCAAAGACCTTCACTGTGCCACTGGTGGCGAAGATCTGCGCTGTCATCAGGCGCATGAGCGTCGTCTTGCCGGACCCATTGCGCCCCAGCAACCCATAGATTTTATCAGCTTCCAGCGCAAAGCTAATGGCATCGAGCGCGCTGAGGGTGCCAAAGCGTTTGGTCAGGCACTCCGCCTCCACCGGCACAATCATGATATCATCGCTCCCTTCTGGATCATCCCGATCACGCGCTCCTCGGAAATCCCAAGCCGTTCCGCCTCGCGCAGCATCACCGCGACATAGCGTTCATAGAACTGCTCCCGGCGCTTCGCCAGCAAGCGTTCACGCGCGCCCGTTGCGACATACATGCCCAGGCCGCGCTTTTTATACAGAATGCCCTGATCCACCAGCAGATTCACCCCCTTGGCCGCGGTGGCGGGGTTGATCTGGTAGATCGCGGCAAACTGGTTGGTCGAAAGCACCTGCTCCTCCTCCGCCAGCCTGCCTGCAAGGATGTCTTCTTCGATCCGCTCGGCAATCTGCACGAAGATCGGGCGCGTATCGTCGATTACGTATTCCATCGCTTCACCAGACCCGTCTCCTCATCTCATCCGCGCTGAGCGCAGGCTATCGCCCACCGCATCAGTTCATCTGCGCCAGTTTCAGCAACTGCCCCAGTCCAGGCCGCTGCCCATACATCAAGACCCCCAGACGGTAGAGGCGCGCGGCAAACCACGTGCAGGCATAAATGGCCACCAGCATCCAGCCAATGTTTAGGAGAATCTCCCACCAGGCCACCGTGCCGCGTGCAATGCGTAGCAGCATCAACATAGGCGTCCAGAAGGGTACATAGGACAGCACCTCCGTTAAGGCCCCATTGGGCGAAGCGGCGGTAAGAAAGAACAGCAGATAGCCACTGACCAGCAACAGCGTTGGAACAATGGTCGCGTTTTGCACCTCGTCCTGGCGTTTGACCATCGCGCTCAGTCCCGCATAGAGGGCCGCATAGAGGAAGAACGCCAGAAGAATGTAGACCAGGAACAACAGGTAGAACGGGATGGACACGTTGATGAGATATTGGCTGAAGTCTGAGGCACTCGCCCCGAACAGCGCCGTCTGGATCGGCCCTTGCAGCAACAGCGAACCAATGCCGACGATCACCACGCCCACCATTTGCGTCAGGCAGGCCGCGCCAATGCCCACGATCTTCCCGGCCAGCAGTTGGAAGGGCGTCGCCGCATTCACCAGCAGTTCCATCACCCGGTTGCTCTTTTCTTCCGCAACCCCTGCCGCGACGATGGCACCATAGATCCCAATCGAGATATAAATCAGGATCACACCCGCAAAGGCGAGGATATATTCCGCCGCGATCTGATTCACCGGGCGCGCGTCCTGGCTTTGATGCGGATACGCCGTTGACAGGCTGACCGGAGCAAAGAGGCGGGCCGTTTGGGACGGCGTGAGACCAAGGTGCTGCGCGGTATCAAGCACGGTAAGCTGCTGGGCCAGGGCTTGGATGCTGGTCAGATTGCCATCTGTGCTGGGGTCGCCACCGGCATCATAGACAAACTGAAGATTCCCTTGCGCGGAGCGTTCCACCACCAGCAGAATGTCAAGGTTGCCTTGCTTGACCTGATTTTGCAGACCGTCGATTGCATCTGTCGGTTGGTCAGTAATCGCATATGGCGCAGAGCTTGTAGCAGCCGTCCCGTTCAGTTGCGCACCGATGAAGGCGAGCAGCGTTGTCTCGTTCATGCCCGCCACTGTGCCAGCCTCATTCACCACGACGAGATGCGTTTGCGACGGTGCGCCCCGCGATTGAATCAACTGCACAACCGTTGGGATAAAGGGGGCCAGGAACACGACGATCAGCAGGATGATGCTGGTGATGATGAAGCTGCGCTGGGACAGCCGATTTTTGTACTCGCGCCCGCTGATCAGGCGCATGTTGCGCCAGGTGTTCTGGGCCGCGCCGTGCGAGCTGACCGCGATAGCCCGGTGTTCCTGCTCGGTATCTTCTGCATTTGGCTTTTCCATCGGTTGCGTTGTCATGCTAGCTTGCCCCCTTGCGCCGTATGCCCAGGCGCTGCATCCGGCAGTGCGGTCGGGCCAACCAGTTCAAGGAAAATATCCGTCAGGGATGGCTCAACTACCTCGAAACGGCTGATGATGCCGCCGTGTTGCAGCGCGGTTTCCACGATCAGGTTGGGATTGAAATTGACCGGAAGTTGCATTTCGATATAATCCTGGCGGCGTTTCGTCACGTGGATGCCAGCCAACGTATCCAGCCAGGGCGCGGTGGGATCGTTGTCGAGCTTGAGCCGCGCGACATTGCGCCCATGTTGGCGCTTGATCTCGCGCACGTTGCCCTGCACCACCGTTTGCCCCTTGTTGATCAGCACCATGTCTTCGCATAACTCCTCCACCTGCTCCAACTGGTGCGTGGAAAAGATGATCGTCTTGCCCTGCCGCTGCATCTCCTGAAACGCTGCTTTCAGCACCGTCGTGTTGACTGGGTCCAGCCCGCTGAACGGTTCATCCATGATCACCAGCGTCGGATCGTGCAAGATGGCGGCGAGGAACTGCACTTTTTGCTGGTTCCCTTTGGAAAGTTCTTCGACCTTTTTCCGGCGATAGGCCGTGATCTGGAACCGTTCGAGCCACTCATCCAGGGCCTGCTTGGCAGCATGTTGGGATAGGCCCGCGAGACGCGCCAGGAAGATCAGTTGCGCGGCGACCTCCATGCGGGGATAAAGACCGCGATCTTCCGGCAAATAACCGAAGGATTGGCGCGCGACGGCTTGGACCTGCGTGCCTTGC
Source organism: Ktedonobacteria bacterium (assembly GCA_027459785.1). Lineage (GTDB taxonomy): Bacteria > Chloroflexota > Ktedonobacteria > Ktedonobacterales > JACDGC01 > JAJPKG01. The sequence continues at coordinate 6,518 of DAIDGU010000065.1, read as the reverse complement.
CAGGTGATCTGGCCGGAATCGGGACGCAGCAGATCGAGAATCATGCGCATCGTCGTCGTTTTGCCAGCACCGTTCGCTCCCAGGAAGCCGAAGAGCGCTCCCTCCTGCACTTCCATAGAGAGATCGGTAATGGCCGGGAACGAACCAAACGTTTTGTTGATGTGTTCGACGGTAAGACTCATCGGGGCTGTCTCACTCCTTTCAGGCTGATCGGTCAATGCGCGTTGCCTGCTCCTGCTCCTCCTTGGTCGGCCTGCTGGCGAGGATAGCGGTGGCGTTCCTGCCCCTAATTACCTCTGTGGTTCATCACTCATGTAACTAACTATAGCGCAAGAATATGCGCTTGTCAAGGTCTTTGCAAATGTCCTGCTGCAATGTGGTCGCCGTTGCCAATCTGCCAATTCGGCAACCTGGCCGGTTTCTTGCGCTTGAGCTGATACCACCTGAAAGGACTGCTGCCATGTCTACTTCCGCCAAACGTTTGAGCAAACCCAGCGTCAATGTATCGGTTCCCCCCCGGCAGCGCGAAGCCTTTTTTCAGGCATTGGTGACGTTGCGCGCCCAGCAAGACGATCCTCTGATGAGTGCCAGCGCCATTATCGTCCAGGCGATCATCCAACATGCGGCGGAATGCCCTTCGGCCCAGGCCGCGCCCCCAGTGGAGGTCGTGCGTGACTGAACGGCGTGTGTTGGTTGCCGATGACGACGCGGGCATCCGTGAGAGCCTGCGCTTCCTTTTCGAGGAAAATGACTATCTGGTCGAGGAAGCCGAGGATGGCATCGTCGCCCTCAACCTCATCCGCACCCTCCCCCTTCCGCGCGTGCTGTTACTGGATCGCATGATGCCACGTTGCGATGGAGTAGCAGTCTTGCGCGCCATCGCCTCCCTGCCGGACTGGCGGGCGCAGCTCGCCATCGTGTTCATCACCGCCCGCAGCGATTCCCCGGATGCTGCTTTGGCTGCGCTGTTGATGCAAACGACCACAGCGTCGCTCAATAAACCCTTCGATCTTGACCGCCTGGTGGCCGCGGTCGCGCAAGCATGGGCCAGCCTGCCCGCATCCCAATCATGAGGTTCTGCGATGGATACCGTCCCCACCAACGTCACTGATCGCCTGTTTGCTGGCGGCAGTGCGACCGAAAGCATCCTCCGTGGCATCGATTGGACCGCGACGCGGTTGGGGGATGTCGCCCATTGGCCGGTGACGTTGCGCACGGCGCTGCGCATCTGCCTGACGAGCCGCCACGCGATGATCATCTGGTGGGGCGAAGATTTTACCGTTTTCTATAATGATGCTTATGCCCCCACCTTGAGCGCCCGCCATCCCGGTGCGATGGGCTTGCCGGGCCAACAGGTGTGGCCGGAGATCTGGGATGTCATCGGCCCCATGCTGCGTGGCGTGCTGGCCACTGGCGCGGCGACCTGGTCGGATGACCAATTGCTTTTCCTGGCGCGCAACGGCTATACCGAAGAGACCTATCACTCGTTCTCGTACAGTCCCATCGAAGGCGACGACGGCACGGTCCAGGGCGTCTTCACCGCCGTGACGGAAACCACGGAGCGCGTGTTGGCCGAGCGGCGGGCAAGGTTGGCGCGCGACCTGGCGGGGACGCTGGTGGAGGCGCGGACCACGGAAGAGGTGGCGCGGTACGCGGCTGCCGCGCTGGCCCACGATCCCTACGATGTGCCAGCCACCATCCTCTATCGCGTGGAACCGGACGGCACCACCCTCACATACTTAACGTCGGTCAATGTGGCGCTGGATGACCTCGCGCCGTGGCACACGTTGGACGGCAGCGATCCCGCCGCGCCCTGGTCGGTGGCTGCCGCGCTGGCGACGGGCGCGCCGCAAGCGGTCGCCTGGGAACCGCTCACCTTCACCGGCATCGCCGGGTGGCCGCCGGAACGCGCATTGGTAATGCCGATCAGTGAACCCGGCCAGACGACGCCGACGCTGCTGTGGATCGCTGGCATCAGTCCCCGCCGCACCCTGGACGACGCTTATCGCGCCGTGTTCAGCGTCCTGCAAGGCCATCTGGCGACGGCGCTGGTCGCCGCGCACGCCTACGAAGCCGAACGCCAGCGCGTCGAGGCACTCACCGCGCTCGACCACGCCAAGACGATCTTTTTCAGCAATATCAGCCATGAATTTCGCACGCCGTTGACCCTGATGCTCGGCCCCATCGCCGATAGCCTGGCGGACGCCGACGAACCGTTGCCGCCGGGGCAGCGTGAGCGCCTGACAGTGGTGCGGCGCAACGGGTTGCGCTTGTTGAAGCTGGTCAACTCTTTGCTGGACTTCTCGCGCATCGAAGCGGGGCGCGTCCAAGCGCGCTATGTGCCGGTCGATCTGGCGCAGCTCACCGCCGACCTCGCCAGCACTTTCCGTTCGCTTATCGAACATGCCGGCATGACGTTGAGCATCGATTGCCCACCCCTGTCCGCGCCGGTGTATGTGGACCGCGACATGTGGGAAAAGATCGTCCTGAATCTGCTCTCGAATGCTTTTAAGTTCACCCTGGCCGGGGAAATCAGCGTGCGCCTGCGTGCAGACGGCGCAAACGTCCAGCTCAGCGTGCAAGATACCGGCACCGGCATCCCCCCCGCCGAACTGCCGAGGCTCTTCGAGCGTTTTCATCGCGTGGAAGGCGCGCGCGCCCGCACCCAGGAGGGATCGGGCATCGGCCTGGCGCTGGTGCAGGAGTTGGTCCAATTGCACCGGGGTGCCATCGCCGTGAGCAGCCAGGTGGGGGCGGGAACGACCTTCACCGTCACCCTGCCGCTGGGAACGGCCCATCTGCCGGCGGAGCAAATCGACCAGGCGGCACTGCTGCCCACCACCGCCGTCGGTGCCGAAGCCTTCGTGGAAGAGGCGGAACGCTGGTTGCCAGTAGCGCCAGTAGATCACGATCTCATCGGCCCTTCCACCAGCCGCCGCAATGATGCCCTGGTGGCGACGGGCGCGCGGGTGCTGGTGGCGGATGACAACGCGGACATGCGCGCCTATGTGGAACGATTGCTGCGCGGCCAATACACCGTGCAGGCGGTTGCTTCAGGCGCACAGGCGCTGACGGCGATCCGCGCCCAGCCGCCGGACTTGGTGCTCAGCGACGTGATGATGCCCGACCTCGATGGCTTCGGCTTGTTGCAGGCCGTGCGTGCGGACCCGCGCACCGCGCATATCCCCGTGATCTTGCTTTCCGCGCGGGCCGGCGAAGAGGCGACGGTGGAAGGATTGGGGGCGGGGGCGGATGATTACTTGATCAAGCCGTTTTCCTCGCGCGAATTGTTGGCGCGGGTGGCGGGGCATTTGGCGCTGGCACGCTTGCGCCAGGAGGTGCGGCGCGGCAAAGCGGAAATCGAAGCGATCTTCGACGCCGTGGCCGATGGCTTGGTGGTCTATGACCAGGAGATGCATATCATCCGGTCGAACACCGCTTTCCAGCAGATCATGGCTCGCTATTTTCCCACCACCATTCCCGCCACCCTGCACGAGCGCGCTGCCGCGATCCCCTTGTGTGACGAACAGGGGCGTGTGATGGCGGAAGCGGAGTGGCCGCAAAACCGGATCGTGCAGGGGGAGATTCTCGCTGGCGAAACCGCCGCCGAAACATGGGTCCAAACCGGCGCGGCGGGCGGTGTGAATTTCAGCGTCACCGGTGCGCCTTTGCGCGATGCAACCGGGGCGATCAGCGGCGCGGTGGTCGCGCACCGCGACGTGACCGAGCGGCGGCGGCAGGAACGGCGCGTGCAGGAGCGCGCCCGCCAGCTCAAGACGATCTTCGAGGCGGCGGCTGACGGCATCGTCATCTATGACGCTCAGGGCCGGCTGGTCGAGTGGAACGCGGCGCTGGCCTCGCTTTTCGAGTTCGACCAGATGCCCGCCTATGCCGATCTGCCCGTTACTGACCGCCCGCCGCACATCCTGGTGCGCGATGCCCAGGACCATCCCTTTGCCCCCGCTGATCTGCCGTTTATGCGCGCCGTGCGTGGCGAAGTACTCACTGGTACCCAGGCGGTTGACTTAAAGGTCACGGTGCCGAGCGGGAAGGACATTGACGTGAATGTGAGCGCGGCCCCCCTGCGGGATGATGCTGGCCACATCGTCGGTGCCGTCGCCATCTATCGGGATATCACCGAACGGCATACATTAGAGCGCGCGGCCCGCGCCAATGCGGAGAATTTGCGCGCGATCCTCGAATTGCTGCCCGTCGGCGTGGCTGTGGTGGATGCCCAGGGTAAAGCGCAGATCGTGAACCGGGCGCTGAAGGCGATCTGGGGCGAGGCTGTGCCGTTGGCCGCGAGTCGCGCCGATTTCGGCCTCTATCGTGCCTGGTGGCCGGCGACGGGCCGCGCATTGGCCCCGGATGAATGGGGCATCGTCGGCGCGTTGACCACCGGTGCCGTATCCCTCGCCCAAGAACTCGACATCGCCGCCTTCGACGGCTCGCGCAAAACGATCCTCGATTCCGCTGCGCCCCTGCGCGACGAAACCGGCGCGATCATCGGTGCCATGTCCGTGCTGGTGGATATCACCGAGCGCAAGCAGCTAGAACGGCGTGTCCAAGAGTCGCTGGCCGCCTTGCTGGCCCTCACGGAGGAAGTCGTGGCCGTTACCCCCGCCGTTGCTGCCAACGATGAAGCGCATCACCTCACGGATATCGGCGCACGCCTTGTTACCCTCGTGCGCCGGATCTTCGCGTGTGATATGGCCGTCATGTCTACCTTAGATCCCGCGACGGGGACGATGCAGCCATTGGCCGCGAGCGGCTTAGATCCCGCCGTGGCGGACCAATGGTGGCAGGATGTGGCCCGCACCCCGCTGCATGCCTATCTCGCTCCCGAACACCTCGCGGACATCTATGCTGGTACGCCGATCACGCTCGATCTGGCGGCGGACCCCTTGCGCAACGGCGCGGATTACAAAGTGCAGCGGATTTTGATGGTGCCGCTCGTGCTGGGCGACAGTGTGGTGGGGCTGATGTCCATCGAGCATCGCGGCGTCCCCCGCACCTATAGCGCCGACGACCTGACCTTGATGCTGGCGATGGGGCGCTTGAGCGCGCTCGCCATCGAACGCGACCGGTTGCTGTGCGCTCAGGTGGCCGCCACCGCACGCGAGACCGCGTTGGCCGAGGCCAACCGGCGCATGAACGAGTTTCTGGGCATCGCCAGCCACGAACTGCGCACCCCCCTCACCTCCGTCATCGCCAACGTGCAGATGGGCGAACGCGGCTTTAAGAAGCTGCTGGATCAGACCGGGACCATCGATCGCGCGCAGATAAGCCGCTATCTTCAGTTGCTGACGCAAAGTAACCGGCAACTGGGACGCCTGGATCGGCTGATCGGCGATCTGCTGGATGTTTCGCGGATCACCTCCGGCAAGCTGGAGTTGCGCTCGGAGCGGTGCGATCTGCTGGCCATCGTGCGCGACGCGGTCGCGTCGCAACAAGCCGCCTGGCCGCATCGCGCGATTACGCTGACAGGGCTACCCCGCGCGCCCCTCATAGTCATGGCTGACCCGGACCGCATCGAGCAGGTGGTGATCAACCTTGTCGTCAACGCGCTCAAATATTCCCCTGCCGACCAGCCGGTGCGCGTGCGCGTGCAGCGTGAGCGCGCCCAGGTGCGGGTGCGCGTGCAAGATGCCGGGCCGGGCCTCACCCCGGCGCAACAGGCCCAATTATTCGCGCGGTTCGCGCGCGTCACCGAGATCGCACAACTGGACGGATCGGGGGTGGGTCTGGGTCTGGGCCTGTACATCTGTAAAACGATCATCGACCGCCATGACGGCGCGATTGGTGTGACGAGTCAGGCGGGCGCGGGCAGCACGTTCTATTTCACGCTACCCCTCGCAGAAAGCCAGCCATAGTTGCCAGTACCCAGCCGGTCGTGCCATCATCAGCGGCGCGGCTGCACATAATCGTCATCATCGGTCAGCGTGGTGCCGGCGTGGGCGCTGAGCGTGGGCAGGATGGGCCGGCGCGGGACGCGCTCACCGGCCAGGCCGCCATCATCGCGGTCGCCACCGTTGCCGTCGCGCGGGAAGCGTGGCCCCCAACCCGGCGGTCGCCAACCGGGGGGCATTCTCGGCGGTCGCCGACCACCCCCCATCCGTCGTTGGCGCAGCCCCATACTCAGCCCGGCGGCGATACTGAGCAAGACCAGTAGCGGCACCGGCAAGATCAAGCTCAGGGCAACGATCCATTCCAGGGGAACACGCCAGACCACTCGTACCAACAATCCCCAAATGAGCAGCAAACCGATCAGCATGCCGATGTTTTGAAAATAGCCTCGAACAACTACGCGCATATCTAACACTCCTTGATGACTGACAAAAACACGATCAGCACCATCAGGCGTCATCATCACTATAGCACGCGCGGCGTGACTCCCAAGAAAGCGCGCGTATCCTGGCAAGCGCAAATACCCTCCAGTCCGCGCAGGCGGACTTCGTGGCGGCACGCCCCTAGGCGCGGTTTCAACCGCCCGCTATCGCAGAAAGGATCGATGTCCT